>JAGVSR010000018.1 GCA_019137195.1 Alphaproteobacteria bacterium
CATCCTCACGCTGCCGAGTGCCACTTCTTCATCGAGGACCACGACGAGGCGCTCGATCACCGTACGCCCGTGATGGAGAAAGCAGGCAAGGCCGGGGTGAAGGTCCACCTGGCACGTTGCCACAAGGCGCATGTCACCGTGCACTACAAGGCGGAGACCATCCGCCCTGACTTCGGACCCGGCACCACAATCGCGCGCATCAAGCAGTGGGCCGCGGTCGCCAAGTTTCACATGACCGAGGAGGACGCGAGCAACCATCATCTCCAGATCGCCGGCACCGAGACCCAGCCCGACCCCGGCGTGCATGTGGGATCCCTCGTCTCCTGTCCCGGCTGCGCCATTGCATTCGACCTAGTCCCGACGCCGCGCGTCAACGGTGCAAGCGGAGCTCGCTGATGCAGGAGAAGCCCGTTTTCGGCCCCGACGAGCGGGCGCTTCGTGCCGAAGTCGACAAGCCCGCTTACCGGTTGGCGCGCGCCGAAGGCCGTTGGCGTCTCGCAGGCGTCCAATGGCCCCATGTGCTCGCTGCCGTCACGGCCGCAGACGGCAGCGAATTTGGCCTTCGCTTCGATTGCTCAGGTTATCCCGCGTTACCGCCAACAGGCCGGCTCTGGGATCTGGCCACCGACACGGCCCTTCCATTCGACCGCTGGCCGCGCAGCAAGGGCGGACGCGTCGGGGCCGTGTTCCGCACCGATTGGAAGGGCGGCACCGCCCTCTACCTGCCCTGCGACCGCGTCAGCCGAGAGGGCCACGACAACTGGACCCGCGAGACGCCGACCATGATCTGGCGTCCTGAGCGCGGCCTCGCCCAATATCTGGAGATCGTTCATGAGCTTCTTAACTGCGCCGACTATCAACCGCCTCTTCGCGCCGCGGCATGAGCTGTCCTGCTCGTGGCTGCTCTGGCGCCGCCTGACAGCGGCCTTGAGGCGGCGAGGACGTGGCGAGACGCGCGAGAGCGGCGCCTTTCTCCTTGGATACAAGCATCCGGGGCAGCCGGCACGAATCGCGGAGTTCGTGCTCTACGACGATCTCGACCCGCACGCCCTCGACAGCGGCATCGTTGAGTTCGACGGCCGTCATTTCGCGAAGCTCTGGGCTCGCTGTCGCGAGCGCAGACTCACAGTGGTTGCCGATGTCCATGTGCATCCGATGGGCTCAGGCCAAAGCGCCTCCGACCGCGCCCATCCCATGATCTCCGAGCCGGGGCACATAGCGCTCATTCTTCCTAACTTTGCTCGCGCGCCGATCCCGCGCGAGGACGTCGGCATCTATCGCTACCGGGGTGCGGGCCAGTGGGAGACCGTGCCCCGCGCTGCCCGCCGTGAATTCTTCTGCATCGCCTTGTGAGGACCCATGACCATTTTCACGCCCGCTGATCATCTGCACCGTCTCGCGAAGCGCGCGATTGACAGTGGTGCCGTCGACAGCCTGGAAGCTGCCGAGGCCGCCTTGCGCTCCTATCGCCTTGCAATCGACTTCGCGCCCGACGTCGCGAGCGAGGCGGCCGATCAAGCCGCTCTCCTCACTGCCATTGTCCTCGCCCGGCGCGTGTTTCTCGGTGGCGTGACGGTATCGGGACCGCTCGATATCCCTCTACGAGCGCGTGTCGTCGAGGGGAAGACGTTGCGCGAAGCAGTGATGGGGCTCGGGGCGACCGTGGGCACATCGGCCCCTGCGACGCCGTCTCTCAGCATCGGCGGCGGAAAGCGGAACAAGGTATCGTTTTTCGCGGTCAGAACGGTCTATGCGGGTTGGCGTGGCGGAATTGTCCCGGCTCATACGGAGACGCCATTCGCCCAAAGCGCGTCCATTGTGCCCCTGACTGCCATGCTCGCCGCGGCCCTGGCCGTCAACGAGGCGTTCCTGCACATCGCCGAGAACAATCTAGTTGCTGGGCGGCGCGCTGTCGGGCTGTCGTTATGGGACCCCACGACCGACTGGCTCACACCAGCCAATGAGCCGGCACTCCGCTTTCTCCCCTCGCGGCTCTGGCTCATTGGTCTCGGTCATCTTGGCCAGGCCTACCTGTGGGCGCTCGGGCTTCTGCCCTACGCCGACCCGTCAGCTCTGGATCTCCTCCTGCAAGATACCGATATCGTGACGCCATCTACCGAGAGCACGTCGATCCTGACGACCAGCTCCATGATCAAGCAGCGCAAGACGCGCATCACGGCGGCCTGGGCCGAGCAGCGCGGCTTCACGGCCACGCTCACGGAGCGTCCGTTCAATGCACAGACGGTGCGTGGTTCGGACGAGCCGGCCGTCGCTCTCTGCGGCGTGGATAATGCGGAGGCGCGTCGGGCCCTCGATGCCGCGGGCTTTGACTTTGTCGTCGAAGCTGGGCTGGGACGCGGGTATCGCGACTTCCGGTCCATCCTCATTCACACTCTGCCGGGAGACGTGTCCTCACTGAATCTCTGGTCCCAGGGTGCCGCCGCAGGTTCTTCCGTTGAAAATGCTCCCGCCTATCGCAGGCTTCTTGGCGACAAGTCCCTTGACCAGTGCGGCGTGACCCTGCTGGCGGGCAAGGCCGTCGGGGCACCGTTTGTCGGAGCTGTCGCGGCCACACTTGTTATTTCCGAGGTACTGCGCCTCCTTCAGGGCGGACCGGTGCACAAACTCATCGATGTGAATCTGGTCGATCCCGCCTATCTGAAAGCCCATGTCAATCCTCACGAATTTGGCGCGCTCAATCCAGGATTCGTTGCAATATGATGGGCCAGACCATTGAAAGGTGATGCCGCGGACGGCACGAGCATCTCGATTAAGCGGGACGGCACTCTACTAGCCGTTATCATAAATTCCGCGTGTGTGACGGCCCCTCCTGCGCTCGGGTCACGCTTTATGACGCGGTCGTTGCGCCAAGTGTCCCTTAGTAGTCTCACCTCGGCTACGATCCGGGCGAGCCGGAACCAGCTACGCATCTTCTGACTGGCTCGGCCCCCT
>JAGVSR010000170.1 GCA_019137195.1 Alphaproteobacteria bacterium
TGCCTATCGCTGGAGGACATCACTCCTGCGCGGAAGACGCTAATGGTCTCGCGCTCGTTCGGCGACAAGGTCACGACCCTTGCCGATCTTGAAGCGGCAGTGTCTACGCACGCCGCGCGGGCCGCCGAGAAGCTGCGCGGTGGCCGTCAGGTGGCCGAGCACATCGAGGTCTTCATGCACACTAGCCCGTTCGACAAAACAACGAAGCCGTACACGGCCCGAGCTACCGTCGCACTCGAACACGCGACGGCCGACACGCGGCTGATTGCGAGCGCGGCTCTGTCATTAACCCGCCGGTTGTTCAAGCCAGGCCATCGCTACGCGAAGGCAGGCATTCTGATGCTAGGTCTATCGGAAGCGCAAAAAGCAACGCCGACATTGTTCGCCGACACTGATGATCGGCGCAGTCGCGCGCTGATGAGTGCGCTGGACCGGCTGAACGCCGATTACGGACGCGGAGCGGTGCGCTTTGCTTCGACAAAGATGGGGAAGTCTTGGCGGATGCGTGTGGACCGGCGATCGCGGTCATATACGACGATGTGGTGCGAGCTGCCTTTTGCGAGCTGAATAAAGGAACCGGATGGCGCTGTTATTGGAAGAAGAGCAGACTTGGCCCTCAGATATTTTCGAGGTTCTGTCGGCCAACGAGCCAATGCTGCGAGCGTACGAGCAGCACGAGCGAGCAACCATGGATGCCTACTTGAAGGGCAACACCCCTATGGCTTTGATGCCGAGTAATCCGCATCATCGTGAGCATGAGAGGGTCCTTATCCGCTTGGGTCGAGTTCTTGAAAAGTATGCGCTTCGGGGTTGGCACTGCACAAGGCTGACCAAGGGGGAGCAGCGGAAAATTCGCGAGCAGGGCATGACGCCCCCATCGCTAGAAATGCTCCAAGGCCGCATCGAAGAGCTGCGCTTAGACGGCAGAATAGGAGACGATGTTGCAGCGAGATGGAGCTCTGAGAACCAAGCGCACGAAGAATTCCGAGCAGGGATGATCTGGTTTGTGTTCTCGCGCCCGCCCCTTTCGGAGGAGTCTGGTGTCGGAGGATTTTTTCGGTATTGGGGCGGAGAGGCTTTGTACAATAGCCATGACTCCGATCCCCTCACCGGCCCTGGCCTTAGCTCTGTGGGAGAGCCTTGTATCATTGTCGCTGACGTTCCAATTGTCGATTTTGGGTTCAGCTACAGCATCGCCGAAAAATTTGCTCGACGCTATCTGAGCAACCGAGGCGTTGTCATCACCGAACCGATGGATCATGAGGATCGGACAAAAGCTTCTGTTCGAGCGGACCAAATTGTCGAGATCATAGCCTTCACTGATCCGAGGTTTTGCGACCTCACAGGGTGCCACGATTGGGATGACCCTATTCCAGGCGACATCGGTGCGTAACTCAGGACATTTGAACCAAGCGGCAGAGGCCCGCTTCGCGTTGCTCACCGCGACGGTCTATTTTTCATAAGTCCGGTGCATAAGTAGTCGCGTAATTTCTGCGCTACAAAATAGCTTGCTCACGTCGCGTGAATGACTCATGATTCATGAGCAAGAAAGTATAGCTCATGAACATCTCGCTTCGTGTCGACGACGACACCAGAGCACGCCTCGATAAAATTGCCGAGCGTTTGGATCGCCCGCGCGCCTGGGTAGCTCTTGAAGGTATCAAGCAATACCTCGACTATCAGGAATGGTTTGCGCAGTCGGTGGAGAAGGCCATTCGCGTCGCTGATGCCGGCGGCCCATTCCTCTCTCACGATGAAGTCGTAGCCAAGGCCACAGCGCGCCGGCAGGAGCGCAACAAGTGAAACTCCGCTGGCTTGTCGTCGCCGACGACGAATTGACCCGGATCGTCCAGGAGATCGCGCAGCACAACCCGAAAGCTGCCGACAACCTCGAACACCGTGTCCATAAGTTCGTTCAGCACTTGAGCGAGTTTCCCGATGCCGGCCGCACGGGGCGTGTGAACGGCACCCGCGAGCTTGTGATCAGCGACTATCCCTACATCGTCGTCTACCGCCTCAAGGACGGCTTCGTCGAAATCCTGGGTGTGCGGCATGCATCCCGGCAATGGCCAACCGAAATAATCTGACCATTCGGTGCTGATCGGTTACGCCCGCGTCTCGACCGCCGACCAGAAGCTGGATGCCCAGCTTGACGCCCTCTCCTCTGCTGGCTGTCAGGTGATCTATCGCGAAAAGCTGTCCGGCAAGTCCACGAACCGCCCGGAGCTGCAACGGCTACTCGACCAGATCCGCCCCAGCGAGGTCATGGTGGTCACCGCTCTGGACCGCCTCGCCCGCTCGGCAGTCGATCTCCTCACCCTCGTCCGCCAGCTCCGGGAGCGTGGTGCGCACATCCGTTCCCTCCGGGAGCCGTGGTGCGATACGGCGACCCCGATGGGCGAGTTCCTGGTCACTATCCTGGCCGGCGTCGCTCAGCTCGAACGTGGCCTTATCCACGAGCGCGCAGATGCCGGTCGTAAGGCTGCTAAGGCTCGTGGTGTGCAGTTCGGACGGAAGCACAAGCTCTCAGACTTCCAACAGTCCGAAGCGCGACGCATGCTTGCCGAAGGCAAGACCTGCCGTGAGGTCGCCGCGTTCTTCGGCGTATCGCACTCGACGATTTCGCGCTTAGAGCGGCGCCCTAGATGTAGTACTTGAAAGGAAGCTTCGGGCTATCTGCTGTTTGTGGCGCAGAGACAAGCACTTCCCCAACCGCGTCGGCAAATCGGATAGTCACCGGCTGGCCGTCGTTGAACAGGCAGGTGTTGAAGTTGATCTTGGTAAGGCCCATCACGTCCTGCAGCACCGTCTCAATCTCGCACTCACCCCAGTTGATGCTCACCATGAGGGGATTAGGTGTTTCCGGGCCGATATAGGTGTCCTGGCGGGGCACATAGCCTGACGTCCAGAGATAAGCGGCTCT
>JAGVSR010000045.1 GCA_019137195.1 Alphaproteobacteria bacterium
ACATCCTGCATCGCGTGTCGGGCCTCGCGCTTGGTGGCACACTCTACGGCAATGCGCTTTCCATGGCCGCGGCGCGTGCTGCGCTCGAGAAGGTCCTGACAGAGGACGCCTTTGCCCGCATATCGGCGCTCGGCACGGCGCTAGCCGACGGCATCGACGCCGTTTGTCGCGACCTCGGCCTGCCGTGCCGCGCGTTCCGCCTCGGCCCGCGGTCGGGCCTCTGCCTCACCTCCGAGCTGCCCCGCGACTACAGGCAGGCCCGCCACTCCATGGACCTCGACATGCTGGATGCCCGCCGCGTCTTCATGGCCAACCGCGGCTACTGGGACTGCATCGTCTCCGCCGGCCCGCAGGCATCCTTTGCGCACTCCGCAGCCGAGATCGACGGCTACGTGAAGGTGTTCCGCGAGTTCATGGCCGAGTTGTGCGGATAGCCGGCCGGCCCCCGTTGCGCCCGCGGCCACCCTGCGATAACCAGAGGCGGAACAAGGAGATGCTCATGTCCGCCGCTGCCAAGACACAGGTCAAGCCCGAGAAGTCCAAGAATCTTGTGCGCGGGGCGACCGGCGACTGGGAGGTTGTGATCGGCATGGAGGTGCATGCCCAGGTCGCCTCCAACTCGAAGCTCTTCTCCGGCTCCTCGACCGCCTTCGGCGCCGAGCCCAACAGCCACGTCTCGCTCGTAGACGCCGCCATGCCCGGCATGCTGCCCGTCATCAACGAGGAGTGCGTGAAGCAGGCCATCCGCACCGGTCTCGGCCTCAAGGCCAAGATCAACCGCCGAAGCGTGTTCGACCGCAAGAACTACTTCTACCCCGACCTGCCGCAGGGCTATCAGATCAGCCAGTACAAGCAGCCGGTCGTCGGCGAAGGCGAGGTCGAGATCGACATCGACGGGGAGGCGAAGCGGGTCGGCATCGAACGCCTCCACCTCGAGCAGGACGCCGGCAAGTCGATCCACGACCAGAGCCCCGAGTATAGCTACGTCGATCTCAATCGCTCGGGCGTCGCCCTGATGGAGATCGTATCGAAGCCCGACATGCGCTCTGCCAAAGAGGCGCAGGCTTACGTCACCAAGCTGCGCACCATCATGCGCTACCTCGGCACGTGCGACGGCGACATGGAGAAGGGGAACCTTCGCGCCGACGTCAACGTTTCGGTGCGGCGTCCCGGTGACGAGCTCGGCACCCGGTGCGAGATCAAGAACGTCAACTCGATCCGCTTCATCGGCCAGGCGATCGAGGTCGAGGCGCGGCGCCAGATCGAAATCATCGAGGAGGGCGGCACGATCGACCAGGAGACGCGCCTCTTCGACAGCGTGAAGGGCGAGACGCGCTCTATGCGCTCCAAGGAGGAGGCGCACGACTACCGCTACTTCCCGGACCCCGACCTGTTGCCGCTCGAGTTCAGCCAGGCCTATGTCGACGATTTGAAGCAGCACCTGCCGGAGCTTCCCGACGAAAAACGCGCCCGCTTCATGAAGGAGTACGGTTTGTCGGCCTACGACGCCGGCGTGCTCGTGGCCGAGCGCGAGAGCGCCGACTTTTTTGAGGCGGTTTTTGATTTTGCTCCGCCGGGCAAGCCCGGCGCGCTGGCCAAGGGCCGAGACGGCAAGCTCGCCGCCAACTGGGTCATCAACGAGCTGTTCGGGCGCCTCAACAAGGAAGGCAAGGACGTCGCCACCTCGCCCGTGTCGGCAAAGCAGCTTGGCGGCCTCGTCGGCCTCATCACCGACGGCACCATCTCGGGCAAGATCGCCAAGGATCTGTTCGAGATCCTGTGGACCGAGGGCGGCGATCCGGCGGCGATCGTCGAGGCCCGCGGCATGAAGCAGGTGACCGACATGGGCGCCATCGAGAAAGCTGTCGACGAGATCATCGCCGCCAATCCCGACAAGGTCGAGCAGGCCAAGGCCAAGCCCAACATGCTCGGCTGGTTCACCGGTCAGGTCCTCAAGGCCTCCGGCGGCAAAGCCAACCCTGCAGCGGTCAACGAGCTGCTGAAGAGGAAGCTGGGGATCTAGATCCATTTGTCGACGCTCCGCGCTGAGATGCTTGGAGCGGGCCGGCGGCGACGGTAGTCCTCGCTCGCCGTGCCTGCGAGCGACTCTGAGCAAAGACCTCAGAGCCGCGCGTCGTCGAGGGTCCGCTCCGGCAGCGGACGCCACCGCATCGCGTTCTTTCTCGAGCGTACCGAGACATCTGTCTCACGGGCCGCAACCATGCTAGGCTTCCGTCATTCCAGGTCGGGGATGGCGTCATGTTGCGTCGCTGGCTTATCGCATTCGCTGCAGTTTTTTCCTTTCATGCCACCGCGGTGCTTGCGGCGGACGAGTTCCTCTTCCCGGAGCCGGTCGCCTGCGAGGCGCAACCCGACGACGCTTCCATCAAGCCCGACGAGAAGGGCCGGTGGACCGATTGCGAGAAGTGGGCGTGGTCGTGCATCCGCCAGGGCCTCGAGGCCAACCTCTTCACGAAGCAGTGCCTGCGACCGAGATCCGAGGCGAGCAAGCTGCGGGAGAAGCTGCGGCTCGCACCGTTCAAGGCGCCGCACCGCTACGCCGATACCAATGCGATCGGTGCCGACTTCCTGCTCGTGATCCTGGCCGATCCGCATTACCTTGCGAAGATACCGCCGATGGGCGTGCGACTGTTCGGGGCCTATTTCAAGGACCCGATCAACCTCGAGAACCTCACGACCTCCGCCAATCTCGTGCTCGACGGCTCGAACATGCTCGCGGGCATCCGGCTGACCAACTTCAAGACCGAGAAGAACCTTGCGCTCGATAACTCGAACATTCGCGGCTCGGTTCGCCTGATGCGCGCTCGCATCGATGGATCGTTGTTCCTTGAGGACGGCGTCTACGACCAGGTCGACCTCAACGATTCGCGCATCGGCGCCAGTGTCGAGACCGCAGG
>JAGVSR010000078.1 GCA_019137195.1 Alphaproteobacteria bacterium
ACCTACATCGTCGACAAGACCACGGACCAGGTGATCGAGAGCAGCAACCAGGGCACCGACACGGTCAAATCCTCCGTCACCTTCACGATCGGCGGCAATATCGAGCACCTGGTCCTCACCGGCTCCTCGGCCATCAACGGTACGCTCTCCAGTTCCGCCGACGAGCTCGGCAACAGCATCACCGGCAACAGTGCCGCCAACACGTTGAACGGTGGTTTCGGCCACGACGTCCTGATCGGCGGCGGTGGCTCAGACACGCTCGATGGCAAGGTTGGAAACGACACGATTCTCCCTGGCACCGGCGACGGCGTGGCTGACACCATCAACGGAGGCGACGGGTTCGACACGATCGATTACAGGGACGCGCAGGCTGGCGTGATTGTCTGGCTAGGGGATGCGTCCGTTGGCGGCTACGCTGCGGGAGACCAAATCAGTTTTGTCGAGAGCGTTGTGGGCTCGCCCTTCGACGACAGCCTGCAGGCATCGTCCGTAGCCTTTTCAGGCGCATTCGGCGGAGCTGGAAACGACCGCATCATCGGTAATAGTGACACCTTTTACGACCGCCTGCGCGGGGACGACGGCTTTGACGTTTTGATTGGAATGGGTACAGGGGATGGCTTCGGCGACGAGGAGGATTTCGTGCTGCAGTACGACCGAGGGATGGACCTCGTCGCCCTCTACCGCGACCGCGGCGACGATCATGTGCTCCTAGATCACACGGAGTTCGGCCTCACTCTCACAGGTGGAACGCGTAGCATTACGGATGGAACGGAGTTTCGAGCGGCAGATTACCTCGGCGCGGTCACATTCGGTTTTGATCAACGCCTTGCTTTCGATACCTACTCGCACATTCTTTGGGCCGACAAAGACGGCAGCGGCGATGCTTTCAGACCCATCCCGATTGCGCTGTTTGCCAACTCTTCTGCCGCCCCATCAGCTGGAGACATCTGGCTGGTCTGAGGGCGGGTGAAAGCTTACCCTCCATCCCCCTCCCTCATGGCCACTTCACCACGGGCGGCATGGACGAGAGGATGCTCTCTACGTTGCCGCCGGTCTTGAGGCCGAACATGGTGCCACGGTCGTAGAGGAGGTTGTATTCGACGTACCGCCCGCGCCGGATGAGCTGCTCCTCGCGGTCGGCCTCCGTCCAGGGCGCCGAATAGTTGCCGCGCACGATCATCGGATAGACGCGGGCGAAGGCGCGCCCCACGTCCTGCGTAAATGCGAGCGCCGCGTCGAAGCCGCCGTGTTCCGCGCCGGGTGTCACATAGTCATAAAAGATGCCGCCGACACCGCGCGGCTCCTTCCTGTGCGGCAGGTAGAAATACTCGTCGCACCATTCCCTGAAGCGCTTGTAGTCGGCAACCTTGTGCGGCTCGCAGGCGCCATACATGGCGGCGTGGAAGGCGAGCGTATCGGTGTCAGACTGCGTGCGCCGGCGGTCGAGCACCGGTGTCAGGTCTGCACCGCCCCCGAACCACCATTTCGACGTCACGACCATGCGCGTGTTCATATGTACGGCCGGCACGTTGGGGTTCTGAGGATGCCCGATGAGCGAGATGCCCGACGCCCAGAAGCGCGGGTTCTCCTCCGCACCTGGAATCTGCTTGCGGAACTCGGGCGCGAATTCGCCGAAAACGGTCGACGTATGTACGCCGACCTTCTCGAATACACGGCCATGCATCATGCTCATGACGCCGCCGCCGCCTGGCTGCCCGGTCGCCTGGTCCGTGCGGTCCCACGGCGTGCGCTTGAAGCGGCCCGGAGAGCGGTCGGCCATCGGTGCGCCCGCCGGCAGCCCGTCCTCGAGCGTCTCGAACGCGGCGCAGATGTCGTCGCGGAGCGTCTCGAACCACGCTTTCGCACGGGCCTTCATGTCGTCGGTGGCAGGTGAGGTCATGGCCGGGAGGGTCTTCTGATGGGGGCAGGCGGATTAGGGGCTTAGCGCGACCGGCACATGGCCGCAATCTCCGTCCCGGCTCTGGCCCTGGCCCGTTCGGCCCGGCGTCAGATCGGAAAGCCCCGTGTCTGCCGCATAGCCTCGCCGAGCACGATGGCGGCCGCGACCGCGATGTTGAGCGAGCGCATCCCCGGCCGGATTGGGATCCTGACCCTGAGGTCGGCGGCTTCGTGGACCGCCTCTGGCACGCCAGCGCTCTCCCGCCCCAGGAGCAGGATGTCGTCGGGCTGGAACGCTACCGCGGTATAGGGCTCTGGGCCCTGCGACGTGAGGAGAATGAGCCTTTGCGGCGGCGCTGCAGCCAGCCGGCGCCCCTCGAACGACTGCCAGCTCGCATGCCGGGTGATGACCGCGTGAGCCAAGTAGTCGAGCCCCGCCCGTTTGAGCGCCCGGTCGCTCGCGTCGAACCCCGCCGGCTCGATGATGTCCACCGGAACCCCGAGGCAGGCCGCCATTCTGAGGATGGTGCCGGTGTTCTGGGGAATGTCGGGTTGATACAAGGCGAGGCGCATGAGGTACCTCTCTTGGTGCGGGTGATCCCGTGCTGCGATGCGCCAAATTGCCCCTCGGGGAGCGGACGATCGCCGTCTTGGCGGGGCGCGGAAACGGTGTCACAAGAACGCGTCCGCGCCGGGTGACCCGTTCTGAGGGCGTGGCGTGCCGGGGGTCCGGACAGCAAGATTTCCGCATCGACGTCAAGTGGGGGGCTTGCACGTTGCTGCTGATCGAGATCAGGGCCTTGCCAGAGGCCCTTACAGGGCCGAGCGGAACAGAGCCGGCCCGATGTCTCAACGAGGAGGCGAAACGTGACAACTGAAGCCGATGAGGCCAACCGCCGGGACGTACTGCTGCTCGCCGGCAATGCCTTTGCCGCGGTCGGCTGCGCGCTGGCCCTATGGCCGTTCATCTCGCAGATGAATCCCGACGCCAGCACTCAGGCCCTGGCCTCGATCGAGGTCGACCTTTCGCCGATCAAGGAAGGCCAGGCGATCACGGCCATGTGGCGCGGCAAGCCGCTCTTCATCCGTCACCGTACGGCCGAGGAGATTTCAGCGGCCCAGAAGGTCGACCCGGCCCAGCTTCCCGACAACAACGCTCGTAACGACGCGCTACCCTCGAGCACGCCCGGTGGCGACACCGACCGCGTCAAGAAGGGCCACGAGCAATGGCTGATCCTGATCGGCATCTGCACGCATCTGGGCTGCATTCCCAAGGGTCAGGCCCTGGGCGACGCCCGTGGAGATTTCGGCGGCTGGTTCTGCCCGTGCCATGGCTCGCACTACGATACCTCCGGACGCATCCGTAAAGGCCCTGCGCCGCGCAACCTCGAGGTGCCGCCCTACGACTTCGTGTCCGACACCAAGATCAAGATCGGTTGAGGGAAGAAGCACATGTCATCCCACGAGAGCTCTTACGAGCCCAAGTCCCGCGCCGAGAAGTGGCTCGACGAGCGGTTGCCGGCCGTCAGGCTCATGCACGGCCAGTTCGTTGCTTTTCCGACGCCGCGCAACCTGAACTACCTTTGGACGTTCGGCGGCATCCTCTTCCTCTGCCTCGCCGTCCAGCTGGTGACCGGCATCGTGCTCGCCATGCATTACCAGCCGTCGGCGGCCGAGGCCTTCAACTCGGTCGAGCAGATCCGGCGCGACGTGAACTACGGCTGGCTGATCCGCAACTGGCACGCGGTCGGTGCGTCGATGTTCTTCGTCGCCGTCTACATCCACATCTTCCGCGGTCTCTATTACGGGTCCTACAAGGCCCCACGCGAGATCCTCTGGATCCTCGGTGTCTTCATCTTTCTCGCCATGATGGCCACTGCATTCATGGGCTACGCGCTCGTCTGGGGCCAGATGAGCTTCTGGGGTGTCACCGTCATTACCAATCTGTTCTCGTCCTTGGACGAGATCTGGGCGGGGCTCGGCACGGCGATCGTCGAGTGGCTGTGGGGCGGCTACTCGGTGACGGGCACGACGCTGAACCGCTTCTTCTCCTTCCACTACCTCCTGCCGTTCGTGATCGTCGGTCTGGTCATCCTGCACGTCTGGGCTCTCCACGTGGTCGGCCAGAACAATCCGACCGGCGTCGAGATCAAGACCAAGTCGGATAGCCTGCCGATGTATCCCTACGCGGTGACCAAGGACGCGTTCGGCATGTTCGCCTTCCTCGTCCTCTTCGCCTGGTTCGCGTTCTTCCTGCCGGACTACCTCGGTCATCCGGACAACTACACCGAGGCCAATCCGCTGGTGACGCCGCCCCACATCGTGCCGGAGTGGTACTTCCTGCCCTTCTACGCCATCCTGCGCGCGGTTCCCTCGAAGCTCGGCGGCGTCATCGCCATGTTCTCGGCCGTGCTCGTTCTCCTCTTCGTGCCCTGGCTCGACACCTCGCGCGTCAAGAGCGCGAAGTACCGCCCGATCTACAAGTGGTTCTTCTGGCTGCTCGTCTTCTCCTGCGTGATGCTCGGATGGCTCGGCTCGAAGCCCGCAACCGAGGAATACGTGCTCTGGGCGCGCATCTTCACACTGTACTACTTCCTGCACTTCATCGTCGTGATGCCGGTCCTCGGCTTAGTCGAAACGCCGAACGTGCTGCCGCGCTCGATCACCGAGGCAGTGCTGGGTAGCGGCGGCGCGGCGGCAGCCGGCACGCACGCGCCCGAGAAGCGCTGAGAAAGAGGGGATCACGCTATGACCAAGATGAGCATGAATGCCCTCGCTGCAGCTCTGGCGGGCTCGCTTCTGACAGTCGCCGCTCCGGCTCTGGCTGCCGAGGCCGGGCACGCGGAGATCGCGCGTCAGCCGTGGAGCTTCTCCGGCGTCAGCGGCCGTTACGACAAGGCCCAGCTGCAGCGTGGCTTCCAGGTCTACCAGGTCGTCTGCTCGAGTTGCCACGGGCTCAAGCGGCTCTCGTTCCGCAATCTGGTCCAGCCGGGCGGTCCCGAGTTCCCGGAGGAGGCGGTCAAGAAGCTCGCCAAGGATTGGCCGAACAAGATCACCGACGGTCCCAACGACGCGGGCGAGATGTTCGAGCGCGACGCGCTTCTGTCCGATCCTATCCGCGGGCCGTTCAAGAACGACAAAGCCGCACGTGCGGCTTTTGGCGGCGCGCTGCCGCCGGACCTCTCGGTCATCGCCAAGGCGCGCGGCGTCGAGTATGGGGGCAGCTGGTGGTATCACTGGATCCACATGGCTGGCGACATCGCCAAGGCCTACCAGGAGGGTGGCGCCGATTACCTCTACGCCCTCATGACCGGCTATACGGAGCCGCCGAAGGACTTCAAGCTCGGCGACGGAATGAGCTACAACCAGGCGTTCCCGGGTCACCAGATCTCCATGCCGGCGCCCCTGGGCGACGGCGCTGTGTCCTACGACAAGGGTGCCGACGGCAAGCCGGTTGCGCCCGAGACCATGGAGCAGTACGCGCGCGACATCTCGGCCTTCCTGTCATGGGCCGCCGATCCGTCGCTGAACGAGCGCAAGGATATGGGACTCAAGGTGCTGATCTATCTACTGATCACCACCGTGCTCCTCTACCTTGGCAAGCGTCGCCTGTTCGCCAGCGTGCATTGATTGCAGCATCGGTGTCGGAGCCTTAGGATCTGACACTGATCGACCGCCATGTGCCAGGGGCTCCCCACCGGGAGCCCCTAGTCATTTCCGCCCTCTCGTGGAGGGTTGGGCAAAGCTTATGCTCCCCTGGCGCCGCCATGGCCGATCGCATAAACCTCATCCCAACCACGCGTTAGGAACTCGGGAGGCGTCGTTGGCAAAGTCCGTTCTCGGCATCGTCGGTGGCAGCGGCTTCTACAATCTGCCAGGCATCGCGCACGCCGAATGGAAGCGGATCAATGGACCCTGGGGCGCGCCGTCGGACGAGATCCTCTTCGCCGACATCGACGGTCTGCCCATCCGCTTCCTGCCTCGCCACGGCCGCGGTCACAGGATACCGCCCTCGTCGATCAATTACCGCGCAAACATCGACGCCCTGAAGCGCGCTGGCGTCACCGACCTCGTCTCCATCTCCGCCTGCGGGTCGTTGAAGGAGGAGTACCCCCCCGGCCACTTCGTGCTGCCCGATCAGTTCATCGACCGCACGTTCGCTCGCGAGAAGTCGTTCTTCGGTCCGGGCTGCGTCGCGCACGTGCCGATGGGTGATCCGGTGAGCCCGCTGCTCGCCGACGCCATCGCCGCCGCCGCCGCCGCCGAGACGATCGCGATGACCCGCGGCGGCACCTACCTCGTCATGGAGGGTCCGCAGTTCTCGACCCGTGCCGAGAGCAATCTCTACCGGAGCTGGGGCTGCGACGTGATCGGCATGACCAACATGCCGGAGGCCAAGCTCGCCCGTGAGGCCGAGATTTCGTACGCGACCGTAGCCATGGTCACCGATTACGACTGCTGGCACGAGGAGCACGCCCACGTCGACGTGCCGGCGATCATCCGCATCATGACGGAGAACACGGCCAAGGCGCAGCGGCTCGTCGCCCGCCTCGCCCGCGACTTCCCGCGCGAGCACCAGACGTGCCCGCTTGGAACCGATAGCGCGCTCGACGTCGCCATCATCACGCCGGAGGACGCTCGCGACCCGGCCCTTCTTGCCAAGCTCGACGCGGTCGCCGGGCGCGTGCTGTCGAAGCGCTAGCGAATGAAATCGCCGGTGTGGAGCTGCGTCAGACCGGCAAGCTCGATCGGGACGTCCGCGAGTTTGCCGCCGTTGATGTCGTCGTAGCTGATCGTCTTGTCGCTCCTGGTGCCGGCCTCGGCGAAGGTCTCGAACATGAGCTGCCCGGCCCGGCCGGAGACATCGTGTGAGAGCCGATGAATTGGAACGCCTGGTCGCAGCTTGTGCGCGTGCTGGCGTCGAAGGCGGCGAGATCGATCGTGTCCTCGCCTGGCGTGAGGTCGGTGAAGACGTCGCGGCTGCCCGCACCAGCCGCAGGCTTGTCCTAGTGAATTGCGATCAGAGGTCAGTCAATCACAAGCCTGACTAGTGTGGCGATTCTGAAGTCCGCTTCATTCTCGCGGCTGGGTTCTCAGGCGGGCTTCAGACTCTGAGCCACACGAGATCAAAGGCTTGCTAGTGTCCTTTCGACCGCGACGTTCGTTCAGAGCGTGCCGCAGAATGTGACGAGCGTCGCGGTCGGGACACTAGGTTGCGAAACGACAGTTGCCGGATGGCCCCCAATCGCAGCACACAGCCCCTCCATGGAACCGCACCCAAGCTAGATCGGCCGGTCGGGAGATTAGCTGTTCGGGAAGCTGATCATGATCTGCATGTGTAGCAGCTCGGGGAAGAACGTCTTCAGCACCCAGCCGGCGGCCCACAGGATGCCCGTCAGCAGGATGAGCGCAGGAATGGCGGCAAGCACGGCCTTGAGGAAAAACCCCATCAGGTGCGTGAACGGCACCTCGAGGCGGCGCACAGCGGCCGGATAGGCGTCGGCAGCAGAATAGGCTGTCTGGTCGTTGCTGGCGTGGCTGTCGTACGCAGCCTGCGACGAGGTCGCCTCGAGCCCGGAGGGCGCGCGCTCGCGGGCCTCCCGTTCCCGCGCCTCGCGCTCGCGGCGCAGGGTGCGGGGCAGGTCGTCCATGTCGGTGCCGGCGTGGAGCGGGAAGTTCATATCGGTCATGGCAGCCTGGAGTCCAAAGAGCTGGCGCGGCGATTCGCGCGCGAGCAGAGATTCTATCCTCATCCGGCGGTTGTTGGTAACCTCGCACCGAATTTTGACGGGGAGGTGTCCTTGAGCGACCTGAAAAGCCTGATCCGAACCATACCGGACTATCCTAAACCAGGAATTATGTTCCGTGACATCACCACGCTCATGAGCGATGCCCAGGGCTTCAAGGCCGCCATCGCCCGCATGGCGGAGCCGTTCCGCACCGAGCCCGTGGACGCCGTTGCCGGCATCGAAGCGCGCGGATTTATACTTGGAGGCGCCATCGCCGACCGCCTGGGTTGCGGCTTCATCCCGATCCGCAAGAAGGGCAAGCTGCCCTGGAAAACCATTGGCCAGGAGTACACGCTGGAATATGGCGTCGACGTGGTCGAGATTCACGAGGACGCGGTCGCCTCGGGGAGCCGCATCCTGATCGTCGACGATCTGATCGCCACGGGAGGCACGGCGGAAGCGGCGGTCAAGCTCATCCGCCGCTCGGGCGGACACGTGGTGGCTGCAACCTTCATCGTCGACCTGCCCGAGCTCGGCGGCGTCAAGCTGCTGGCTGGCCACGGCGTCAAGAGCCACGCACTTATGGCGTTCGAGGGGCATTGACTTGAACATCGACGGCAAGCCTTACCGCACCATTTGGCTCGCCCATGACGGCCGCTCGGTCGAGATCATCGACCAGACGCGGCTCCCGCATGCTTTCGAGATCGCGACGCTCGCGACGACGGAGGACGCGGCGCGCGCCATTCTCACCATGCAGGTGCGCGGCGCACCCCTGATCGGTGCCACGGCGGCCTATGGTGTCGCCCTCGCCATGGCTGCCGATCCCTCGGACGTCAATCTCGCCGCCGCCATCGATCACCTCGGCCGCCAGCGCCCGACCGCGGTGAACCTGAAGTGGGCCCTCGAGGAGATGCGCCGCACCTTGAAGCCGCTCGCGCCCTCGGAACGCATGAGCGCGGCCTACGCGAAGGCCGCCGACATCGTCGAGGACGACATGACCTCGTGCCGGCGCATCGGCGTGCATGGCGTCGGCTTGATCGAGCGCATCGCCACCCACAAGCGCCCTGGAGCGCGCGTCAATATCCTCACCCACTGCAACGCCGGCTGGCTCGCCTGCGTCGACTGGGGAACTGCGACCTCGCCCATCTATCACGCCTTCGACGCCGGGCTTCCCGTCCACGTCTGGGTCGACGAGACGCGCCCGCGCAATCAGGGCGCGTCGCTGACCGCTTTCGAGCTCGGCAGACACGGCGTGCCGCACACCATCGTCGCCGACAACGCCGGTGGCCACCTGATGCAGCACGGGCTCGTCGATATGTGCATCGTCGGCTCGGATCGCGTCACCGCCATCGGTGACGTCGCCAACAAGATCGGCACATACCTGAAGGCACTTGCCGCCTTCGACAACCGCGTGCCGTTCTACGTCGCCATGCCGCATTCCACGATCGACTGGAATTTGGAGCGTGGAGCCGACATCCCGATCGAGGAGCGCTCGCCCGACGAGGTTTTGAAAATGACCGGCCGCCTTCCCGATGGCTCGATCGTTACGACCGACATCGCCGCGCCGGGCTCGCCAGCGTTGAACCCCGCGTTCGACGTCACGCCCGCCCGCTACGTCACCGGCTTCATCACCGAGCGCGGCATCTGCCAGGCGACCCGGGATGGGCTCCTTGAGCTCTATCCGGAGCGGGCGGCGGGGTCGTGAGCGGAGAGAACAAGACGTCCTTCGTCCTCGCTGCGGCATCAGCCATAGCCGTCTCGTTCGGGATCGGGCGCTACGGTATCGGACTCTACCTGCCAGACGTCGCGCGCGAATTCGGCCTTAGCGACGCTGACCTCGGATTCCTCGCCAGTGCTGGCTGAGCCGGCTACGTCGCGGCCTCACTCCTTGCCATGATTACGATCGCGTCCGTTGGCCCCAGGGTGTTCGTCGCCCTCGGCCTCTGTGTTGCGGCGCTTGGCATGGGACAAATCGCGATGGCGACGAGCCCGCTCGGCCTCACGATAGGTGCGATTCTGACAGGGATCAGCCCCGGCCTCGTCTTTGCACCCATCGCGGACGCCATTGCCTCCGAGTTCCCGCCGCCGGCGTTGTGTTCGGCTTCGCCTGCATTATGGCCACAAGTCAGATCGGCGCCTGGGCGATCTCGATCTGGCCGCGCATGCCCACGGCAGGCTTCGGTTTCACGTTTCTCGTGTTCTCAGCCGGTGCCGTTGTCGGACCAGCAGCGGCGGGGCTTACGGCCGAATGCATCGGCCTGGCGACCACGCTGGCGCTCACTGGCGCGCTGACAGCCGGTCTGCTTGCGGCATTGCCACGTTGACCGGCAGGTCACGGCGGAGAAGGACGGAGGCTGGCGCCACCCCTACTTGTTCACCTGCTTGATGTCCTTGAACGTGATGTCCGGGTTCTTGTCCTGCGTGTAGCCGAGGCTGAACGTCGAGGGCGCGAGGAACACGTAATCGCCGTCGAGGTCGGTTGCGATCTGCGAGCGCTGGCGCTCGATGAACTTCTGGAGCTGCTTCGGATCGTCGGCCGAGATCCAGCGCACGCCCTCGCAACCCGCCATGTCGAACCCCGTCGGCAGCCCGTACTCGTTCAAGAGCCGGTCGGCGAGCACGTCGAGCTGCAAGGCACCGATGACGCCGACGATCGGCTGCGTGCCGTCGATGGGCTGGAACAGCTGGACGACGCCCTCCTCCGCCATCTCCTTCAAGGCGTCCTTGAGCTTCTTGGCCTTGATGGCGTCCTCGAGCCGGATCTTGCGCAGGATCTCCGGTGCGAAGCTCGGGATGCCCAGAAACGTGATGTCCTCGCCTTCCGTCAGCGCATCGCCGATTCTGAGCACGCCGCGGTTCGGAATGCCGACCACGTCGCCGGCATAGGCCTTCTCGGCAATCGAGCGGTCCTGGGCGAAGAAGAACTGCGGCGCGGTGATCGCCATGGTCTTGCCCGAGCGCACGTGCTTGACCCGCTGTCCTTTGGTCAGCGCTCCCGAGCAGACGCGCATGAACGCGATGCGGTCACGGTGGTTGGGATCCATGTTCGCCTGGATCTTGAACACCACGCCGGTCATGGCCGGCTCGGTCGCATGCACGACACGCCCCGCCGCCTTCTGGTCGCGCGGCGCAGGCGCGTACTTCACGAGCGCGTCGAGGAGATCGCGCACGCCGAAATTCTTGATGGCGCTGCCGAAGAAGACCGGGGACTGCGAGCCTTGACGGAAGCGCTCGAGATCGAAGTGATGATAGGCGTGGCTGACGAGCTCGACCTCGTCGCGCCAGTGTTGCAGCCGGTCGGGATCGATCAGCGTCTCGAACACGGGATCGTCCGGCCCCGAAACCGGCTCGCCGTCCGGGCTCTCGTCGAGACGGCGGATGCGCGGGCTCAAGAGATCGTAGGTGCCGCGGAACTCGCGGCCCAAGCCGATTGGCCATACCATCGGCGCCGTCTCGAGCGCGAGCCGGCTCTCGATCTCGTCCAGGGTCTCGATCGGCTCGCGGCTCTCGCGGTCGAGCTTGTTGACGAACGTGATGATCGGGATGTCGCGCATGCGGCAGATCTCGAACAGCTTGAGCGTCCGAGCCTCGATGCCCTTGGCCGCGTCGATCACCATGATGGCGCTGTCGACGGCGGTCAGCGTACGGTAGGTGTGGTCCGAGAAGTCTTCGTGGCCCGGCGTGTCGAGGAGATTGAACACCGCTCCCGCGTACTCGAACGTCATCACCGAGGTCACGACCGAGATTCCGCGCGCCTTCTCGATCGCCATCCAGTCGGACCGCGTCGCCCGCTTGTCCTTCTTGGCCTTCACCTGTCCCGCGAGCTGGATCGCGCCGCCGAAAAGGAGAAGCTTCTCGGTCAAGGTCGTCTTGCCGGCGTCGGGGTGCGAGATGATGGCGAACGTGCGCCGCCGGTTGATCTCGCGCTCGAGCTCGGACGGGGCGGACCCTCCAGCTGCCGAAGCATCATCGAGCATAGGGTTCTGGCTCATGGGCTCGGGTTCTTTCTTCCGGCGTCCAGACTGTCTCTAACGCTAGCCCTCTCCTCTCGGTGGAGACGGCACTGTGCTGGTGCCCGATGTGAGATCGAGAACCTGCTACGCCTGCCTATGGCACTCCCACTCCCCCTGGAGAGAGGGCCAGGGTGAGGGGCCTGTTCCGTACTCAGCTACACTCAATCCGCGAACGGGTCGCGCATCAGGATCGTGTCGTCGCGCTCGGGGCTGGTCGAAAGCAGCGTGATCGGGCACTCGATCAGCTCCTCGATGTGCCGTACGTACTTCACCGCCTGGGCCGGGAGATCGTTCCAGCTCCGGGCTCCGCGTGTCGATTGGCTCCAGCCCTCGAACGTCTCCCAGATGGGCTCTACCCGCGCCTGCGCGTTAGAGCCGGCCGGGAGCCGGTTGATACGCTCACCGTCGAGCAAGTAGCCGACGCACACCTTGATCTCGCTGAAGCCATCGAGCACGTCGAGCTTGGTGAGCGCGATGCCGTCGATGCCGGACACCTTGCACACTTGGCGCACGAGCACCGCGTCGAACCAGCCGCAGCGCCGCTTCCGGCCCGTGACTGTGCCGAACTCGTGGCCTCTCTGGCCGATCGTCTCGCCGATCTCGTCCGTGAGCTCGGTCGGGAACGGCCCCGACCCGACGCGCGTCGTGTAGGCTTTGGCGATGCCGAGCACGGTGCCGACCGCGCGTGGCCCCATGCCGGAGCCGGTCGCCGCCTGCGCCGCCACCGTGTTCGACGAGGTGACGTACGGATAGGTGCCGTGGTCGATGTCGAGCAGCGCCCCCTGCGCGCCTTCGAACAGGATGCGCTTGCCTGCCTTGCGCTGCTGGTCGAGCAGATCCCAGGTCACGTCCATGTAGGGCAGGATCTTGGGTGCGATCTCGCAGAGCTCGGACATCAGCTTGTCCTTGGCGACGGCCTCCTTGCCGAGCCCCGCGCGCAGCGCGTTATGATGCACCAGAATGCGGTCGACCTTGGGGCCGAGCGTCCCGAGGTTCTTCAGATCCTGCACGCGGATCGCGCGCCGCCCGACTTTGTCCTCGTACGCCGGGCCGATGCCGCGCCCGGTGGTGCCGATCTTGCCCGTGCCCGCCGCCTCCTCGCGGATGACGTCGAGCTCGCGATGGAGCGGCAGGATCAAGGTTGCGTTCTCAGCGAGACGAAGGTTGTCGCGGCTGATGCCGACACCCTGGCCCTTGAGCTTCTCGATCTCGGCGACGAGCGCCCAGGGGTCGACGACGACGCCGTTGCCGATGACGGCGAGCTTGCCCGCTCGCACGACGCCGGAGGGAAGCAGCGACAGCTTGTACGTATTGTTGCCGATGACGAGTGTATGGCCGGCATTGTGTCCGCCCTGGAAGCGCACCACCACGTCGGCGCGCTCGGACAGCCAGTCGACGATCTTGCCCTTGCCCTCGTCGCCCCACTGGGCGCCGACCACCACGACGTTTGCCATATGCTTCCAGCCACAAGATTAGGCCCCGACAAGGCTGCCGGGGCCGTGGGTTCGTTTGCGGGGGGGTTATAGCCCATATTCGGCGCCGGCCAAGCCGGATTTCGGGTCCCGGGCGGCGTCTGACCGCAGGGGGCCGCAACCCTGGAAGCACTCGCGGCGCCGAGACCCAGGTGGTTTGCAAGTGCCTCTCGGGGCAGCGGGAAATCGCACATGGGGCCGGCAGACCGGCCGCCCGCTGTTGCCAACAAGTGATGCCCGTGCCACAGCATCCCGGGATAGGCACGCGCGCTGGGCGACGCCGCCCCCCGATGCCGGATCGGGCTCTCGGCCATGTCCTCGGTTCGGAAGGCCCATCGATGAGCCAAGAACGTCTGGGGGCCAGGTGCCGCGCGCCGGGCGATGCCTTGGCATCGGTCAGGCGCTTCGACGCGTCATCGGGCGTTCGTGGCACACCGGCGCCGATGGCGCGGTGATTTTTTGCCCGAAGGTTCGTCGCAAGGACTTGCAAACCGAATTGGTTTGCGGCGTCCTTGCGTCTGCCAGGGCGCCAAAAATCCCTCGCCTCGATGGATGGCCCAATCCCATCGAGTACACGGCCTAGGCTGATCCAAGTAACCATGCTCGACCGGCTTTCCCGTCCGACGCCCGCCGTCGCCTATTTGCTGCTCACGCTGACGACGCTCTTCTGGGCCGGCAACTATACCATCGGCCGTTGGGCCGCGGGCCATGTGCCGCCGGTCACGCTCGCCTTCCTCCGCTGGACCGGCGCCATGGCGCTCGTCCTGCCGCTCGCCGTGTCGCACTTGAAGCGCGACTGGCCGGTTGTTCGTGCCAACCTCGGCACGCTGCTCGTTCTCGGTACGCTCGGCGGCGGGCTCTTCAATACTCTGCAATACATCGCGCTCTCCGAGACGACTGCCACCAGCGCCGGGATCATCAACTCGTCGTCTCCGGTGATGATCGCAATCCTCTCATTCTTCTTGAACGGTGAGCGCGTTGCCCCGCGCCAGATGGCCGGCATCGCTCTGTCGCTCACGGGTGTCCTGGTCGTCATTGCCAAGGGCGACGTCGAGAGCCTCGCCGCGCTTTCCTTCAATCGCGGCGACCTCATCATGCTCGGCGCCATGATGCTGTGGGCGCTCTACACCGCCCTGCTCGACAAGCGCCCGCGGCTCTCCTTTCTCTCCTTCGCGGCGGTCACCTACGCCGTCGCCTCGGGCCTCAACCTGCCGCTCGCCGCTGCCGAGCTGGCGATGGGCGCCTCGATCGATCCGTCCCTCGCCTCGCTGGCCGCCGTGGCCTACATCGTCGTCTTTCCGAGCTTCCTCGCCTACCTCTGCTACAACCGAGGCATCGAGATCATTGGCCCGGTCCGGGGCGGCGTCTTCATCCACCTCGTGCCCCTCTTCACCGTAGTCCTTGCCGTCCTCTTCCTCGGTGAGGACCCTGCACCCTACCATGCGGTGGGATTTGCACTCATCTTGACGGGCGTGTGGCTCGCAAGCGGGCGTTGAGACGGACTGCGAGGCACAGAACGGACGTGCGGACGGGCAACTGCGGACGCGCTCGGGCCGCGAGCCGTTGAGCTCAGGCCGGGATGATCGGCTGGCATCTGCTGTTGGCGGTTCCTTCCGGGATTGGCCGCGCGTCACAGTGCGGCCGACGGACAGTCACCCGCCCCTCACCACCACCAGCCTTGTTGCACCTGTTTCTTGCCGCCGCGCTTCGCCGCATTCCCGGTTTGCCGTTGTGGGCTTGGCTGCTCGATGTAGCCGAAGCCGAAGAAGCCGCCGTCGCCCCATGGTGTGCTTTTGGCAACAGGGACGCTGACCGTAGGCCGGCGTGTCTTGAAGCCGCCTTGGGGCTGGTTGTTCAGCACGGCGACAAACTCGGTGCGGTAGTTGGTTTCGCGGCTCAGCGGCTCGTCTGAGACGACGATCGAGGATCGGGGCAAGGCGGTCGGCGCGATGCGATCGAGCACGTCCTGCGGGATGGTGATGCGGTCGAGCGCGTTTTTGGCGTCGTCCCCGCTGTCGATCGTGACCGCTGTCCAGCGAAGGCCCGAGTCGTTGAGCGCCATGGCCGTAAATACATGCGTTCCGATCGGCTGGTCCGGGTCGCGGATCGTGACCGGAACTTCGATGGTGGCATCGAATACCTCGCCCCCGTCTGGCCACGGCTTGTGCGTGTTCCGCCGCACGTAGAGCTTCTGCGTCGCCCGGCTGATAAAGACCGATACCGGCTCGAGTGCGAGCTTCGCATCGGCCGCCGTCTTGGCGGCTTCGACCTTCCTGTCTGCGGCCGCTTTGGCGGCATCCTTTGCCCGGGCTGCAGCATCGAGCTTGGGCTGCGCATCGGCTTTCGCTGTGTCGAGCTTCGTCGCGGCGTCCTCGGCCTTGGTAGCCGCCTTCAGGGTCCGATCCTCGGCACGCTCCAGGGCCTCGTCCGACTTTGCCGCGCCGAGTGCTTTCTGCGCGGAAGCGAGCTCGGCATCGGCATCCGACTTGCGTTGTTCCAGTTTGCGCAGGGACGCGGCGAGCGAGGCTGCCTCGCGCGCCGCTGTCGCGGCGGCCTTCTTCGCCTCGTCGGCCGCCTTGGCGGCCTCCGCAGCCTCGCGCTCGAGCGCCTCGGCTCGCGCAGGGGCAGTCGAAACGGTCGCGACGTTCGGTGCGAAGAGGGCCGTGTGAGAAATGTCGACCGGAGCCGCATCGTCCGGCGAGATGATCACCCGCATCCCGATCCGAGTCTTGTCGAACAGTGTCTCGGCAAAGCCAAATGGCATCCGCACGCAGCCGTGCGAGGCGGCATAGCCCGGCAGCGGGCCACCGTGCAACGCGATGCCGTTCCAGGTGAGCCGTTGCATGTGGGGCATCCGGGCGTCGTCATAGAGATTCGAGCGGTGGTCCTCGTTCTTCTCGAGAACGGCGAACACACCAGCTGGCGTCTCACGTCCCTTGGTGCCAGTCGACACCGGCGCGCGCAGGATCCAGCCATCGGCGTCATAGAACGTGACACGCTGGCTCTTGATCGACACGATCGCCATGATGGGCTCGCCGGCATCTCGCGCCGCCGCTGCCTCGGAGTGAGCCTCCGTGCGTGGCTCTCTTGCCCCGGCCTCGTCCGTGAGCGCCGCCAGCGTAGCAACGGCAGAAAACGCTGCGATGGCAGCAAGTCTCGAACGCCAAACGATAAATTGTGCCATCAAGGGTTCAGTCATGCCACGCCCCGGTCGCTACGCAAGTTCGTGCTTGCTTCGATAGCTGATCTTCCACCGGCTTCCAACTCGTTCTGGGAGGCTGCCGGCTCGTCCCTCGGTTCAAAAGCACCCCAGGTCGTTGGAACGACGGCCCGCTGTTGACAGGCTGGGGCCGCGTCGCAGATGAGAACGACAGCGGTCGCGGGTGTAACGCTGCTGGCCAGGCTACCCGGACGCCTGATCGTGGCGCACAACGACGTTGGCCGGGCTGGCGGCTCGCTCGCGACGCCGGAGTTGCCGATCGGCACGAACGGCGCTGTCGCGCATGTCCGTCGCGTGCGACCCGGCTCCGCGTCGGGTTGTCCGGTGCCGCGGACCTGAGCTCCAGCTGCTGCAGCCACGCGATCAGGCCGTCGGCCGCGCTGCACCCGGATGCTCCTCATACCGGCAGCTCCCAGGCGTCGAACAGGATCCGGATCATGTGCTCGGTTCGGTCGTCTATGGCCTTGCTGTTCCACTCGTCGGTCCCCGCGAGCGTCGTTGCGATCTTGAAGCCCGACTGCGCGTAGATCACACGCTTGTCGCTCCAGTCCTTGCTGTCCGCGGCGAAGTTGTCGGCACCCGACAGCAGCGTCAGGTTTCCGAGCCGGTGCGAGTAGCTCTTGACCGACTTCGGCGTTTTGAACTCGGTGCGCCAGCCGCTCTTGTCGAGCCACCCGCACGGCAGGATGTGCTCCACGGTGCAGAGATCGGGGTGGATCGGCCCTGGATCCTGCCCCAGCTCCGACGAGATGCGTCTCAGGATGCGCCCGGCGTAGCGGCGCGAGTCGAACGTGTGGGCGCGAAGGCTTTCGAGCGCGTCGTCGCGCGTTGCCTTGCTGATGGCGAGTTCCTTCATCTCCGCGACCGGCATGCCCTTGTCGATCTCGGCGAGCAGCCGCACCAGCAGCTTCTGCTGCCGCGACGGGTCCATGCCCGAGAGGCGTAGCATCCACATCAGCCGCTCGAGCCGGGCGAAGAAGAGCACGGTCTCCCGGCTCCCCGAGCGCTTCTCGAGCCACAGCATGCCGGCCGGCAGCCACGCATTCGGCGCGATCCAAGTCATACGCTCGATCGACGCGGCGATTCTCGGCCGGTCGCCGGGAATGCCAGCCTCCATGCGCCGGAGCGCCGAGAGCCGCTCGCCGGCGGGCTCCAGAACCTTCTCGATGAAGCGCCGCCCATCGGTCTTGATGTTGCTGTTCTCGATCAGGTCGGAATCGACCGGCTTGTCCGATGGCCGGCGCGTGATGAGGGTTCTGAGGTGCCCGAGCAGGCCATACATCTCCTCGCCCCCGAGCGACATCTCGAGCTTTTCCCAGATCTTGCGGCACGCCTCTCGCTCGCCGAGCGGGATGAGGGCGAGCATGCTCGACTTGGCACGGTTCGTCAGGCTGAACCGGTAGCGCGTCTCCTCCTCCTTCTGCAGGAAGCGCCACGCCTCGTTCTCGTCGCGCACGATCGAGACGGTGATGAAGCAGTTGTCGGCGAGGAAGCTCGCCATGGCGTCGAGCGATTCCACGGGCACGGTGCGATGACTGAGCTGGCCGACGAGGTAGTCGCGGTTCTCGATCACGTTGCGCTCTGTCTCGGACAGATCCTCGGGGTTCTCCTCGAGTTCGAGCGTGGTCGCACCGGGGCGCTGCACATAGGTCTCGACGAAGTCGCGCAGCATCTCTTGCGGCGTGAGCCGATGCCCGGTCTCGGCGTTGATGAGGTCGTGCAGCCAGGCACGTTCGGCGGCGCCGCGCGGGATGTCGCGAAGCACGGCGAACAGGATGGTGAGCGTCATCATGCGCTGGTGCCCGTCGACCAGTGCCGTGTCCGGGTTGTCGGGCATCTTCGCCAGCATGATGTTGCCGAGGAAGTAGCGCCTTTGGTCACCCTCCAGCTCGAGCGCGTCGAAGATATCGGTGAGTAGCTTCCCCACCTGCCCCGTCTGCCACGCGTAGGCACGCTGGAACCAGGGCAGCCGGAACGCATACTCGCCGGAGAACAGCTCCCTCAGCGAGAGCACTTTGACTTGAATGAAATCCCGCACGAATTCCCCCGTGGGCTTTTCGCCCCTCTTTGGATAGCTAGCCGATCGCGGTCGAAGCTGGAATGCCCCAACCGCCATGTCCCGCCGCCGTTCGCGCAGACCTTGGATCTGGTGCCGCGCGCCGGCTGCTTGAGCCTCCGTCGGTGTCGCCGCTGGACGCCGGTAATGGCGTCAGCTATGGCCTCGCTCGATCGCGCCCCGCTGTCTGGAGCCGTCACCTCCGCGGCAATGCGCAGTCTTCAGTCTCTCCGGTCATCTTGGCAAAGTCTGGACACGACAGCAATGAGAGCGAGCCGCCCCGCCTTGGTCTACAAAGTCCTTCCTCGCACGGACTGGGACGTGGCGTGCCGCAGCGGCTCTTACGCTGGATCGGCCGACGACCTGCGCGACGGCTTCATCCACCTTTCGGCCGTTCACCAGCTCGCCGGCACGCTGGCCAAACACTTCAGCGGCGTGAGCGACCTCGTCCTCGTCGCGTTCGATCCGGTCTCTCTCGGTCCCGATCTGCGCTGGGAGCCCTCGCGCGGTGGCGACCTGTTCCCCCACCTGTTCGGCCCGCTCCCCTGCGCGACCGCGCTCGCGACGCGGGACCTGGCACTCAGAGCCGATGGCGTTCCCGTCCTGCCGGAGGATCTCGGCTCATGCTGAGCATGCTCGCGAATCTCGCTCAGCCGGCTCTCCTCGCCCTCGACCCCGAGGATGCTCACGAGCTGACCCTCAGGGCACTGGCTTGTGGGGTCTATCCGCGGCCCACGCGGCCGGATGCGGCGTCCCTGGCGGTCGAGCTGTGGGGGCTCGACTTCCCCAATCCGCTCGCCATCGCCGCCGGTTTCGACAAGAATGCGCGTGTCTTCGAGGCCGTGCTCGGCATGGGCTGCGGTTTCGCCGAGGTCGGCACCACAACGCCGCGGCCACAGGCCGGGAACCCGCGCCCGCGTGTGTTTCGTCTTGTATCTGATCGTGCCGTCATCAACCGTCTTGGCTTCAACAACGAGGGTCATGCCGCCGCATTGGCCAGGCTGAAGGCGCGCACAGGGCGCGGGATCGTCGCTGTCAACATCGGCGCCAACAAGGACAGCGCTGACCGCACGGCCGACTACGTGCAAGGCCTTGAGGCGTTCTACGACGTGGCCTCGTTCTTCGTCGTCAACATATCGTCGCCCAACACACCGGGGCTGCGCGACCTGCAGGCCCCCACCGCGCTCGACGAGTTGCTCGGGCGGCTGATGGTGGCTCGCGCCCGCCTCGTTGCCTCCGGCAAGCCGCAGCGTCCGGTCGTGGTCAAGATTGCACCCGACATCGCGGAAGCCGACCTCGAGCCCGTCGCCGCCCGACTTCTCGCCCATTCCGTCGATGGCATAGCCGTCTCGAACACCACGCTCGCGCGCAGCGGCCTCCGGGACAGGAACAGGTCGGAGAGCGGCGGGCTCTCGGGACGGCCGCTGTTCCGTCGCGCGACCGTCGTGCTGGCCCGCATGCATTGTGCGACCGGCGGCAAGGTTCCGCTCATCGGCATCGGTGGCATCGATAGCGCCGCCGCGGCGCTGGCCAAAATCGAGGCCGGCGCCAGCCTCTTGCAGCTCTACACCGGCCTCATCTACGAGGGGGCGGGTCTCATCGGTCGCATCAAGGACGAGCTAGCGGCCTCTTGTGCTCGTGCGGGTGTGTCGTCGGTCGCGGCCTTGACAGGCACCAGGGCGGCAGACTGGGCGGCGCAATCTCTGGAGGGTTGAGACATGACGTTGAAGCTCTATCACAATCCGCGCTGCTCGAAGTCGCGCGCGGCATTGAAGCTGCTCGAGGAGCGCGGGCTTGAGCCCGAGGTCGTGCTCTATCTCGACGCGCCGCCGTCAGCCTCCGAGCTCAAGAAGCTACTGAAAGAGCTCGGTTTGAAGCCGCGCGAGCTTCTGCGCACCAAGGAGGCGCCCTACAAGGCCCTCGGCCTCGATGACCCCGGAGTGAGCGACGCCAGGATCATCGACGCCATGGCCGCGAACCCGGTCCTCATCGAGCGTCCGATTCTGGTCGCGGGCACCCGCGCCATCATCGGCCGTCCGCCCGAGAAGGTACTGGAGATCCTTTGATCTCGATTGCTCTGCTTTCGAGGCTATCCCTTCGCTCTGTCCCGCTCCCCTAGGGGAGAGGCGCCCCTGGCGGAGCCAGTCGAGAGAACGGGATATTGCAGGGAGGGCAGCGCAATCTGCCTCCCCCAGCGTGAGAGGGTCAGAGTGAAGGGGCTACCCGCAAGCCGAGCGTTACTCTGGCCCCTTGCGCAACCCGCCCGCCACGCGCGCAATGAGCCAGATCGGCACCACCACGAGAGCGCCCAGGAGCGTGTACTGCAAAACCCAGTCGAGCGACCGGAAGCCGAGGTCCCAGATGTCGCGGAGCAGCGACGAAAGGCGGTACATGAAGTTGTGGAGATCGATGCCGAGCGCCGAAAGCACGATCCCGACCACGAGCGAGATCAAGGCGAGGCGCACGATGACCGCGAGCGGATTGCCGCCGAAGATTGTCTTGAGGTCCATTGATCGCTGCGCTCCGTCACTACGCTGCCCACCGAATAGCGGTCGTCGCCCGACGTCACTAGCACGCAGCCCCGGCCTTGGGGAGGTCTCTGCCCTGCAGACGCCGTTATCGCTATAGTTGCCTCATGCCCCGGGCAAAAACGAAACCTCGACGAGACGCGGAACCGGCTTTGGACCTCCTGCCACCCGCGTTCTGCGACTGGTTTTCGGCCCGTGGCTGGAGCGTGCGACCGCACCAGGCGGCCCTGCTCGATGCCGCCCGCAACCGCCGCTCGACGCTCCTCATCGCGCCGACCGGTGCCGGCAAGACGCTCGCGGGGTTCTTGCCAAGCCTCGTCGCGCTGTCCGGCATGGGCGACCGCCCGCGTCGCGGCGCCGGCCTCCATACGCTCTACGTCTCGCCTCTGAAGGCGCTCGCCGTCGACATCGCCAGGAACCTGACGGCGCCTATTGCCGAGATGTGCCTTCCCGTCACTTGCGAGACCAGGACCGGCGACACGCCGGTCGCCAAGCGCCAGCGCCAGCGCACCCGCCCGCCGGACATGCTGCTCACGACACCCGAGCAGATCGCGCTCATGCTGAGCCATCCCGACGCGGGCTTCCTGTTCGCCGATCTCGACACTGTCATCCTCGACGAGCTGCATGCGCTGGCGCCCTCGAAGCGGGGAGATCTCCTCGCCCTCGACCTCGCTCGGCTCAGCGCCATCGCGCCGGCTTCGATGCGCATCGGACTGTCGGCGACCGTCGCGCGCCCGTCCGAGCTCCGTGCCTACCTGATGTCGCAGAGCGAGCCCGACCACACGACGGAGCTTGCCGGTATCGTTGAGGTCGCAGGCGGCGCCAAACCCCGCATCTCCATCCTCGAGCTCGACGAGCCGGTACCCTGGGCCGGCCACTCCGCCCGCTACGCAATTTCCGAGATCTACCGGGCCATCAAGGATCACAAGCTCTCGCTCGTGTTCGTCAACACGAGAATGCAGGCCGAGCTCGTGTTTCAGGAGCTATGGCGCGCGAACGACGACGCGCTCCCGATCGCGCTCCACCACGGCTCGCTCGACGCCACCCAACGGCGCAAGGTGGAGGCCGCCATGGCCGACGGGCGCCTCAAGGCCGTCGTCTGCACCTCGACCCTCGATCTCGGCATCGACTGGGGAGACGTCGACCTCGTCGTCAACGTCGGGGCGCCTAAGGGTGCGAGCCGATTGATCCAGCGTGTCGGCCGCGCCAACCACCGCCTCGACGAGCCGTCCGAGGCTCTGCTCGTGCCGGCGAATCGCTTCGAGGTCCTGGAATGCCGCGCCGCCCTCGAGGCCGCGGAGGCCGGCGCCCAGGACGCCGTTCTGTCGCGCACGGGCGCCCTCGACGTGCTCGCCCAGCACGTCTTCGGCAGGGCCTGTCACGGCGCCTTTCATCCTGACGATCTCTACCGCGAGGTTCGCTCGGCCCAGGCTTATGCGACACTCGCCCGCCGCGACTTCGACCGTGTCGTCGATTTCGTTTCGACCGGAGGCTACGCGCTCCGCACCTACGAGCGCTTTGCACGCCTCAAGCCTGCGGAGGGTGGCCAACTGCGTCTCGCTCACCCGCGCCTCGCACAGCAATACCGGTTGAACTGTGGCACCATCGTCGAGGCGCCGATGATCAAGGTCCGCCTCGTCGGCGGCCGGCGCCTCAAAGCCGGCAAGGCCGGGGAGGCCAAGGCACTGATGGGCGGTCGCGTGCTGGGAGAGGTCGAGGAGTATTTCGTCGACCAGCTCGCGCCGGGCGACACTTTCGTGTTTGCGGGCGAGGTGCTGCGTTTCATGGGCCTCGCGGAGACCGAGGCCTTCGTCTCGCGAGCAAGCGATCGAGATCCGATGATCCCCTCCTACGAGGGTGGCAAGTTCCCACTGTCCACCCATCTCGCCGCCCGTGTTCGCGCAATGCTCGCGGACCGTGCCGCCTGGGGCGCGCTCCCCGCGCCTGTCGCCGAATGGCTGAGGCTCCAGGCCGAGCACTCGATCGTCCCGTCACCAGACGAGGTCTTGATGGAGACCTTCCCGCGGAGCGGCCGGCACTTTCTCGCCGTCTACCCCTTCGAGGGCCGCCTCGCCCACCAGACACTCGGCATGCTGCTGACGCGGCGTCTCGAGCGCGCCGGCGCGGCCCCGTTGGGGTTCGTCGCCACGGACTACGCGCTGGCGCTGTGGGGGCTCAATGACCTCTCGGACATGATTGCCTCCGGCCGCCTCGACCTCGCCCAGCTCTTCGACGAGGACATGCTCGGCGACGACCTCGACGCCTGGCTCGCCGAAAGCAATCTCATGAAGCGCACCTTCCGCAACGCGGCGGTGATCGCTGGGTTGATCGAGCGCCGCCACCCCGGCCGGGTGAAATCCGGGCGCCAGGTGACGATGTCCACAGATCTCGTCTACGACGTTCTCAGGAAGCACGATTCCGGACATATTCTCCTGCAAGCTGCCTGGGCCGACGCGGCAACGGGGCTCCTCGATATCGCTCGCCTCGGGCAGTTTCTGTCGCGCTTGAAGGGACGAATCAGGCACGTTGCGTTGCCGCACGTGTCGCCGCTCGCCGTGCCGGTCATGCTGGAAATCGGCGTCGAGAGCGTAGCCGGCCAGGCGACGGAAGGCCTGTTGAGGGCCGCAGCCGCCGAGCTCGCAGCGGAGGCTACGGGCGAGACGTGCGTAGAGGACCAAGACGTGCCGGAAACTGCGTTGGCGATGCGGACGGCACGGAAGCCACGGGGGAAGGATAGAACCGATGCTCGGCCTCAAACCAGAGCGGCTCGACGCCGGTGAGTTCGATGAGCAGATGGTGTCCGTCTGCGGCAAGTCCTTCCTCGCCGACAACTCGGGCGCCCTCTACTGGCCGGCCGAGAGTGCGCTGATCGTCGCCGACCTGCACTTCGAGAAGGGCTCGTCCTATGCCCGCCGCGGCCTCATGCTGCCGCCCTACGATACGCGCGAGACGCTGTCTCGCCTCGCGTCGACGCTCGACCGCTACGACCCCGCGACCGTCGTTTGCCTGGGCGACAGCTTCCACGACGACGATGGCGCAGAGCGCATGAGCGCCGAGGATCGCGAAACCCTGCGCATGCTGCAGGAGGATCGCGAGTGGATCTGGGTCACCGGCAATCACGACGCCGGGCTCTCCGATCGCCTCGGCGGAGTGGTGACGAACGAGATCACGGTCGAGGGTCTGACGCTGCGTCACGAGCCCGTCGCCGCCCGCATCACCCACGAGATCGCCGGGCATCTGCACCCCGCCGCCAAGGTCAATCTCTTCGGCCACACCATCCGCCGCCCCTGCTTCGCCGGCAACGGTCGCCGCCTCGTGCTGCCGGCCTTCGGCGCATTCACCGGCGGCCTCAACGTCCTCGACGCCGCCTTCGAGCCCTTGTTCGGCGACGCCGGCATCTCGGTATGGCTCATGGGGCAGGACGGGCTTTATCCCGTAGCCTCGCGGCTCTTGCGCGAGGATTGAGAGCCGAAATTCCGATTGTGCCGTTCAGGGTATCGCAGACGCGGACTGGCGAAGCTTTCAGCTTGGCGTCAGGTGTCGCGGTGTAAATGGATTCGGCGCTGGGCATTCCTGCCCGCTTGGCTTGCCGGATCGGAGATCTGAAATGGCGACGTTGAAGGGTAACAACAAGAAGAACACGATTTACGGCTCGGCCTCACCCGACAAGATCTACGGCTACGGTGCCGACGACCTCCTCTTTGGAAGGGGCGGCGCCGACAGCCTCTATGGCGGCGCCGGCAACGATCGTCTTTTTGGCGGTACGGGCAATGATCGCCTTCAGGGAGACTCCGGCTCAGACAAGCTCTATGGCGAGGGCGGCAACGACCGCCTTGTCGGCGGCACGGGCAACGACACACTCGACGGCGGCATCGGCAACGACACCCTTTCGGGCGGAGACGGCAACGATACCTTTGTCGCAGGCGTCGGCACGGACGTGTTCATCGGAGGCAGCGGCTTCAACGTCGTGACCTATGCCGCGTCGGCTACGGGCCTGTCGTTCCTGCTCGGCATCGGCACTGGTCCCGACGGCGATACCTACACCGACATATCGAGGATCGTCGGCTCTTCTCACGACGACACGTTCGACCTCGGAGCCTATGTTGGCGGTCCCTCGCTCGACGCAGGCGCCGGCACCGACACGCTGACGATCGTCTCGGCAGACGCTTCGTCCGGCGGATCCCTCGTCGTTTCGCTCCAGGCGGGAACCGTCGTTCTGACGAACGGGCTGGCGCCGTCGATCTCGATAGCGGGCTTCGAGAACGTGACCGTCGGCTCGACCGGTACCGGCGACCGCTTCGTCATCACCGGCAACGCAGCGAGCAACGTCCTTTCAGGCGGCTCCGGCACGGATACGTTCGTGCTCACCGACGGCGCCGACATTGATACGATCAACGCCAACGTGTTTGCAGCCGACGGGCACGACACGCTCGACTTCCACTTGGTCGCTGGTGCGCTGTCGCTCGACCTGTCAACGAACTCGTATTCGGGCGGGACCCTGAACGACGCATTCATCGGCGAATTCGACGCGATCGTCGGCAACGACGCGGGCGATACCATCACCGGCAATGACCTCGCCAACGCGCTGACCGGCGGCGCCGGCATCGACATCATCGACGGCGGTCTCGGCGCCGACACCATGGACGGAAAGGGCGGTGACGACACCTATTACGTCGACGACGTGGGAGACGTTGTGATCGACAGCGCCGGCGGCGACAAGATCTTCGCCTCAGTGAGCTATACGCTCTCGACCGGCATCGAGAAGGGGACGCTCCTCGGGACCGGGGCTATCGACCTGACCGGCAATGCCTCTGACAACACGCTGATCGGCAACGCGAGCAGTAACGTGCTCGCCGGTGGCGACGGCGCCGATCTGCTCGACGGCAAAGGCGGTGTCGACACCTACACGGGCGGCGGCGGGGCCGACCAGTTCTTCTTCCACGACAGCGACGGTCAGGAGGAGACGGTCACCGATTTCGAGCACGGCGTGGATCTGATCGCCCTCGATCCCACCGAGGTTCTGTTTGATGCCGTCACGTCAACGAACCTGTTCAACGTCGCCACCATCGGCGGAAACACCGGATCTGCCGAGCCCCAGCTCATCTTCGAGACCACGACCGGCAAGCTCTATTTCGACGTCGACGGCAACAGCTCGGGCGGCGATCCCGCGTTCGTGATCGGGATTCTGACCGGCTTCAGCGGCAACCTTGCGGCTGCAGATTTCATGTTCATCACGTAGGGCGGCTGTTGCGCGAGGATCGCGGCAGCCCCGCCATCCCGCGCACAACCGTAGGTCGGCGTGACCGACGGATCGGGTATCGACCCAGCAGAGTCCCGCGGGTCGTCACGAGCCTCGCTCTGACTCGCCTCGTTTGCGCCGATCTACGGTTGCGTTCGACGCACTCCGGCCTTTCTCATGCCCCGACTCGTGCGCTATCAAGGAGGTAGGGCACCAGGGTTCCCATTGAGCATAAGGTGCCAGCGACCGTAGTTGTTCGCGGCACGGGAGCGCCGCACGGGAGAGGGGCCAAGCTTCGCGTGGCTGGACGAAGGGTCAGGAGAGGACTTCAAGTCACGCTGCTCGCGCTCGCCGCGGGCCTCCTGACGCCGCCTGGGCCTGTCCGCGCGGAGCAGAAGCCCGCGGTTGCCGCTCCTGCAGCCCCCTCCGCCGCGGACGCGATCGCCGATGTCTTTAGTCAGGTCGGCGACCGCATCTACGAGGATTGCGTCTTCGAGCTCTCCGACGAGCAGATCGAGGTCCAGCGCCAGCTGATCGCGGCCTACATGGAGAAGGGCGCCAGCGGCGCGTCCGCCCGCCGCCTCGCCGCCCAGCAGATCCAGCCACCGAAGCTCTCCAAGAAGTGCGAGGAGCTGAAGCGCACGCCGTCCGCCCTGTCGAGCTGGACCACCGCGCTCGCCACGCCGGAAGCTGCCGCTCCGGCCGAGAAGCCCGTGGTCACGGCACCGAAGGCCCCCGCAGGCTCCGCGGCAGCGCCGGTCTCGCCAGCCGGCCCGTCGGTTGCACCCACGCCCGCGACCGTGCTGGCGACCAAGCAGATGCTGCCGCAGTGGGACTGCGCACCCAACGTCGACTTCGTCACCATCACGTTGAACGGCTACCCGCGGAAGCTCACGGGTGGTGAGATCTGCAATCCCTATCAGGATGTCGTGCATGAGGTGCCGGCCACGGTGCCGTCGTTCCGCCTCGGCTATACGATCAAGACCGGCCGTTTGTTCGTCGTCTCCGCCGACGACCCATCCGTCGACGGCCATACCATCGCCTGGGCCATCTCCGGCCGCGACGTCTGCCGTAACAATCCCGACCCGGATTGCCTCGCCGCCCGCGCGCTCGGACCCTTGCCTCCCGGCGAATACACGTTCGGGGGCGATAAGAACAATCGCATCACCTGGGGCCCCAAGACCAAGCGCAACGTCGTCGCCGTCTATCTACAGAAGCTCGCCCACAGGGATCGCTTCTCGAAGGCCCACATTGCCGCCATGCTGGCCCGCGGCAACATCGCCATCCACGCGCGCCTCAAAGGCGAGATGTCGGAGGCCTGCCTCGGCCTCGAGCCTAAGGGCTGGAACTACGTTGCCTCCCTCGTCAAGGATAACCGCGCTAACGGCCTCACCGTCTACATCGACGAGCCCTATCCGCAGGTCGCAGAGGCGCCCCCCTTGGTCGAAGGCTCATCCTTCTCGCTGACGTCCCTGTTCCAGTAAGTCGGGCCGCAGGCAGGATAGCCCCGTCGTCCGAGCGGCGCGGTCGTAAGCCCCGGAATGGACATTTTTCCATAGTCCTCCTTCTGCTTTGCCCATAGGATCGCGCGCGACCGGGATCGCGGATCGGGTGCTTGATGTCTGCTGTGCGCCAGATGGCTGTCGCCTTGACCGCTCTCGCCGTCGGGAGTGGGTGCTTGGCCGTTGCAGCCGCCGGCGCCGAGCCGGGCACCAAGATCATCAAGGTGCCCGCCGTCGAGGCTCCGCCCGCCAAGCGAGCCACCGGGAAGCCGGCTTCCCCCGACGCGCCACCGCAGACCAGGACGAAGGCCGCGCCGGAGGCCCCGGCGGCGACGGCACCGGCCCAGCCGGAGGCGGCCTGCAACGAGCTCGGTCTCGCCGTCCACGTCACACCACTGACGCCGTGGAAGGGCGCGGCGCTTCGTGTGCTGGTCGCGGCCGAGAAGCCGCTCGAGGGCGAGCTGACGCTGCATGGCCCCGACGGCGCCATTGCCGTGAAAACCTCCGATCGCCGTGGCGGCCCGCCCTACTTCTGGCTGGCCGAGGTCGCGAAGCCCGAGCCGGGCAAATGGCAGGCGAGGCTTGCCCGCAACGGCGCCAGCCCCGAGTGCGCGACCGTCGTTCGAGCCATCACCGTTGGCCGCAATGCAACGGGCGGACCCGGCGCCGTCAAGGACAGCGTCTGGCCGCTACGCGACCGCTGGGGCCGCGCCAACGAGAACATCTACTCGGCCTGGATCGAAAAGCTGTTCGACGCCCCTTTGGAGGAGCAGCTGTCGTGGAAGGCACTGCACGAGGTGCTTCGTGATCCCTCGCGCAATCTTCTCTTCAACCATCTCGGCTTGAACGAGGACGGCAAGGGTATGGTGATCCGTCCCGACTGCGCCGACCTCCCTTACTTCCTGCGCACCTATTTCGCCTTCAAGATGGGCCTGCCGTTCGGCTACTCGCAGTGTACGCGTGGTGCGGGAGGACAGGCGCCGCGCTGTCCCCTGTGGTGGAACGTCAAGAAGGAACAGCCGCCGCCGGCCCCGGTGGCCCCCGATGCACCGCCCGACATATTCGCCATCTTCGGAGGCAGCGCCGCCGCGAAGCCCCCGCCACCCGACAAGGTGCCGACCCGTCCGCCGGGCCTCGTGCCGGGCTTCGGCTTCTACATCGGCACAACTGTCGCCAACGGCGTCCATTCGGGCAACGGTCGCACCGCCGCCGATGACAACAACACCGATTACTATCCCGTGCCCTTGACCGAGGACGCTCTCCGTCCAGGCACCACATACGCCGACCCCTACGGCCATCTGCTCGTTGTCACGAAGCGTCTGCCCCAGACCGCGGACGCAGCCGGCCTTTTCCTCGCCGTCGACGGCCAGCCCGACGGCACCGTCGCCAGGAAGCGCTTCTGGCGCGGCAACTTCCTCTTCTCCGACGACAAGGCTCTCGGCGGCCCTGGCTTCAAGCGCTTCCGGCCCGTGGTCGCCAGAGGCGGCGAGTTGCGGCGCATGACCAACGCAGAGATCGCCAAGGATCCCGAGTACGGCGACTTCTCGCTCGACCAGTCGAAGCTCGGAATCGAAGCCTTCTACGACCGCATGGACGATGTCATGTCGCCCAATCCGCTCGATCCAGCGCGCGCCATGAAGGAGGCCATCGACGCCCTCGAGGAGCAGGTCAGGACGCGCGTCGGCTCGGTCGAGAACGGCCGCAAGTATCAGGTGGGCGGCGGAGCTGAGGCGACAATGCCCGACGGCCCTGCCATCTTCGAGACCACCGGCGCCTGGGAGGACTTCGCCACGCCCTCGCGCGACCTGCGCCTCCTGATCGCCATCGACGTCGTCAAGGGCTTCCCCGATCGGGTTCTGCGCCGCCCCGAGCGCTACGCCATGCCGGCTGGCAAGAGCGCGACCGACGTCAAGACGGATCTCGAGGCCACGCTCGCCGCCGAGCTTGCGGCCCGCAAGGTCTCCTACACACGCACCGACGGCTCGCCGTGGACGCTCACCATGCAGGATGTCGTCGGCCGCACTCAGGCGCTCGAGATGGCCTACAACGTCAACGACTGCGTCGAGCTGCGCTGGGGCGCCGCCGAGGGTAGCGACGAGGCCGCCACGTGCAAGCGCCGCGCCCCCGATGCCCAACGCCAGAAAATGGCGAGCTACCGCCCCTGGTTCGCCGAGCGCCGCCGCCCGCCGCGGCCTTGAGCGCAGGAAATCACCCGCACGATCGAGAACCCAGTCCGCTACCAGATGGCGCCAAATGGAGCGGGAGCCGTCGCCGCCACGGTCGAGCCAGCGGGACGGCTCGTCCTGGTTCGCCGAGGCTTGCCGTTGGAGCGCGCAGCAGAACGTCTCATGGTCTCGTCGAGGACGAGGCGCCTCGAAGACCCTCGTCGCGGTCGACATGAGCGGTGACGGCGGGGCCGGCGTCGTGACCCAGCTCGCCCATCACACGGCACAGGCGGCCGGGCGATTTCGTCCTCCGAAGCGGGCGGTTCCGGTGCCGTCGGCAGGCCGTCGCGCAGTCCCTCACACTCTTGACCGGTTGAACAGCGCCGACGCTGCATAGCCGAACGCAAAGGCGACGGCGACGGCGAGGATGCCGTAGAGGAAGCTCCTCGCGTGCGCGAAGTCGTAGAGCACGAGCTCGAGGCCCTTGCGCTCGAGGCCGACCCGCGTCGTGTAGCGCGAGAGAAGTGCGCCCTCACGGAAGAGATAGACGCGCGCCGTCAGCGAGCCCACGGGAATATTGGCCGGTAGCTCGATCGAGCTGCGGAACAGGCTCTTGCCGATAAAGGCGACACCCGTGTCCTCGCGCACGAACAGGCCCTCGTCCTCCTTGAGCCGCATGATGGCGCGCTCGAAGTCGCGCACCTCCGACGCGACGCTGGCCTTCAGCACGTCCTCGCGGACGCGAAGCCGCGCGTTCTCGAAGCCGATGGAGAGGTCGCGCAGGAGATCCGCGTCGGCGATTTCCTCCATCGGCCGTGTGGTGGCGACCGCGTAGTAGGTCGGCACCGCCTCGAAGGCGATCGCGGCCATGTTGATCCACATGCCCGCCACCACACCCTTGCGCCGCACGGTGAGCGGCGCCGGCTGACCCTCGACCACCACGACGACGTCGTAGTAGCCGGACTCCGGCGACGGCTGGCGGCTGTTGTCGACGGAGCCGAAGACCACGATCTCGCTGCCGCGGAACGCCGACGTCACCGCGACCGAGCGGGTCGAGACATCGGCCTCGACGCGCTCGGGTGGCAGCGGCGGAACCGCGGGCGACGTCTCTGCCGTCTCCGGCTCTGCGGTAGCGGGTGGGGCGGGAGCAGCCTTGGGATCTGCAGACTGCGGCGTCGCCGCGCGCCGCTCGCGCGCTTCCTTTGCCTCGCGCCGCTCCCGCTCCTCTCGCGCCTTGCGCCGTTCCGCCTTCGTCGCTGCGAACGCAGCTCCGGCGTCCGGACGGTCGAGAGGGCCAGGCATGGCGATTGCGGCAGCGAGAAGCGCCGCCACGGCCACCGTTCCGGCACGCCGGGTTCTCACCACGCCGCCCCCGTGAGCGCCGAGATTGAGTAGATTTCCTCGGGTTTGACCACGAGATCCCAGGCAAAGCGAATGCCGACCGCGAGTACCAGCGACGCGAGCAGCAGGCGCAGCTGCTCCGCCTTGAGCTTGGTACCGGCCGCAGTGCCGATCTGTACGCCGACGACTCCGCTCATGATCAGGATGACGGCGAGGATGATGTCGACCGACTTGTTGAACGTGGCATGCATGAGTGTCGTTACCGCTGCCACGAACACGATCTGAAAGAGCGATGTCCCCACCACCACGCCGGTAGGAACCCGAAGCAGGTAGATCATTGCCGGCACCATGATGAAGCCGCCGCCCGCGCCGAGAATAGCGGCGAGGAAGCCGACGAAGGCGCCGATCATGATCGGGGGGATGGCGCTGATGTAGAGCTTCGAGCGGTTGAACCGCATCTTGAACGGCAGCCCGTGCATCCATCCATGCTGGCCGGACTTGCGTGCCGAAGGCGTTCGCCCCTGGCGGGCACTGTGGATCGCCGACAGGCTTTCGATCAGCATCAACCCGCCGATGACCCCGAGGAACAGCACGTAGCAGAGCGACACGAAGAAGTCGAACTGCCCCTGCTGGCGGAGGATCCTCACCATCTGAACGCCGATCGCCGATCCGGCGATGCCACCGGCGAGCAGCACGAGTCCGAGCGGGATGTCGACGTTGTTGCGCCGGTATTGCGTCAGCGCTCCCGAAACCGACGACGCCACGATGTGAGCTGTGCCGGTGCCGACGGCAACTGCCGGTGGAATACCGGACAGGATCAGGAGCGGGGTCAGGAGAAATCCGCCGCCGACTCCGAACAGGCCCGACAGGAACCCCACGGCGGCACCCATGCCGAGATAGAGCAGGACGTTGACGGACATCTCGGCGATCGGAAGGTAGATGTGCATCGATCAAGGGGTCCGACCGGCAGGGGAGAAAGGCTTTGTTCGGCCGGAATACGCTGGCTGACGCTGCACTGCAACGCCCAATCGGGTTGGTGACGGAAAACTCGGGCGCGCCGGCAATCGGGCCGCGGGCAAGCGAAAGGGGCCCGCTTGCCGGGCCCCCTGCTGAATGATCGATGTCGGACCGGCTCAGCCGTTGGTGTCGGCGTGATCGCGCTTCTTCCAGTCTTCACCGGCCGCGCGCGCGTCGTTGGCGAGGCGGTCGGTCGTGGCCGGGGTGAAATTCGCGACGACGGCATCGCTCTCGGCGAGTTCGGCGGTCGAGAGCTGGGCCTTCGCCGCATCGCGCCGGCGCAACGCGTCCTTGTCGCCGCTCGCGGCTGCGATCGCGTACCACTTGTAGGCCTCGGCGATGCTCTTCTCGAGACCCAGCCCGCTCTCGTAGAGGACGCCGAGATTGTACTGGCTGTCCTTGAGCCCGTGCTCGGCGGCCTTGGCGAACCAGGTCGAGGCGGTCGAGTAGTCCGGGCCGCCTGTGCCCCCCGCAGCCGACAGAACGGCGAGATTGTGCATCGCCTTGACGTTGCCCTGCTCGGCAGCACGCAGATACCAGTCGCGCGCGATCGCGACGTCGGCCTTGACCCCCAGTCCTCGCTCGTAGAGCGTGCCGAGGCGGTATTGTGACTGCGCAAATCCCTGCGCCGCCGACCGCTGGTACCAGCGGATGGCCTCCGTGAAGTTCTGGTTGGTGCCCTTGCCCTCGGCGAGCCGGGCCCCGACCTCGAACTGGGCCGAGGCGTCGCCGCGCGCGGCGGCGAGGCGGAGCGACAGCGGCCCGACGGTGGCGGGCGGAAGCTCGAGCGCTGCGCTGGCATTCGCAGCGCCGGTCGATCCCGTCTCGAGCGGCGAGGCGGACGTGAAGGTCGGGGCGACCGGTTCGGCGACCGGCTGCGCCTTCGGTGCATCGGCGAGGAACGCTGCTGGCGTCATGAGCTCGCTGGTCTTTGCTCCAACGTCGTGGGACAGCTTGGCGAGGCCCTGCTGCTGGCGGATGCGCTGGAAGTCGTCGGCGGATGGCAGCTTGTCGGAAACCTGGACTCTGAGCCCGGGAATGGAATCGGGATCGACGGCATCGGCGGCAGACGCGGCGCCCGTGCCACCCTCGTCGGTCTCGAACGCCGGACCCTGGGCCACGTCGGGCGCAGCCTCGTTCGCGGCGTCGGAGCGCTGCTGCGGCTTCGGTGCGAGCTTCGGCGCCGTCGAGGTGCCGGCCGCGGCAGGCTTTTGCGCTTGCGGGGCCGCAACAGGAGGCGTGCCGGGCTGCTGGGCGGCGGCCGGCGGCTGAGCCGGAGCCTGTGTCGCGGCCGGAGCTTGTGTCGACGAAGGAGCGACGGCTTCGGCGGCCGGTTGTGCGGGGGCGGCACCCTGTGGCGTCACGTCCATCGGCTCCTCGACGACGACGGCCGGTGCCTCGGGGGCGCTCGAGCCGGAGTTGACCATCATGACGCCGCCGGCTCCGATGGCGATGGCGATGGCCGTGACGATGGCGATGGCCTTGAGCTTCGGCGACAGGGGCTGGCTTTCGCCGGCCTTCGCGTTGGCCGCACCGAGGACGCCGCGCACACCTTTGGATGCGGGCTTGAGACTCACGGCATCGGCTTCTGACTGGACTGCTGCTGCGGAGGCCTTGGCCTTGGCGCGCTGCGCGTCGGCGATGAAGTCCTGGCGTAGTCGCTCGATAGCGGACTTGGCGGACTGCGGCTGGGACTGAGGCTGCTGCGTCGCGCCCGCCATCTGCGGCCACTCGGGCATCGGCTCGAGCGGCGGCAGGTCGGGGAGTGCCGCGGCCTGGGTCTCCTCGTGGTCAGGATCGAAGGTTCCGCTCTCGCCGTGACCGCCGAAGTCCTGGAAGTCGAGCGACGGGTCGTGCGCGTCCTCTGCGAGGTCGAAGTCGTTGTGCCCGGCTCCGAGCGGGCTCGTGCGCCCGAGCTCCTCGGCGAAATCGGCCGACGCGTCGAGGGAAGCTTGCTGGTAGCCGCGCGCTGCCGAAGGCTGCACGGGCGCGGCCTGGATCATCGGACGCTGTGTGGACTGCGCCGCCTCGATGGCGTCGACACGGTCGAGCACCCGGATCAGCGCCTGCTGCAGGGTGTCGAGCATCGTCATCGTCTGCTCCTCGCCCTGGCGGCGCTCGGAGATGAACGACTCGAGAAGGTGGCGAACCTCGGCGCCCTCGCCATTGTCGTGGCTCGTGAGCGAGCCGGCGAAGCGCTGGGCGACCTGTTCGGCGGCGATCTGCGCGACGCGCTCCATCTCACTGTGGTCGGGCATCGGCTGGGCGGCAGGCACGGGCGCCCGGGCTTCGGCGATCTGTTCGATCACGGTGCCGATCTGGTGCTCGATGAGATCGAGACGGCCGAGCTGCTGGTGCGCCTGCTCGATGTGGCCGGCGAGATCGGCGATCTGCCCCTCGAGGGTCCTGAGCCCTGTCATGTCGGCCCGGGCCGCGACGTCGTGGAGCGCTTCGCTAAAGCGGTGCTCGAACTCGTCGAAGCGCTGCGTCAGGCCTTCGAGCGGGCTCTCCGGCGCGAGCGTAGCGAGCGACTGCTCGATACGGTCGGCGATCTCGGCGAACTTGCCTTCGAGCCATGCGCGCTCGAGCCTGTCGGCCTGGTGCGCGTCGGAATCGGCGGACGTTCCGGCACCGTTGCCGTGGCCGGGCTGCGCCTCGGTGTGGAAGTAGGCGACGGGCGACGGCGACGAACGCAGGTCTTGTGCCGGATGGTCGGCGGCCGGGGCGTGCTGGGGCTCGTCGTAAACGCGGGCCAGCGCCTCGGCCTGCTCCTCGTCCCAGGGTTCAGACGAGCCGTGCGGGACGCTGACGTCCACGACGTCGAACGGATCGACATCGGCCACCGACTGTGCGCGGGGCGGATCGCTCGGGCGCGCGAACACTTGCGGTACGGAATGGGTCGAGGCCGATCGCAAGACGGCGGGAGCGACCGCCGGATGCGCGGGCGCGAGCTGTGTCACCGGACGCGGGAGCGCCTCGTCTGGCTCGGCCGCGGCGGGTTGGGACGTGGCCCGGCTGGCGGGGCCCGCACCCTCGCCCATGCGCTCGGCCAGTTGCGTGAGCGCGTCCTCGATGCGGTTGAACACCGGGCCGAGGTCGCCGGCCACCTGGGTTCTCACGGCGCGTGTATCCTCGCTGAGCGTGGTCAGACGCTCGCGCATCTCGTAGAGCACGTCGGTGTGTCGGCGATCGGCCTGCGAGATCTGGTCGGCGATGACCGAAAGCAGGTTCTTGAGCTCGTCGGTGCCGGGCGCCCTCTGTGGCTCGAAGGAAGCGCCGGCGGGCAACGGCCGGGCCATGTTCGACATGTCGATGTCTGAGCTCATCATCTCGCGTCCCCTAGGCATCTTCTCGCGCCGGTCGTCGGGCGCCCGCAACGGCTGCCGCGTCTGCCCGGATAGGTCGTCGTGGACACCGATGCGCCGCGCGACGCAGAGGGAGCCCGCCAGCCAAGCTGGCAGCCGCCAGTAAAAGTTCGGTTAAGTCTTGTGCCGGTTTTGTGCGCGTCTCGCGCTTTGACGCGGTTTCAGGGCGTATCCGGACCGACGGGGCAGCCGCACCCTATGCACGGGTGGAACGGGGAGCAGGGTGATTCGCACATGGCCGAGTCCCCGCTGCTCTCGCGCGGGCGTCGTCGGGTAGGCGGGCGGGCCCGGAAGGGCCCTAGTCCCTGGATCCCCAAGGCACTCGCGGCCGAAGGCCTGAGATGAGGCGGAAGAACGAGCGTCTCGTCAGCGGCGATCAGACGCTTGCTGTGCGAGGCGAAAGGCGGGCTGCAGGCTGCTGCAACTTGAATGCTGCCGGCCTCCTGAACAGGAAATCGAGCCGCGAGCCGGCAACGGCGCGGGCGAGCAGCAGCGCGCCGACGAGGCTCGCTCCTGCGACGGCGAACGACGTGATCTCTGCTCCGAGCCAGGGGGCGCGATCGAGAAGCAAGACGCGCGTCGGGGCCATGAACAGAGGGAAGGCGAGATAGATCGAGATCGAGTTTCGGCCAAGATAGGCGATGGCACGGCCCTCGGCGCGGCGCGATAGCAGCGTGCTCAAGGCGACCACCGCCGCGATGCCGGCGAACGAAACCAGGAGATCGAGGCCGGGCGCGAACGCCCAACCGTTGGCAACGAGCGCCCAGTTGGCGGCGGTCCAGAGTAGGAGCGCGCCGACCAGGCTCGTCGGCGGACGTGCGCCGAGCCGGTCAGCGGCCGCCAGTACGGCCCCAGCGGCGACATAGCCCGAGTAGAAGAAGACAAACCGTGACGAGAACTCGTCGGCAACCAGCCAGCCTGTAGCCGGGGCGATGACGTGAAGGACCGCCGCTGCCCCCCAGACCAGCCATTTGGGTAGCGGCTCGGCGAGCTTCGCAGCCGTGAAGAAGACTGCGAGCAGGTAGATGAACCACAGTGTTCCCCACGGCTCCACGAATGCGTGGGCATAGGCGGCAAGGAGCCCTGCCACGCCCTCGTCGCCGACCAGTGCCGGCGCCTTCGTTACGAGCTGGATCGTGAGCCACAGGACGTAGAAGTAGGCGAAGTGGACGACCTTGGTGTCGAGATAGGTCCGCCAGGGCCGGTCGATGCGGGCGGCGAGGAACAGCCCCGAGATCAGAAAGAAATCGGGCATGCGGAACGGCCGCGCCCATTCGACGAAGCCGTGGATCAGCGACGGGTGTCCCAGAGCTTTCTCGACGCCGAGCGTCGAATGCATGAACACGACGAGCGTGATGCATATGCCCTTGGCGATGTCCACCCACACCAGACGGTCGGATTCACGGACGGTTTCCATGGCGCGTTCCAGCACAAGGTCTTAGCCGCACGGCGGCACGGCTGGCGCTCTGCAATCCGCATACCAAACGAAAGCGATCGGAATTGACGCAACGTTGCATCGGTTCTGCCCCGGCCCGTCACAAACGAAGACAGCGCCCAGATCCTGGGCGCCGTCAGAATTCCGAAGCTTTCGATCGCCTTAGATGAGGTCGATCTCGGCCGGCAGGTACGAGGTCACCTCGAGGCCGACTTCCTGCTCACGCACGGCGGGCTTGGTCCAGGTCTTCATGAGTTTTCTCCTCCTA
>JAGVSR010000046.1 GCA_019137195.1 Alphaproteobacteria bacterium
AACTCGTCGAAACGCGAGCCGTCGACGATGCGGGCGATGACCTCGCGGATGTCGTATGGGGTCTTCAGGTCCGCGGGTACGACGCCGAGAATCTCGTCCGGGTCGTAGCAGGGCTCCTCGGGGGGCTGGAGCTGAACGGAGATGCTCTTCGGTCGGTTGAGGTTGTGTACTGCGCGGCGGGCGAGGGCGAGCGCATGGGCGTCGTCGCGGGCGAGGTGGTCGGCAACGCCCGAGAGGCGCGTATGCACGTCGCCGCCACCGAGGTCCTCAGCCGTCACGACCTCGCCGGTCGCGGCCTTCACGAGCGGCGGGCCGGCGAGGAAGATCGTGCCCTGCTCCTTGACGATGATGGTCTCGTCCGACATGGCCGGGACGTAGGCGCCGCCCGCGGTGCAGGAGCCCATGACAACCGCGATCTGGGGAATGCCCTTCGCGCTCATGTTGGCCTGGTTGAAGAAGATGCGGCCGAAGTGATCCCGATCGGGGAACACCTCGTCCTGGTTCGGCAAGTTGGCGCCGCCCGAATCGACGAGGTAGATGCAAGGCAACCGGTTCTCAGCAGCGAGCTCCTGGGCGCGGAGATGCTTCTTAGCGGTCATGGGATAGTAGGTGCCGCCCTTCACGGTGGCGTCGTTGCAGACGATCATCACCTCGCGGCCAGCGACGCGTCCGATGCCGGTGACGATGCCGGCACCCGGGCAGGCGCCGTCGTACATGCCGTGGGCGGCGAAGGTGCCAACCTCGAGGAACGGTGATCCTGGGTCGAGGAGCCGGGAGACGCGCTCGCGCGGGATGATCTTGCCGCGGCTCGTGTGGCGGTCGCGCGCCGCCTGACCGCCGCCATTGAAGGCGATCTCGGCAGCCTCGCGGACGTCGGCGATCGCCTTCTCGTGGGCGGCCTTGTTCTTCTCGAAGACCGGCCCCTTTGTCACGATATCCGATTTGAGAACGGCCATCAGGCGGTCTCCTTGAAGAGCTCGCGACCGATCAACATGCGGCGGATCTCTGACGTGCCGGCTCCGATCTCGTAGAGCTTGGCGTCGCGAAGGAGGCGCCCGGTCGGGTACTCGTTGATGTAGCCGTTTCCGCCCAAAGCCTGGATCGCCTCGAGCGCGCATTCGGTGGCCTTCTCGGCGGAATAGAGAATGCAGCCGGCAGCGTCCTTCCTCGTCGTCTCGCCGCGGTCGGCGGCGGCGGCCACCGCGTAGACGTAGGCCCGGCAGGCATTGAAGGTGACGTACATGTCGGCGATCTTGCCCTGCATGAGCTGGAACTCGCCGATGGCTTGCCCGAACTGCTTCCTGTCGTGGACGTAAGGGATCACGACGTCGAGGCAGGCAGCCATGATGCCGAGTGGGCCGCCGGACAAGACGAGGCGCTCGTAGTCGAGGCCGGACATGAGCACCTTCACGCCACCGCCGACCTCGCCCAGGACGTTCTCGGCCGGTACCTCGCAGGCATCGAACACGAGCTCGCAGGTGTTGGAGCCGCGCATGCCGAGCTTGTCGAGCTTCTGCGCGGTGGTGAACCCTTTCCAGCCTTTCTCGACGATGAAGGCCGTGATGCCACGCGGACCGGCGCTGGCGTCGGTCTTGGCGTAGACGACGAGCGTCGAAGCGTCGGGACCGTTGGTGATCCACATCTTGTTGCCGGTGAGGATGAAGCGGTCGTTCCGCTGCTCGGCCTTGAGCTTCATCGACACGACATCGGACCCGGCGCCTGGCTCCGACATGGCCAGCGCGCCGACGTGCTCTCCTGAACAGAGCTTCGGCAGGTACTTCGCCTTCTGCTCGGGTGTGCCGTTGCGGTTGATCTGGTTGACGCAAAGATTGGAATGCGCGCCGTAGGAAAGCCCGATCGAAGCTGACGCGCGGCTGATCTCCTCCATGGCGACGACATGGGCGAGGTAGCTCATGCCGGTGCCGCCGTAGTCGGGATCGGCTGTGAGGCCGAGGAGACCCAACTCCCCGAGCTCGGGCCACAGGTCGCGGGCGAAGGTATTGGTCTCGTCGATCTCGGCTGCGCGCGGCGCAAGCTTTGCCTGCGCCCATCTGGAAACGGTGTCTCGCAGTGCGTCGATCTCTTCGCCGAGCGCATAGTTCATGGAGGCATTGAACAAGGCGGTCACCTTTCTCGTGTCGTATCGCGAGCCCCTGGCGGGCCCGCCGCGTTTCAGCTCTTCTTGAGGTGGAGCTCTTCGACCATGGACTCGCGCATCTTGAACTTCTGGGCCTTGCCGGTGGCGGTCAGCGGCAGCTCGGACTTGAAACGGATGTAGCGCGGGATCTTGTAGTGAGAGATGCGGTCTTTGCAGTGCGTGCGCACCTCGTCCTCGGTGAGCGTCTGGCCCTCGCGGCAGACGATCCAGGCGCAGAGCTCCTCACCGAAGAACTCGTCGGGAACGCCGAACACCTGCACCTCCCGGACCTTGTCGATCGTAAGCAGGAACTCCTCGATCTCGCGTGGGTAGATGTTCTCGCCGCCGCGGATCACCATGTCCTTCAAGCGCCCGACGATGCTGGCGTAGCCCTCGGCATCGATGACTCCGAGGTCTCCGGTGTGCATCCAGCCGTCGACGATGCTCTCGGATGTCTTCTTCTCGTCGTCCCAGTAGCCGAGCATTACCGAGTAGCCCTTGACGCAGATCTCGCCCGCGACGCCGGCCGCAACGGTCTTATCCTCGCTGTCGACGATCTTCGCCTCGACGTGAGGATGTACGCGTCCGATGGTCGAGACGCGGCGTTCGATGGGATCGTCGATGGCGCTCTGGAACGAGACCGGGCTGGTTTCGGTCATGCCGTAGCAGATAGTGATCTCGCGGCAGTGCATGTCGGCCATGACTCGCTTCATGAGCTCGATGGGGCAGGGAGCCCCAGCCATGGCGCCGGTGCGGAGCGAGGAG
>JAGVSR010000009.1 GCA_019137195.1 Alphaproteobacteria bacterium
AGGTTCCGGTCGAGGAAGCGCGGCTCGGTGAACGACAGGTCAATCTGGAAGCGCTCGAACGAGCCGCCGACCTTCAGCGCCAAGTACTGGCCGTTTCCGAGCAGGTTGCGCTCCGTGATCGACACGTCGCCGATGACGCCTTCCGCCGTCGAGTAACCGGCACCGAACGACAGCTCGCCGGTGGACTGCTCGACGAGCTCGACGTCGAGAACGACGCGATCGGGAGCCGAACCCTGGCGGCGCTTGATCTCGACCGACTTGAAGAAGCCGAGGCCCTGCAGGCGCTTCTTGGCGCGATCGACCATCATCGGATTGTAGGCGTCGCCCTCGGCGAGACGGAACTCGCGGCGAATGACGTAGTCCTTGGTGCGCTCGTTGCCGGATACGTTGATGCGCTCGATATAGATGCGCGGGCCCTCGTCGATGACGTAGGCGATTGCGATGGTCTTGCTGGCAAGGTCCGGCGTTGCCCGCGGGCGGACGCGCGCGAAGGCGAAGCCCATCTCGGACGTCTGCAACGTCAGCTTCTCGGCCGTCTTGTCGATGTCCGCAGCGTTGTACGTGTCGCCGCTTTCGGTCAGCACGTACCCGTTGAGCAGATTCGGATCGAGGCCGGGCATCTGGCTCTCGATGGTGATCGCGCCGAAATCATAGAGCTCACCTTCTTCGATGGCAAAGTTGACGAAGAAGCCGGAGCCATCGCGATCGAGCTCGGCGTTGGCAGCGACGACGCGGACGTCGGCATAGCCGTTCTTGAGGTAGTACTGCCGAAGAAGCTCGCGATCGAGGGAGAGGCGATCAGGGTCGTAGACGCTGGTGCCCTTGAGGAAGTCGAACCAGCCGGATTGCGAGGTCGAGATGATGTCGCGCAGTTGCGAATCGGTAAACGCGTTGTTGCCGGTGAAGTTGATCCCCTTCACCTTGGTGGCGTTGCCTTCGGTGATCTCGAACACGAGGTTGACGCGGTTCTGCTCGAGCTCGATCAGCTTCGGCTCGACAGAAGCCGCAAAGCGGCCCTGACGGCGATAGACGTCGAGAATGCGCTGCACGTCGCCCTGCACCTTGGCGCGGGTGAAGACGGAGCGCGGCTTCAGTTGAACCTCGTTCCTCAGCGTGTCGGTGTCGACCTCACTGTTGCCTTCGAAGGCAACCTGGTTGACGACCGGGTTCTCGGCCACGCTGACGACGACGGTCGAACCTTCCTGGTAAATGTCGACGTTCTGGAACAGGCCGGTGCCGAACAGCGCCTTGACGGAGCGGTCAGCCTTGCCGGCGTCGTAACTGTCGCCGACGGAGAATTGCAGGTAGGAGCGAATGGTCTCGGGCTCGACGCGGCCGTTACCCTGGACCTCGATGCTCTTGATCGCGCCTTGAGCGAGAGCGGGCGTCGGGAAGGTGAGCGATCCCATGGCCACTGCCATCGGTACCGCGAGCGCCATTAGGCAAACAACGCGCCTCACCAACGGCGACATGATCCGTAACAACCCCATATTCGGATCTGCCCTCTCTTTGCCGGCCCCCCAAGGAGACAGCGTGACCGACCGGCGGGGTCACCTGCCTTCGTTTCTTCCGCCGCCTCTGTTCCGAGGCGTCCTCGGCGCGTCACGCCATGTCCCTGGCGCGCACTGCCTCTTATCGGCAACCGCAGATCGGTTCAACGCAGCGAAAGACCGCGATGCACCGTTATCCCCGAATCCGAACTCCCATCAGATCCCGGTCACCCCTCTGAGCTTTTAACGATTCAGCAAGCGTTCGGGAAGTGGCAAGAATACGTCAGGTGGCTTGATTCGGACGGTCATAAAGCAGCCACTTTTCCACAGGCCGGCCGTCATCTTTGAGCTCTCGCCGAACGCCGTTTTGCCAGCACCGGCACGCATCCGATTTCATGAACGGCCCCAATGACTAATCCCGACACGCGGTCAGCAGTTGGGGGCCGCTTGGACAGGGCCGTCAGAGAGCACGCCGGACGTCCGTCCGATCCGGAACAAATCGTTCGAGAACGCGACCAGCATGATGGTGAGGACGCCCGCCAGTCCGAAGCGGAAAAAGGCCTCCTGTACGGCCGGGCTCAGCGGCCGGCGTCGGATGGCCTCAAGCGCGTAGAACACAAGGTGACCACCGTCGAGCAAGGGAATCGGCAACAGGTTGAGAAGTCCGATGTTGGCGGAGAAGAACGCCATCAGCGCGAAAACGTCCTCCCAGCCATAGCCGACCGCCCGCGCGGTTACCTGCGCCATGAGGATCGGGCCGCCCACCTGCTCGATCGGCTGCCGACCGATGAAGATGTCGCGTAAACCGGCATAGGCCTGGACCAGCATGTCGCCGGTCGAGGCGATCCCGCGCGACAGCCCCTCGGCGAGGCCGACCGGGCGTGGCGGCAGTGGAGCCGGACCGATTCCGATGCGACCGACGCACGTCGTCTCGCCCGTGCGCTTTTCTGCCGGCTTGCTGACGGGGGTGACGGGAATCTCTGAGGCGACGCCGTCGCGAACGACGCTGATCGTGAGCGGCTTGCCCGGGCTATTGTTGATGATGTCGGCCACCTGGTCGAACGAAACGATCTCCTGGCCATCGATCGCGCGCACGACGTCTCCGACCTTGAATCCCGCCTTCTCGGCCGGAAAGTCGGGCACGATCTCGCCGATCTCCGGCCGCGTCGCCGGGCTGATCCCGATGTCGCCGATCTTTTGTTTCAGGCCCAGGCTGTCCTTCGGCTCACGGGCGAGCGGGGTGACCTCGATCACCGACGTCCGTCCGCCGCGCTCGATCTCGAACCTCAGCGGCCGCCCCGGACTGGTGATAACGGCCTTAGTTATTTCATTGTAATCGCTGATCTTATTTCCGTCGATTGCGACCACGCGGTCGCCCGGCTCGAAGCCCGCCTTGGCAGCCGGCATGTTGGGGACAACGATGGCGACGACCGGCGCCACAGAGCGCACGCCGATTGCGACGTTGAGGACGGTGTAAATCGCGGCCGCCAGCACGAAGTTGGCGAAGGGTCCGGCGAACACGACCGCGGCCCGCTGCCAGACGGGCTTCAGTTGGAAAGCACCGTGGCGCTCCTCCTCGGTGAGGCTCTCGAGCACCTCCCCCGAGGGAGCGCTGGCCGCATTGGCGTCGTCGAGGAACTTGACGTAGCCCCCGAGCGGAATGGCCGCGATGCGCCACCGCGTGCCCTTGCTGTCGACGCGCGACCAAAGCTCCGGGCCAAAGCCGATCGAGAACGCCTTGACCGTGACACCGCACCAGCGGGCGACCAGAAAGTGCCCCATCTCATGCACGAACACGACCACCGTGAGCACGAACAGGAACGGGACAACGTAGGTTAGGCTCGACGTCACCGTCCCGATGAGCTCACTGAGCATTCAGATCGTCTCCTGATTGCGACGGCGGCCAGTAACGCCTCAGCGAGCCGGCCACTCGACGGCACGGCCGGCGAGAACGGCGGTACTCCGCCACAGACCTCACGCCTGCAGCAGCCGCTCCGCGAGGCGCCTCGCCTCGCGGTCGACCGATAGCACATCATCAAGGCTTACTGGGGTTAAGAAAAGCTCACGTGGCTCGGCCGCCGCGAGTGTTTTCTCAACCAGATTCGCGATGCCGCCGAAGGGGATGCGCCCGGCGAGAAATGCGGCGACGGCCACCTCGTTGGCTGCGTTCAGGACCGCCGGGGCGCTTCCTCCTCTCTGCAACGCACCCTTGGCCAGGGTCAGGCAGGGAAAGCGGGCCTCGTCGGGCGGCTCGAAGGTGAGGGTGCCGACCTTGGCCAGGTCGAGCCTCTCGACGGGGGCCTCCATGCGCGCCGGCCACGCCAGCGCGACCGCGATCGGCGTGCGCATGTCGGGGGCAGCGAGTTGGGCGAGCAGCGAGCCGTCCTTGTACTGCACGAGGCAATGGATGATCGACTGCGGGTGGACCACGGCGTCGAGCTGGCGGGCCTCGACCGGAAACAGATGGTAGGCCTCGATCAGCTCCAGCCCCTTGTTCATCAAGGTCGCGGAATCGATCGTGATTTTTGCCCCCATCGACCAGTTGGGATGACACAGTGCCTGCTCTGCGGTGGCGGCCGCTATACGTGCCGGGCTCCAGGTTCGGAACGGCCCGCCGGAGGCGGTAAGAGTTATCTTCTCGATCGAGCCGGCGTCGGCACCGGCGAGCACCTGGAAGGCCGCAGAGTGCTCGCTGTCGACGGGTACCAGCTCGGAGCCACAGCGAGCGATCTCGGCCAGGAAAACGGAGCCAGCGGAAACGAGGCACTCCTTGTTGGCGAGGGCCACCCTGCAGCCCTGACGGGCTGCTGCGAACGTAGGCGCGAGGCCGGCGGCGCCGACAATCGCCGCTACCACACAGTCAGCCGGAAGGCTCGCCGCCTCGATCATCGCCGCGGGGCCTGCCCCTGCCCTGATGCCGGTGCCGGCGAGCCGCTCCGAAAGCTCGGGAAATGCGGCCTCGTCGCAGACTGCGGCGAAACGGGCCCGGTGCCGGATCGCGAGCTCGGCCAGCTTGGCCGCGCTCCTGGCCGCCGTAAGCGCGACGACCTCGAATGCATCCGGGTCACGCCCGATCAGGTCCAGCGTCGAGGTACCGATCGACCCGGTCGCACCGAGGACGGAAAGGCGCTTGACGCACCCGCCGCGGAGCGCAGGCGATGCGGTGGGCCGGGCGCAATTGGTGTCGACGGTCATGGAGATCATTCTGTTCATGGACCGCGGGGTCTCGTCCAGCCCTGGATCAGAAACGTGCTATCCCGCCGCGGCTGCCGCCGCGGGCCTAGCGATTGAACAGGAGCGTCGCCGCCGGGGCTGCCGGGCCGCTGAACAGGGCATAGAGGGCCGCGGCCACAGCCGCCGCCACGATGCCGTCGGCACGATCCATGAAGCCGCCATGACCAGGAATGAGCGCACTCGCGTCCTTGACCCCGAACGAACGCTTGAGTGCCGACTCGGCGAGATCTCCCGCCTGGGCGACGATGCCGAGCATGAAACCGGTGGCCCCGAGCGGGACGGCCGACGTTCCCACCACAGCGCTGAACAGCGCTCCGGCGAGAGCGCCCGCGCTGACCCCACCGACAAATCCCGACCAAGTCTTGTTGGGCGAGACGGCGGGCCATAGTTTCGGGCCGCCGATCAGGCGTCCGCACACGTAGGCGAACGTGTCGGTGGCAGCCACCACGACGAAAAGGAACAGAACGGCCCAAGCTCCCCACGGCAAATCGCTGCGGAACCAGAGCAGCGCCACGGCCGGAAGTCCCGTGTAGAGCACACCTGTGGCCGACACGAGCGACCGGTTGCCGATCTCGAGGGCGAGCACGATGCAGGCGCCGCCGATCACGGCGGCGAGACCTAGCGCCGCGAGCCCTGCACTCGATAGGGCAATGGCGAGGACGGTCGAGGCGGCATGCACGACGAGCGCAACGTCGAGAGATCCCGTGCGCACGACGCGGGCCCACTCCCAGCACATGAGAAGGCCGATGACGAGCACGAGCACCGCAAACGGCATAACGCCGCTCCAAGTCAGCAGGCCCGTGACGACCGCGAGCGCAACTCCAGCCACGAGACGCGGCTTCAGGTCCGACGAGCCGGGACGCGGCAGCCGGGTCCCAGGCGCGTTGTCGGGAGCCCCCTCCATCCCCGTGCTCACGCGGTCGAGCGGCGCGTCAGCCCGCCGAAGCGCCGGTCGCGCGCGGCATAGCTCTCGATCGCCTCGGCGAGCGCCTCACGGCCGAAATCGGGCCAGCAGATGTCCATGAACATGAGCTCGGTATAGGCCGCCTGCCACAAAAGGAAATTGGAGAGACGCATCTCTCCCGAGGTGCGGATCAGGAGATCGGGGTCGGGCAGGTCGGCGGTCGAAAGTGCGCAGGAGAAGCGGGCGCTGTCGATGTCTGCGGGCGTCAGCTTGCCGGCGGCAACCTCAGCGGCGAGGCGCTGCGCAGCGCGCACGATCTCTCCGCGCGAGCCGTAGTTGAAAGCAATGACCAGGGTCAGCGCCGTGTTGCCTTGCGTGAGTTCCACGCCCTCGTCGATGAGCGTCATGAGTTCGGGGTCGACCCGGTCGCGCTCGCCGATCACCTTGATCCGTACGTTCTGCCGGTGCAGCTCGACGAGGTCGGCGCGGATGAAGCGCTTCATGAGCCCCATCAGGTCGTCGATCTCCTCGATCGGCCGCGACCAGTTCTCGGACGAGAAGCTGTAGATCGTCAGATACTCGATGCCGAGCTCGATCGCAGCCTTGACGGTGCGCCGTACTGCTTCCACCCCGGCCCGATGCCCGAGCGCCCGCGGCAATCCGCGTGCGGCCGCCCAGCGGCCGTTGCCGTCCATGATGATCGCGACGTGGCGCGGCCCGAAGTTGCCGCCCCCTGCGCCACGAGCCGCGCGGTCTCTCTTTTCTGATGTCCCCGGCAAGGCTTTGGGTATCCTTAAAGGCAGACGCTCTGCACTCGTGCCGAACGGCCGGCAGCGGCTTCAATTAGACTTTCTGAATCTCGGTCTCCTTGGCCGCCAACGTCTGGTCGATCTCCTTGATCAACTTGTCGGTCAGCTCCTGGACCTTGGCCGAGGCCTTGTGATGCTCGTCCTGGCTCATCTTGCCATCCTTCTCGAGCTTCTTGAGAAGGTCCATGGCGTCGCGGCGCACGTTGCGAACAGTGATGCGGTGGGCCTCGGCGAACTTGTGGGCCTGCTTGACGAGCTCCTGGCGGCGCTCCGCGGTCGGCGCCGGCAACGGCAGCCGGATGATGGCACCGTCGACGATCGGATTGACGCCGAGGTTCGCTTCGCGCAGCGCCTTGTCGACCGACTGAACATTGGAGCGGTCCCACACTTGAACCGTGATCATGCGCGGCTCGGGAACGCTGACGGTCGCAACCTGGTTGATCGGCATCTTGGAGCCGTAGACATTGACATGCACGGTATCGAGCAGGTGAGCGCTGGCGCGGCCCGTTCGCAGGCCCGACAGCTCGCGCTTCAGAGCCTCGTGCGAAGCGCGCATGCGCTTCTCGATCTCGTTGATATCGTAGGCGGTCAGAGACATCGCTTCTTCAATTCCTTCCCAATCGGGCCGAGCTACCTCGAGTTGCATGCGCCAAGCGCATGCGGACAGAACGTCGGCGGCTTATCCTTCTATGACCGTCGACCGGGCCGTACCCCTCAGCACCTTCAATAGATTCCCCTGCTCCTCGATCGATAGCACAATTACCGGAAGTCGATTATCGCGGGCAAGCGCGATCGCGGCCCCGTCCATGACCTTGAGGTCGCGTGCGAGGACCTCGGAGTACGTCAGCCTGTCGTAGCGGGTGGCGGCCGGGTCCTTTTTGGGATCGGCGGAGTAGACGCCGTCCACCTGGGTCGCCTTGGCGACCGCCCCGCAATCCATCTCGATGGCACGCAAGGTCGCGGCGGTGTCGGTGGTGAAGAACGGATTGCCGGTGCCGGCGCCGAACACCACCACCCTGCCCTTGGCCAAGTGGTCGAGGGCCTTGGGCCGGACGTAGCTTTCGCAGACCGTCGGCATCGGAATGGCCGACATGACGCGGGCGGGTTGTCCAGCCTTCTCGAGCGCTCCCTGGAGCGCGAGCGCATTCATGACGGTCGCCAGCATGCCCATGTAGTCGGCCGTCGCGCGCTCCATGCCGGAGGCCGCACCCGCCATGCCGCGGAAGATGTTGCCCCCGCCAACCACGATCGCAATCTCGCACCCGGCATTGACAGCCTCGGCCACGTCGCGGGCAAGCCGGTCGGCAACGGCCATGTCGATGCCGTACTGGCCCTTGCCCATCAGGGCCTCGCCCGAGAGCTTCAAGAGCAGGCGCTTGTACTTGAGGTCCGTCTTGTCCGGCATGCTGTCCTCTCGCTCGCCCCGGCCGTCGGGACCGGGCGAGCAACCTATGCGCCCGAGTCCCCCCGTCTGCCTAGTCGCCATTTTGCGGACGTTTAGGAATGAGTTTCCGTCATTGCGCGGGTCTTTCCGCAACAAAGCCGGCCCCGCGTGCGGGGGCCGGCTTTCGAGGTAACGACAACCAAAGCAGCGCCTTACTTCTTCTTACCCTTGGAGGCCGGCTTGCCCTCCTTCTTGGCGTCCGCGGCCTTCTTCGGCTCCTCCTTGGCCGGGGCGGCCGCCGGAGCGGCGGCTGCGGCCGGGGCCGACTGAGCCGCGGCGCCAACGGTCTTGGCGACCTCGGCGGCGAAGTCCTCCTGCTTCTTCTCGATGCCCTCGCCGAGCGCAAAGCGGTAGAAGCCGGTGATCTTGATCGGTTCGCCGGACTCCTTCTCGGCCTGCTTGATGGCCTCGGCGACCGAGGCCTTGCCGTCGAGCACGTAGATCTGCTGCATCAGCACGGCCTGACCGAAGAACTCCTTGCGCAGACGCCCCTCGCTTGCCTTGGCCAGGATCTCGTCCGACTTGCCCGCGTTCTTGGGATCTTGCTTGGCCTGCTCGACATAGATCGCACGCTCGCGGTCGATGACCTCCTTGGGCAGGTCCTCGACGTTGACGACAAGCGGGTTGGCGGCGGCAATGTGCATGGCGAGCTGACGGCCGAACTCGGTGAGCTTGGCATTGTCGCCGAGCCCCTCGACGGCAACCACGACGCCGATTTTGCCGAGCCCCTCGGCAGCCTTGTTGTGGATGTAGGCGGCGACGATGCCGTCCTTCACGGTGAGCGCCGCCGTACGGCGCACGCCCATGTTCTCGCCGATGGTGGCGATAGCGTCCTTGACTTGCGCCTCGACCGTGTGACCCGTGCCCGGATACTTGGCGGCGAGCAGGTTGGCGAGCACGCCGCCAGCGGCCGGCGCCAGCGAGGCGATCTTCTGCACCATATCCTGGAACTGGTCGTTCCGGGCCACGAAGTCGGTCTCTGAGTTGACCTCGACGAGGGCGCCCGCCTTCCCGGTCGAGACGACGCCGATGAGGCCCTGCGCGGCGACGCGGTCCGATTTCTTGGCGGCCTTGGAGAGGCCCTTCTTGCGCAGGAGGTCGACCGCGGCGTCCATGTCGCCGCCGGTCTCGGCGAGCGCGTTCTTGCAGTCCATCATGCCGGCGCCCGTCTTGTCGCGCAGGTCCTTGACCATGGCTGCGGTGATGTTGGTGGTCATGGGAGATCCTTTCGGGAGGATGCGTGAGATCGTGAAACGTGAGTGGCGAGGCCGCTAATGGGTCGGGAACGGAGACCCGATGGGTCACCGCTCACCAGACACCACTCACGGCCTCACGACCGTCAGACGGAAGTGGCCTCGACCAGCTTCTTGGCCTGGGCGACCCAGCCTTCCCTCTCGATCTGGCCCTTGAGCCTGAGCATGCGATCGAGCGCGGCGAGGTTCTGGGCATCGAGGTCAGCGATCTGCCAGAAGTGGAACACGCCGGCGTCGTTGAGCTTCTGCTCGAGCTTGCCGGAGATGCCGGTGATGCGCTTCAAGTCGTCGGCCTCACCGCGGGCACTGTCGATGCCTTTGAAGCGGATCTGCTCCTCCGGCGGGCTTTCGAGAGCGCCGACGTCGACGCCGGCAGCGCCCTGGGCGCGCTCGAGGCCGTCGAGGGCCGCACGGGCGACGAGATCGCAATAAAGCGTCAGCGCGCGCCCGGCGTCGTCGTTGCCAGGAACCGGGAAGTCGATGCCGTCGGGATCGCAGTTGGTGTCGACGATGGCGACGATCGGGATGCCGAGCTTCCTCGCCTCCTCGATGGCGATCTTCTCTTTGTTGGTATCGATCACGAACAGGAGGTCGGGCACGCCACCCATGTCCTTGATGCCGCCCAACGACTGCTCGAGCTTGTCGCGCTCGCGCTGGATGTTCAGGATTTCCTTCTTGGAGCGGCCCTGCGGATCGACGAGGATCTCGTCCATCTGCCGCAAGCGGCGGATCGACTGCGAGATGGTCTTCCAGTTGGTCAGGGTGCCGCCGAGCCAGCGGTGGTTCATGTAGTACTGGGCCGAGCGCTTGGCGGCGTCCTTGATGCCGTCGGCAGCCTGGCGCTTCGTCGCCACCATGAGCACGCGCCCACCGTTGGCGACCGTGTCCGAGACCTTGACCAGAGCCTGGTGGAGCAGCGGCACCGTCTGCGTCAGATCGACGATGTGGATGTTGTTGCGGGCACCGAAGATGAACGGCGCCATCTTGGGGTTCCAGCGGTGCGACTGGTGACCGAAGTGAACGCCAGCTTCCAGGAGCTGACGCATATTGAACACGGGCAGAGCCATGCGAAAAGTGTCCTTTTCCGGTTGATCCTCCGCGACCCTTGAGAAGAAAAACACGAGCAAATCGAGTTGCTTATGCTTTCCACCGGAGCGCGCGACGGGGCTTTCAATCCGCCGGGCGCATATAGGCCGCGTGTGTGATGGAGGGGCTTATGGCGGAAGTTCTTCACAAAGGCAAGGCGCGAGCAGGAGCGGATTGCCACGCCGATCAACGTTAACCTGCAAAAGGGGCGGCGCACGCGACGACGAGATCAAGCCCGAGCCGGGAGACCGGGCCTATGATGGGCGCGCGATCCGCGCGGGGAGCCGGCGGCAGGGCCAACTCGCGGCGTCAACACCGTCTGGCCGGCGCCAGACAGCCTCCTTAAAGACATCGACAGGGCCGACGGTCGGCCCTGCTCAGCCTGGCGTGCCATGCTCGAATTCCTGAAGCTCGTCCTGATGCTCAACCGCCTGACACCCGCCTCGGGTCTGACGGCCGAGCGCATCGCGGCCATCCAGGAGCGGCGGTTGCGACGCCTGCTTGCCCACGCCAAGCGCCATTCCCCCTACTACGCCCGGAAGCTCGCGCCGTTTGACGTCCAAACCTGCCAGCTCTCCGACCTCCCGACACTGTCAAAGGCCGAGATGATGGCGAGCTTCGACACCGTCGTCACCGACCCTGCCATCACCCGCGCGGGCGTCGAGGCGTTCCTGTCGGTGCCATCGAACCTCGGGACGTACTATCTCGGCCGCTACGGCGTCTCGCACACCTCCGGCAGCCAGGGCCAGCCCGCTCTGATCGTGCAGGACCGGGACGCGCTGATGCAAACATTCGTGGTCCAGTTCGTGCGCGGAACCAGGATCTCGAACCGCTTCTTTCCCCACCTCGAACGGCTGTGGCGGCCAGCGCGCATGGCTGTGATGACGCAGCATCCAGGATTCTATCCCTCCGGCGCGGCCTTCGGCTATCTGCCGGCGGCAGCCAAGCCATTCTTCAAGGTGCTGCATCTCTCGGTCTTCGACCCGGTCGAAGAGAGCGTCACTCGGCTCAACGCGTTCCAGCCCGAGTACATCGTCGGATACACGAGCTCGCTCGAAACGCTTGCCCGCGAGGCGCGTGCAGGACGCCTCAGGCCGGGGGCGACCGGCACGCTACGCCAGATCATCAACGTTAGCGAGCCACTCCCCGACGCCTCGGCCCGGCTCATCGCGGATGCATTCCAGGTTCCGGTCACCAACGAGTACGCGATGGGCGAGTGCATGTGCCTATCATCGGGCTGCCTGTGCTCGACGGGCTCGCACTTGAACGCCGATCTGGCCATGCTCGAGGTCGTGGACAAGGAGAACCGGCCCGTGCCGGCGGGCACGCGAGGCGCCAAGGTGCTCATGACCAACCTCTACAATTTTGTACAACCGATCATCCGCTACGAGGTCGACGACCTCGTCACCCTGAGCCCCAAGTCGTGCCCGTGCGGCAACCCGTTTCCGCTCATCGAGGCCGTGTCGGGGCGCGACAAGGACAGACTCTGGATCGAGGTCGGGGGCGAGGTCCGCGACCTCCCCTACTACATCTTCCTCGCCGCACTCCACGGCGAGCACGACCTCGCCGAGCACCAGGTGCTGCAGACCGGCCCCAACCGCTACGTCGTCCGAGTCGCGGCACAACCAGATAAGACCCTCTCGGCCGAGCGCATCCGGGCCCTCGTCACGCAGTCCGTCGAGTCCGAGGGCCTCGGCTCGGCACTCCACTTCGACGTCGAGATCGTACCCGAGATCGCGCGCGGCCCGTCGGGCAAGGCGGTCCGCGTCAGGAACCTCGCCGGGCCGCCGCCGGCCGGGGCGCACTGACGGCAAGGCCAGGCCCCGGAGGGCGAGCCCGACAGACGCACTGTCGCCAAATCGCACGGCTTGCGGCATTGTCGTTGGGCCGAACATCCGGAGCCTCGCGCCGCCATGCCCCAGCCGCTTTCCTTGACCGCGCGTGCCCTGCAGCTGGGAGAGCGCATCGACCTCAAAGGCCTCGAGCGCGAGGATGCGTTCTCCAAGAGTCCGCTGGCGTTCAAGACCCCAGCCGGCGGCACCGCTGTGTTGTTCAAGACCGGCACGGCCGTATTCATGGGGCTGAACCCGCTCGAGGAGGACGACCTTGTCAGAAGCTTGAAGCCCCGCATCACTGCTCCGCTCGACGAGCACGAGACCGAGTCCGCGCGGCTCGTCGCAAAACCCGATGAGGAGGAGCTGGTCGGCGCAACGGGCGCCCTGCAGCTCAAGGCCCTCGACAACAACCGCCTTCTCCTCGTCGCCGCAGCGCTTGGCATGAGCGCGTCGCTCTCCTGGGACGAGCGGCGCATCGGGCACGCTTTCGACCGCATCTCGCAGGTGGCCCAGACTCTGAAGCAGAGGAAGCTACCGGGAGGGCCTCAGTCGGCAATCCTCGAGCAAATCGGCGAGGCACTCCTGATCCAGCAGCGGCTTGCGAGCCGCGCCGACCTCGACGACAAGCCGGACGTGCTGTGGGATCATCCCGAGCTCGACCGCTTCTGGGCCAAGCTCGTCGACGAGTACGACCTCAACCAGCGGAGCCGCGCCGTGGCGCGCAAGCTCGCGGTGATCCGGGAAACCGCCGACACTCTGACCGACCTGATGGCGACCCGCACGAGCCACCGTCTCGAGTGGTACATCATCGCCCTCATCATGCTAGAGGTGGCCTTGGGTCTGTGGGATCGGTTCGTCAAATAGACGCTCGTGTCCCGACCGCGTAGCTCGTCACATTCTTCGACACGCCCAGATCGAGCGCCGCAGTCGAAAGGACGCTGGCAAGCCATTGATCCCGTGCAGCTCAGATTCTGAGCTAAACTGACGAGCCCAGCGGCAGGACTAAGGCGGACGTCAAAATCGCCCAACAAGCGCGGCAAAACTGATTTCCATTTCACCAGCACCCCTTGCCCTGCACTCGCTTGTGGTGATGAATGTCGCCTTGGATATCGGCTAATTCGCTGGGAGGGTCGAACGGATGTCGACGCGAAGACATGCCGTCACAGCGTGGAGGGCGCTTCTCGGGCCGGCTTTGCTCCTACCTCTCGCCCTTGCGAGCTTGGGACAAGCGGCGAGCTATCGTATGTGTGCCTTCCGCGATGGACCTGCCGGACCCTGCACCTGCAAGACCAGTCAGGACCCTCCCGGGCAATTCTCCATCGTAGACAAGTCGCGATGCAGAAAGTCGGCTGAGCCGCAACCTTCCGATCCACGCGCCGCCGCGCCGGCCGATGCCACCGCCGCACCTCAGCCGCTGCCGGCGACCCCAGCCACTCAGGCGGGCACCCAGACCGCCGCACCGGCAGGGACGCCCACAGCAGCGCCGGCCGCAGCTGCGACAGCGGCGACTACGAATACCGCGGCTACCGGCGCTATCCCCGCCATGCAGTCGCACACCAAGCTCGACGAGGTGCGCGCGAGAGGGAAGCTGCTCTGCGGCGTCAACAGCGGACTTCTGGGTTTCGCTGCCCGGACCGACAACGGCAACTGGGCAGGTCTCGACGTCGACTTCTGCCGCGCCGTCGCCGCCGCGGTCTTCGCCGACCCGGCACGGGTCGAGTTCGTTCCCCTCGAGACCAGTCAGCGCTTCGAAGCGCTGAAGGCCGGCAAGGTCGACCTTCTGTCGCGAAATACGACCTGGACGCTGGGCCGGGAGACAGAGCTCGGCCTCGACTTCGCCGGCGTGCTCTACTTCGACGGCCAGGGCTTCCTGACCGGAGACGACCGCGGGCTCGTGTCCGCCCAGCAGCTCGCCGGTCACACGGTCTGTGTCGAAGCCAATACGACATCGCAGGCCAACATGGCCTATTATTTCAAGACCCAGCAGATCGAGACCGAGACCAAGAGCTTCGCGACACGCGAGGAGATGCTCAAAGCCTATCAGGCCGGCGACTGCGATGCCTATTCCGGCGACCGCTCGGCGCTATTTGCCGATCGTGCCGGCTTCAGCGAGCCGACACGCCACACCATCCTTCCCGAGGTCATCTCCAAGGAACCGTTGGCCCCAGTCGTCATGCACGGCGATCGCGAATGGCTTCAGATCGTGCGCTGGACTCTCGCGGCACTGGTGAATGCGGAGGAGACGGGGCTCGACATGGCGTCGGCCGCAGCCCCGCAGCCGCTGTCCGACGACGCCCAGCGCCTGGTGGAGGGGGCGGGCACGTCGGGCGAGCGGCTGCGACTCTCGAAGTCGTGGCTGCGCGACGTTATCGCCGCGGGCGGCAACTACGGCGAGATCTTCGAGGCCAATCTTGGCAAGGCGTCTCCGCTCGGCATGAGCCGCGGCATCAATGCGTTGTGGAAACGTGGGGGGATTCTTTATGCTCCACCCATGTGGTAACGTCCTGCGGCTGCTGACACTTGTCGCTTCGATGCTCGTCGCGGCCTGGCCGGCTTGCGCACAACGCCAGCGCCTCCTTCCGCCCGAGCCGAGCCGCCAGCCCTGGATCAGCGCGGAGGCCGTGCGGGCGCAGCAGTCGGCGGTCACCCTCTACCAGAACATTGTCGCACGGGGCGGCTTTCCACGGCTGCCCGACCGCATAACGCTGCGTCCTGGCGACAGCGACGCGAACGTCGCCGTCCTGCGCCGCCGCCTGGAGCTCTCCGGCGACCTCCGCGGCAGCGCCATCGACTCCTACACCTTCGATCCCGAGCTCGAGCAAGCCGTCAAACGCTATCAGCTGCGCAATGGTCTCGAGCCGAACGGGATCGTCTACGGAATCACACAGCGCTCGCTCAACGTTCCGGCCGAGACCCGCCTCAAGCAGCTCGAGTTGAACCTGGCGCGCATGCAGGAGCTCCAGCCGAAGCTCGCCACGTACCCGAGATACATTCTGATGAACGCAGCCAGCTTCGAGCTGCAGGGCATCCAGGGTGGGCGGGTCGAGGTGATAAGCCGCACGATCGCCGGCAAGAGGTCGACCCCAACTCCGACCGTCGGCGCGACGGTGCAGTCGATCAACATCATGCCCTACTGGCACGTGCCCGAAACGATTGCCAAGGCAGCCCTCATTCCGGCCGTAAGAAAAGACCCGGACTACCTCACGAAGGAGCACATTCGCGTCTACTCGACGTTCGGCGGCGAGGAGGTCGATCCTTCCTCCGTCAACTGGTGGGGACTGGAGGCGGAGCGCTACGTCTTCCGTCAGGATCCGGGACCGCACAACGCTCTCGGTCTCCTACGCTTCGACATGCCCAACAAGCACATTGTCTACATGCACGACACGCCGATGAAAAACCTGTTCTCGTACTATGAGCGCGCCTACAGTGCCGGTTGTGTGCGCCTCGAGAGCTTCGTCGACGTGGCTGGTTGGATCCTGGCCGGACAGGAAGGCTGGAACCGGGCCAGCGTCGCGAGCGCAATCGCATCCGGAACCCCGCGAACGATCAAGGTGCAGAAGCCGGTTCCCGTCCACTTCGTCTATTTCACAGCCTGGGTCGACGGCGGCGCCGTGCAGTTCCGCAACGACCTCTACAATCGCGACGATCAGGAATTCGACGGCGGCCAGGACGCGGCCCAGCGCGCGTTCGGCATTTCACTGGCACCCTGATCGAGCACGACCGGTCCTGCGCCGCGGCGTTCGGCCTCGCGCACCATCGTCCTGGCCCGGCCGGCGGGCTCCACACGCCATCAGTCGATCGCGGCGATGCCAATCCGGGTCGCCCCGTTGCGCGCGAGTGCCGTCGGGACCTTCGACACGTACGCGGGGCGACGCCCGACAACGACGACGGCACTGACCAGCGGGCTCGCGGCACGTTCGAGGCGGTCCGCCGGGATCTCGATCCTCAAGCTCTTCGGCAGCGAGACCGCGGCGCCCTGCTCGACGGCAGTGGCGAGAGTCGTGACGGATGGCGGCGCATCGGGCCGGGCCCCGTCGTAGACGGTCACGTGGTACTCGACGTGACCGTAAGGGTACGGGGCCGCGGGTCCGTCGAGGACGACTTCGAATACTGCGTTCGAGGCCCCCGGCCCGGTGTCCTCGGCGCGCCCCGCGGCGGCGATCGCAATCGTGGCGAGGAGGACCTGGAGCGCGCCGAGAACGGTACGCCGTGACCGAGGCGGCATGTGTCTGTCCCTCCCGTCGCCTCGACCCGATCGGAATCGAGTGCATCGTGCGACCCGGCATACTCAGGCAAGCCCGCGGGTGCATCCGCGCAAAGCTCAAATCTCCACGACCTCGACCACCCCCGGGACGGTCGAGAGATGGCCCATCTGGGCGGGGGAAACATCATAACGGCCAGGAAGCGCGATCTCGATCTCGCGGCCACGCTCGCCCAAGGGCAGCACCAGGCGCACCTCGCCGCCCTTGCGGCCCGCGGGCCCGGGCTTCAGGTGCGATTTGAGCTCGTCGAGCTTCGCCCGCTTGGCCGCTACCATGCGCGCGTCCATGACGAGCTTCAAGCCCCGCTCCACCTGCGCTGCCGCCTTGTCGAGCGCCTCGAGGCTCTGCACTCGCATCTTCACCGTGTCGCCGTCGCGCTCGGCCTCGACGTTGATCAGGACGGGCGTCCCCGCCTCCAAGAGATCGCGCGAGGCGTTCAAGGTGTCGGAGAAGATGACGGCCTCGAACTGCCCCGTAGTATCCGAGAACATGGCGAAGGCGAACTTGTTGCCCTTCTGCGACCGGCGCTCCCGGGCGGAGACGACGATGCCGGCGAGCCGGCCCGCCGTCGCACCGCGCTCGGTGGCCGCCTCGAACTCGGTGAAGCGGCGGACGCCAAGCTTGGCCAGGACCTTCTCGTAGCTGTCGAGCGGGTGGCCCGAGAGGAAAAAGCCGACGGCGCCGAACTCCTCCTGCAGGCGCTCCATCGGCGTCCAGGCCTTGACGGGCTTCATGTCGAGCTGAGGCGTAGCGTTCTCGCCGCCGAAGAGGTCGCTCGTGCCCGCCGCCTTGTCGGCGCCGAGGCGGTTGGCGAGCGCGATCATGCCCTCGACGTTGCCGTGCGCGAGCGCGCGGTTCGGCTCCAACGCATCGAAGGCGCCGGCCGCCGACAGTGTTTCCAGCGCGCGCCTATTGAGCGCCTTCGCGTTGAGACGGCTGGCGAAGTCAGCGAGCGAGCGGAACGGGCCTTCGCTCGCTCGGCTCTCGACGATGGTCTCGACTGCGGCGGCGCCGATGTTTTTAAGGGCAGCGAGCGAATAGCGGATGGCGCGCGTGGCCGATGAACCTGATGCGTGTCTCCTCTCCCCGTTCTTCACGGGGAGAGGGCTAGGGTGATGGGCAGCCGCTTGCACCGGCGCCTGTTGCTGCCCCGCACCCCCACCCTCTCCCCGCATGCGGGGAGAGGGGGAAGTTTCCACCGTGAAATCCACCTCCGACGCATTCACGCACGGCGGCAGCACGGGAATGCCGCTCTTCTTGGCTTCGGCCGCGAACATGGCGAGCTTGTCGGTGTTGGCCATGTCGAGCGTCATCGAGGCGGCCAGGAACTCCTCGCGGAAGTTCGCCTTGAGATAAGCCGTGTGGAACGAGACCAACGCGTAGGCCGCAGCGTGCGATTTGTTGAAGCCGTAGCCTGCGAACTTGTCGACGAGCTCGAAGATGTAGACCGCGTCGTCCTTCTTGACGCCGTTCTTCAAGGCACCTTCGACGAAGCGCGCCTGCTGCTTCGCCATCTCGGCCTTGTCTTTCTTGCCCATGGCGCGACGAAGGAGGTCGGCATCCCCCAGCGAATAGCCCGCCATCACCTGGGCGATCTGCATCACCTGCTCCTGATAGATGATGACGCCGTAGGTCTCCTTCAGAATGCCTTCGAGCATTGGATGCAGGCAGTCGACCGGCTCCTCGCCGTGCTTGCGGTTGATGTAGGTCGGGATGTTGTCCATCGGACCGGGGCGGTAGAGCGCCACCATGGCAATGATGTCCTCGAAGCGGTCGGGCTTCAGCCGCTTCAAGCTCTCGCGCATGCCCGTACTTTCCAGCTGGAACACGCCGACCGTATCGGCCTTCGCGAGCAGGTCGTAGGCTGCTTTCGCCTCCGGGTAGTCGTTCTCGATAGAGACCTTGGCGAGGTCGATGTCGATGCCGCGCCCGCGGCGAACGAGATCGACGGCCTTCTGCAGCACCGTGAGCGTCTTGAGGCCGAGGAAGTCGAACTTCACGAGGCCCGCCGCCTCGACCATCTTCCAGTTGAACTGGGTGACGGGCATGTTGGACTTCGGGTCACGATAGAGCGGCACCAGCTCGTCGAGCGGCCGGTCGCCGATCACCATGCCGGCAGCGTGCGTCGATGCGTGGCGGTAGAGGCCTTCGAGCTTCTGCGCAATCTCGAGCAGCCGTGCCACGATCGGTTCGCGATCGCGCTCCTCCTGCAGCTTCGGCTCACCCTCGATCGCCTGCGCGAGCGTCACCGGGTTGGCGGGATTGTTCGGAACGAGCTTGCACAGGCGGTCGACCTGGCCGTAGGGCATCTGCAGCACGCGCCCGACATCGCGCAGAACGGCGCGCGCCTGCAACTTGCCGTGGGTGATGATCTGCGCAACGCGATCGCGGCCATACTTCTCCTGCACGTAGCGGATCGTGCGGTCGCGCTTGTCCTGGCAGAAGTCGATGTCGAAGTCCGGCATCGACACGCGCTCGGGATTGAGGAAGCGCTCGAACAAGAGCCCGAAGCGAAGGGGATCGAGGTCGGTGATGGTCAGGGACCAGGCGACGAGCGAGCCCGCGCCCGAGCCGCGGCCCGGCCCCACTGGCACGCCGTTCGCCTTCGACCATTTGATGAAGTCGGACACGATCAGGAAGTAGCCTGGGAACTTCATCCGGGTGATGATGTCGACCTCGAACGCGAGCCGCTTCCAGTAGTCCGCTTCGGTGAACCCCGGCGCTACAGCCTGCGCGCCGAGGCGAGCCCTCAAACCCTCCTCCGCCTGTCGCTTCAACTCGGCGGCTTCCGCCGCCAGCTGGTCGGTATCGGACGCGGCACCCTTGGTCTGCACGAAACGCGGCAGGATTGGTTTCTTGCCCTTGGGACGGAACGCACAGCGCTTGGCGATCTCGATCGTATTGTCGAGAGCCTCCGGCACGTCGGCGAACAGAGCCGCCATCTCGTCGGCGCTCTTGAAGTGGAACTCCTTGTTCAAGCGGCGGCGGTCGTCCTCGACCACGTAGCGGCCTTCCGCGATGCAGATGAGGGCGTCGTGCGCCTCGTAGTCGTCGGGGGTGGCGAAGTAGCACTCGTTCGTCGCCACGAGCGGCAGCCTGAGCTTGTAGGCGAGCCCGACGAGTTGCGGCTCGACTGCCACCTCGCTCGCCAATCCGTGGCGCTGGAGCTCGACGTACAGCCGGTCGCCGAAGTGCCTCGCCAGTGTCTCGAGACGGGCTTCGGCAACAGGCGTCTGGCCGTCGAGCAGCACCCGGTCGATGGGGCCGTCGGGCCCGCCGGACAGGGCGATGATGCCGGCCGCGTGCGCGGCCAGCTGTCCAATCTTGATGTGCGGCCCGTCGGTATCGGCGGAAAGGAGATGCGCCGCCGAGACGAGCTTCATCAGGTTGGCGTAACCCTGGTCGTTCATTGCGTAGAGCGCGATGAGACCGTCGCGGTGCGGTCGAGCGCGCGGCGGCGGCCCGCCGGCCAAAGCCCGCTCGGGCTTCGTCTCCTCGAAGTCGACGGCGAGCGACACACCGGCAATGGGCTGGATGCCGGCCCCCGCGAGCTTGTCCGAGAACTCGAGGATGCCGAACAGATTGTTGGTGTCGGTGAGGGCCAGCGCCGGGCACTCCTTCTTGGCCGCAAGCTTGGCCAGCGTGCCGATCGGAAGCGCACCCTCGAGCAGCGAATAAGCTGAGTGGACCTTCAAGTGGATGAAGCGCAGCGGCGCGGGGATCGGCTCGGTCATGGCGGCATTCTAGGCCATCGGCGCGAACGGGCGCGAGCCTCGCGGGTGAGTGCGAACGCGCTTTCCCACAGATGAAACCGGTGCCGGTGCCGGGGCTTACCCCTGGCGATCAGTCGCCGACGTTCGTCAACCACCCCACATGGGTGACATTTTCGACGGCGGACCAGCCGCTCGTGTCGTCCATCGCTGGCCCCCTCAGGGCGGAGGGCGGCAGGAACGCCGACCATTGCTTCGTCGAGGACGGAATTGCCTCGGAGACCGCGGACACTTTGACCTCCGGAGCCGCAACACCCGCGAACCGCGGCGGCGGCACGTACGTCGCGAAGCCCTCGGTGAGCCTCCTGTAGAGCTGTCCCACCTTCAGTCTCGCCTCCTGGGTGCGAGCGAGCGGCGTCTCGCGGTCGAGGGCGGCAACGGCCTCCGCAGCCGGCCTGGCGGGCGTCGTCTCCGCGGCTGCGATCAGCCCAGCCGCCACGTCGAGGCCCAGCACCTGCGCGACATAGAGATCGCCGGCCGAAACCCGGTGTCCGAGCCTGCGTTCGAGCGCAGCCGCATTGCTCTGGGCGAGGTCGAACGCAACGGCGGCCGCTACTCGAGGATCGCGGCGCAAGCTCGTCAGCTGCTCGCGCTTAGCAGCAGCCGGTACGTAGTATCGCCCGCTTGAGGTCTTGAAAATGGCGTCTCTGTAGGACGCGAGATCCTCGCCGCCGGCGCCGTCGTCGACGGCCGCGAGCCAAGCCTGCTCCGGCAAGCGGTAGTCCGCGCTCGCGACGGCCGAAAAAGCCCGGGACGGATCAGTGGCTGCAGATCCCGTTGCGGGGTCGGCCGCTGCGAGGCTTAGAACCAGGATCAATTCTGGGGGAACGTCGAACAGGGAGCCCATGGGACACGCTCTGACTACAACGGCATGCGAGACGCCGAACGCGAGACGGGCCCCGGCGAGGGTCAGAGAACGATGCTAGCGGCGAGTGCTGAACGGAGCGTTAAGCGCCGGTCCAGTACGTGACGATCTTCGACAAGAGCGGGCGCTCACGCTCCTCGGGCGCCTCCGCACGAGTCCCGATATAGACGAACCCCGCGATGCGCTCGTTGCCGTCGAGCCCGAGGGCCTCGCGGATCCTCGGCGAATAGGCGAGCCACTCCGTGATCCAGCACGTGCCGTAGCCTGCGGCATTGGCCGCGAGGCAGAGGTTGTAGGTGGCCGCCCCGGCCGAAAGCACCTGCTCCCACTCCGGCGCACCGCGGGTCTCGACCACCCGCGAGACGACGGCGACGACGAGGGGCGACCTGAGGAAGCGCTTCCTCTCGGTCTCGAGACGGATGGCCGACGGCGGCTCCGTCTCCTCCGCCGCACATGCCGCTGCAATGACGTCACCGAACCGGGCCCGCTCGTCTCCCTCGAACACGATGAAGCGCCACGGTGCCAGTTTTTTATGATCGGGCACACGGGCGGCGATGGTGAGGATCTGCTCGAGCTCGGCCCCGGAAGGTCCCGGCGCCACGAGCTTGTCGGGCTTCACGGACCGACGGGTCGCGAGCTTGGCCAGCATGGAATGGTCCATAGGTTGCAGATCCTTCGCTTGCAGCACATCAGGGGCCTCGCTATCGCAATTCCGTCTCGGTTACAATGATGGGGGTCGAGACTAAAGGAGTCCGTCCATGCGCCACGTTTCTTCAGCGCTCGTACTCGTCGCCGCATCGTCATGGCTGACGGGTGTCGCGAGCGCCGGGCCTTCGCCGCAAGCCGTCATCGTGCTCGACGGCTCGGGCTCCATGGGCGGACCGCTCGAAGGGCAAGAGGCTGTCAAGTTCGACATGGCGCGTGAGGCTATTCGCGGCGCCGTGACGAATGCCGATCCGTCCAAGCCCCTCGGTCTTGTCGTCGGCGGGCATCGCCGGAAAGGCAACTGCACCGACGTCGAGCTCGTGATCCCGCCTGCGCCCGGCACGGCGGCCGCCATGATGGCTCGTCTCGACCGCATCGGCACCGTCGGCAAGGGTCCCCTTGTTCAGGCCCTGCGCGAAGCCGCCAAAACGTTTCCGTCCGGGCAGCCCGGCAAGCTCGTGCTCATCCACGACGACCCCGACAATTGCAGGCAGGACCCGTGCGCCGCGGCGGACGAGATTGCGAGGTCGAACCCGCAGCTGGCCGTCGACGTCGTCACGGTGTCGCTGGATCCTGCGGCCGGCCAGACTATGAGCTGTCTCGCCAGAGCGACCGGCGGCCGCCACTACGAGGCAAAGGATGCCGCCTCGCTCACTGCGGCCGTAGCTGGCGCGCTCGGCATCGCCGGCCCGAGCCAGGCGAATCCCGGCGCCGAGACCCGGCCGAAACCCGCCGCCGCCGAGCCGCCGAAAGCCAGCTCGGAAGGCCCGCCGCGCGTCCGGGTCGAAGCCAGCCTCGCGGACGGCGGACCGCCCCTCGAGCGGCCGGCTACATGGCGTGTCGCAGCGAAAGCCGATCCGCAGAAGGTCGTCGCCGAGGCGACGGCGCCCGTGCTCGCGCGCGAGCTGCCGCCCGGCGACTATGTCGTCGAGGCAAGGGTCGACCATGCGGCCGGGCGGAGTGACATCACGGTCGCCGAGAAGGGCGAGACGGTAACGCGCATAGCGCTCGGCGCCGCATCGCTCAAGGTCACGACCCGTGCCAACAAGTCGGGAGACGCCGTCTCCCTGCCCTTCGTCACCGTCAGCAGGGCTCCGGACGAAAAGGGCAGCAGGGCACTTGGCGAGGCGCTCCACTTGAGCCGGTCGGCGGCGAGCGATCTCGTGCTGCCGGCGGGCAATTACGTCGTCCGCGCCGCAGATGGACTTGCCGAGAAGGAAGCGCCGGTCGTGCTTGAAGCCGGCACCGAGACGGCCGCCGAGTTCGTGATGGGCACCGGACGCCTCGAGCTTTCCGCTGTCGCGAGCGACGGCGGCGCGACGCTCGGTGGCGTCACGTTCCTGATCGAGACCGACGATCCCGACCAGCCGCAGGGCCGCCGCGAGATCGCGCGGTCGGCGGCGACCAAGCCAAATTTTCTTCTGACGGCCGGCACTTACTACGCAACGGCACGGCTCGGCATTGCGGAGGCTCGCGAGCGCGTGGCGATCGGCACCGGCGACGTGCAAAGCCGCGCGCTCGTGCTCGGCACCGGCAGGCTCGAGGTGATGTTCACCCGCGATCCGGCACTCGCTGCCAGGGGCGGCAAGGGGGAGGTCCGAGTCTATACCGCTGGCAACCCCAGTCGGCTCGCCGCCACTGCGTACGAGGGGGGGCCAGAGCTGGCCTTGCCTCAGGGACATTACCGGGTCGTGGGGACGCTTGCCTCGACCCGGCTCGTCAGCGAGGCCGAGGTCGACGTCCAGACCGGCCAGAAAGTTGCTGTCGAGCTGAGGTTCGAAAGCGCCGAGGTCAAGCTCGACGGGGAGGGAACCAGACCGGCCGACGGCGTCCGTCTCGAAGTGCGCGATCTCAGGGGACAGGTGGTTCTGCGCTCGTCCCCCGGAGAATCGCGCACGGCCGAACTCTCGCCGGGATCGTACGTCCTCCATGCCGTCAAGGACGGCAAGACCGCCGACGAGCCGTTCCAGCTCAACGCCGGTGAGCAGCGCAGCTTCGGCACGGCCGGACGATGATCTGTGGGATGGCCCTGGGCGCTTGCTTGCTGGCTGCCAGCGGCTTGCCCTAATCTGACATTATGCGACCGACGTCTTGAGCATGGCCGGACGCGGTAGGAGGATCAATCGTTCGATGGCCGCAAAGGCTTCAATCCTCATGTCCAGGAGGACACGGCACGCCTTGGCATGGCTGGCAGCGGCGGCGCTGTACCTGAACGGTCCGGTGCCGGCCGCCGTCGCGCAGGCACCGGAGGGCTGGAATCCGGGCGTGGCCAGCCCCTCGCCCGGACCCGACGCCAATACGACCGTGGTGCCGCGAGCGCCCCAGGATGCCGGTAAAGCCGTTTCGGGGCCCAGGACCGAGGTGCAGCTCTCCGCCTTCCTGACTGCCGACGGCCAGCGCATCGATCGCGGCATCGTCTGGCGCGTCTACAGCGAGGACGGCGGCACCGCCGGCAAGGCGAAGCTCGTCAATACCTCGCGCGACGCGTCCCCGACCCTGAAGCTCGAGCCGGGGCACTATCTCGTCAACGTCGCCTTCGGCCGGGCCAACCTGACGCGACGTCTTGAGGTATCCCCGACCGCGGCTGGCCCTCTCTCGGAACGCTTCGTGCTCAATGCCGGCGGGCTCAGGGTCAAGGCCACGCTCTCGGGTGCTCCGGCGCCCGCAAACGCCGTCACCTACAGCATCTACTCGGACCGCGACCAGACCGATAACCGGCGTCTCGTGATGAGTGCAGTAAAGCCCGGTCTCATCATCCGGCTCAACGCCGGCATCTATCACATCGAAAGTAGCTATGGAGATGCCAACGCCAAGGTCGAAAGCGATGTAACGGTCGAGGCAGGCAAGCTAACCGAGGCGACCGTCGCCCATGCAGCCGCCAAGGTGACGTTCAAGCTCGTCACGCGCTCGGGGGGCGAAGCCCTTGCCGACACACTGTGGTCGATCCAGACCATGGATGGCGTGGTGGTCAAGGAAAGCGTGGGGGCCCTGCCGACCCACACCCTGGCTCCTGGCGCCTATCTCGCTCTCGCGAAGTCGCAGAACAAGAGCTACAGCCGGGAGTTCAAAGTCACCGACGGCGAGGCCACCCAGATCGAGGTCATCATCCCGTGAACGGCAAAGGGGCGGACCCGCGGCCCACCCGTTTGCTCATCTCACGGGCCGACGGCGTCGACCGCCGAGCCCTACAGGCTTGTGCTCAGTGACGATCAGTCGTCAGGCGTCCGGCCGGGCGGGTGCCTGAAGACTGGAGCAGAGCCAACAGAAGCGCTTTCATGACATCCTCTCACCGCCCATGGCGGGCGAAAAATCGGCCCCGACGGCAAAGGGTCTAGGCTATGGCCGTCTTCTACGGCGTAGAGATAGCCATGTTCGCACCTGCGAGCCAGGGGGCAAACGGCAAGCCTGCCATGCATAAGGTGCAGGACGTTTTGTACGCTATATCAATATGCTATTGCAAAGCAACAAGATCGGCTCTGCGTTGCAGCAGCAGTTAAGGTATTCGGCGCTCGCGGTTGCAGATTCAAGCCATTCTCCCGTCCTGGATGTGCTCATTTAGCATCGCCAGAATTTCCCGTGCATGGCTGTCCGGAGGATGCACGGGGTACCAGGCTCGTTCGAGCCGGCCGTCGCGCACGAGCAACGTGAGTCGCTCGAGGTACTGCACGCCCCCCGTTTCGAACTGCGGCAGGGCCAGCGCATCGGCAACGCGACGTTCGGGGTCCGACAGGAGCGCAAACGGCAGTCGCAGGCGCGCGGCCAGCTCGCCGTGATGGGCTCGATCCTGCCCGCTCAAGCCGTACACCGCGACGCCCAGCGCCTGGAAGTTCGGGTATAGGTCGCGAAAGCCCTCCACCTCGGGAGTGGAGCCGTGAGCGCCGGGGATCAGATCCCAGTCGGGCGGATTGGCAAGCCCTGGGCGGCCGGTCCAGGGGTAGACGAAGACGATCGCACGGCCCGAGAGGCGGAAGAGGCTGACGTTCCCGCCCGTTGTGGCATCGAGCGCGATGTCCGGCATCGCCAGACCCGGCACGATGTGGCGTGCCGCGCCGCGATCGACCGGCGCCGGATAGGGCCAGACGCTCATCGCCGGCGCGCCTCGAGCCACGCCAGCACGTCTGCAGCGTTCCGGTCGGGAGGAAAAACAGGATAGAACAGGGCGGCGATGCGCCCCTCTTCGATCACCATGGTCAGTCGTTTGAGAAGCGTCTGCCCCCTCACTTCCATCGCCGGCAGCGATAGCGCACGGGCCAGGGCCAATCCAACGTCCGACAACATTGGGAACGGCAGGTGCAGGCGGTCCACAGCCTCCCGCTGATAGGCACTATCCTGCGTGGACAATCCGAAGACGCGATCGGCACCCGCCTGCCTCAGCTCGGCGAAAAGATCGCGAAATGCGCAAGACTGCGGCGTGCAACCGCGAGCACCGGGAATGAGGTCCCAGCCGTCGGGCAACGGCGAGCCGGGCCGGCCCGTCATCGGGTAGGCGAACACGATGCTGGATCCGGACAGGACGCTCAAATCGACGACCGTGCCGTCCGTGGCAGGCAACGGCACCGACGGCAGCGAAAGCCCTCGGAGATGAGAGGCCGCGCCATCGTCGTCGGGACGAGGGATGAGGCTCCAGTCGACCGCGAGCAGGTTGGGTTGCTCCGTCATCGGCTCACCCCTTCTCGCGCATGAGACGGGCCTTCTGTCGGTCCCAGTCGCGCTTGGCCGCGTCCTCGCGCTTGTCGTGAAGCTTCTTGCCCTCGGCAAGGCCGAGCTTCACCTTAGCCCTGCCCTTGTCGTTGAAATAGAGCTCGAGCGGCACGAGCGTCATGCCCTTCCGCTCGATCTGTGTCTTGATCTTGTGGATCTCGGCGGCGTGGAGCAGCAGCTTCCGCTTGCGCCGCGGCTCGTGCTGGAAGAACGGGCCGGCCTGCTGGTACTCGGCGATGTAGGCGTTGATGAGCCAGATACCGCCATCCTCGACCGAAGCATAGCTCTCGGTGATGTTTGCTTGGCCTTTGCGAAGCGACTTCACCTCTGTGCCGGTCAGCATGATGCCGGCCTCCCAGTCGTCCGAGATGAAGTACTCGTGCCGAGCCTTGCGGTTCTCGGCGATGAGCTTGCGGCCGTCGTCTTTCTTGGAAGCCATGGATCGGTCTCGCCGGCGGCAGCGCACGCCATCGAACGAGGCGCTTGCAACAGCGGTAGGTCGGGTCGAGCCTGCGAGACCCGACATGGGGAGCATTCAAAAAGTCGGGTCTCGCGTACGGCTCGACCCGACCTGCGGCCAATGGCGTCCGGTAGCCTTCAGGCTACTCCGCAGCCTCCGCCTTCAGCAGTCCGATCGATACCAGCGCTGCGTCGACGGCTTTCTTGGTCCCCTCGGAGACCGGCACCATCGGCAGCCGCATGTCGGGCGTGCAGAGCCCGAGCCGCGCGGCGGCATACTTCACCGGACCCGGATTGGTCTCGACAAAGAGCACGTCGTGGAGCCCCATCAGCCGGTCCTGCAGCTTGAGGGCGCCAGCGAAATCGCCCTTCAGGCAGAGGTTCTGAAAGTCGGCGCAAAGCCGCGGCGCGACGTTGGACGCCACCGAGATGCAACCGTGGCCGCCGTGGGCCATGAAGCCGAGCGCAGTCGCATCCTCGCCCGAGAGCTGGATGAAGTCCGGCCCGCAGGCGAGCCGCTGCTGGCTGACGCGCGCGAGATTCGCGGTCGCGTCCTTGACGCCCGCAATGTTCTTCAGCTGCGCCAGCCGCGCCATGGTCGGAACCGAGATGTCGACGACCGAGCGGCCAGGGATGTTGTAGAGAATGATCGGTATGCCAACCGCGTCGTTGATGGCCTTGAAGTGCTGGTAAAGCCCTTCCTGTGTCGGCTTGTTGTAGTAGGGCGAGACGATGAGCAGCCCGTCGGCACCCGCTCTCTCGGCGTGCTGCGAAAGCTCGATCGCCTCCTCGGTCGAGTTCGAGCCGGTGCCGGCGATGACCGGAACGCGGCCGCGGGCGACCTCGATCGTGATCTCGATGACGCGCTTGTGCTCGTCGTAGTCGAGGGTCGGGCTCTCGCCCGTGGTGCCCGTTGGCACCAAGCCGTGGGTCCCTTCCGCGATCTGCCACTCGACGAAGCGCCGCAGCGCCTCCTCGTCGAGCGCGCCGTTCTTGAACGGCGTAATCAGCGCTGTCAGCGAACCCTTGAACCTCGGCATGCTCCCCACCTTCGGGTTTTCGGATCCCGTCGGCCGAGCGAGCGTGCGGTGCCCGCTTTACCCACGCGAGGCACGGCCGCCCGAGCTTGAACGCCCGAGACCCAGTTGTTACCCTCGGACCCGTCCGCCACACTCCGGGCCAAGGGCTCGGGCACGAACGGTAGCGGCCTATCGAGGGATCATTCGGACGGACAATAGGCGCCCGGCCTGCCGCCCGCAAGCGGCCGAGACACCCTTCGTTTCCTTGCAACCCCTGCATTTGCAGAGCCTCATGCCCAAGGTCAAGTCATACCGGCCCGCTCCTGCACCGACCGGAACGCCCCGCCATGGGACGCTCCGGCCAGTGACCAAAGCTGCCGGCAAAGCCAGTGCAGGCATTCGGGTCGCGGCCGCCGCCTTGGTGCTCGCCGCCGCCGGCACCCCGTCGCTGCCAGCGTTCGCCATGGCGCCCAAGACGCCGAGTAGTGCCGGCACCTCCCCGGCGCGATCCGCCAATCCGAACCTGCCCCTCGTCCCCAAGCCCGGCGTCGGCTCGAAGGAGGAGGCAGCCTTCGTCGGCCTCCTCGACAACGCCATAGCGCCGGTTGCTGGTACGGGGATCTCGGCCGAGGAGGCGGCGGCGCTCCGGGACGCCGTCAAGGCCATCGCCGCTGCGAATCCCTCGAAGGGCATGGAGCTCAAGGCGAAGGTCCAGAACCCCACCGCGCTCAAGATCATCGACTGGGTGAGGCTGCGGAGCGGCTACGGAGAGCCCCAGGAATTCGACGCATTCCTGTCAGCTAATCCCGACTGGCCCGACCGGGCACTCTTGAACCAGCGGCTCGAGGAGGCCCTGTTCACCCAGGGTGGCTCATCCTCGGCCATTCGTACGCGCTTCAAGAGCACGCCCCCGCAGACCGGCGTCGGCATGGCCGCGCTCGCCTCCGCCTACCTGGCGGAAGGCAACGAAGCGATGGCGGCCAAGCTCGCCGCCGATGCCTGGCGCCAGCACAGGATCCCGGCCACCCTTGAGACGGGCTTTCTCGAGCGCTTCGGCAAGCTCTTGACGGCCGCTGATCACAAGGCTCGGCTCGACCGCCTGTTGATCGACGAGCTGCGCTACGCGGCCGAGCGCAACGCGCGGGCCGCCTACGTCAAACGCCTCGCACCGCTCCTCCCTCCGGACGAGCAGAAGAAGGCGGCAGCGCGCCTTGCCGTGTTCATGCAGGCCAAGAACGCCAAGACCCTGATGGACGCCAGTCCTGCTGGCCGCGAGCCCGACTGGGGTCTCGAATTCCAGCGCATTCAGATGCTCCGCCGTGCGGGTCATGCCGGTGACGCCGCCAGACTCCTCCAGAAGGCACCGCTCGACGTGGCCAAAACAGTCGTGCCGGATTCCTGGTGGGACGAGCGCCGCGCCAACGCCTATCTCGCGCTCAAGACCGGCAACCCGAAGCTCGCCTACGAGCTTGTGCGCCAGTCGGGCGAGCTGAGCGTGAACCCGGCCAAAGAGCAGCGCTTCATGGCAGGCTGGATTGCGCTCCGCTACCTCAAGGACGTTGACGCGGCCAAGACGCAGTTCGAAGAACTGGCGAGGATCGCGGACGGTCCACTGAGCCGCGCCAAGGCCGCTTACTGGCTCGGTCGGACGGCAGAAGCGAAAGGCGACAGGGACTCGGCGCAAACCTACTACGACAAGGCCACCCGTGATCCCGACACCTTCCACGGCCAGCTCGCAGCACAGAAGCTGAAACCCGGCCCGCAGGCGATCGCGATCAAGCTGCCGGCCGTGCCCGACCAGGAGCTCGTGCAGCGCTTCAACGATCACGACGCGGTGAAAGCGACCGTCATCGCGAGGAAGGCCGGGCTCGACGCCTACATCCTCCGCAACTTCATCGTTCAGCTCCGATCGGTGTTCGACAGCGAGCCGGGATACGCGCTCGTTGCGCATCTATCGGAAGCGATCGGCGATACGCAGATGGCGGTGCGCACGGCCAAGACCGGCATAGCGGCGCGCCGCAATCTCCTGACCTATGCCTATCCCGTGCATCCCTTCCCCGCCTACACGGCGCTCCGGACGCCACCTGAGACCGCGTTCGTGCTCGGCATCGCGCGCCAGGAGACGGAGTTCAACAACTTGACGGTCTCGGGGGCCGGCGCCAAGGGGCTGCTGCAGGTCATGACGCAGACAGCCAAGCACGTCTGCCACGACTACAAGGTGAAATGCGACATTCCCCGTCTCATCAGCGATCCCGCCTACAACGCCATGATCTCGTCGGCCTATATCGGCGACCGGCTCGACGACTTCGGCGGTTCCTACGTGCTGACGCTCGCGGGCTATAACGCAGGACCCGGGCGCGCACGCCAATGGATCGCCGAGTTCGGTGATCCAAGAAGCGACAAAATCGATCCCATCGACTGGATCGAGCGCATCCCGATCCAGGAGACGCGCGAGTACGTCGCCAAGGTGCTCTCCAACATCCAGGTCTATCGTGCGCGGCTCGGCGAAGGTGACAACGCGCTCCGGCTCGAGCAGGACCTGATGCGGGCCCGCTCGGCACATCCCCCATCCCTTTCCGGCGAGGCGGCGACTGGTAACGACCCGGGCGAGGCGCAGGAGGCAAGGTCGGAGAATTGAGCTGACGCCCGTCAGGTCAATGCGCGGACCACGCGCCCCAGCGCAGCGAAATCCGGTAGCACCGCCTCGGCGCCGAGCGTCTCGAGCGGTTCCTGGGCGTAGCCGTGGGAGAGTAGAACAAGTCGCGTTCCCGCAGCGTGAGCCGCGCGTGCATCGGCACCGCTGTCGCCGACCATCAGCGCGTCACGGGGTGCGACGCCGAGCTCGGCAAGCGCAGCCAGGATGAGATCGGGCGCGGGCTTCAAGGCCCGGCCCGGCGCGCTGCCATGCACGGCGCCGAAGTGCCGCCCGACGCCGAGCCGATCGACGATCTCGAGCGTGAGGTCGTGAGGCTTGTTGGTGGCGATGCCGAGCGCAACGCCGCGGTCGCGGAGCTCGTCGAGCACGGCGCACGCGCCGGCAAATACGGTTGTCAAGACCGCCGGCCGCGCATGGTAATGCGCGAGGAACCGCGCCAACACTGCATCGATCTCGCCGGCCTCCGAGCCGCCTGCCAGTGCCCGCTCGACAAGGCGCCGCGCGCCTGCTCCGACCATGCCCTTCACGGTCCCGAGGTCGAGGGCATCACGTCCGCTGTCGGCCAGCGCCCTGTTGAGCGCGTCGCGGATGTCGGGTGCGCTGTCTACGAGCGTGCCATCGAGATCGAAGACGACGGCTTTCAAGGGCATGAAGTTGTCCTGACCAGTTTGGACCCGTCATTCCATACGCGCTGCAGCGCTTGCGGTGTGACGCAGATGCAGGGCCTCCGTCGCCTACCCGAAAACGGCGTCCGCGTCGCAGCACATCGTGGCGCCGAGGCGCGTACGGAATGACGGGCGCCTTCGCTGCCTCAGACCACCAGTACCGACGAACCGGTGGTGCGCCGCGCCTCGAGGTCCCGGTGGGCGTCCGCTGCGTCCTTCAAAGCATACCGCTGATTGACGCTGATCCTGACGGCGCCACTCTCGACCATGCGGAAAAGATCGGTGGCGTTCGCAACGAGCTCGGCGCGCTTTGCGGTATAGGCCATGAGCGAGGGACGCGTCGCGTAGAGCGAGCCCTTGAGGGCCGTGAGGTCGAACGGCGGCACCGGGCCCGAGGCGTTACCGAACGAGACCCACAGGCCGCGAGGCCGCAAGCAGTCGAGCGAGCCTGGGAACGTGTCCTTGCCGATCGAGTCGTAGACGACATCGCAGAGTGCGCCGTCTGTCAGCTCCCTCACCCGCTCTACGAAATTCTCGCTGCGGTAGTTGATGGTGTGCGTGCATCCGTGAGCTTTCGCGAGAGCGGCCTTCTCGTCCGATCCGACGGTGCCGATGATGGTGGCGCCGAGCGCTTTCGCCCATTGGCAGGCGATGAGACCGACCCCGCCCGCGGCAGCATGAAACAGCATCACCGTGCCGGGCTTCACGTCGTAGGTATCGCGGAACAGGTAGCGCACCGTCATGCCCTGCAGCATCATGGCGGCGGCGGTGTCATACGCGATAGACTCGGGCAGCTTGACGATCCGGTCGGCGGCGATGAGCCGCTCCTCGGCATAGCCGCCGAGCACCCCCGCGTAGGCGACGCGGTCTCCCACTTTGACGTCAGCGACACCAGCGCCGACGGCGATCACCTCACCTGCCCCCTCCATACCGAGCACGGCCGGCAGCGCGGCCAGCTTGTAGAGGCCGGTGCGCTGATAGGTGTCGATGTAGTTGAGCCCAACCGCGCGTTGTGCGAGCTTCACCTCCCCCGGGCCAGGCTCACCGGTTACGAAGGGCTCCCAGCGCAAGGCCTCGGGTCCGCCGTAAGCATGCACCCGAATCGCGTTCGCCATCGTTCGCTCTCCTGACGTCCCTGCCGCCCCGGCACCCGGCACAAAACCTATGCCTCGCCAAAACAATGACTTGCCAGCTGCCTTGACGGCGCCATGGCCGCCTTCTATGGCCACGGGCGAACGTTCACAAGGGGTTCCGGAATGTATTCGCAGCGCGCGCCGCTCGGCGCCACGGTCGTCGTCGCGCTCTCGGCCTTCGGCGCCTTGCCGGGCTGTGCCGGCTCGCCGCCGCCCGAGATCGGCCACCAGGCTGGCCTCAACTGCGTCGACGACAGCTTCGACTGCATCACCAAGCGCAAGCAAACCCTGAACGCCCTGGTCGCCGACGACAAGCGGGCCTGGGTGAAACAGCCGCCGACGCCCGAGGCCTACGCCTCCGGCGTGCGCCTGTTCGCCTATAAGAAAAAGAAGAAGGAGCTATCCTGCGACGAGCTCGAGCACGGGCGCAAGGAGGCCGAGGCAGCGCCACAGTCCCTGAAAAGCGCTGGTAACCTGCTGACACCGGCTCAGGTTTCGCGCTGACGCATGTTCGCCTCCGAGGTTGCGCGCGAGCTCTCGCAGGAGATCGCGAAGCGCTGCCGCAAGGGTTGACGTCACGCTGTTTCTTCCCAAGTCCGCGGCGTGAGGGCACGATGTTCCACCCTCGCCGGCGTGTTACCTCGTCCCACCCCTACCCTGCGCTCCCCGCGCGGCCCATCGAGATATCGAAGCAAGGATCTGCCCATGGTTCAGGAGTTCGTCGAAGGTCTTTCCACCTTCATGCGCGAGCATGAGAGTTGGGCAGCACCGATCGCTTTCCTGGTTGCCTTCGGCGAAAGCCTTTGCTTCGCCTCCATCGTCTGGCCCGGCTGGGCGATCCTGGTCGGCTTTTCGGGCGCGCTCGCTGCAGCCGGCGTACCGCCGACCGTGCTTGTGCCGATGGTGGTCGCGGCCGGCCTCGGTGGCGCTGTCGGCTACTGGGCCTCGTACTGGATCGGGCTCTACTTCAAGGACAGCATCAGCGGCGTGTGGCCGTTCACCGCTCACCCCGACCTCATTCCGCGCGGCGAGGCCTTCTTCCAGCGTTACGGCGCCTGGAGCGTGTTCTTGGGCCACTTTGTCGGACCGGTCAGAGCCGTCATCCCCGTCGTCGCCGGCATGTTCCGGATGCCGCAATGGTCGTTCCAGATCGCCAACACCTCGAGCGCCTTCATCTGGGCGGCGTGGGCAGTGCTCGCTCCATTCGGAAGCGTGTTCTACAAGGACACGATCTTCGCGCTCCTCAACGCCAACGAGACGTGGGTTGCGCTGGCGCTGTTCTTCGCCGCCTACCTGAACAGCCTGCCGATCACGCTCCTCGCGGTGCCGACGCTCATCGTCTTCGTCGCCCTGGGGGCCGTGTTCATGCTGGCCAACGCGGACGTTCTGCCTCAGCTTCTGGCCGGCAACGTCACGGGCTTCACGGGACCGGTGCTTGCGCTCACGGCCGGTGTGCTCGGCGCGTTCGTCGGCGATCTCGCCGCCTATGTCACGGGCCGGCACTCGGACAAGGAGCTGCATACCATTTGGCCCAACAGCTGGAGTCCGGAGGCCGGCGAGAAGGCGGTCAGCTACTTCTCCCGCTGGGGGATCACCGGCATCCTTCCCTCCAAGTTCCACACCACCCTGCGCTCGTTCGCGCCGCTGGCGGCCGGGCAGGCCAGCGCACGCTTCCTGCCGTTCCTGCTCTCGACGTTCATCTCGGCCGTCTTGTGGGCCGTGGTGCTCCTGGCCCCGGTCCCGGCCTATATCCTCTACCGGGGTTGAGCCGGGGGCGCTTGCCGCCGGACATCTCAGGCAGGCACGCCGTCAGCTCGGGAGGCTATGCACCGCGAGCGGCTCCCGGGGCAGCGCAATCCCGGTGTCGCGCAGGGCTTTCCAAATCCTCATGCGCACGGCGGCCCGAATGGACTCCGGGTCCTCGCCGACCCCCTCGACCCAGAACGAGACCGACATCAGAGTCGTCGACGCACCGAGCTGCTTGATCTCGGCCGACGGCGCCTCAGGAAAGGTCGAGACACCAGGGACGACACCGGCGGCAACGGCCACGATGCTGGCGACGCGCTCGAAGTCCGCGTCGTTGGCGATGTGGAACGTCACCTCGTGCTTCTGCAGAGGATCAGTCTTGGTCCAGTTCGAGAAGGTCGTGGTAATGAGCTTTTCGTTCGGCACCATGAACTCGCGCCCGTCGAACGTGGTCAGCGTCGATGAGCGCATGTTGACCTCCTTGAGGATGCCAGCCTTGCCGTCGTCGAGCTCGATGTAGTCTCCGAGCTTCAGCGAGCGCTCGAGAAGAATGATGATGCCGGAGACGAAGTTGGAGGCGATCTGCTGCAGGCCGAAGCCGATGCCGACGCCAAGCGCACCGCCGAACACGGCGAGAGCCGTGAGATCGAGCCCCATCAGCTGCAGGAGCAGGAAGAACGCTCCGGTGAAGACAGCGATCTGAAACAGCTTGGCGAACAGCTCGCGTGTCGGCGGCTCGAGCGCATCCTGCTTCCTGATGGCTGTCTGGCCAGCATCGGTCGATATGCGGCCGAGCCAGAACAGCAGCGAGCCGAAAATGGCGGCCTTGACCAGCGCGTAGAGCGAGATCCTGACGTTACCCGCCTCGAACGACAGGGCGTCGAGCCAGGCCACCGCCTGGTCGAGGAGACCGAACACCTTGAGCGCCGCGACCGGGATCGCGATGTAGGTCGCGGCAGCGCGCACGAGCGGATTAGGAACATAGCGCTTGATCGCCGTGTAAAGCACGGCAACCACGGCAAAGCTCTGCGCAAAACGCACCAGCCACGAGGTGCCGACGGCCGTGTCAGCGACCTGGACCGAAAGCGCGAGGGTCAGAACCGAGAGCAGCGCAAACAGGAGATCCCGGCTCGCATAGACGATCTGGCGGATCTTGAGGAGCGGGCCTGGCGCCGGCTCGAGTCGAAAGAAGCCCAGCCGCTGGCGCAGCTCGCGAGCGACGAAGGAAGCCACGGCGATTGCGATGGCGACGGCCGCGATCTGGGCATAGAACTGCGGGCTTTTCGCCCATTCGAGTCCAGTCGCGGCAACACGATCGGCGAGTGGCCAGAGATCGTCGACTGTCATGGCCCCCGTCGCGTCGGCAGCTCAGTGAAATGGTGGGAGGTGAGGGGTTCGAACCCCCGACATCTTCGGTGTAAACGAAGCGCTCTACCGCTGAGCTAACCTCCCGAAGGGACGCGAATGGCGAATAGGCAAGCGGCAATCCACCCATTCTCAATTCGCCATTCGCTGCTCGCTTAGTTGAGAGCCTCCTTGAGGCCCTTGGCGGGCGTGAACTTGGCGACGTTCTGGGCAGCGATCTTGATGGTCTCGCCCGTGGCGGGGTTGCGGCCCTCGCGCGCCTTGCGCTTGGCGACCTTGAAGGTTCCGAAGTCGGGGATGCGCACCTCGCCGCCGTTCTTCAACGTTTCCCGAATGTGGGCGAGAACGACATCGATGGTGGCGCCAGCCTTGTCCTTTGTCATCTCGCACTTGTCGGCGACGGCATCGATCAAATCTTTCTTGCTCATGGCATACGTCCTTCAGGGGTTGTTGTGACAGAATCCGTTCAAGGATCAGACGTGCGGTGGCGCCCCAGGGCTACGGCACGGAGCCCGGCGCGTATCGGCTCGTAGGGGCGCTGGAGGACTGCCGAGGTCCACCGCGGATGGCGCAAAGAAGCGCTCAAGACCGCCGCAGTCAAGTGCCAAATCGCCCGATTTCACGCGCAAATGCGGGACGAACACCCTTTCGGGACGCACGCGGATAAAGCGCGAGCCCTGTGCCGGCCTTCGGCGCAGGGCTCGTGTCGTTCTCTGGTGATAAACGCACCTGCCTCAGTGGGCCGTCACACGCGAGGAGCCACCGCTCTCGCTCGCCACCGGCGGTTCCTCGGCCGCCTCGTCCCAGGTCATGGGCTCCGGCTGGCGCACGAACGCGGCCTTGACGACCTCCTCCATGCGCGACACCGGAACGAGCTCGAGCTTCTTCTTGACCTCTTCCGGGATGTCCGCGAGATCTTTGACGTTCTCCTCGGGGATGAGGACCGTCTTGATGCCGCCGCGAAGTGCCGCGAGCAGCTTCTCCTTCAGTCCGCCAATCGGCAATACGCGACCCCTGAGCGTGATCTCGCCCGTCATCGCCACGTCCTTCCGGATAGGGATCCCGGTCAGAATCGAGATGATGGCCGTCGCCATGGCGACACCGGCCGACGGCCCATCCTTCGGTGTCGCGCCTTCCGGCACATGCACATGGATGTCCTTCTTCTCGAACAGCGACGGACGGATGCCGAAGTCGACCGAGCGCGAGCGCACGTAGGCGTTCGCGGCCTGGATGCTCTCCTTCATCACGTCACGCA
>JAGVSR010000159.1 GCA_019137195.1 Alphaproteobacteria bacterium
CCGTCCACTACTTCGCCAACGGTCACAAATCGTTTCCGAAGGAGCGGCTGGAAGTCTTCGCCGGTGGCAAAATCCTGGCGCTCGACAATTTCCGACGGCTCGACGGTCACGGCTGGAAGGGCTTTAAGCCGATGAAGCTGTGGAGCCAGGACAAGGGGCAGAGCGCCTGCGTGGCCGCGTTCGTCGAGGCCATAGCCAACGGTGGACCGGCGCCGATCCCGTTCGAGGAGACGATCGAGGTGGCGCGCAAGACGATCGAGTTGGCCGGCAACGGTGAAGCAAAATGAATGCGATCAGGAAATTTCTCGACGAGAAGCTCTATCCCGATTGCGCCGGCAATTGGGACGATACGCTGTTTCGCGAGCGCATCCTCGCCAACCTCAGGCCCGAGCATGTCGTGCTCGACGTCGGAGCCGGCGCGGGCATTGTGCAGCAGATGAATTTCAAGGGCATGTCGCAAAGGATTTGCGGCGTCGACCTAGACCCGCGCGTGGTCGACAATCCCGTGCTCGACGAGGGACGTGTCTGCGACGCCGCATCCATCCCCTATGGCGACGCCATGTTCGACGTGGTGTTCGCCGACAACGTGCTCGAGCACTTGGCGGCGCCGCAGATCGTGTTCGGCGAGGTCGCGCGCGTGCTGAAGCCGGGCGGCGTGTTCCTGTTCAAGACGCCGAACAAGTGGCACTACGTGGCGACCATCGCCCGCATGACGCCACACGGCTTTCACGAGCGGATCAACCGCTGGCGGGGCCGCGTGGCCGCCGACGTTTTTCCTACGCTCTACCGTGCCAATACCGCGGGGGCCGTCCGCCGGCACGCCGCGGCCACCGGGCTGGAGGTGGTCTCCATCGAGCGCATCGAGAGGCGGCCGGAATACATGCGCATCTCGGCACCGACATACGTCGCCGGCGCTTTCTACGAGCGGCTCGTCAACAGCACGTCGCTGATGGAGCCGTTCCGCGTGATCCTGGTCGGAAAACTGCGAAAGCCCGCGCGGTGACGGGCTCCCGTTCTGCTGCTGCGCGTGCCGTGCGGTTCGCGCACACCGTGCGCCACCTGAAGCCGGTGCAGATCTACGCGCGGGCGCTGACCAAGCTGTCGCGGGTGCGGCCCGATCCGGCGCCCGCGCCGCCGTTGCGCCAGCCGTCGAGCCCGTGGGCGGCGCCGGTCGCGCGGACGTCGAGCCTCGCCGAGGGCTGGCGCGTGCGGTTCCTCAACGCCGAGGGCGAGATAGCGCGGCCCGAGCAGTGGAACGATCCCGCCCGGCCGAAGCTCTGGCTCTACAATCTGCACTATTTCGACGATCTCGGCTCAGCCGACGGCGCGCGGCGCCGGGATCTGCAGCGCGCGCTCGTCGCGCGGTGGATCGACGAGAACCCGCCGCCCGCCGGCAACGGCTGGGAGCCCTATCCCGTCTCGCTCAGGATCGTGAACTGGATCAAGTGGCATCTCGCGGGCGAGGCGCTGGATGCGGGCATGCGCGACAGCCTCGCCATGCAGGCGCGCTGGCAGATGGGCCACGTCGAGTGGCATCTGCTCGGCAACCACATCCTGGCGAACGCCAAAGCCCTGGTGTTCGCGGGGCTGTTCTTCTCGGGTCCCGAGGCCGATCGCTGGCTGGCCCAGGGGCTCGCCCTCTACGCCCGAGAGCTGCCCGAGCAGATCCTCGCCGACGGCGCGCATTTCGAGCTGTCGCCGATGTACCACGCGATCATCCTCGAGGACGTGCTGGACCTCCTCAACATCGCACGGCACTACGGCTGTGCTGGACGTGGTCCGCTCGCCGGCCTCCCGGACATCGCGCAGCGGATGCGCCACTGGCTGGCGGCGATGACGCATCCGGACGGCGGCCCAGCGTTCTTCAACGACGCGGCCTTCGGGATCGCGGCGTCGCGTGCCGAGCTGGAGGCCTATGCGGGGCGGCTGGGGCTGTCCCCGGTCGCGGAGCCGGGTGAGGGCGTGCATCACCTGACCGCCTCGGGCTATGTACGCGTCAACCGCGGCGACATGGCCGCGATCCTCGACGTGGCGGCGATCGGTCCCGACTACCTGCCCGGGCACGCGCATGCCGACACGCTGTCCTTCGAGCTGTCGCTCGGCGGCGAGCGCGTGATCGTCAACGGCGGGACGTCCACCTACGATCCCGGGCCGCAGCGCGAGAAGGAGCGCTCGACCGCCGCGCACAGCACCGTTGAGATCGACCACGAGAGCTCGTCGGAGGTATGGGCCAGCTTCCGCGTTGCGCGCCGGGCGCGCATCACGGACCTCTCCATCGAGGAGCATGATAACCGGGTCAGCATCCGTGCGGCGCACGACGGCTACTGGCGTCTGCCGGGGCACAACGTGCATGCCCGGACGTGGATATTCGAGGCCAATCGTCTGCACGTCGTCGATAGCGTGACGGGCCCGTGCAACAGGGCCTGCGCACGATTCGTGCTCGCTCCCGAGTTGCGCCTCGACCTCGACGAGAACGGGACGAGCGGACGAATCGTGACGACAGGTGCGCGCACCCTCGGCTGGAACTCCGACACACCGGCGGCAGGACCGCCCCAGACGTGGCACCCTGAGTTCGGGATCACTGTTGCAACACAGGGCCTAGTCGTGCCAATCGCTGGCGGCAAGTCGCGCGTTTCGTTCGAATGGTAGTGGCAGCCTCCGATGCACATCCTTTTCTTGACCGACAACTTTCCGCCGGAGGTGAACGCTCCCGCCTCGCGCACCTTCGAACACTGCCGCGAGTGGGTGAAGGCCGGCCACAAGGTGACCGTCATCACGG
>JAGVSR010000114.1 GCA_019137195.1 Alphaproteobacteria bacterium
CAACCTGAAGCGTGTGTCTCTCGAGCTTGGCGGCAAGTCGCCCCATATCGTGTTTGCCGACTGCCCAGACCTCGACGCGGCTGCCGCACACGCTGCCTTCGGCATCTTCTACAATCAGGGCGAGGTATGCACGGCCGGCTCGCGTCTCCTCGTCGAGGAGAAAATCAAGGATGCGTTCCTCGACAAGCTCGTTGCCGCTGCCAAGGGCTACGTTCCCGGAGAGCCGCTCGACCCCGCGACCAACTTCGGTGCCATGGTGTCGGAAAACCAGATGAACACCGTGCTCGGCTACATCGAAACCGCCACCAAGGAAGGAGCGGGGCTCGTGCTCGGCGGCAGCCGCGTACGCCACAACTCCGGGGGGTTCTTCGTCGAGCCGACGGTGTTCGACGGCGTCAAGCCGTCCGATACGCTGGCTCAGGAGGAGGTGTTCGGGCCCGTTCTGGCCGTTACCTCCTTCAAGGATGCCGATGAGGCGCTCCGCATCGCCAACGACACCATCTTCGGTCTCGCCTCTGGTCTGTGGACGCGCGACATCAGCCTCGCCCACCGCTTTGCGCGCGACATCAAAGCCGGCCTGGTGTGGATCAACGGCTGGGACGCCTGCGACATCACCATGCCGTTCGGTGGCTTCAAGCAGTCCGGATTCGGCCGCGACCGCTCCATGCATGCACTTTACAAGTACGCGGATCTCAAGTCCGTCTCGCTGACGATCAGGTGAACGTGATGGGCTCAACCTCCGCAGGTCGAACGCCCTCTCACGCCGGGAAGAGGGACGGGGTCGAGGGGCCAGCCTCTCCGTTCCTGTCTGCCGCACGTCCTCTTCACCCGGCGCGGACGTCCGTCCGTGACCGATCGTGGGCGGCCTGGCCGCGCCTGCCACTCCCGACGGGGCGCGGCGATCTCGAGCGAGGAACGCTATGACCGTCCAGACCACAAAGTCCGCGTTCGCGTGGGAGGATCCGCTCATGATCCGGGAGGCGCTTTCCGAGGACGAGTGCATCCTCATGGATAGCGCGCGAAAGTTCTGCGACGACGTCTTGATGGGGCGCGTGCGCGACGATTTCAGGAACGAGAGCTTCGACCCCGCAGTCATGCGCGAGATGGGCGCCATGGGCCTATTGGGTCCGGTAATCCCCGAGGAGTACGGTGGAGCGGGTGTCAATTCCGTCTCCTACGGCCTCATCGCGCGCGAGATCGAGCGCGTCGACAGCGGCTATCGCTCGGCCATGAGCGTGCAGTCGAGCCTCGTCATGCACCCGATTTTCGCGTATGGCAGCGAAGCGCAGAAAAGAAAGTACCTGCCGAAGCTCGCGGCCGGCGAGCTCGTCGGCTGCTTCGGCCTGACGGAACCCGACAGCGGATCCGATCCTGCGTCGATGAAGACGCGGGCGAGAAAAGATGCAGGCGGCTTCCGCGTCTCGGGCTCCAAGATGTGGATCACGAACTCGCCCTTGGCAGACGTTTTCATCGTCTGGGGCAAGACCGAGGACGACGTCATCCGCGGCTTCATTCTCGAGCGCGGCATGAAAGGGCTTACCGCCCCCAAGATCGAGGGCAAGGTGGCTCTACGTGCCTCCACCACCGGCGAGATCGTCATGGACGACGTGCTCGTTCCGGAGGAGAATCTGATGCCGAACGTCTCCGGCCTCAAAGGCCCCATGGGCTGCCTCAACAGCGCGCGTTTCGGCATTGCCTGGGGCACGCTCGGCGCCGCCGAGTTCTGCTGGCACGCCGCCCGGCAATATTCACTCGACCGCAAGCAGTTCGGCCGCCCGCTCGCCGCCAACCAGCTCGTGCAGAAGAAGCTCGCCGATATGCAGACCGAGATCGCACTCGGCCGCGCCGCCTGCCTCCAGGCCGCGCGCATGAAGGACAGAGGATTGCTCGCCCCCGAGGCGGTTTCACTCCTGAAGCGCAACAACTGCGGCAAGGCGCTCGACATCGCGCGCGCTGCCCGCGACATGCACGGCGGAAACGGCGTCTCCGACGAGTTCCACGTCATACGACACATGGTGAACCTCGAGGCGGTCAACACCTACGAGGGCACGCACGACATCCACGCGCTCATCCTCGGGCGCGCCCAGACCGGCATCCAGGCATTCAGCTGAGGCTTCGTTCGTGGCAGCGCCGCTCACAGGTTTGCGGGTTCTCGACCTCAGCCGGGTCCTTGCCGGACCGTGGGCGGGACAGACGCTCGCCGACCTCGGTGCCGAGGTCGTGAAGGTGGAGAGGCCGGGCGCAGGCGACGACACACGCGCCTGGGGTCCGCCCTACGCCCGCGATGCCGATGGGCGTGATACGAGCGAAAGCGCCTACTTCCTCTCCGCCAACCGCGGCAAGGCGTCCATCACCGTCGACATTACGACCCCCGAAGGCCAGGCGATCGTACGCGACCTCGCCGGCACCTCAGACGTCGTGATCGAGAACTTCAAGGTCGGCACACTCGTCCGCTACGGCCTCGACTATGCGTCGCTCAAGAAGAAGAACCCCCACCTCGTCTACTGCTCGATCAGCGGTTTCGGACAGGACGGTCCCCTCGCCAGCCTCCCCGGCTATGACTTCATGATCCAGGGCATGGGCGGCCTTATGAGCATCACCGGCAAGCCCGACGGCGAGCCGGGTGCAGGCCCGGTCAAGGTCGGCGTCGCAGTCGCCGATCTCTTCACCGGCCTCTACGCTACGATCGGCATACTGGCCGCGCTTCGGCGTCGCGACCAGACGGGCGAGGGCGCGCACGTCGACGTATCGCTCCTCGACTGCCAGCTCGCGATGCTCGCCAACCAGGCCATGAACTATCTCGCCTCCGGCGTTTCACCGTCCCGGCTCGGCAATGCGCACCCCAACATCGTGCCCTACGAGGTGTTCGCCACCGCCGACGGCTACATCATCCTTGCCGTCGGCAACGATGCGCAATACCAGGCCTTTTGCCGGCTCGCGAACCGTAGCGACCTCGGGACCGACCCGCGCTTCGCGACGAACCGGGCCCGCGTCGCGCACAGGCAAGCCCTGATCCCGCTCGTCGCCGAGACGATCAAGGCTCGCGCGTCGGCCGACTGGCTCGCGGCACTCGGCAAGGTCGGCATTCCGGCGGGCCCCATCAACAGCATCGGCGAGGCGTTCGCGTCCGATCACGTCGCCCACCGCGGCATGCGCTTGGATCTTTCGCACCCGACGGCCGGCGCCGTGCCATCGGTCGCAAGCCCGATCGTTTATGCCGGCGAGCCGCGCCACGTGCCAAGAGCCCCACCGCTTCTCGGCGCGGACACCGAAGCCGTGCTCGCCACGCGCCTCGCACTGCCGCCCGACACCATAGACAGCTACCGCGCCCGCGGTATCGTTTGACCTGAGATCAACCCGTCGTCACGAGACATCGAAACACGAGCAACCCGGGGGACCGACATGCCCACCTCAGCCGAGCTACACACCCGCCGCATGGCCGCAGTGCCGCGTGGCATTGGCCAAGCCACCCAGATCTACGCCAAGCGCGCCAAGAACGCCGAGATCTGGAGCGAGGACGGCAAGCGCTACATCGACTTCGGCGCCGGCATCGCCGTCGTCAACACCGGCCACCAGCACCCGCGTGTGGTCGAGGCGGTCAAGAAGCAGCTCGAGGACTATAGCCACGTATGCTTCCAGGTGACGCCTAACACGAACTATGTGACGCTGGCCGAGCGCTTGAACGCCATCGCACCCGTCAAGGGCCCCGCTAAGACCATGCTGGTCTCGACGGGTGCCGAAGCGGTCGAGAACGCCGTCAAGGTCGCGCGCATCTCGACCGGGCGCCCCGGCATCGTCTCGTTCGCCGGGGGCTTCCACGGCCGCACCATGATGGGCATGGCGCTGACCGGCAAGGTGGTGCCTTACAAGAAGGGCTTCGGCCCGTTCCCGGCCGACATCTGGAATGTCGCCTTCCCCAACACCTACCACGGCATCTCGGGGGCGGATTCGATCGGCGCCCTGAAGAGCCTCTTCAAGTACCAGGCCGACCCCTCCTCCATCGCCGGCATCATCATCGAGCCGGTGCAGGGCGAGGGCGGCTTCAACGTCGCGCCGTTCGACTTCATGAAAGAGCTCCGCGCGCTCTGTGACGAGCACGGCATCCTGCTCATCGGCGACGAGATCCAGACCGGGTTCGCGCGCACCGGCAAAATGTTCGGCCTCGAGCATGCGGGTGTCCAGGCCGACGTCGTGACCATGGCCAAGGGGCTTGCCGGCGGCTTCCCGCTGGCTGCCATCACGGGCCGTGCCGACGTCATGGACGCTGCCGCGCCGGGCGGCCTCGGCGGCACGTATGCGGGAAGCCCGATCGCCTGTGCGGCGGCTCACGCCGTGCTCGACGTCATCAAGGACGAGAAGCTCGCAGACCGCGCCAACGCCATCGGCAAGATCATGACCGGCCGTCTCAACGACCTCAAGACTCGCTCGAACCTGAATTGCATCGGCGACGTGCGCGGCCTCGGCGCCATGTGCGCGGTCGAGCTCGTCAAGGACGGCAACAGCCATGACCCGGCCCCCCAGCTCACGCAGCAGCTGATGAAAAACGCCAACGAGCGCGGCTTGATCCTGCTCTCGTGCGGCACCTACGGCAACGTCATCCGCTTCCTCTCCCCGCTCACTGCCTCCGACGACATCGTCAAGGAAGGCATGGACGTGTTCGAGGCCAGCCTTCTCGACGCTGTGAAGTGAGTGGTGGATAGTGAGATCGTGGGTAGAGGGCCAGCAGGGTTGGTCGCTACTCACGATCACCTACTCACTCGTTCGGAACCACTGAGATCGAGGCAAGCCTCAACATGACCACCCAGCTCACCACCAACGACCTCGACGCGTTCTGGATGCCGTTCACAGCCAATCGGCAGTTCAAGAAGGCGCCACGCCTCTTCGCCGGGGCCGAGGGCATGCACTACATCACACCCGATGGCCGGCGCGTGCTCGACGGCACTGCTGGTCTCTGGTGCTCGAACGCGGGCCATTGCCGTCCGAAGATCGCAGACGCGATTGCCCAGCAGGCCAAGACCCTCGACTTCGCGCCGACGTTCCAGATGGGCCACGTGAAGGCCTTCGAGGCGGCCTCGAAGCTGATCCAGATCGCGCCCAAGGATTTCGAGCACGTCTTCTTCACCAACTCCGGCTCGGAGTCGGTCGACACCGCCTTGAAGATCGCGATTGCCTATCATCGTGCCCGAGGCAACGGCACCAAGGTGCGCCTCATCGGCCGCGAGCGCGGCTATCACGGCGTCAACTTCGGCGGCATCTCGGTTGGCGGCATCCTGAACAACCGCCGCGCCTTCGGTACTCACATGGCGGGCATCGATCACCTCCGCCACACCCACGACCCGGCCAAGAACGCCTTCAGCCGCGGCGAGCCGGAGCACGGCGCGGATCTAGCGGACGATCTCGAGCGACTCGTCGCCCTTCACGGCGCAGACACCATCGCCGCCGTCATCGTCGAGCCGGTCGCCTGCTCGACGGGCGTGCTCGTGCCGCCCAAGGGCTACCTGAAGCGTCTCGAGGGGATCTGCCGCAAGCACGACATCCTCTTGATCTGCGACGAGGTTATCACCGGCTTCGGTCGCTTAGGCACCGCGTTCGGCTCCGAATTCTTCGGCGTTTCGCCCGACATGATCACCACCGCCAAGGGTATCACCAACGGAGCCATCCCGATGGGGGCGGTGTTCGTCAAGGGTGCGGTCCACGACGCCTTCATGACCGGCCCCGAGTGGATGATCGAGCTCTTCCACGGCTACACCTACTCGGCACACCCGATGGCCTGCGCAGCGGCCATCGCCACGCTCGAGGTTTACCAGGAGGAAGGGCTCTTGACGCGGGCAGCCGAGATCGCCCCCTACTGGGAGGAACGGTTGCACGCCTTGAAGGGCCTGCCGCATGTCATCGACATCCGGAACATCGGTCTCATTGGCGCCATCGAGCTGGCGTCTATTCCCGATGCGCCCTCGACGCGGGCCTACGCCCGCTTCGTCGCTGCCTTCGAGAAGAACGTTCTCATTCGCGTCACGGGCGACATCATCGCGCTCTCCCCGCCCCTCATCATCACCAGGGCGCAGATCGACGAGCTGTTCGATACGCTGGCAAACGTGTTGAAAGAGACACCTTAGTCCTCAGAGTACGCCGACCCGGCGCCCAGCGCGCGAAGCCGAGCCGACACGTTCCGAGGCCGGGGAACCGAGACGGAAGATCAGGGAGATCGCCGATGAGTGGCAGCAATCACGCGTCCCGTCTTCTCCTGGCGACCACGATACTGTCGTTGTCCGTCTGTCCACTCTCCGCGGCCGAGATCCGACAGGGCGACACCGCCGTCGTCAAGGCGAACTCGGTCTGGTTTCTCGACGCGGCGAAGCTCGGCGAGTGGCAGGCGCTGAAGGCCGCCAACGACAGTGCAGGACTCGCCGCGTACCAGGACAAAGTGCTCGGCGAGCGAGAGGCGTGGCAATTCTCCGACCCGCTCGAGGTCAAAGTCCTCGGCACCGAGCCCGCCAGAGGGCAGGTCAGCGTCGAGATGAAGATGCCGGGCCGCATGCAGGGCACGCCGTGGTTCGTCGATCGCGGAGCCCTCGACTAGGCTGCGTACCCGATTGGGGTGGACGATCCGAATTGAGTACACGCCCTGGCATGATCGTCGCGTCGAGCAGGCGCTCGACCCGGCCCCGCGGCTCAGAACGTCAGCGACAGGATGATGAGGCCGGCAAGCGCGGTCATGATCTCGGCGACGACACCGATCACCCCCGGGCCCCAGGTGGCGATCGAGACCGCGACCGCGGCAAGAATGGCGAGCGCGACGGCAACGACGGGCATATAGCGCGCCTCGTCGAGGCAGCGGCCGACGTAGGCGATCGGCGGAATGAACGAGATGATGCGCCGGAGGAAGTTGCCGGCATCGTCGCTGTCGTTGGCGACGTACGTGGTATCGGCGGTCAGGTCGGTCATCAGGATCACGGTGCCTTCTGTTCAGAATTGCGGGATTGATGGTCCGGAGCGTCTGCGCGGCTCCATCCGGCGCACGCCTGCAATCCGGCTGCCGAATGCGGCCGGCCAATAGATTGTGAAGACGTTGGGTGAGCGATTGCGCCGAATGCGTCTCGCCCCGAACTTGATCTAAATCAAATCACGACCGCCCCTGCGATGCACTGCGGGGCGTTGGCGCAGGCAACCTTGACGCGCCTCACAGGCGCCCCAAGTCCCGGCATTCCCGTGGGCAGCTCAGTCGTCGCCGTCCTCGTTTTTCCTCCACGGCAGGAGCATCACGGCTGAGCCGGTATAGAGGCCGCCGAACAGGGTCGCGAAACCGACGATCATCAGCAGCACCGGCGCCACCGGATTGGAGGTGCCGGCGATCAGGTCGCCAAGGCCGGCCGTGTTGGTGGCGATGAGGACAATTGCGAACACGGTTCCCAGCGCCGACCCCGTGGCGGCGTTCACCGCCAGGAAGTGCAGCATGGGCGGCCAGGGCGGCCGCGCCTTCCGGACATCGTCGCTTTTCCAAAGTGGCCGGCGCATGACGGCTATGCTCCTACGACGGCGACCCGCCGGATTGAGGCTTCAACGGCAACCGCGCAAGCCAATCTAGCACGGTCCGAGAATGCCTTAGTCGCCCGGCGAGCTCCGGCTCCTAATTGTCTCATACTCCGACTGCATGGTTCGAGAGCTTGCTCTCGATCAAGCCGACAGGCGACCGCTGGCCTGCGTAGTCGAGGAGTGCGGCAACGTCGAGCACCTCTAGACGGGCGTGGCCGGGCATTGCGATCACGCCCTCCTTCCGCAGCTTGGCAACGATACGGCAGACGGTTTCGGCGCGTAGCCCGAGGTGATCGGCGATATCCGTCTGGCTCAGTGGCATGGGTACGACCTTCGCACGTGGTATGTCGCCTGCAGGTGGCATGATCCCGCCGATACTGGCCAGAAACGCGGCGACGCGTTCAACCGCAGTGCGCCGCCCCATGCTGGCCGTCAGCTCGTGCAGTGCTGAGACACGTGCCGTCATCTGCGCGTTGTAGCGGGTTCGCACGGCATCGGAGCCCTCGCCCGGATGGATGCGGATGCGCACGCGACTGCGGGTCTCGGCGAACAAGGCATCACGCTCACTGGGATCTCGACCCATCAACGCACCGGTCCCCAGAACCTCGAGCACCTGGCGCCGCCCGTCGGGCATGATGCGGACGAGTAGAACCGTGCCTTCGAGCACCTCGATGAGCTGGCCGGCAGGATCGCGAGCAAAGTCGATACGCACGCCACGCTCGAAGCGGCGTTCGAGAAAGTGGGAGCGCGGCACCTCGGGTGGCAGGGTGCTCTTGCCGCCAACGACGGGAAGTCGGGCGGGACGGCGGTCGCAGGTGTCGGGCATGCGCTCGTCTACAGACGGCGCAACGATTGCGCTGGTCAGTGTCATGAAACGGCCTCGGATTCGAATGGGATGACGCGGGAGCCCGAAGGCTCGGCGAGAGTGCATCGCCTGCCGCCGCCGGCCCTGAGGTCACGGACGCGCTAGGCACGCCGCGGGTTGGAAATCGAGCGTCGACGGGAGGCTAGAGGACGATCGAGCGAGGGGGCGCACGCGGCCGCGCAGAAGGATTGCCGACACGAGCGATCGCAGGCGCTGCGTCGTCGTGCCAATACTGGAGCTGGCCCGCCTCCGTCGCCCGAACGACGAGCACGATCTCCGACGGGGCTGCGACACCCCCGCTCGAAAGCGGCAGGCAGAACGCGCAGAGCTGGCCGTGGTGGCTCGGCGGCGCCGGAACCCGGTTGCCTTCGGCATCGACCCACTGGACGCCGTCGCGCGTGCAGACGGGGATGGCCGATCCCGACCAGGCGAGCGGAGGAGCTGCAGCGGCGACAGCTGTGCCAGAAGCCCCGCCATGCACCAGCGGCAGCAAAACCACCAGGACCAGGTTGAGCCACACAGCAAGGAAGCCGGCTACGCAGCAGACACGGCGGCGGGTCTCTCCGAGCCTTCGGCTCGCGAGCGCCTCGTTCGCGCCTAGCAGATGCCTTTGCCGCAAGTATTCCTCGTCCGCTGTTCCCGACTCCAGTCGCGGGGACGGCCCATCTTGCCAAGTTGCCGGGCCGAGCGCAACCGTCCGCCGCGGGATCGAGGCCCGAGAGCGGGATCGAGGCAGGCTGGCGGCCCCGCTGCAAGCAACTGATCCGCCGACGTGAAATCCAAGATTGCCGTCCCGGGCCGGAACCGCGTCACGATGCTTGCAATCGCCACCCGCCCTCGTGCTAAGAAGCGGGCCGAAACAGCACCACCAAGCGCGCTTTGCGCTTTTCGCTCCTATCCCTCGAGCCGGAACCCGACATGCCCGAGTTGATCATCAACGGCCCTGCCGGCCGCCTGGAGGCCCGTTACCATCACGAGGGGGCCTCGGACAGCCCGATCGCCCTCATCCTGCATCCGCACCCCCAGTTCGGGGGCACGATGAACAACCAGGTCGTGTACTCCCTGTATCACACGTTCCTGGCGCGGGGTTTCTCCGTGCTGCGGTTCAACTTCCGAGGTGTCGGCCGCAGTCAGGGCTTCTGGGACGGCGGGCCGGGCGAGCTGGCTGACGCAGCTTCCGCTCTCGACTGGCTGCAGATCGTCAAGCCCGACGCCAAGTACTGCTGGATCGCCGGCGTCTCTTTCGGCACCTGGATCGCCATGCAGCTCCTGATGCGGCGCCCCGAGATCGACGGCTTCATCTGTGTGGCGCCACCCTCGAACCTCTACGATTTCTCGTTCCTGGCCCCCTGTCCCGCCTCCGGCCTCATGATCAACGGCGACAAGGACCGGGTGGTGCCCACGAACTCGGTCGCCGAGCTGGCCGCCAAGCTCAAGACCCAGAACGGCATCAAGATCGACCACGAGGTCGTAGCGGGCGCCAACCATTTCTTCGAGAACAAGACCGACGACCTCACGGGAGTCGTCGGCAGCTATCTCGACATGCGCCTCGCCAAGGCCGAGATCGACCGCGAGAAGAACAAGGAGCGCGAGGCCGAGCGCGACCGGCTGCGTGAGATCGAGCGCCAGCGCGAGCGTGCCGAGGTCCAAACGGCACCGACGGCGGCCGCCGAAGACGACGAGGAATAGGATCTTCTCCCCCGAAGCCGGTCAAAGGTCCGGCGCGGCATTGTTCTGTGTCGTTCGGGCGATTCGTTTTGAATCCTGGGGACCGATCGATGGCGGCCTTGGTGTGGATTCTTTCGGCTATTTTGGCAAGTCTGCTCGCCGCAGTCTGGTATGCCATCGTCTTTCCGCGCCAGCCGGTCCGGGGGCCGTTGCCGCCGCTCACATCCGAGGAGACGCTCCTGACCGGCCAGCTCATGGCCCACGTGGCCGCGGTCGCCTCCCGTCCCCATAGCGTCGTCCACTATGAGAACCTCGAGGCGGCCGCGCGCTACATCGAGGCATCGCTCCGAACCATGGGCTACGAGCCCCTGCCCCAGGTTTTCGAATGCGACGGACGCAACGTGCGCAACATCGAGGTCGTGATCGAGCCGGACGCACGGCCTGCCGATGAAACCTATGTGATCGGCGCCCACTACGACAGCATCGACGACAGCCCAGGCGCCAACGACAACGGCAGTGCGGTTGCCGCCCTCGTCGAGGTCGCGCGGCTCCTCAAGGATTTCAAGCCGTCGCGCAGCCGCCTGAGGCTCGTGTTCTTCGTCAACGAGGAGGCACCCTACGGCAAGACGTGGTCCATGGGCAGCTGGCGCCACGCGGGGCGGCTGCGTGAGGCCGGCGAGCGGGTGGCAGGAATGATCGCGCTCGAGACCTTGGGCTATTTCTCGGACAAACCTGGCAGCCAGGCGTTCCCGCCACCGTTCGGGCTCGTCTTCAGCGACGTCGGCAACTTCGTCGCCTTTGTCGGACTGCCGGGGTCACGCGCCTTCCTGCGCCGCAGCCTGCGCGCGTTCCGCAAGACGACGCAGTTTCCCTCGATCGGCGGCAACGCGCCGGGCTTCATCCCGGGCATAGACCTCTCCGATCACTGGGCCTATCACCGCTGCGGCTTCCCGGCGATGATGATCACCGACACCGCCCCGTTCCGTAACCCCCACTACCACCAGCCCACCGACCTCCCCTCGACCGTCGACTACCCTAGCCTCGCGCGCATCACCAAGGGCATCGAGCGAATGCTGCGCGATGTGGTGGGGTGAATCCGGGCGGAACGCGCCGGCGTTGCAGAGCGAGAGGGCGCCGGCTCGTCCCCCAGCCCGTCCAGATCCTCAACCCGCGCCTGCTCGGTCTCAAGCAAGCTGATGTTCGGCGAGCATGTTCATCGGTCCGCTGCCGGACATCGGCCAGCTCAGATCGGCAAGGCGCAAGCCATGGAATATCAGCCCCCATCTGGCCCGACCGAGCACCGAGTAGCGGTCAAATCGACAAATTCCATTGCCGAATTCGACTATGGTTGCGCCTTGTTGGCTGGTGGCGCTACTTCGATGGTCACTCTCGGAATGTGTCCCGTGAACCGGGATTGGGCCTCGGCTCCGATGGTCTCGACGACCGGCGTGCCCAGGTCGATGCCGACGTCGGCAGTCTCGTCGGCAGAGAAAATTCCTGCCTCCGTATGCTCGATGCGGCCTTCGGCGACCGTCTCGCCATTGACGAGGAGCGTGCCGG
>JAGVSR010000085.1 GCA_019137195.1 Alphaproteobacteria bacterium
ACGGAGGCCTTGAGCGCGCGAGAGGACGCCGACACGGCTGCTGCGCCTTCGACGGCGGACGTCGAGGCGTTCCTGGCCAGTGCCGGGAGCGCGAACGAGGAGACGCTCGAGCCGATCAAGGGCGTGGTCCTGAGGTCGCGCGAGAGCAAGACCGCACACGACACGGTGACGGAAGCGGCCGGCGGCGCGCTGCTCCATCGCAACGTGCTGGCGCATTGACGTCGGCAAGGTGTCAGACTCTTCGGGTCTGACACCGGCCGCGCACGGATCAGTCTACTTGCTCCGCATCACCATGGCGAGGATGCCGGCGATGGCGCCGACGGCCGCGGCAGCGCCGATCTCGGGCACCGGCACGTCGGCGAGCGCGCCGCCGGCCCACAGCGTCTTGCCGATCCAGTAGCCGGTGCCGATGACGGCGCCGAGGATCGCGCCGTAAATCGCGTCCTGCTTCGAGATGTTCATGATCCCACCCCCACGTTGTCTATGAGCCGCGTCCGCCCGAGCCATACGGCGGCGAGGACGCGCCCCTCGCGTCCCGATCTGGGCTCGTATGGTTCGAGCGTCTCCGCATCCCGGATCTCGATGTAGTCGATCCTGGCGAAGCCGGCGGCGAGGAGGTCGTGGTTCGCGGTCTCGATGGCGCGGTTCACGGGGCCGCCGGTCTTCGCGACGTCGGCGATGCCGAGGAGCGCGCGGTGCAGGGCCGGTGCGATGCTCCGCTCGTCGGGCGTCAGGTAGGCGTTGCGCGAGGAGAGGGCGAGGCCATCCTTCGCGCGCTGAGTGGGGAGCGCCGCAATGGTGAGCGGCAGGTTCAAGTCGCGCACCATCTGGCGCACGACGCAGAGCTGCTGGTAGTCCTTCTCCCCGAACACCGCGACGTCGGGCGTCACCTGGCTGAAGAGCTTGCAGCAGACCGTCGCCACACCGCCGAAATGGTGCGGGCGGAACTCGCCTTCGAGGTCCTCCGCCGCGCTGCCCGGCACGATGCGCGTGGAAAAGCCCTCCGGGTACATCTCCTCGGCCGTCGGTGACCAGACGAGATCGGCGCCGGCCGCCTGGAGCTTCGTGAGATCGCCTGCCTCGTCGCGCGGGTAGCGGGAGAGGTCCTCGGTCGGTGCGAACTGAGTGGGGTTGACGAAAATCGACACGACCGTGCGGCCGGCCTTTTTGCGCGCGACCCCGACGAGGGCGAGGTGTCCGTCGTGGAGCGCGCCCATGGTCGGCACCAGCGCGACGCGCTCACCGGCTGTGCGCCAGGAGCCGACGGCCTTCCGCAGGTCCTTGAGGTGTCTGACGATTTTGATCTTGGAGGACAACGATCCACTCCTCGGCGCCACGGGGGCGCTCTGCCGTGTGCTATAGTCGCCTGCCGTGTGGCACCGATGCACGGCCGCCGGCGCTACGGGCTTGAGCCTATTGCACCCTGGGCTGGCGGTTTGTCCACCGGGTCCCCCCGATCTTGACCGCCGCCCACAACGTGACGATCTGCTAGACTTGGGCAAAGCGCCCGAATCGGGTCAGTTCCTGCGTCTTCGGTCGAAGGGGATGGCATGGTCGCGCTCAAGAAATCGGATGTCGAGGGTTTCCGCCGGGACGTCCTGGCGACGCTGCCCTCGCGTGACGAGATCGCCGCCCATCACCTCATGGACGAAACCCGTCTCGTCGGCGGACTCGTCGAACGTGCCGTCTACTCGGACGAGGAGCGCCGACGTATCGCCGAAGTCGCGCGCCGGCTGGTGACGGAAGCCCGCGCCAGCCACGGCAAGCACTCGGGCATCGACGCGTTCATGCGGGAGTACGGCCTTTCGACCGAGGAGGGCGTGATTCTGATGTGCCTCGCCGAGGCGCTGCTCCGCATCCCCGACGCCGACACGGCCGATCGCTTCATCTCCGAGAAGATCGCGGGCGGGCAGTGGGAGAAGCATCGCGGCCACTCGGACAGCTCGCTCGTCAACGCCTCGACGTGGGGGCTGATGCTGACCGGGCGGCTCGTGAAGCTCAAGGGCTCGCGCGGCGCCAATCCGTGGGACGCCTTGAAGCGCCTGGTTGCGCGCTCGGGCGAGCCGGTGATCCGGCAGGCCGTGCGCCAGGCGGTCAGGGTTCTGGGCGATCAGTTCGTGCTCGGGCGCTCGATCGAGGAGGCGATCGGGCGGGCGAGGGACGATCAGGCCAAGGGCTATCGGTTTTCGTACGACATGCTGGGCGAGGCGGCTCGATCCGACAAGGACGCGGTGCGCTATTTCGAACGTTACATGGCCGCCATCGCGGCGGTCGGCAAAGCGGCGGGGCCACTCGCGGGCGAGCACAGCGACGTGCTGATGGGGCGGCCGGGGCTGTCGATCAAGCTCTCGGCGCTGCATCCGCGCTTCGAGGCCGGCAAGGAGGAGCGGCTCGCCGCCGAGCTCGCGCCGCGGCTGATGACCCTTCTCAATGCCGCGCGCACCTACGGGCTGCCGATCACCATTGACGCCGAGGAGCAGGACAGGCTCGACGTTACGCTCGACATGTTCGGACGCGCGTTCGTCGACCCGGCGCTCGCCTCGTGGACCGGGCTCGGCATCGCGGTGCAGGCTTATGGTAAACGCGCCATACCGGTGCTTCGCTGGCTGCGCCGGCTTTCGGAGCGCACGGGCAAGCGCATCCCGGTGCGGCTCGTGAAGGGCGCCTATTGGGACAGCGAGATCAAGGTCGCGCAGGAGCGCGGGCTTCCCGGCTATCCCGTTTTCACGCGCAAGCTCAACACCGACGTCTCCTACCTCGCCTGCGTGCGGCTGCTGCTGTCGGATCCAGTGGCGTTCTATCCGCAGTTCGCGACCCACAACGCGCATACGCTGGCGGCGTGCTCGGTTGCCGCAGGGGCGGCTCAGTTCGAATTCCAGCGGCTGCACGGCATGGGGGGCGCGCTCTACGACCAGGTGGTCGGTCCCGGCTCGCTCGGGCGCCACGCTCGCATCTATGCGCCCGTCGGCAGCCACGAGGATCTGCTCGGCTACCTCGTGCGGCGGCTTCTCGAGAACGGCGCCAATACCTCGTTCGTGAACCGCATGGCGGACAGCGAGGCGCCGATCACGCAGATCATCGCCGATCCGGTGGCGGCTGCCGAGCGCGAGCGCCTCGAGGCGGCGCAGGTGAAGCAGCTGCCCCTGCCGCGAGACATCTTCTGGCCGGAGCGCAAGAACTCGGGCGGGGTCGCGCTCTACGACGCCACCCTGCGGGCGCCGCTGGTCGAGGCTATGGATCGCGCGGTCCGAGAGACGTTTGCGGCCGGCCCCATCGTCGCCGGCAAAGAGATCACGGGTGGGGCCGGGGCGACGCTCCTCATCTGCCCGCACGACAATCGCGAGCACATCGGATCGGTCAAAATCGCTGCGCCGATGGACGTCGACGCGGCGGTGGCGAGTGCGGCCGCCGCGCACCACGGCTGGGCGATGCGCGACGTCGCGAGCCGCGCCAAGGTCCTCGATCTCGCGGCTGACCTCGTCGAGCGCGACCGGGCCCGGCTGATGGCGCTCCTCGTGCGCGAAGGCGGCAAGACGATTGGCGATGCGCTGTCGGAAGTGCGCGAGACGGCCGACTTCCTGCGCTACTACGCGAGCGAGGGACGGCGCCTCCTCTCGGAGCCTAAGGGCCTCAGGAGCGTCACCGGCGAGACGAATCTGCTCACGCTCCACGGCCGCGGCCCGTTCGCCTGCATAGCGCCTTGGAACTTCCCGCTCGCCATCTTCACCGGCCAGATCGCAGCCGCGCTCGTTGCCGGCAACACGGTGCTCGCAAAGCCCGCCGAGGAGACGCCGCTCGTCGCCTCGATCATGGTCAAGCTCCTCCACGAGGCCGGAACACCGAAGGACGTGCTGCATCTGCTCACTGGAAACGCAACGGTCGGCATGGCGCTGGTCAAGGATGCGCGCGTCCGGGGCGTCGCGTTCACCGGCTCGAACGAGGCGGCGTGGACGATCCAGCGACTGCTCGCAGAACGGCGCGGGGAGATCGTGCCGTTCATCGCCGAGACGGGCGGACTCAACGCTATGATCGCGGACAGTAGCGCGCTTGCCGAGCAGGTGGTGCGTGACGTCGTGCGGTCCGCCTTCCAGTCGGCCGGGCAGCGCTGCTCGGCGGCACGGCTTCTGTTCATCCAGAACGAGATCGCGCCGAAGACGCTCGACATGCTGGCGGGTGCGGTCGAGGCGCTCGATCTCGGCGACCCGTTCGACTATGCGACCGACGTCGGTCCCGTGATCAACGCCGGCGCCCAGGACGTCCTCGACGCACACAAGATGACCATGCAGAGGGCCGGCCGCGAGATCATCGATCCCTTGGTGCCGAACTCGTGCCGAACAGGCAGCTTCGTGACCCCGGCGGTTTACGAGATCGAGCGCATGAACCTCGTCGAGCGCGAGGTGTTCGGCCCCATCCTGCACGTGGTGCGCTTCGAGCGCGGGCATCTGCCCAAGGTCGTCGAGGCGATCAATACGGCAGGCTACGGCCTGACGCTCGGGCTCCACAGCCGCATCGACGCGGTCGCAGACTACGTGGCAGAGCACGCACGGGTCGGCAATCTCTACGTCAATCGCAGCCAGGTCGGCGCCGTGCCCGGCGTGCAGCCGTTCGGCGGCGAGGGTCTGTCGGGCACCGGTCCGAAGGCGGGCGGCCCCAACTATCTGATGCGGTTTGCGACTGAGCGCGTGCGCTCGACCGACATCACGGCGACGGGCGGCAACGTGGCCCTGCTGGTGCGGGAGATGCGAGACGAAGGCTGAGGGCCGGGATGACCGGTCGCGCCGCTTCAGGCCTCGCCGTTTGGCCTGCAATCGTGTAGGCAGCGGGCATGCCCGTCCTCAAACCAGCCGCAATCTCGCTCATGAAACCCGCCGTCCGTTTCGCACCAAGTCCCACCGGCCGCCTTCATATCGGCAACATCCGCACGGCGGTGTTGAACTTCCTGTTCGCCCTCAAGCACGGCGGATCGTTCCTCCTGCGCCTCGACGACACCGACCGCGAGCGCTCGACGGAAGCGTTCGCGCAGGGCATCCGCGACGACCTCGTCTGGCTCGGCATGCGCTGGGACCGCGAGGCGCGCCAGTCCGACAGGACCGACCGTTACGAGGAGGCGGCAAAGGCGCTCGTTGCGGCGCGACGGCTCTATCCTTGCTACGAGTCGGAGGAGGAGCTCTCGCTCCGGCGCAAGCGCCAGCTCTCGATGGGCCGGCCGCCGATCTACGATCGTGCGGCTTTGAAGCTTACGGCCGTCGACCGGCAGCGGCTCGAGGAGGAAGGACGGCGTCCGCACTGGCGCTTCCGGCTCGATAACACGTCGGAGGAGACGGGCCTTCAGCCGCAGCCGACCATCGTGTCGTGGAACGACATGGTGCGCGGTGACCAGACGGTCGATGCCGGCTCGCTGTCCGACCCCGTTCTGATCCGCGCCGACGGCACCTATCTCTATACGTTCACGAGCGTCGTCGACGACATCGACTTCGCCATCTCGCACATCATCCGTGGCGAGGACCACGTCACCAACACGGGCGTACAGATCCAGATTTTCGAGGCGCTTGGGGCGGAGCCGCCCGCTTTCGGGCATCACAGCCTGCTGGTCGGTGCCGATGGGCAGGCGCTATCGAAGCGCCTCGGGGCGCTTTCGGCCGAAAGCTTCCGCGCCATGGAGCTCGAGCCGATGGCAGTGCTGTCGATGGCGGCGCTGCTCGGCACGTCCGACGCAGTCGAGCCGCACGGTCGCGTCGAGGAGCTGGCGTCGCTGTTCGATCCAGCCAAGATCTCCATGGCTCCCGGGCGGTTTGCTCTCGAGGAGCTCGAAGTGCTCAATGCCAAGCTGTTGCACAAGCTTCCTTACGCAGACGTGGCGGCGCGGCTGCAGGTGCTCGGCGTCGGTGGAGCGAGTGCGTTCTGGGAGACGGTTCGCGGCAACATCAGCGTGCTGAGGGAGGCCGCCGACTGGTGGCGGATCGCGACGAGCGAGATCGCACCTGTGATCGAACATGCTGCGCTATGCGCCCGCGCCGCGGATCTGCTGCCCTCCGGGCCGTGGGACGAGACCACGTGGGGAACCTGGACCGCGCTCGTCAAGGACGTAACCGGCGCCAAGGGCCGTGCGCTCTTTCATCCCTTGCGGCTCGCCTTGACCGGTCGCGACAGCGGCCCCGAGCTGAAGCACTTCCTGCCCTTCATCGGTCGCGAGCGGGCGAAGGCAAGGCTCGAGGGAACCGTGGGCTGAGGCTGAACGCCGGCCTGGCTGCAGTGCCAAGGCCCGTGGGTCGGGTCAGTGCTAGGCAGATCTGACACAATCCGTCGCGAGCCTACGTCAGCGCCTGAAGGCCGCCTGTCTCGGCCGTCTGCTCGCCGGTCGGCAATCCTTCGCAATTCCTCCATACATCGGCATCGGCTGATCACCATCGTGGCTCGATCGATCTCATCGCTCAGCCCGCCCTGCCGATCGTCGTGATCGAGCTTGCCGTCTCAAAGCACCTCATGCCGGCAGCTACCAGCGTCGCTACGAGCACGGCACGGACTTCGACAGTGCTGACGCATATGGTACACAAGCGTTCTACTGCTTGGTTCGAACGTCGTCGGCGGCGGGCGGGATCCCGGGTGGCGTCTCGATTGAAGAGTCGTGTTCCCGGCGGACGAACACGGCCCATCCGCCGAACGATTAAAACGGCGCTGACGGTGGTGCCCGCAGCAGGCCGTCGCGTCCGCAGCGCTGCTCTCATCTCCCGACTGACAGGCTGCCCGTGCCGCGCAGCGTCCGGTCCCAGGCCTCGTTCGTGATGTGCCAGGTCTGCTCGGTCCAGCCGTGGGCAGTCATCATTGAATTGGCTTCGGCGGTGCCGGTCTCCTCGGCCCCGAACCAGAGAGCGAGGCGACGCACGGGAACGTTGGCGCTCGAGGTGACACCCGTGATCTCGCGGAGTCCGAGCTTGCCGAAGGCGAAGCCGAGAAGCGCACGCGAGATCTCCATGGCGTACGTATAGCGGCCCCAGTGTATGGCGGCGAGCTCGAGGCCGAGCTCGGCGGTTCCCGCGGGCCTGCCCTCGGTGATCAGGCGGCAGATGCCGGCGAGTGGCTCTCCGGTCGTGCGGGAGACGATGGCGAGATGCCAGTCGTGGCGAGGGCTGGCGGCGGCCGACAGTGCATAGCTTTTCAGGAGACGCTCGACGTGGTCGGGGTCGCGGTCGTCAGGGCCATAGAAGGCGAGATAGCGCGGGTCGCTGGCATAGACGCGGAAGCGGACCTCGTCGGCCGGCTCGAAATCCCGAAGCACGAAGCGGCGCGTGTCGATGCGCATGGGGCCCGCCTTTCAGGTTCGCCGGGTTGCCCGGGGGCCTGGCGCGTCTCCCCCAATTCTCTGAGGGCACGCCGGAGCATGCATAGGAAGCGCCACGCAGCGCGCCGAGGCAAGCATGAAAATTGGCGCGGCGATACCTGATGCGCGTCGGAGCAGGGGCGTGCTCGCCGTGAGCCTCCGCTACTGCGTCTCCCAGGGAAGTCGCTCGCGGCCGGTCTCGGCGGCCCAACCGCCAGCTGCCGCGGATGGGGACGTCGCGGCGGGCGGTATGGCGGCGGCTGGCTCGCCGTCCGTCGCGGGCGGTGGAGCGCCGAGGGCGGAGGCAGTCGCGCCGCCGGGCGCGGCTGCTTCGCGCGGGGTGCCGCCCTCGGGCAGGTACTCCGTCTCTTTGCACGAGCAGCCTGCAACGTACTCCTTCCGGTAGCGGAAGGCGGACCTCAGCTGGTTGTACGGCTGGCTGGTCTGATACCCGACCATGTCGTCGGTCGAGCCGCCGGGGTTCTGGTAGTAGTAGAGCTCTGCGGGGGCCGCGCACTTCGACTGGCAGGCCTCGGCGTCGCGGTCGAAGTGGTTGGGGAGCGTCGAGAAGCTCACCGGGAAGAAGTAGCCGTCACAGAGCCTGACGCACACCGTGCGGTAGGTGGCGTAGGGCTGGGCACTGTAGGTGCCGAGGCCGCCCTGGCCGGCGGCGTCCTCGCCCTCGGACCAGATTCCACCGGATGGGCTGGAACTCTGACGCGCGACCTGCTGAGAGTAGCGGTCGCCGCAATTGTTGCGCGCGAGCTCCCGTACGATCTCGTCGCGATAGGAGCGCCCCGAGGAGGCCAGCAGCTGCGAGCGCTGGCTTTCGAGGTCAGACAGTCGCCGTCGCGCTCCTTCGGTCTGCGACTGCAGGTCGATACAGCGGCGCGACTGCTTCAGTGTCTTGGTGAAGAAGAACGTTTCATAGCAGTCCGCGCGGTCGAGCTGCTGGCGGGACTGTCGGTAGAGCTGATCGGCCTCGGCGAGCTGGCGCTCGACGAGCGGCAGCTGCTCCTGAGCGGGACTGCCTTTCTGGCCCTCCTGCACGAGACGCCGCTCGAGCTCGAGGCAGACGGGGGTGGCGCGCTGGGCCCAACTTGCGGCAGGGGCAGCTGGCGCGGCAGGTTGCCCGGCCACCGGTGGCGGCTGGCCGACTGCGGGCGGTTGGGGCTGAGCCGCGGGGCCGGCGATGGGGGCGGGGGGGATCGGCGGCGGCTTCGGCTTCTCGTCCCATGGCCATGACCAGCCTTGCGCGGCGGACGGCGTAGCGCCCAGTGCGGCGCCGGCAAGGACGAACGCTGCCGCAAGTGCCAAGCGTCCCGGCCCGCGCCAGTGCTGCCGGGTGCCGGTCGGTGGCTCGCAGGTGAGGTCCGGGGCCTTGCCCATTAGTCAGCGCTCGTCGAGGAAAGGCCGTCCGCGGGCGGATGCCGCATCCAAGTCCTTGATCGGGATCATCTCTGCCATAGGCGGGCAATGGAGCGCAAATGCGGCAGGTGGGGTTGTCCTCAGCCTGTGGGGAACTGTCGCGACCGCCACCGCGAAGGGCGTGCCTGGCCCGCGGCGCTTGACGGCCCCCTGCGTCCGGCGCCATATGGCGCCAATGCGGAACGCCATGCGCAAAGACGCCGTCAACATTTGTTGCGGCATGATTATTTCGGGCTAGTCGAACAACGGCTGGCGCGCGGCCCGCTTCTTTGCCTCATCTCAAGACAGAGAACCCGCCCCGCCAGGAAGGCAGAGGGATTACAGTGACATTGCGCCTATACAACACGCTTTCGCGGTCCAAGGACGAGCTGAGGCCCCTCGATCCCACGAACGTGCGCATGTACGTGTGCGGACCCACGGTCTACCACTTCGCGCACATCGGGAACGCGCGTCCGGTGATCGTGTTCGACGTGCTCTACCGGCTGCTCCGCCACGTCTATGGTGCCGACCACGTGACCTACGTGCGCAACATCACGGACGTCGACGACAAGATCAACGCCCGCGCGGCCGAGCGCTATCCCGACATGGATCCGTTGAAAGCGATCCGCAAGCTCACCGAGGAGACGGCGGCGCAGTTCCATAAGGACATCGCCGCCCTCGGCGTGCTTCCCCCCTCCGTCGAGCCGCGGGCGACGGATCATATCGGTGAGATGAAGGCGCTGTGCGAGGCGCTGGTCAAGAACGGACACGCGTACGTGGCCGAGGACCACGTGCTCTTCGACGTGCCGTCGATGAAGGACTACGGCCGCCTCTCCGGGCGCTCGCTCGAGGAGATGGAGGCCGGCGCGCGGGTGGAGGTGGCACCCTACAAGAAGGACGCCATGGACTTCGTGCTGTGGAAGCCTTCGAAGGCAGGCGAGCCGGCGTGGGATAGCCCGTGCGGCATCAAGACGAAGGGCAGGCCCGGCTGGCACATCGAGTGCTCGGCGATGGCAGGCAAGCACTTGGGCCAGGTGTTCGACATTCATGGCGGCGGCATCGACCTCGTGTTCCCGCATCACGAGAACGAGGTGGCGCAGAGCCGCTGCGCGCACGGCACGGCCGCGATGGCGCAGGTCTGGATGCACAACGGGTTCCTGCAGGTCGAAGGCGAGAAGATGTCGAAGTCGCTCGGCAACTTCATCACCATCCATCAGCTTCTCGACGGCAAGGACTTCGGCGGTAGCCAGTGGCACGGCCGCGTGGTTCGGCTGGCCATGATGGGAACGCACTACCGCCAGCCGATCGACTGGACGGTGGAGCGGCTCGTGCAGGCGCGCTCTACGCTGTTCGAGATCGCCGATACGCTGGCTGGCGTCGAAGCGGAGGGCGGGCCGAACGAGGATGTCGTGGCGGCACTCTCGGACGACCTCAACACGCCTTCGGCGCTGTCGATCGTGTACGGCCTTCTCAAAAGCGCGAGGCGGAACGAAGCCGCTCGCCCCGGTCTCAGAGCGACGCTGGACTTCCTCGGGCTTTACGGCGGCGAGACGCGTGACGAGCTCAACGTCGGTTTCGAGGCCAAGGCCGTCGATGCGGCGAAAGTTGAGGGGCTGGTCGCGGCCCGCCTCGCCGCGCGCAAGGCCAAGGACTTCAAGGAGAGCGACCGCATCCGCGACGAGCTGGCCGGCATGGGCGTCTCTCTCAAGGACGCCAAGGACCCCAAAACGGGTGAGATCGTGACGACCTGGGAGGTGGCGAGGTGACGACGGCCGTCCCCCTCCGTCCGTTTCTGCCGGCAGACGCGATGGCGCTGCGCGAGCTCTACGCGGCGTCGATCGAGGAGCTGACGCAGGACGACTACGACGAGGACCAGCGCGCTGCGTGGGCGTCTCTGGCCGAGGACGGGGCAGATTTCGCGCGCCGGCTCGGAGCCATGACGACGCTCGTGGTCGAGATCGAGGGCGAGCACGCGGGCTTCGCGTCCTTGAAGGACAACAAGCATCTCGAGATGCTCTACGTGCATCCCTACTACGCTGGGCAGGGGATCGGGGCGGCGCTCGCGGATGCCATGGAACGCATCGCGGCGGGCCGCGGCGTGACCGAGATCACGGTCGACGCCAGCGATACGGCCGAGGAGTTCTTCCTGGGTCGCAGCTACGTGGGCGTGCGACGGAACACGATTCCGGTCGACGACGTGTGGCTCGCCAATACGACGATGAAGAAGGAGCTGAAGCCTGGCGGAGCTCCGACAGCATGATGCGGACAGACACGACGACGCCCAACGAGAGCGATGGAGACCGTCAATGAAGGACATGCGCCCCGACACACCGTTCCCGCGGCACTGGATCTACTACATCGTGATCAAGTTCATCGTGCTGGGGCTCGCTGTGTATCTGGCCCTGCGCTACCAGGGCTTGGTTTGAGAGACGGCTGCCGTCGTCCAGGAAAATCGGAAGGACCGCTGCAGTCGCCGCGGAGCACGTGAACGATATGAGCAAAGAACGCCTCTACCTCTACGACACGACGCTGCGCGACGGCGCGCAGACGACCGGTGTCGACTTCTCGCTCGAGGACAAGCGGCGGATCGCGGCCGTGCTCGACGGGCTCGGTGTCGACTACATCGAAGGCGGCTACCCCGGTGCGAACGCCACGGACACCGCGTTCTTCGCCGCGAAGCCGGCCTTCAAGTCGGCGCGTTTCACCGCTTTCGGCATGACCAAGCGGGCGGGGCGCTCGATATCCAACGATCCAGGCTTCCAGGCGCTCGTGCAGTCGGCGGCGGATAGCGTTTGCCTCGTCGCCAAGAGCTGGGACTATCACGTGCGCGTCGCGCTCGGCATCTCGAACGAGGAGAACCTCGCCGGCATCGCCGAGAGCGTCCAGGCGGTGATCGCGTCGGGGCGCGAGGCGATGCTCGATTGCGAGCACTTCTTCGACGGCTACAAGGGTAACCGCGAGTATGCGTTGGCGGTTGCGCAGGCGGCGCTCGACGCCGGCGCGCGCTGGATCGTGCTGTGCGACACCAACGGCGGAACGCTGCCGCACGAGGTCGAGCGGATCGTGTCCGACGTGGCTTCCCGCATTCCGGGCTCGCGGCTCGGCATCCACACTCACAACGACACCGAGAACGCGGTCGCCAACACGCTCGCCGCGGTGCGCGCCGGCGTGCGCCAGATCCAGGGCACCTTGAACGGGCTCGGCGAGCGCTGCGGCAACGCCAACATGAGCTCGATCATTCCGACGCTGCTGCTCAAGACCGAGTTTGCGGAGCGCTTCGAAACCGGCATCACTGCGGAACGATTGCGCACGCTCACCCATGCGAGCCGCGTGCTCGACGATGTTCTGAACCAGTCGCCCGACCGGCACGCTCCCTACGTCGGCGAGAGTGCGTTCGCGACCAAGGCCGGCATCCATGCCTCCGCCATTCTGAAGGAGCCCGAGACGTACGAGCACGTTCCGCCCGAGACGGTCGGCAACGAGCGGCGACTTCTGGTCTCGAAACAGGCCGGAAAGTCCAACGTTCTGGCGGCGCTCGAGCGCGTCGGGCTTGCGATCGATAAGGACGACCCGCGCGTCGTGGCGCTCGTCGACGAGGTCAAGAACCGCGAGGCGTCGGGCTACGCCTACGAGGGCGCCGAGGCCTCCTTCGAGCTTCTGGCGCGGCGGCATCTCACCAACGTGCCGAAGTACTTCAGCGTCGACAGCTTCCGCGTCATCGTCGAGCGGCGCCACAACGCCCTGGGCGAGCAGGTGACCGTGTCGGAGGCGACCGTCAAGGTGTTCGTCAACGGCGACAAGGAGCCGTTGTGGTCGGTCGGTTCCGGAAACGGCCCTGTCAACGCGCTCGACCGGGCGCTCCGGCGCGATCTCGGGCGCTATCAGAAGCACATCGATACGATCGAGCTCGTCGACTACAAGGTGCGCATCCTGACGGGAGGCACCGAGGCGGTGACGCGGGTGCTGGTCGAGACGCTCGACCAGAGGTCGGGGGAGCGCTGGTTCACGGTCGGCGTGTCGCCCAACATCATCGATGCCAGCTTCGAGGCGCTTCTCGACAGCATCAATTACAAGCTCTTGAAGGACGGTGCCGAGGCGGCTTGAGCCGGAGCCGTGCCCGGCCGAGGGGGCTAAACCGGACGTCGATCGACCTCGCTGCAGCTTGCTTCTGCGGCCCGGGGGAGCCATGTTAGTCTGATCGCAACGATAGGACTAGCGCATGCGCTCACGTTCGCTGACGGCCGTCCTGCTCCTCGTGCCGGGTGCGGCGCTGGCGCTTGCCGCCGAGAGCGCGGATTTCACGGCACGCGAGCTGACGCAGGCGCTCTACCGTGCCGAGCAGGGCGCGCGTATCGACCTGTCGGGGAAGAGCCTGCGCGAGCTCGATCTCGCTGGCGTCGATTTCAAGGCCGCGCGGCTCGCCAAGGCCGATCTCTACGGCACCAATCTCGCAGAAGCGAACCTCTCCGGCGCCGATCTTTCCGGTGCGCTCCTCGACCGGGCCGTTCTCACCAAGGCCGATTTCTCGAACGCCAACCTCGAAGGCGCGACGCTCTTGCGTCCCACCATCTTCAGCGGGCTCGAGCGCAACATCGCCGAGGCGCCGCGCTTCACCGGGGCCAACATGGCGCGTACGGGCTTGTCCGGCTGGCTCGACGGGTCTGATTTTGCGCACGCCGATCTCACGGGGGCGAGGTTCGGCCGGCAAGATGCCTATAGCGAGGGGCTGCTCGCCTCGCGCGTGCGGATGACGAGCTGCAACTTTTCGGGTGCGAAGCTCGCGGGTGCGAGCTTCCGCGGCGCCCAGCTGGTATTCGCCCGCTTCACGGGGGCCAATGCGAGGGATGTGGACTTCCGCGGCGCCGATCTCAGCAAGGCCGACTTCTCAGGTGCCGACGTTGCCGGCATGGACGTGACTGGGGCGATCCTCGACGGCGCGTCCTTTGCTGGCGCAACCGGCATCGACGAGATAAGAGGGCTGGTCCAGGCGCAGGGGGGCGACCGTATCAGCCGCTGATGCGGCGGACCAAGCCGCGGCGGAGGTCCCACCGGCATGAAACGCCACCTGATACAGTTGATCTTGCCGGCGGTGCTCCTGGCGCGGGCCGACGCCGGGCTGGCTTTGGAGACGCCGCGGCCTGGCCTCACCGTCAAGCACGTGGCCGAGCTCCTGTTCGCATCGACGCCCGAGCGGCCCGCCGATCTTTCGCGACAGAGCCTCGCCGGTCTCGATCTCGCGGGGCTCGACTTCAAGGGCGCGCGCCTCGCTTCGGCCGATCTCTTCGGGGCGGACCTCACGGGGGCGAAGCTCGCTGCCGCCGACCTCACAGATGCGCGGCTCGATCGGTCGATCCTGACCATGGCGAAGTTCGACGGTGCGAGACTCGATCGTGCGACCATACTCAGTCCGACGGTGTTCACGTCGCTCGAGGTCGAGCGCTATGAGGCGCCCCGGTTCCGAAACGCTCACATGGCAGGCGCGGTGCTGGCGGGGGCGTTCGATTGGGCCGATTTCCGTGGAGCGGACCTTTCGGGTGCCACGTTCGGTCCGCGCGCCGACGACCGCGACGCGACGCAGAACGCCCGGCGTGCGAGCTTCGTCGGTGCCAACTTTCAGGGTGCGCGGCTTCGCGACGTGCGCTTCACCGGGCTCGCGATGAAGTATGCCAAGCTGCAGGGGGCCGATCTCGCGCGTGCGGACCTGCGCGGCGCCGACCTCACGCTGGCGAATTTCGCGGGCGCCGACATCTCGGGCGCCGACTTTACCGGCGCCAACCTCGACGAGACGAATTTCACAGGTGCGAAGGGGCTCGAGACGGCGAAGGGGATCGCGGCCGTCGCCGAAGACGGCGCGAGGGACTGACGCCGTCGGAACGCACCGCCCGTGGAAAACAAGAAGCGCCGGGACGTGTCGATCCGGGCAGCTGCGGGCCCTATCTCCGGGCACCGGCTGCGGCCCATGACGAGACAGACGGCCCGGCTTGCCAAGGCGCTGGGTTCGAAGGAGAAAACGGCTATATCGCAACTCTCTTGGGCGCTGCCGTCCCGCCGTCATGGAATCGCCCGGGAGGATCGACTATTGTACAAGTATAAGGCATCGGGGCGCTGCGGCGCTGAACGGGAGATGAACCGGCCGCTCGAGCCAGGTTCAAGCACAGGGCGGCATTGTCGCGCGCAAGTCGCCTCAGATCTCACCGCCGGCGAGGGAGCCCGATGCATAGCATGACCATGTCAGACCTTACTCAGACGCACACGATATCGAACTACGAGGAGGCTTCGTTCATGTCCGCCGAGACGACCGCCGCGAGCGGTTTTGAGAGGATGGTGCCGCACCTGAAGACGGCGGCGCTGATCGTCACCCTCCTGGGCGCGATCCCGACTGCGGTCACCGCCTATAACGCTTACCGTTTCGGCGTGCCGTTCAGCCAGGTTTCCGAGCGGCTCGCGCAGTACGACCTGTGGGTCAAGAACCTCGACTGCAAGATCGACTACAAGGCGATCTCGACCGCGCAGGGCACCAAGATCGACGCCGGCGCCTGCGCCAAGACCGGCGACATCGCGCTCAAGATCTCGACCTCGGACGGCAAGTCGGCCTACCAGTGGATCGCCTACAACGAATTGCACAAGCCGGGCGAGGCCCCGGCCTCGGCCGGTATTCTCGACATCCTGATCGGTGCGGCGCGTGCCGATACGCCAGAGCGGCCCGTGCGGCTCGCGCAGGGCGCGCTGGAGGTGAAGTGTGAGAGCCTGCAGAGTCCGACAAAGCTCGTCCGCATCGTCAAGGAGGGTGGCAAGTGCTACCGCGAGGTGATGTCGCCGGTCCGCGGTACGGTCGACTCCCGCGAGGAGGTGTCGTGCGACACCACCTGCGGCAAGGGCTGAGCGGAGACGTCATTGCAGAGACATCGAGAGCCGCGCGGATCGCTCCGCGCGGCTCCCTGCTTTTTTGCGTCGTTCAGGCGATCGTCAGGACGGGCCGCTCTTGCCAGAGATCGGCGAGGTGCCGTCGAACTCGTACTTGTCGCCGGTCTTGAGCATCACCGAGTAGTTCCAGGGACCGGTCACGCCGCAGCCATCGTTACACTCGCTCTTGAAGGTCACCGACTGGCCGGCCGGGACCTTATGCACGCTCTCCTTGTGGCCCATGTCGAGCCCGATGGCGTGCTCGCTCGCGCTCTTGTTGGTGATGGTTAGAGCCGACGCGGCGGCGGGGATGGCAATCACGGCAATCGCTGTCGTGACGGCGGCCTTCATGGGAGGTCTCCTTTGCTGGTTGATCACTCATCGGCGGGGCGCCTCCCGGCCGTCCCGGACCAAAGGGGCTGGACCGGGCCAGGCTCGGGACGAGCGCCGCGCCGTGCCCGTTAGCTCGGGAGGCGAGGGCGGTCCTGCAAGCGCGATGGTCGCTCGCGGCCGGTCAAATGGATGTCAGGAATTTTGATCGCCGGAAGGCCCCCCTGGGGCTCGACGGCGCGTTTTCGAGACACGATATCGGCAGATTTGTCGATCAGACGGGGGCAGATTAAGCCGGGAGTAGCGGCCAGGCTGGTAGGTCTCGATACCGCGGTCCATGGTGGCCCGCGACCGGCACGAAAGAATGTCCCAGCAACTCAAGGACGAGATCAGAGCGTTGTGGCGGGAGGCGAAGCCGCGCCTTCGTCGAGCTGCCGTCCATCTGCTCGCACTTCTGCGTGAGGTGTGGGCCTGGCTCAAGCCGCCGCTCCTCTTCGTGCTCCAGGTGGCGGCGGCGCTGGTCGTCATCTTCGAGGAGTGGGGCTGGCAGCCGCTTTCGGATGCGCTCGCCCGGCTGGCGCGGTTCCGGCCGTGGGCTGCCCTCGAGCGCTGGATCGCGGGGCTGCCGCCTTACGGGGCGCTCACCGTGTTCGCGTTGCCGACGGCCATCCTGCTGCCGATCAAGTTCGCCGCCGTCTATCTCCTCGCCAATGGGATGGTGGTAACGGCCGGCGCTCTCTTCGTCGGCGCCAAGATCGCGAGCACGGCGCTCATTGCGCGCATCTTCGTTCTGACCAAGCCGGCGCTGATGCGTATCGGCTGGTTCGCGCGCGCCTACGGCTGGTTCATGCCGTGGAAGGAGGCCTTGTTCGCCGCCCTGCGTGCCTCGTGGGCATGGCGCTACGGGCGCATGGTCAAGAACACGGTGCGTCACGAGGCGAAGCAGGCCTGGGCGCGGTGGAAGCCCGCGCTCGCCAAGGCGTGGGCCGAGGCGAGGCCGCGGCTCGTGGCGGCGGCAGAGAAGGCGAGGACACAGGCGCGCTTGCTGGCAGTGGCAGGACGCGCGGCGGCACGACGAGCTCTTGCTCGTGCGCGTGCCGGGGTCCGTGGGCTCTACCGGCGCGTCTCGGGGTTGGGTCTCTGAAACAGGGGACGTCGCTGGCTGCGACCGACAGAGCCCCGTGCGTAGGGGCAGACGCCGGACGGGCCGCGGACGTCATGCGGCGCCGGGGGTGCCAGCTCTTGCCGCAACGGGCTTTCCGGGTGCGACGGCTTCCGAGGCCGCAGGGGCGGCGTTGCCCAGATTGTTGAGCAGCATGGCAACCGCGGCGGCAGCCAGCCCGAGGCCGATCCAGGGATGGGAGACGGCGACCGCGGCATAGCCGACGAGCGCGGCGTTCAGCACCAGAACCTGGCGCACGACGACCGCGTGATTACCCCATGCCTTGGCCGCCCGCTGGTAGAAATGCTCGCGGTGGGGCTCCCAGGGACGGTCGCCGCGCAGGATCCGCCTCAGGAGCGTGATGGTGGCGTCGGCGACGAAGTAGAGTGGCAGGACGAGGGCCGGAGCCCAATAGCCGCGGCTGGCGAGGTCGAGCATCAGCCAGCCGGTGAGGAAGCCCAGCGGCACGGCGCCAACGTCGCCCATGAAGATGCGGGCCGGGTGCCAGTTCCAGAGCAGGAATCCGAGCGCAGCGCCGGCGGTCGCCACGGCGAGCGGCACGAGCCCGGCATCTGCATGGGGCGCCAGGGCGACGACGACCGCATAGCCTGCAGAAATGGCCACCGTCTCGATGCCGGCAATGCCGTCGACGCCGTCCATGAAGTTAAAGAGATTGACGAACCATACGAGCGCGAGGCCGGACAATGCGCGGTCGAGGGCGAACGGCACGAGCCCCTGGAGCACGAGGCGGTCGGGTGGGATGACGGAGAGGGCCGCTGCCGCGGCGGCGATGTGGGCGGCGAAGCGGACGACGGCGGGCACGGTCATGACGTCGTCTGCCCACGATACGACAGCCAGGGCCGCCAGCGCGGCGAGAAGCACCTGGCCGGCCGCGGGCAGAGGCCACAGCAGGCAGCCGATCAGGATCGCGACGACGAGCAGAGGCAGACCTCCGCCGACCGGCACCCGGCCCTTGTGCATCGAGCGGTGGTTCTCCTCGGCGGCGATGTTCTTCGTCTCGACCCAACCGATGAACGCCCGCGTCAGGATGGCCGCGAGCAGGGCGGCTGCCAGGAAGGTGACGAACAGCATGGTGCGGGACGCTCCAGGGTCGCGGTGACAGGATGCGTTGGCTTAGCAAATCGGGACCGAGGCCGACAACTGTCGCGACAACTCGGGCCAATGCCCTTGACGCGGAAGCCGATTTCATGGACCCCCATGGGAACAAGTGCCCCGCCCCCTTGGAGCCCCTTATGCCGCCGCGGCCAGAGACGCCCGCCAAGCTCGACCTCGACCGGTTGGCCGTGACGACACTGCCGATCGAGGTGGCGGGGCGCGAGGTGATGCTAGAAGCCCGTGCCTACCAGGGCCGGGACGAGGCGACCCAGGCCATGGCGCTGATCAACCGGGCCGCCCCATCGGGCGGCGTGCCGGCGGACGTCGGACTGCCGCTCGTGCGCGTGCATTCGGGCTGCGTGACGGGCGACATCTTCCATTCGCTGCGCTGCGACTGCTACGCACAATTGCAGGCAGCGCTCGCCCGCATCGCGGAGACGCCGAATGGCGTTCTGATCTACCTGCCCTACCACGAGGGCCGCGGCATCGGCCTCTTCAAGAAGATCCGCGCCTACGCCCTGCAGGACAAAGGGCTCGATACGGTCGACGCCAATCTCGAGATCGGGGCGCCGGTGGACGCGCGAGACTACGAGCTCGCGGCCGAGATCCTGCATGATCTCGGCTTCGAGAAGATCCGGCTCATGACCAACAACCCGGACAAGGTCGAGGCTCTCTCCACGGCCGGGATCGTCGTCGCCGAGCGTGTGCCGCTGGTGGTCGAGCCGAGCCGTCACAGCCGCCGGTATCTCGAGACCAAGAAAAGGCGTCTGGCGCACGAGCTGTGAGGACCCGTTCGAGCCCGCGGGCGCGACCTCGCTTGTGGCGCCTCCGCCACGGAGCCCCATAACCATGCCTACCGGCGGACCGGCGCGCTTGCGGGGTCCGGTGCCTGCCGCTAAATGTTACTGTTGTAACATTTACTCGGACAGGGTCGGAGTGACGGCATGGTCCGGTTGCGCAAGCTTCGGTCGCTCTTTTCGTGGCTCGTTCTCACGGCTTACGTGGCCCTGGGGATGGCAACGGCCGGGCACGTGCATGCTCTCGCGGGCGAGGTGCATACCAGTTGCCCGGCCGGGGCGATTGTTGCCGGTCCTCATGCGGCGGGAGAAGACTGCGACGAGCCCGACGGATCCAGCACGGGCCATGACGACGATCATCGGGATTGCCCGATCTGCGACGCAGCGCTCGTGGCTTCGGCTATCGCCGTTCCGTCCGCAAGCGAGCTTCCTGAGGCACCGACGCGAACGCTAAGGCTGGCGCCTGTCCGGCCGTCGCCGCTTGTCGAGCTGCAATCTCCAGCCAGCTTCTACGCCCGCGGCCCACCGCTTTCCCGTCTCGACACGATCTGACGGTCAGCGCCAGCACCGGCCGACGCGCCGCGGCTAGGGCCCTGTGCCGTTGCCGTACCTGCGCGCTGCGTGCGCGCGGGCAACCGCACCTATTTCCGGAGACTTCACCTATGGCCGCGAGATCCCTTCTCGTCGCGTCCCTGTGCCTCGCCGTGCTCGATGCTGCGGCAGCGCAGGAGTCGACCCCGACGCCACCCAATTACGTGTCTACAGAGTCAAACGAGCTGCCCGAGATCGAGGTGACGGCTCCTAGCCCGATCAAGGCGCCAGCCAAGCCGAAACGAACAACCAAGACAGAGCCGGCCCAGGCAGGGCCGGCGAAGCCGAAGCGTGCCGCAGCGCAGGCGACGGGCTCCTCGGCCGTGCCTGAGGCTCCCGAGGCGCCTCCGGTGCCGGCACCCGCGGCCGGCATCGAGGCGGCGCCCCGCGCGCTCGTCATCTCCGTCGAGAGCTTCGCGCCGGTGACAATCGCTTCGGAGGACGAGATCGCGCGCAACGGCGGTGCGACCATCACCGATACGCTCGCGGCCAAACCCGGCATTGCGGCCTCGACATTTGCGCCCGGTGCCAGCCGGCCGATCGTGCGCGGTCTCGACAACTACCGCGTCCGCGTGCAGGAGAACGGAATCGGATCGCACGACGTATCGGCGCTGTCCGAGGACCATGCTGTGCCCATCGACCCGGCGAGCGCCCGTCGCGTCGAGGTGGTGCGCGGCCCGGCGACGCTCCGTTACGGCAGCCAGGCCATCGGCGGCGTGGTCGCTGTCGAGAACGAGCGCGTACCCACGTTCATCCCCAAGAGCGGGGTCAGCGGGCGGCTCAGCGGCGGCCTCATGTCGGTCGACGACGGTCGCGACGGCTCGTTCGAGGCAACGGCCGGTAGCGACGGCGTTGCGGTGCATGCCGACGGCTTCAAGCGCTCGGCCGACGACTACGACACGCCGCGCGGCGCCGAGCGCAACTCATGGGTGGAGAGCGAGGGCGGATCGGTCGGTGCGTCGCGCGTGGGGAGCGACGGCTTCGCCGGTGTGGCGCTGGTGCGCACCGAGAGCCAATACGGCATTCCCGCGGAGACCTCGCACATCGAGTTGGTGCAAGACAAGGTTCTGTCGGCAGGCGAGTGGCGCCTCGGGAGCGCTGGCGTCGAGGCCGTGCGCTTCTGGCTCGGGGCGTCCGACTACGCCCACAACGAGATTGCCGAGGAGGGCGACGTCGGATCGCGGTTCACCAACACCGAGGAGGAGGCGCGCGCCGAGGTTCAGCACGTTCCCGTCGCCACCGCTCTCGGCGTGCTGCGGGGTGCCGCCGGCATCCAGTGGGGGCACCGCAATATGCGTGGGCAAAGTTTCGAGGGCGATAGTCTGCTCGAGCCCGCCCGCACGGTGACGATCGCTGGATTTCTGTTCGAGGAACTCGAGCTCGGGCGGCGGCTGCGTTTTCAGGCAGCAGCTCGCATCGAGCAGGCGAACATCGACGGCTTCGGAATCGAGGATCCGCTCGGCGTTGCAGCAGGGCACGCCTTCGAGCGCTCGTTCACGCCCGTCTCGGCGAGCGTCGGCTTCCTCTACGAGCTGCCGATGGATGTGGTGGCCCGGCTGACCGGGCAGTACGTCGAACGTGCGCCGGACGCGGCAGAGCTGTTCTCGAAGGGCGTACACGAGGCGACGGGCACGTTCGAGATCGGCAATCCTGGGCTCGAAATGGAGAAGGCCGAGGCCGTAGAGCTCGGCTTCCGGCGTGCGAGGGGGGCGCTGCGGTTCGATGCCTCGGCCTACTATACGCGCTTCGACGGGTTCATCTTCAAGGAGTTGACGGGCGCCGGCTGCGGCGACGTGCTGGCGAGCTGCGGCGTCGAGGACGAGCTCGAGCAGCTCGTGTTCGGCCAGCGCGACGCGACCTTCTATGGCGTGGAGATCGCGAGTCAGTACGATATCGCTCGCCTGTGGCGGGGCCTCGTGGGAATCGACGGGCAATACGATTATGTGCGCGGCAGGTTCGCCGACGGAGAGAACGTGCAGCGCATTCCGCCTCAGCGCGCCGGCGGCGGCTTCTACTACCGGGACCCGAGCTGGTTCCTGCGCGTCGGGCTCCTGCATGCCTTCGCTCAGGGCGACCTCGGCATCAACGAGACGCCGACTGCAGCCTACGACCTGGTGAGCGCCGAGATCGCGTACACCACGAGTCTTCAAGGCCATGGGGCGCTGGTGCCCGAGATGACAATCGGCATCAAAGGCGAGAACCTGCTCGACGACGAGGTTCGGAATCACACCTCGTTCAAGAAGGACGAGGTGCTCGAGCCAGGCGCCAGCGTACGGCTCTACGGCAGCTTGAAGCTCAATTAGGCCATGCACTCAATGGGGATGGCTCATCGATGGACCGTCCCCGTTGAGTACACTGCCGAGTGGCTCGTCTCACGACGCGGTCCGGCCACTGCGCAGTCGCTCGGCCGCGTAGTCGACGAACACACGTACGCGAGGGTTGGTGGCGCGCGTAGGGCGGTAGACGAGGTGGGCAGGGATGGCGCGGTCCTCGAAGCGGGCAAGGATTGCGCGCAGGCGTCCGTCGGCGATTGCGGCCTCGGCCTGGTAGGTGAGCACGCGAGTGATGCCGACGCCGGCGATAGCCGCATCGACGGCGGCATCGGCCGTGTTGACCGCTAGGCGCGAGCGCACGCGGACGCTTGTGCGGCCCTGGCGTCGGCTCTTGAAGGTCCATCTCAGTCCGCCCGGCAGACCGGCGAACGTCACGCAGTCGTAGCGGCTCAAGTCCGCGGGGGAGGCTGGCGTGCCGCAGCGCGCGAGGTAGGCGGGTGCAGCGCAGGTGACGAAGCCGAGTGATGCGACGCGGGTCGCGAGCAGTGTCGAATCCGGAAGCTCGCCGATACGGACGGCGACATCGATCTCTTCCTCAAGGAGATTGACGACCCGGTCGACCAGCAGGAGGCGCGCGCTGATGAGCGGGTAGCGGTCCAGAAACCCGGCAACGAGCGGCAGCACGTGGAGGCGGCCGAATACGACAGGCGCGGTGATGGCGAGCTCTCCAGCGACCCTGGCCGCCTGTCCGGCGATCCGCCGCTCCGCCCCGTCGATGGTCTCGATCACCCGCTTGGCGGTCGCGAGATAGTCGCTGCCGTCGGGTGTCAGGGCCATGCGCCGAGTCGTTCGGTCCAGGAGAGTCGTGCCGAGGTGTGCTTCGAGCTGGGCAAGAAGGCGACTGACGTTGGTGAGAGGCTCGCCGAGAGTCCGTGCCGCTGCCGACAGACTGCCGGCCTCGGCAACGGCGACGAATACGCTCATGGCGCGAAGACGATCCATCGCATTCTTCCGTTGAATGGAAATATGCTTCCCGAAGTTTCTATCTAGCAGAATAGCGTCTCATTTGGGAGCTTGGCGTGGAGCCGGGGTTATGGATGACCGGCATGCACAAAAGGAGCGCGCCATGACCGCCAAACTTTACGACCTCGAGCTGTCGGGGAACTGCTACAAGGTGCGGCTTCTCGCGGCGCTCCTCGGCGTGCCGCTCGAGATCGTGCCGGTCGACCTTGCGGCGGGGGCGCACAAGAAGCCGCCGCTGATCGATCTCAACCCCTTCGGCGAGATCCCGCTCCTCGTCGACGGCGACCTCGTGGTGCGCGATAGCCAGGCGATTCTCGTCTACATCGCGCGGAAATGGGGCGGCGAGAGGTGGCTGCCGACCGATCCGGCGGGGCTCGCGCGGGTCGCCGAGTGGCTGATGGTGGCAGAGAACGAGATCGCGGGCGGACCCAGCGACGCACGGCGCCACGACAGGTTCGGCTACGACCTCGACGTGGCGGCGGCGCGTAAGAAGGCGCGTCGCATTCTCGGACTGATGCAGATCCGGCTCGTGCAGCAGCCGTGGCTCGCGCTCGACCGGGCGACCATCGCCGACATTGCCTGCATGCCGTACGTAGCACTGGGGCACGAGGGCGGCGTGCCGCTCGACGACTATCCTGCCGTCCGGGCCTGGGTCGATCGCGTCAAGGCTCTGCCCGGCTTCATCGGCATGCCGGGGCTTTGACGTGGGCAGGATGCACACACGGGCGCCCGTGTCCGACGTTGCGTTCACGCCGTCGGTCAAGGCCGAACAGGACCGTCGCGGTTCTCGGTCACGATACGAGCGAATGGAGCGCGGGCACGGCTGGGAAAGCACGGTCACGCACGAGCTAGCCGCGGTGCTCGCCGCCACGCGATCGTTCTATCTCGGCACCGCGAGCGCGGCGGGGCAGCCCTACATCCAGCATCGCGGTGGGCTGCCGGGCTTCCTCGGGATCATCGACGAGAGGACGCTCGGCTTCGCCGACCTCGCCGGCAACCAGCAGTACGTCACGCTCGGCAACCTTGCCGAGAACCCGCGCGCGTTCATCTTCATCATGGACTACGCGCGGCGACGGCGGGTCAAGATCTGGGGGACGGCGCGCGTCGTCGAGGGTGTCGATGAGGTGTCTGCGGCATTGGGGCCTGCTACAGGCCATGCGATCGCAGAGCGCGCGATCTTGTTCACAGTCGAGGCGTGGGACCGGAACTGCCCCCAGCACATTCCGCAACTCGTACCCGTCGAGGATGTCGAGACGGTGGTGACCGCGCTCCGGCAGCGGGTAGCTGAGCTCGAGGCCGAGATCAGAAATCTGGCGGAGAGCTGACCGGGACGCGATCCCGCCGCCCTCACACCTCGCCCATGGGCTGGAAGAAGCGGACTATGGCGAAATAGAGCCAATGAGGCGCGCGGCGGCCGAGCTTGGTCAGGATCACCATCGGCCATGGGAAGGCGATCTCGTATTTCCGCTTGGCGAGTCCCTTGATGATGCGTTGGGCCGCGTCGTCGGGCTTCAGGATGAACGGCATGGCGAAGTGGTTCTGCTCGGTCATCGACGTCTCGACATAGCCAGGGCAGATGACGCTGATCTCGATGTTCTTGTCATGGAGCTCGCACTCCAGGCACTCGGCAAGACTGATGACCGCCGCCTTGGTGGGTGCGTAGGCAGCCCCGCGCGGCAGGCCGCGGTAGCCGGCGATGGACGAGACAAGTGCTATGTGCCCTGAGCCGCGCTTCAGCATCGCGGGGACGAGCGGCACGAGAGCGTTCGTGATACCGAGCACGTTGACGCCGAAGGCGGCCGAGATGGTCTTGGCATCCAGCTCCGCGATCGTCAGGGGACTGTAGACGCCGGCATTTAGAATGGCGAGGTCGATCGGCCCCAGCTCGGCCTCGATACGGGCATGTGTCGTGCTCAAGGCCGCCGCGTCGGTCACGTCGACGGGAAAGGCCGTGATGTTCGCGTGCAGGGCCGCGAGCCTCGCCAGCGCATCGGCAGAACGTGCGGAGGCTGCAACCCTGACGCCGGCGCGGGCGAGCTGCAGCGCCATTTCACGGCCGATACCGGAGCTAGCGCCCGTGATCCAGACGATCTTCCAGGAATACGTTGCTGACACCCTGACCCGCCGTCCTTGCCGCTGTGATGAGATAGCCAAGCCGGTTCCGCGCGCGGCGAACCGGCGTTCGGGGCGCGACATTAGGGCAGCCGGACTTACAGTCCGGTGAACGGCTGAAGCAGCCGCGCCAGGAGCCCCTTATAGCGGGCCCTCTTCTCGCTGGCCACGAGGCAGATGCAACCTCGGTCGGGGTCGGATACGGGCGCGTGCTCGGTCGTATTGTCGAGATCGGAGACGTCGCCGGTGCGGTAGATGCCGGTCGCATCGGAATAGCTGCCGTCGAGCAGCAGCGTCAGCTCCTCGCCCTCGTGCCCGTGCTCGGGCACTTTGACGCCGGGCGCGACCTTCAAGAGCCTCAGATCGCCGGTCGCGCCCTCGGTCAGCGGCAAGCGATGGTCCCATACGCCGGGCGCGAGGCGGCGCCAGGGGATGTCGTCGAAGGAGGTGAGCCCCAGCCTCTTCTGCAATGGGTAGGGAATGGCGCCACCGCTCGGGCGCACGTCGGGGGGCGGCGGATTGTCGGCCTCGCCGGCCCGGGCTTCGACGATGGGAGCCGTGGATGCGACCTCGACTGGCGCAATCGTCTCGAACAGGGCGGCGCCGATGAGGGACATGCGGCCGACCTCGCGTGCGCACGCGGGACACATCGAGAGATGCGACGAGACGACCGCGGCCAGCGCCTCAGGCTGGCTGCCGGCGGAGCAGCTCATCAGCGTCGCGACGTCTGGGTGGTGCATAATCGCCATCTATCTCAAATCCTCGACCGCCTCGCGAATTTTGTCGTACGCCAGGCGCATTCTCGACTTTACGGTGCCGAGTGGCAGCCCGAGGCGCTCGGCGATCTCGCTGTGCGACAGACCCTCCACGTACGACAGGGTCACCACCTCGGCCTGGTCTTTCGGCAACGCATCGAGCACGGCGCGCACGCGAACCCTTCGCTCGCGCTCCTGCAATTCCTCGTCGGGGGCAGGATCGTCGGACGCCTCCTCGGCGTGACCCTCGGGCAGCGGCTGCCAGCTGACCTCCCTACGGAGCTTGTCGATGCGCAGATTGCGGGCGATGGTGAAGATCCACGTGGTCGCGCTGCCCTTGTCGCCGGAATAGAGCGCGGCCTTGCGCCACACCGTGAGGAGTGTCTCCTGCGTCAGCTCCTCTGCCGTGCCGGGATCGGCACCCTGGCGCATCATGTAGGACTTGACGCGGGGCGCATACGCCTGGAACAGCTTCCGGAACGCCTCGACGTCCCGGGATCTGGCCACGCGTTGCAGGAGATCAGCCATCGTTCTTCTTGCTGCCGGAGCGGCTGACGGAGACCGCCAGCATCGGAGCTCCACATGGGCTTGCTCGAGAAGAACCATTAGCCGACCTCCGGTCTCATGTCAGCAGTACGGTGGGGCCAGCAGACCGGATCGGCCGGCCCCATCGGTCCGACCGGGCCTCGTCTCTGGCAGGGCATCGAAGCGCCCCAATCCTGTTTGCTGTGTTGTCTTCTGAGATCAATCCTGGAGCGAGCCCCGGCGCATGCACAACGTCACCCTGATCGACATTGCGGTGCTTCTGGCGGCGATGGCGATTGCCGCGCCGCTGGCCCGCGCGCTCGGCATCGGGAGTGTGCTCGGCTACTTGATCGGCGGCGTTCTCCTTGGCCCATTCGGCGTCCAGCAGATGGTCTCCTCACGTGAGGCCAAGGAGATCCTCGAGTTCTCCGAGTTCGGGATCGTGCTGCTGCTGTTCGTCATCGGGCTCGAGCTCAGGCCGACGCGGCTGTGGTCGATGCGAGCAAGGATCGTCAACCTCGGCGGGGGGCAGGTGCTGTTTTCGGCGCTCCTGCTTGCCGGAGCAGCCCTATGGCTCGGCCAGCCGTGGCAGACGTCGGCCTTCGTCGGTCTCGCGCTCGCGCTGTCGTCCACGGCCTTTGCCTTGCAGATGCTCGACGAGACGGGCGAGCTCGGTCAGCGCCACGGGCGTCTCGCCTTCTCCGTGCTGCTGTTTCAGGACCTCGCGGCCATCCCGCTCATTGCGCTGGCGCCGCTGTTCGCGGTCAAGGCCGGGAGTGGCGTGGCGATGGACCTGGCGGCGGCTGGCAAGGCGCTCGCCGTGATCGCCGTTGTGGTCCTCTTCGGCCATTTTCTGCTCGACCGTCTTATCCGGCTGGTGGCGCTGACGAAGGTCCGCGAGGCGATGACGGCGGCGGCGCTACTCACGGTGGTGGCAGCCGCAATCGCGATGCAGGAGGCGGGCGTCTCGGCCTCGCTCGGCGCGTTCCTTGCCGGCGCGCTACTCGCCGAGAGCAGCTACCGGCACCAGCTGCAGGCCGACATCGCGCCGTTCGAGGGGCTGCTGCTCGGCCTGTTCTTCACCGCTATCGGCATGTCGCTCAATTTGAGGCTCCTGTTCAACGAGCCGGTGCTGGTGCTGACCCTGACGGCGCTGCTGATCCTGCTCAAGACGGTCGTGCTGACGATCCTCGGCAAGCGCAGCGACCTTTCCTTCCGACATGCACGGCGCCTGGGGCTCGCGTTGTCGCAGGGCGGGGAGTTCGCGTTCGTCCTGTTCGCGGCGGGCGTCGCCCACGGCGTCATGCCACGCTCGATGTCGGAGCTTCTGAGCCTCGTCGTCACGCTCTCGATGGCGGCGACGCCGCTCCTCCTGGCACTCGACGGGCTCGTATCGCGCTTCCGGCCCGAGGCCCAGCCGGTGTTCGATACTCTGCCCGACAACGACCGCCACGTCGTGATCGCCGGTTTCGGCCGCTATGGCCAGATCATCGCCCGCATTCTGCGCGGCAAGGGCATCGCGTTCACGGCGCTCGACTTCAACGCCGAGCAAGTGGAGATGGTGAAGAAGTTCGGCGCGCAGGCATTCTACGGGGACGCGGCGCGGCCCGAGATTCTCGCAGCGGCACAGATGGAAAAGGCGCGCGCGTTCGTACTGGCAACCGATGACATGGAGCATTCGCTGCGGATCGCGGAGATCGTAACCAGCCTCTATCCCGGAGTGCCCATCTTCGCGCGGGCCCGCAACCGCAACCACGTGCATAGGCTTTATGATCTCGGCATCAGGAACGTGCAGCGCGAGACCTACCTCTCGGCGCTCGAGACGACGCGGCAGCTCTTGAAGGGGCTCGGCCTTTCCGAACGCGAGGCGACGCGTACGATCGGGACCTTCAAGGCCCACGACGAGCGCCGCCTTTCCGAGGACTACCTCCACTATACCGACACCGAGAAGATCGCCGAGAAGGCGCGCAGCGATCCGGCCACGCTCGAGAAGCTGTTCGCCGAGGATGCCGCCGAGGAGCGCAAGGCGACGCAAGCATCAGATAAGGGGGCAAAGGGAGCAGGTGGGGGGCCGGCCAGCCCGTAAGGCTGCACTCGGGAAGGCCAGGCTCCGACCACCGGCCGGCAATGGCCGGCGTGTATTCGTCCGGCGGGGCGCGGCGAACGGCCTGGCGCATGCCTCCCGCAGATCTGATCGAGCGGCAGCGCGCGCCGACGCCTGCGACGAATGTCCTGCCGGAGCACGGGTTTGGCGGGGCGGGCTGGGTGGACTCGGGTTTGGCGGACCGCTAAAGGTGGCCGCGGAACAAGGCGGGGAGGCGTCCGCCGGGCCATCAGGTCCACTCCGGCGAGACCGGGGGGCATGGTAGCGGCCCGGGGCGGGGTGCTGCGGAACGGGAAGGACCGATCATGGGCGAGAAGGCGGCGAAGTACCGCGCGATGGCGAACGCGATCCGCGCGCTCGCCATGGACGGCGTGCAGAAGGCGAATTCGGGTCATCCGGGCATGCCGATGGGCATGGCTGACGTGGCAACCGTCCTGTTCGCCGAATCCCTCAAGTTCGACCCCTCCGATCCCAACTGGCCCGACCGCGACCGGTTCGTGCTCTCGGCCGGCCACGGCTCGATGCTGCTCTACTCGCTCCTCCATCTCACCGGCTATCCGGGCATGGACATGGAAGAGCTCAAGAACTTCCGCCAGCTCGGATTCAAGACAGCGGGTCATCCCGAGTTCGGGCATGCGCCAGGCGTCGAGACGACGACCGGTCCGCTCGGACAGGGCATCGGCAACGCCGTCGGCATGGCGCTCGCGGAACGCATCCTCGCGGCTCGGCTCGGGGCGGATGTGGTCGATCACCACACCTATGTTATCGCTGGCGACGGCTGCCTGATGGAGGGCATCAGCCAGGAGGCGATCTCGCTCGCCGGACACTTGAAGCTCGGCAAGCTGATCGTGTTGTGGGACGACAACGCCATCACCATCGACGGTGGGACCGACATCTCGGTCTCCGACGACCAACGCGCGCGCTTTGCGGCTTCAGGCTGGCATACGATCCGTGTCGATGGCCACGACACAGCGGCCATCTCGGCGGCGCTGGCGAAGGCACGCGCCGACGACACGGCGCCGTGGCTTATCGCGTGCCGCACCATCATCGGCTACGGTGCGCCGACGAAGCAGGGCAAGAGTTCTACCCACGGAGAGCCCCTGGGGGCCGAGGAAATCAAGGGTGCGCGCGAGAAGCTCGGCTGGACCGCGGAGCCGTTCGTGGTTCCGGCCGACATCCTGAGCCACTGGCGCGAGGTGGGTCGCCGCGGTGCCAAGGAGCACGCGGCCTGGAAGGCTCGCGTTGCCAAGGCCGATGCGAAGGTTCGGCAGGCGCTCGAGAGCCCGGCGGCCGCATCGCGCACGAAGGACATCGAAGCGGCGATCGCCACGGCCAAGGCCCAGTTCGCGGCGGACACGAACAAGCGTGCCACCCGCGTGTGGTCGCAGATGACGCTCGAGCACCTGATCCCGGTCGTGCCGGAGATGATCGGCGGCTCGGCGGATCTCACGCCGTCGAACGGCACGCGCACCAAGCACCACACCGACGTCACGCCCGGTCACTTTGCCGGCAACTACATCCGCTACGGTGTGCGCGAGCACGGCATGGCGGCGGCGATGAACGGGCTTGCGCTGCACGGCGGCATCGTCCCCTACGGCGCCACGTTCCTGGTCTTCACCGACTACTGCCGGCCTTCGATTCGACTCTCGGCGCTGATGGGACAGCGCGTCGTCTACGTCATGACCCACGATTCGATCGGTCTCGGCGAGGATGGGCCGACACATCAGCCGGTCGAGCAGCTGGCGGCCTTACGCGCGATCCCCAACCTGACGGTGTTCCGGCCCGCCGACGCCATCGAGACGGCGGAATGCTGGGAGCTGGCGCTGAAGGCGACGGATCGGCCAAGCCTCTTGGCGCTGACGCGGCAGGCGGTGCCGACCAATCTTCGCGGCGGCGCTGCGGGCGAGAACCTATCTGCCAAGGGTGCCTATGTGATCTCCGGCGGGGCAAAGCGCGATGTCACTCTGCTGGCGACGGGATCGGAGGTGGGTCTTGCGGTCGAGGCTGCGGCAGCGCTGGCGAAGGACGGCATCATCGCGGCGGTCGTATCCATGCCCTCGTTCGAGCTGTTCCGGGAGCAGCCCAAGGCCTATCGCGACGAGGTGCTGGGGTCGGCGCCGCGCGTCGGCGTCGAAGCCGCGGTGGCGCAGGGCTGGCACGAATGGATCGGCAACCCGGGCACCTTCATCGGCATGAGCACGTTCGGGGCGTCGGCGCCCGCTGCCAAGCTCTTCGAGCATTTCGGCATCACGGCCGCCAAGGTGGCCGAGGCGGCGAAGGCGGCCGCGAAGGCGTGAGGCGGTACGTCTGACGCATAGGCCCGTCATTCCGCGCGGGACGTGGCACCGCGTCCTGTCGCGACCCAGATGCGAGAGGACCCTTGTCGAGTTCATGAGGTCCCGCGTCTGCAGCGCGGCACATCAGAGTGCCTCGCCCCGCGCGGGGTGGTGGCCGGCCGCAGCACACGACACCCTCACGGCACGACCGTCGTGAACAGGAATGTTGCCAGAATGACCAAGTGGACGGCGCCCTGCAGCACCGTCGTACGGCCGGTTCCCAGCGACATCACCGATACGAGAAGGGTCAGACCGAGCAATACGGTGCCCTTGGCGTCGAGTCCGAGGGTCAGTGGCCAGCCGGTGAGGAGTGCCAGCGTGGCCACGGCGGGAATCGTAAGCCCGATGGTGGCGAGTGCCGAGCCGAGCGCTAGGTTGAGGCTCGTCTGCAAGCGGTCGGCGCGAGCGGCGCGCACGGCGGCTAGGCTTTCCGGCATGAGCACGACCGCCGCAATGAGCACACCTACGAGGGCTTTGGGTGCGCCGGCTGCTTCGACGGCGCTCTCGATCGATGGTGCGAGCGCCTTGGCGAGCAGCACTACCGACGTCAGCGCCACGATGAGCATGAGGCTGCTCAGCGCAGTGGTCGCCATGCCGGGCGGAGTTGCGTGATGGCTTTCGTCACCCGGCGTTTCGACAGGAAGAAAGTAGTCGCGGTGGCGCACGGTCTGGATGAGTACGAAGATGCCGTAGAGGATCAGCGATACGACGGCGACGAAGAGCAGCTGGCTCGGGGCATAGGATGGGCCGGAGGTGCTCGTGGTGTAGTTGGGGAGGATCAGCGTCAGCACCGACAGCGAGGACAACACAGCGAGGGCCGCACTGACGCCGAATTGGACGTAGCCCTGCTCACGGTGGCGCGCCGCACCGGCCAGGATGCAAAGACCGACCACGCCGTTCAGGATGAGCATGATCGCGGCGTAGACGGTATCGCGCGCGAGCGCGGCGCCCTCGGGTCCGGCAGCCAACATCAGCGAGACGATGAGGGCCACCTCGATGACGGTAACGGCGAGCGCGAGGACAAGCGTGCCGAATGGCTCGCCGACCCTGTGGGCGACGACCTCGGCGTGGTGGACGCCGGCCTGCACCGATCCGATGAGCCCAGCGGCGAGCACGGCCAGGAAGAGCGCGTTCCCGGCGAGCTCCGCAGGTCCTGCGGCTGCGAGCGCGAGCAGGCTCCAGCCGATCATCGGCAGCACCAGGGTCCACAGCGGCAAGCTCGCGATTTGCATGCTCTTTTCGCTTTCGTTCGTTACCGGCCCCGGTGGGCCAAGCCGTCGAGGCCAACAGTCTCAGATGGCGTGCGCCGACACAACGCCTATTGGTCCTCTTGCGCTCGCGCCTTCGGCCAAGTAGACGGCGCCGGTGGCTTTTCGGGCCACGAGCCGAGGCGGCAGCGCTGTTTTCCGCGCCTTTAATAGAGAGCATGAGCATGAAGCTGGAGAACCTCAAGACCACGGCGGGGATCGACGTCGCCGGCAAGCGTGTGCTCTATCGGGCCGACCTCAACGTGCCGACCAAGGAGGGGCGCGTGACGGACGCGACGCGCCTCGAGCGCATCGTCGCGGGCCTCGAAGACCTCTCGAGGCGCGGAGCACGCATCGCGATCCTATCGCATTTCGGCCGTCCGAAAGGCGGTCCCGACAAGGAGAACTCGCTGGAACCCGTGGCGGCCGAGCTCGCAAAGCTCGTCGGCCAGCCGGTTCGGTTTGGCAGCGACTGCGTGGGCGGGGCGGCCGCCGCGATCGTCGATGGGCTGAAGCCCGGCGAAATTGCCGTGCTCGAGAACACGCGCTTTCACAAGGGTGAGGAAAAGAACGATCCGGCGTTTGCGGCCGAGGTCGCCAAGCTCGGCGACCTCTTCGTCAACGACGCCTTCTCGGCGGCGCACCGCGCGCATGCGACGACCGAAGGCCTCACGCATCACCTGCCCTCGTATGCCGGGCCGCTTATGATGGAGGAGATCACCGCTCTGTCGCGGGCGCTCGAGAAGCCGGAGCGTCCGACGGCGGCCGTGGTCGGCGGTGCGAAAGTGTCGACAAAGATCCCTATTCTCACCAATCTCGTCGCCAAGGTCGACAAGCTCATCATCGGCGGCGGTATGGCCAACACGTTCCTGCAGTCGATGGGAGTCATGGTGGGGCAATCGCTGTCCGAGCCCGAATTCCATGCGACCGCACGCGAGATCATGACGGCGGCCAAGGAGAAGGGGTGCGAGATCGTGCTGCCGTCCGACGCGGTCGTGGCGCGCGAGTTCAAGGCCGGGGCCGTCTCGGAGACCGTCTCCGTGCATGCGGTGCCGATGGACGCCATGATCCTCGACATCGGGCCGGCCTCGATCCAGCACATGACGGCCGTGTTGCGCGGGTGCAGGACGCTGTTGTGGAACGGACCCATGGGGGCGTTCGAGATCTCGCCGTTCGGCGAGGGCACCTTCACGCTCGCGCGCGAGGCGGCGGTGCTGACCAAGGCCGGCACTCTGGTCTCGGTCGCGGGCGGTGGCGACACTGTGGCGGCGCTCAATGCGGCCGGCGTCGCCTCCGATTTTAGCTACATCTCGACAGCGGGTGGCGCCTTTCTCGAGTGGCTTGAGGGCAAAGAGCTGCCGGGCGTCGCGGCGCTCACGCGCTGAGCATTGCCGGTAGGCCGAGGGCGGCTAACGACTGGACAGGATGCGGCTCGGGTGTGCCTCGCGCCCTGTGGAGCGCTCGAAGGCGATCGCCGAAAGCACGCGGCTCGACAAGGGCTTGGCGGCGAGATGCGGGCCTGGCAGCGGCGCCAGAGGGGCGATGTCGGCCTCGTCGTTGTCGTCGGCAAGCTCGGTGCCGGCGCCGAGATGGGCCGGCGACAGGAAAGCGGATGGGCTTCCTTCGGCGGCACATCCGCAGGCCAGAATCGAAAGAGCGAGAGCAGCCGCGCGTTTCATGACCGGTCGTCCTCGAACGGGAGCGTCGCCGTGATGACGCTCTCGTGCAGATCTAGCTGCGCGCGCCTGAATGGCGCCTGAACGGGTCCTGGGAGAAGGTCGGGAGCCTCATGGTCCTCTTTGCCTCCGGTTCCCACCGGACGCGGAGGGTTCCATTACGCGCGGTCCGGACTTGTGCAGTCCGGACGAAGTTGCAAGCGCACTCCCTGCAACCTGGGATCATGGTTAGGAGCGGATTGCCGGGCCGGTAAAGCTCGGGTTGAGGCGTGCGCCAAAGGGGCGTTTTCGTGCCGGAGCGGCGCAGCCGGAGCGGTCATCATTAAGAAGATCGGTCGACAACTCTCTGCGACTTTTACGAACTTTCATGAACCGGCTGACATCGTTGGCTCAGCGGAGAACGACGCCCACGTCGTGTCTTCGGCGGGACCGGCAGCGACCGCCGCGCCGCCACGCGGGCCGGGACAACGATGGCAGGACGGCGAGCAGGAAATTTGGAGTTGCGTCATGGCACGGCTGGATATGTCCTCACGCGAGACAATTGAATGCGCAGCCCAGGGTGGCGCGCCGGATGCCCTGTTCGAGCTCGGGCTCATGTATTGCTCGGGCCACTACGTCGGCCTCGACCTCGTGGCGGCACACAAGTGGTTCAATCTCGCTGCGATGCGCGGCGTCGAGGAGGCAAAGCTGTACCGCTCCGAGATTGCCTCGGAGATGAGCAAGACTCAGATCGCCGAGGCACAGCGCCAGGCTCGCGAGTGGCTGAGGGTACACTGAACTCTCGACTGGCGTGGTTGAAGCCCTGGTAGGGGGCCTGCCGCCGGGGCACGATCCGAGCTCAACAGTCGCTGAAGAGCGACAGCATGCAATCCCAGGTCTTCTTGGCGGCGCGGCCGACGGCGCCTCCGGCCTCCTCGACCTTCTCGCCTGCCTTCTTTGCAGTTCCGGTCACGGCCTTGCCGGCGGTCTCGAGGCCTTGCTGCGACGTCTCCACCGTCTTCTTGGCAAGTTCCTCGACGGTACGAGGGGCTTTCGGCGCCGGCTCTGCGCCTTCGGCTGCGCCATCCGGATCAGCCCTTGCGGCGTCGGCCGGCAGCGCGGGAAGGCCGGCCTCCGGCAGCGCCACGATCTTCAGAATGCCGGGGCAGGGTTTCGGCGCGCTGCGCGGCACCGAGCAGCTCTCGTGATTGCCGGATTTGGCGAGCGCGGCGATGCATAGCAGCTGCTCGCGGGCGTCGGGCGGCGCGTCCGGGGCGGCACCTTCGACGACGCAGGCATACATGGCGGCCGGACTGGCGCAGGTCACGCAGTATTCCGCCGCCGTTGCCGGCGCTGCCACGGCGGCCGTGAGCACCACCACGGCCATAGGGCCGTGCAACGCCTTTACGGAACACGCACTCTGCAACGCCGTTTTCCCTTCTGCCTCATCGTGATGGCAGTCTATCCGGTCTCTCCCGGGAGAGCAAAGCCACACGGCCACAGTCGTCACGGGGCCTCAATTGCAATGATCGCACGACGGCGTCACGGGTTCTTTGCCTCAACGCCTTGCCAACGTCCAGGGCCCCCATTATAGGGGGTGCTTCGCCTAGCTGGAGACGTGGCCGAGTGGCTGAAGGCGGCGGTTTGCTAAATCGTTGTACTTGGAAACAGGTACCGGAGGTTCGAATCCTCTCGTCTCCGCCATACCTCATGCTGCTCAGCCGGACCTGAGCTTCCGACCGAGGCCCGAGCCTGGCCGTCGCTTGTCGCTATTTCGGCTTGATATTTCGTTCTTGAGACTGGCCGTTGGCGCGGCTGCCTAGGCAGCGCCAGACCGATGACCGTCCACTCGGCGGTATTGTGCTTCGAGCGTCGACGCCGTGCCATACTAACCCCGATTGCTCGAGAGCACGGCACGGCGTTCGCGCGGCTTGGGGCTCCGGCGTACGAGCTCGCGACCTAAGGCGCTCGCTTCCGGCCTGTCAGCATGGCGCGGACCAGGTTCTCTCCATGCTCCACCGAGGCGACGATGACGCCGAGCACGTGCAACCCGACAAGTCCAAGTGCGGCGTAGGCCAGCGCCTCATGCACCTCCTCGAGGATCTTGGATCCCCAGTAGGCGTCGAGTGTCATCAAGTAGCCTGTCACCGACAGGCCGATCAGAGCGGCAATGAGGGCAAGGACCATCGCACCACCGGCCGGATTGTGCCCAAGGTAGCGAGGAGCCTCCAGGCGAACGGACTGCTTGAGGAACGTCGCCACAGCTGCAGGACCGCGGACAAAATCCGAGAACCTCGCGTAGCGCGGTCCGACGAAACCCCACACGATGCGCAGCGCCACAAGTGCGGCGATCGCATAGCCGGCTGCGACATGAACGCGTTCGATCTCGTCGCCGGTCACGAATGCGACGGCGAACAGGAGGACGAGGCTCCAGTGGAAGATCCGGACGAACGGGTCCCAGACCTTGACGGTTGCCGGCTTCGCGCCGGCAACCTCGGTTCTGGTCCTGTCGAAGGTGCCAAACATGGGC
>JAGVSR010000134.1 GCA_019137195.1 Alphaproteobacteria bacterium
GCCGGCGTGGTTTGGGTTCGGCGACGACGTAGGCAATGCCGTTCCGCTCGGCGAAGGCGATGGCCTCCTCCCGGGTGGCGAAGGTCAGTCTCACCTCCGCGTCCATGTCGAGCGACGAGGTCCAGCCCATCAGGGGGTCGATTTGGCGGGCCGAGGCAGGCTCGTGCTCGAGCACCCACTCCTTGGTGCGGGCTTCGCCGGACTGCATGGCCGTCTTGGCCGGCTTGTAGATGCGGGCGGTCATGGATCGGGCCTTGCGCTGCTGACGGGGCAGAAGGTGAACGCGATCTGGGCTTCGCTGTCAACGCGGCCTGTTCACGAGACGCGCCCCACGAGTGTCCCGACCGCGACGTTCGTCACGTTCTTCGGCGCGCTCGGATCGAACGTCGCGGCCGGAAGGTCACTGGCAAGCCATTGAACTCATGTGGCTCAAACTCCGAAGCCCACTTGCGAGCCAGGTCGCGGGCATGGAGCGGACGTCCCAGTCGCCACGCTGGGCTCGCTTAGCGAAGCGGCTCCCGGCGTGCTCGCTTTGGGACAGGCGGCAAGGCTTCCGAAAGACTCGATCCTAACCGATGTTCAACAAAAAAGACCTATATTTCCCATGCTCTTAACTGGAGCTAGCATGGTCAGTCAACGGCCAATTGACACGGTGGAAGGAGCGATCCCCGGCAGGCGTCGAGGGATCGTGCGGAGCATCCGTGGTCACCATATCTATTTCCTGCTCGCAGCGTTCGATCTTGCCGCGGTCGGCACCGGCCTTTGGCTCTCGCATCGGTTGAACGGCATGCTGGCCGCCAACGTTGCCTCTAGCGAAGAGTGGGGGGCGGTGCAGCGGAACATCAGTGTGCTTCGGCGCGCCGCGGCAGAGGCGACCGCGCCCGGCAACGACGTATTCGCGAGCGGAGACCTCGAGGGCGAACTGGCGACTTGGGATGCGCGCGCCGCCGTTGTCGAAGGACAGCTCGCAGCGCTCGAGACGGATCTGCTTGCCGGCCTGCCTCCGGAGGACACGGCCGGCGCCCGCCACTACATTGCAGAGCTCTCGGCCGCCTACGACGATCTCGCCGTTGCGGAAACGAAGCTCTTCGATCTCTACCGGCGCGGCCAGCACGCCACGTCGGCTCCGGCCGTGGCGCTCATGAACCGCGAGAGCGGCAAGCTACTGTCGAGCGTCGACCGTCTCGCCAACTTCCTCCACGACACCCAGCTCATGCGCCTCAAGACAGAGACGCAGAGTTCGCTCGACATGCAGCGTCTTGAGTATCTGGTTGCCGCCATGGTGGTCCTGATGGTGACCGCCATTACGATCTTCGGGCGCGGCCTAGGTCTCAGTCTGCAGAGGCAGTACGAGGAGCTTGAGCAGGCACACGCGTGCCAGCAGGACCTCGTCGCCCAGGTCAGGGCCTCGCACGACGACATCGTGTCGCTCAACGACGAGTTGCGCTTCGTCAACGACGCGCTCGAGGAGCGGATCGCCGAGCGGACGCGCGAGATCGTCGCCGCCAACGCCAGCATTTCCAGTCTCAACCGCGAGCTGACCAGAAGCCTTGCAGAGCTCGAAGCGCCCCATGACGAGATCGAGCATCGCGGACGCATGGCCGACCTCGGCAGGTTCGCGGCAAGGCTCGCTCACGAGTTCCGCGATCCTCTGCGTGCCGTCCGCAGCGCAGCCCGATCGCTCGATCTCGGCGCCGAGGGACGTGCGTCCAGCGCCGAGGCGGCGCTCGCAAGCATCGAGGCCGCCGTCCGGCACTGCGAGGCCGTCATCGACAAGCTCGAGGACGGTACGAGGTCAGGCGAGATCGCGACCAAAGCCGTGCTCATCGACGACTGGATCAAGGCACTGATCGAGCGCCAGCGGACCGCCTGTCCCGATCCGGTGCGGCTCGATCTGAAGGCCAACGCACCGGGCTCGGTGGTCGAGCTCGATCCCGAGAGGATGGGCCGCGTCGTCGGCAATCTGGTCACGAATGCGGTTGAGGCATTGGCCGGCCCCGGCGAATGGTGCCGAGCGCAAGCCGACGCCGAGCCAACGATCACGATCGAGACCGCCGTGCGCGGCGGCGAAGTTCTCATCACCGTCACCGACAACGGGCCCGGTATTGCCGAGGATCTTCTCGGCCGGGCCATGGAGCCTCTGGTTACGACCAAGATCTGCGGCGCAGGGCTCGGGCTACCGGCGGCCGAGGACATCGTGCGCCAGCACGGCGGGCGCCTCGACATCGAGAGCGAGCCGGGTCGGGGGACCCGTGCAAGCGCGCGCTTTCCGGCGCGGCGGACGGGTCTCAAGGCAGCGCATACCAAGGGCGCGGATTCCCCCGGGCCTATTCGATCGGCCGCCGCTGGGTGAAATGGTCGGGGCGACAGTATTCGAAACTGCGACCCCCTGCTCCCAAAGCAGGTGCTCTACCAGGCTGAGCTACGCCCCGACGTATCCCGTCAATGCCGCGTCGTTGTGGCCGGGTCAAGGCTCGTCACGCGACGGCGGACCGGTCGACTGGGGCAACCCCATGCCCATGCCGATCGACAGATCGCAAAGCCGGCTAGTTTGCCGCTGTGCCAAGAGCGCGGGACAGCACCTTGTCGCCGGGCGCGATGTTTAGGCGGGCCGCGGCCCCGCCCGCAAGCTCGAGCACGGCCACCACGTCACCGCCCGAGGCTATGACCTCCTCAGACAGCGGCGTCGTCATGGTGGCGATCCGCGAGACCGCCCCGTCACGGCTGATGAACAGCATGTCGAGCGGGATGTAGGTGTTCTTCATCCACATCGACAGCTCATGCGGTTCGTCGTGGACGAACAGCATGCCGGCATTGTCGGCAAGCTCGGTGCGGAACATGAGCCCCGTCGCCTGCTGCTCGGGGGTGAGTGCCAGCTCGACCATGAACGCGCGCTCACCGGCCCTGGTCATGATCACGAGCGGCTCGCGCTGGCTGAGACGGGCAGGCTCGGCCTCGGGCCGCGCATCGGGAAGTGCGGTGCTGCCGGGCAGCTGCCAGGATCTGAGCAAAGGAACGGAGGCCGCCAAAGCCAACAGGGCTGCCACGGCGGCAGCCCTGCTAAGTCTAGCCGGTCGTCTAACGGCAGGCTCGCGAGCCATTGATGCCCGTTCAGTGAGAGGGGCCGAGCACCGGCATCCCGTCGGGGCGCAGCTCGGCGGCCATGCAGCCCTTGGAGCCGAAGCCCCAGCGGACCTGAACGATCTGTCCGGGGCGTAGCTCAGTGAAGCCAAACCGGCGCAGCGTTTCCATATGCACGAAGATGTCCGCCGTGCCCTCGCCCCGGGTCAGGAAGCCGAAGCCGCGCACGCGGTTGAACCACTTGACCTGAGCCCGCTCCCAATCGCTCTCGGGCTGCACATGAACGTGCGTCCGCTGCGGGAGAAGTGACGGGTGAATGGCCGTGCTCTCGTCCATCGAGAGAATGCGGAACGCCTGCATGCCCTTGGGGCGCTTCAGTACCTGGCAATGAACCCGGGCACCTTCGTAGGCCGTCTGGTAGCCACCGGCCCGCAGGCAGGTTACGTGCAGGAGAACATCGGTCAAGCCGTTATCGGGAACGATGAAGCCGTAACCCTTTGACACATCGAACCATTTGATGTGTCCGGCAATCTCGAACACCTCCAGCCCGGCTTCGTCGAGGCCCGTCAGCCCCTGGTCGAGCGAAAGACGATCGCCCGGGAACGCCGGAGGTTGCTTGGAATCCCCCATCTCAAATACCCCGCTTTTTACTTGCCACGAGAGTTAACGATACTTCGCGATGAGCCCCTGGCTCCGCCTCGGCCCTCACCAGATTTGGAGGAGACTCACCGCGACCCGGAGAATAGCATCAGCAAGCTGGTCTCAAAGCGACAAATTTTTACGCGCAGCGAAAGAGTTTCGCCGTATCCGGCGCTTCGAAACAGTAGGTTTAACTCAACATATTGACCGGATTAGTAGAAAATTAACCATCTGAAATCGATTCGCGGTCTTGATCAGGGCCCGGAGAGCTGTTGTTCTACATGTGTGTGCAAGCAATCATGGCAGACGTTGCCACATTTTATGACGGGTGATTCGCTCGCCACGAGAGGCGCTTGGCGAGCTCACGGCAGTCGTGTGACGCCTATTCCTCCCGCCGTCATCAAGCCGTCATCCCCAGCCGCTCCCCGCTCGCGAATGCTGCGTTGCGAGACGAATTGCTGCACTGCGTTCAGTCTCCACGAATCTTTTCAGGCAGGACGAGAGGTTGGCGAAGCCAGCTCGCGGGTGTAAGCAGCTCGCGGGCCTGTCAACCGATGCAAAGGCGACCGATGCGGTATCTTCACTCCATGGTGCGAATCGGCAACATCGAGGCCAGTCTGAGGTTCTACTGTGAGCTGCTCGGACTCGAGGAGGTGCGTCGCGTCGAGCATCCGGGCGGCCGCTTTACGCTCGTCTTTCTGGCCGCGCCTGGCGACGCCGACCGTGCCCGCACCGAGAAGGCACCAATGTTGGAGCTTACCTACAACTGGGATCCGGAAGTCTATGGTGGAGCACGAAATTTCGGTCACTTGGCGTTCGAGGTCGACGACATCTACGCCACCTGCCGCAGGCTCCAGGATGGCGGCGTGACCATCGCCAGGCCGCCGCGCGACGGGCGCATGGCGTTCGTTCGCTCGCCCGACGAGATCTCGATCGAGCTGTTGCAGAAGGGCGGTGCGCTGGCGCCACAGGAGCCCTGGGCCTCGATGCCGAACACCGGGGTGTGGTGAGCTTGCCGTCTCGTTCCGTTGCAATCGTCGGCGCCGGACCTTCCGGACTGATGGCCGCCGAGCGGCTGGCGTCACTCGGGTTGCGGGTGACCGTGTACGAGCGGCTTGCCTCGCCCGCCCGCAAGCTCCTCATGGCCGGACGTGGAGGCCTCAACCTTACTCACGGCGAACCCCTGGATCGGCTCTTGGCCCGGTATCCGGGCGCACCGGCAGTTGTGCTCGATGCGGTGAGAAAGTTTCCGCCGGAAGCCTTGGTGGCGTGGGCGGCGGGTCTCGGGATCGAGACGTTCACTGGCTCGAGCGGGCGCGTCTTTCCGAAGGACCTCAAGGCATCGCCCCTCGTGAGAGCCTGGCTCAGGCGTCTCGCGGGCCTCGGGGTCCAGATCGCGGTCCGCCACGAGTGGATCGGCTGGGACGGGGCCGGCCATCTTCTGTTCCGGCGCTCGGACGGCACGGAAGTGTGCGTCGCCGCCGGCGCCACTCTGCTCGCGCTGGGCGGGGCCAGCTGGCCACGGCTCGGTACGGACGGCGGCTGGGTGCCGATCCTGACGCATGCGGGCGTCCAGGTCACGACGTTGACGGCCGCCAACGCCGGCGTGCTCGTGCCGTGGTCGGCTCACATCGTGCCGCGGTTCGCTGGCGAGCCGTTGAAGCGCATCGCCGTGACGGCAGGCGGCAACGTTGCGCGGGGCGAGGCTGTGCTGACCGCGACAGGCCTCGAAGGTGGTGCGGTCTATGCAACCCTGCCGGCCGTTCGAGCGGCCCTGAAAGAGAGTGCCCCCACCGCGATCGCCATCGACCTCCGGCCCGACGAAAGCGAGGCGGACCTCGCGCGCCGCCTCGCAGGCCCGCGCACTAAGGACAGCATGGCGAACATGCTGCGCAAGCGCCTGGCATTGACACCCGCTGCCATCGCACTCCTGCGCGAGGCGGGCAGAGGCGCACTCCCCGTCGAAGCAGACGCGCTGGCAAAGCTCGTCAAGGCGGTGCCGGTCACCGTCTCGGGAGTGGCCGGCCTCGAGCGCGCCATCTCGACGGCGGGCGGCGTTGCGCTCGACGGGCTCGATGACGGCCTCATGCTGAAGGTGAGGCCCGGCGTGTTCGTGGCCGGTGAGATGCTCGACTGGGAGGCGCCGACGGGCGGGTATCTCCTGCAAGCCTGTTTCGCGACCGGCGTCGCGGCCGCCGACGGCATCGTGCGCTACGTGAGCCGCCGCGGTGCAGTGGCAGGTGTCTGACCCTCCGGGTCCGACACCGTCTCAATAGCCGAATGCCGCGAGCGCCCTCCTGTGCCGGCTCGCAAGCTCGACCAGGGGCTCGCTCTGTCGATAGCCGAAGGCCTTCTCGCGCTTGAGCTTCGCCGAGGCCCGCTCGATGTCCTCGCGAGTGGGCGAAAGGCCAGCAAACGCTGCCACCCGTGCCATTTCCTCGACGGGGCGCGCCAGCAGGGCCTCGTAGGTGAGGACGAGGGCGGCTCCCCCCATCCGCGCGGCGTGGATGTCGGCCATGGTCGAATAGCTCTCCCACAGACGCATGCTCTCCTCGAGGTCGAGGCAGCGGCTCCAGGAATTGTTTGATACGGGAAGGCGCCAGCCCCAGCGGGCGAGCTGGGGCCGGCTCGTCGTCAGCTCGTTCCTCAGCCGGCGCGCGCGCACGTTGAGGCTCTTGGCGACGTCGGCCCCATGGCGGTGGATCACGAGCAGCTTCGCGCCGGGAAAGATCCGCTGCCAAACGGGTAGCGTGAACGTCGTGCGCGGGTCCTTCCAGCCCCATGGTGCCTCGAGTTTCGCCACGTCACCGAGCCGCAGGTAGTTGCGAAGGCCCATGAACTCGATGGCGCGCGGCATCTTGAGAATGTGGGCGAGGTCTGCGGCGCGCGCCGCGACAAGGTCGTCGTAGGCCAGGAACCGCTCGAAAGGCTCGGGGTAGTCCCATGCGGCACCTGCTTGGCGCAGGAGCCAGTTGTTGAGCTGCAGGAAGAAGGTCGCCTCGTTGTTCTCCTCGAGGTGGCGGCCGACGAAGAGTCCGAGATCCGAAAGCACGGATGTCAGCACGCTCGTGCCGGAGCGATGCATGCCGGCAATCAGGAGAGGTTGCATCGAAGCCCTGCGTTTTCAGCTGTGGTGCAGGCCCCCGATCGAGGGGGCGCGCGTGTCCGAGAGGCACCATAGGCCCCATTGATTAGGGTCGATTTAACCGCGTTTCCGAGTCCCGCCCGGCGGGGTCTGTAGGCATGCCGAGTCGTCCGGCTTTACCTGGCGACCGGGAGGGGATAGGGGTTGTGTTCAGAACGGCACGGACGTTGACGCTTTCTTGCGAGCCCGCTCCTGCCGTTCGCCGCTGGCGCATCGTTCATTAAGTGTGTGAGACGTCCATCGTGAAGTCGAAGTCAGATCAGAGAGTGCGTGCGCGACGTAGCGCGATTGCGTCGAAGCGTCCGCAGGCAACGACATCGGTACGCCGGACGGCCGGCAAGACGGCAGAAGCCGCCGCGAGCCCCCAGATCGTGCGCAGTGCGGGAGCGCCGGAAGCCAAGTCTCGGCCTGCCAGATCACGGGCTGCCGGATCGAAAAGCGGCGGGAAAAAGGTCGCCAAGTCGCAACGGACGCCGCGCAGCGCCGCAGCGACGATGAAGCTGCAACGGGCCGAGGCACGCGCACTCTCCGTGTCGCCGGTTGAGGAACAGCCCGTTCCACGCGCCCGTCGCAGGAAGGCGTCGAAAGCCTCGAAGACCGCAGTCCGGACGGCAAAGTTCGCAGTCGGGCAGGTCGTGCGCCACAAGCACTATCCGTTCCGCGGCGTCGTGTTCGACATCGACCCCGTCTTTGCCTCGACCGAGGAGTGGTGGCTGGCGATCCCGGCGGAGGTGCGGCCCAAGAAGAATCAGCCCTTCTATCATCTTCTCGCCGAGAACGACGAGACAGAGTACATCGCCTACGTCTCGGAGCAGAACCTGCTTCCCGACAATTCGGGCAACCCGATCCGGCACCCGCAGCTTGCGGAGTTCTTTGTCGATAACGGGGATGGCACGTATCGCGCCGTGTTTATGAGTCGCCACTGATCTCGAACCACGAAACCTGCGGCCTGCGCCGCTCGGTATCTAGGCACGGGATTGGTGCGGCGGCGGCGCGCCAGCAAGAGAGAATGCTGTTCTTCCGCCGGCACTGACCATTGACCCGGGACGTCGGCGCTGCGTTGTGGGCCGCGTCTCTCCCGTGCTGAAACAGAAACGCCGCCGGATCGCGTCCGGCGGCGTTCTCGTCATGTGAGTCGCGTCCCTATTACGGGTTGGCTGGAGCCGGCGCAGGCGCCGGGGCTTCAGGAGCCGGAGCGACCGGCGCCGGGGTGGCTGGTGCCGGGGTGGCAGCCTCCGGGGTCGCCGGCGAGGTCGCCGTCGGCTGCGGTGCCATGGTTGGGATCGAGCCATCCTTGTAGGCGACGAACGACAGCACGCCGAACACGATCGCGAACACGACGGCGGTCGCGAGCGCGTTGCCGACGCGACTCTCGAATGACAGCATGTTGCCGATGAGGTCGAGCACGAATACGACGCCAGCCGCGATTAGCGCCGGCTCGAGCCAGGCCACAGCCTCTCCAAAGGCGATGGTCTTGGGCGGCGGGCCACCGAAGCTCCAGATGAGCGCGCCGCCGACGATGGCGACCAGGATCGCGGTGACGAGCGCGTTCACGAACCTGTTGCCGAACGCGAGGATGTTGCCGACGAGGCCTATGACGAACACAACGGCAGCGAAGAACAGCACCGGCTCGAGCCAGTGATAGTCTGCGGGTAGAAGCATGTGACGTCCCCTGGTTACGGCCTCTCCGGGCCTGTTGCGCCTTTCCGCTTATACCACCCGCCCCGCGTTGTCATTGAGCATATGCACAATTGGAGAGCGTTGCTCCGCACCACGCCGCCCAGATCTCACCAATGCCAATCGAACGAAAGCGCCCGCCAGAGCTGGTCTGGCGGGCGCCAATGGCCTTGCGTTCCGAAGGAACAGCGTTCGTCAGGCGTCTTACATCATGTCGCCCATTCCGCCCATGCCGCCCATGCCGCCGGCTGGACCGGCTCCAGCATCCTTCTTGGGCGCCTCTGCGATGCCGGCCTCGGTGGTGATGAGGAGGCCTGCGATGGAGGCGGCGTCCTGCAGCGCCGTGCGCACGACCTTGGCGGGATCGATGATGCCCTTCTCGATCATGTCGCCGTACTCGTCGTTCTGGGCGTCGTAGCCGAAGTTGGCGCCCTTCGCCTCGAGCACTTTGCCGACCACGATCGAGCCTTCGACGCCGGCATTCTCGGCGATCTGGCGGATCGGCGCCTGCAGCGCCTTCCTGACGATGGCGATACCGGCGTCCTGATCGGGGTTGTCACCCTTGACCGAGAGCGCGGCCGAGGCTTTCAAGAGCATCACGCCGCCGCCCGGGACCACGCCCTCCTCGACCGCGGCGCGGGTCGCGTTCAACGCGTCGTCGACGCGGTCCTTGCGCTCCTTCACCTCGACCTCCGTGGCGCCGCCGACCTTGATGACGGCCACGCCGCCCGCGAGCTTGGCAAGACGCTCCTGCAGCTTCTCGCGGTCGTAGTCGGAGGTGGTCTCCTCGATCTGCGCCTTGATCTGGCCGACCCTGGCCTCGATCTCCTTCTTCTTGCCGGCGCCGTCGACGATCGTCGTGTTGTCCTTGTCGATGGTGACCTTCTTCGAGCGGCCGAGATCCTTCAGGGATACGTTCTCGAGCTTGATGCCGAGATCCTCGGAGATCACCGTACCGCCGGTCAGGACGGCGATGTCCTCGAGCATGGCCTTGCGGCGGTCACCGAAGCCGGGGGCCTTGACAGCCGCCACCTTGAGGCCACCGCGCAGCTTGTTGACGACGAGCGTCGCGAGTGCCTCGCCCTCGACTTCCTCCGAGATGATGAGAAGAGGCTTGCCCGTCTGCACCACGGCTTCGAGCACCGGCAGCATGGCCTGAAGGCTCGAGAGCTTCTTCTCGTGGATCAGGATATAGGGATCCTCGAGCTCGGCGATCATCTTCTCGGCATTGGTCACGAAGTAGGGCGAGAGATAGCCGCGATCGAACTGCATGCCCTCGACGACGTCGAGCTCGGTGTCGAGGCTCTTCGCCTCCTCCACCGTGATGACGCCCTCGTTGCCGACCTTCTGCATGGCGCTGGCGATCATGTCGCCGATCGCCTTCTCGCCGTTGGCGGAGATGGTGCCCACCTGGGCGATCTCCTGGTTCCCTTTCACCTTCTTCGCCTTCTTGCCGATCTCCTCGACGATCGTGGCGACGGCCTTGTCGATGCCGCGCTTCAAGTCCATCGGGTTCATGCCGGCAGCGACCGACTTCAGGCCTTCGCGCACGATGGCCTGGGCGAGCACGGTCGCGGTCGTGGTGCCGTCACCGGCGATGTCGTTGGTTTTCGACGCTACCTCGCGCAGCATCTGCGCGCCCATGTTCTCGAACTTGTCCTCGAGCTCGATCTCCTTGGCGACGGTGACACCGTCCTTGGTCGTGCGCGGTGCGCCGAAGCTCTTTTCGATGATGACGTTGCGGCCCTTGGGGCCGAGCGTCACTTTGACGGCGTTAGCGAGGACGTCGACACCGCGCAGCATGCGCTCGCGGGCGTCGGGGCCGAACTGTACGGATTTGGCTGCCATGTGAACTCAGGTCCTTTGATCTGGGTCGGTGTCGCGCCGGGCATTGGCCCGAGCGCGGTTGAAAACGAACGCCACGACCGCGATGCCGACGGCGAGGAGCAGCAGGAGCTGCCAGCCCTCGGTGATGGGCGGATCGTTGGCGATGAGGGGATGCAAGGGTGCGTAGCCGGACTTACTTCTCGAGCACGCCCATGATGTCGCTCTCCTTCATGATGAGGAGATCCTCGCCATCGATCTTGACCTCGGTCCCCGACCATTTGCCGAAGAGAACCCGGTCGCCCTTCTTGACGTCGAGGGGCACGACCTTGCCGGTCTCGTCGCGGGCACCGGGACCAACGGCCACCACCTCACCCTGCTGCGGCTTCTCGCCGGCGGTGTCGGGGATGATGATACCCCCCTTGGTCTTGGTCTCGTTGTCGGCGCGCTTGACGACGATGCGGTCGTGCAGGGGGCGGAATTTCATGAGTAGTTTCCTAGCCTTGAAGTGGACGTCTGAGGGTGGATCGAGGCGCTGGGCCCGCGAATATCTGGCACTCCTAGAAACGGAGTGCTAACAGCGGCTTGGATGTACGGGCGAGGGCCGGGACTGTCAAGGGAGGGGGTGGCGGAAGGGTTGCTGCGATCAGCTCTGCTGTGCGTAGCTGCAACCTGTTGCCTCGCCGCACTTGAGCCGACAGGGCCACAGCATTAACCCCACCCCATGACCAAGCAATCGATTCCCCCGCAGGGATCGGGCCCCATCGAGCCCGTGAACCTCAAGGACGCCCTGGAGGAGCGCTATCTCGCGTATGCGCTCTCGACCATCATGCACCGCGCGCTGCCCGACGTGCGCGACGGCTTGAAGCCCGTGCATCGGCGCATCCTCTACGCCATGAGCGAGTTGAACCTCACGCCTGAGGGCCGCTACCTGAAGTGTGCCAAGATCGTCGGCGAGACGATGGGCGACTTCCACCCGCACGGCAACCAGGCCATTTACGACGCGCTCGCGCGCCTGGCGCAGGACTTCGCCGTCCGCTACCCGATCGTCGACGGGCAGGGGAACTTCGGCAACATCGAT
>JAGVSR010000060.1 GCA_019137195.1 Alphaproteobacteria bacterium
ATTCTCAGGTTCCGAAGATTGCGACCAGACTACCCCGACACGGGCCGCAACCAAGGCCGCCCCCCCGACGAGTGGCCCATTCTTGACCCGCCCCCGCACAAAGGACAAGTCCCATTCCATCCGATCCGTGTGCTGAGGCGGCAGTTGCGCTCTCGCGCTGCTCCGCAGCCGCGAGGCTCTATTGATCGAGATCAATTGGCATGCATTGTCGGCCCCTGCCGGGACATGCGGACGGCGCAAGCCGGATCGACGAGAATGCGCCCGGCCCGAGACGACCGTCCGACCCTGACACGGCCCTCGCGGGCCGGGCCCGCCTCGACGTCGCGTCCGGAGGGTGCCAGCGGTAGCGAAGCAGGCTGGTGTGGCAATTCTGAAGGCCGCGTCATTCTCGCGGCTGGGTTCTTGGGCGGACTTCGGAATTTGAGCCACGCGAGCTCAAAGGCTGGCTAGTGTCCTTTCGACCGCGACGTTCGTTTGGAGCGTGCCGCAGAATGTGACGAACGTCGCGATCTGGACACTAGCGCATGTGGATATAGGTCCCCGGCGCGTCCTCGAGCGGAGGAAGGTCGCGTTCCGCAGCACCCATCGGCGGCGGCGGCGTGAGGTCACCGGAAAGCCGCTTCAGCCACTGTGCCCACTCCGGCCACCACGACCCCTCCTTGACCGGTGTGCGTGCGGCCCAAGAATCCGCGTCGATGAAGAAGTCGTGCTCGGCACGCGTTCCGACTTGATAGCTGCGATTGCGCCGCCCGGGCTCCGACACGATGCCGGCGTTGTGCCCGCCCGCCGTAAGCACGAATGTCACGTCGGTGTCACTGAGCGCGTTCCACTTGTAGACGGAGCGCCACGGCGCCACGTGGTCCTTGACCGTTCCGACCGCGAACACCGGCTCGCGGATGTCCGAGATGAGCACCGGCCGGCCGTCGACCTTGAACCGGCCCTCGGCGAGGTCGTTGTTGAGATAGAGACGCCGCAGGTACTCGGAATGCATGCGGTAGGGCATGCGGGTGGAATCGGCGTTCCACGCCATGAGGTCGATCATCGGCGCACGCTCGCCCATCAGGTATTCATGCATGATGCGCGACCAGACGAGGTCGTTCGAGCGCAGCATCTGGAACGCACCCGTCATCTGCCCCGCGTCGAGGAAGCCTTGCTCCCACATCATGTCCTCGAGGAAGGAAAGCTGGCTCTCGTTGATGAAGAGCTGCAATTCTCCCGGCTCTTTGAAGTCGATCTGCGAGGCGAGGAAGGTCAAGGTCTCGAACGGTGCGGTGCCGTTACGGTCGGCCGCTGCCGCCGCGATGGCGAGCAGGGTGCCGCCGAGGCAATAGCCGGCACCATGAACCTTTGTTTCGGGCATGATCGTACGGACGGCGTCCAGAGCCGCCATGACGCCCATCCGCCGGTAATCGTCGAACCCGACGTCACGATCCGACGGATCCGGGTTCTTCCATGAAATGGCGAACACCGTGAAGCCCTGGTCGACGAGATACTTGATCATAGAATTCTGCGGCGAGAGATCGAGGATGTAGTATTTCATGATCCACGCCGGCACGATGAGAATGGGCTCCGGATAGACCGAGCCGGTGCTCGGTGCGTACTGAATGAGCTCCATAAGCCGGTTGCGATAGACGACCTTGCCCGGTGTGATGGCCACCTCGCGTCCCGGCCTGAATTTTTCTGCTCCCGGCGGCGGTTGACCGCCGAGCGTGCGCTCCATGTCCTCCACGAAATAGTGCCAGCCGCGCACGAAATTCATACCGCTCTGGCGCGCAGTGGCTTGCAGGATCTCGGGATTCGTCCAGATGAAATTCGACGGCGAAAACACGTCGAGGATCTGCCGGGCCGTGAACTCAAGCATCCGCTCGTGCTGCGCCGAAACGCCCGGCACGCCGGTTGTCGCCACCGTCCACCACTGCTGCATGAGAAGGTGCGACTGATAGAATAGATTATATGGCCACTTCTGCCACGCGTCGCCGTTGAACCGCTGGTCCTGCGGCAACGGATCGATGCACGGCACGTGGCCGTTCTGCATGAGCGCGCAGCGCATGGCGAAGCGCTGCAGCTTCATGGCCTTGCGCGCCGCTTTCTCGGCAAGCTGCAGCCGTTTGCCCGGCGCCGCCGCTAGATGAGTGAGCCAGTCGAGATAAGCGCCCGTCAGCGACGCGGGCGATAGCCCCATGGTGAGCTTGGCGAGCGTAGCGTGCGTCGCCCGGTCGAGCACCTCGGCCATGGCCGTCGCCGAATAGGAGTCGCGCTCGTAGAGCCCGCCGTCCGCTTCGGCCGATTCCGTCCGCGCTGCGACCGCCGCACGCACCGCCTTGGCTCTTGCCTCCGACAGCGGCGCCTTGGCCTGCGAGACTTTTGGCCGAAGCGACGCGGGCGACGGCGAGGGGGCGGCCTCGGCAGCCTCCAGCGGCTTCAGGGGCGCGGCGCGTCCGGCTTCAGCGGCCATGTTGCTGATCCCTCTCTGGTCGGCCGCCGGTGCCGAACGAATGCACCAGCGGCGAGTTGTTGGCGCGACGGGAAGAGCCCGGCTCTCCAGGAGCCTCGGCCCTGACGCGTTACGCCAGATGAAGATTACACCCCTTTAGATATACTTCGTTGCCGGCACGCCAAGACCTTGCGTTGCGTCAAGGAAGCCTCGCCGTGAGCATTGTCTTGGTTGACCAGTCGTTGCATGGCGATCGACCCTGCGACGTCGACGTGCCGGACAAGGTGCCTGCCGAGGAGCCGACGTGACCGAAACGACCGCGTTTTGGGCCCTCCACGCCCCCGAAGTCCTCGACCGCCTCGGTACGCGGTGCGACGGACTGTCGTCTGCCGAGGCGGCAGCACGCCTCACATCCGCAGGGGCCAACACCGTTACCGAGGACCGGGCTGCGACCGCCTGGCACCTTCTGCTGCGTCAGCTCGAAAGCCCGCTTGTCCTCATCCTCGTGTTCGGCTCCTTGGTTTCCATCGTGCTCCGCGAATGGATCGACGCTTCGATCATCCTTTCGATCGTCATTGGCAGCGCGCTCCTGGGCTTCTGGCAGGAGCATCGGGCGTCCGAAGCGCTGGCGAGGCTGCGCCGGCGCCTGTCGCTTGTGGTCGAGGCCCGCCGTGACGGCGACTGGCGACCGGTCCCCGCCGCCGACGTCGTACCCGGCGATATCGTCCGCCTTTCGGCCGGCAACCTCGTTCCCGCGGATGCCATCCTCGTCGAGGCCCGTGACTTCCTCGTCACAGAGGCCGCGCTGACGGGAGAGTCGTTCCCGGTCGAGAAGGTTCCCGGCATCGTGGCAGCGGACGCCGAGCTCGCGAGGCGCACCAACATGGTCTTCCTCGGCACGTCGGTGAGAAGCGGCACGGCGACCGCGGTCGTCGTCGAGACAGGCCCGCGGACCGTGTTCGGCGCCATCGCCAGCCGCCTTGCCGAGGACGATCCGGAGACGGACTTCGCCCGCGGCCTCCGCCAGTTCGGCATCATGCTCTCCCGCGTGATGATCGTGATGGCGCTCTTCGTGCTGACCGTAAACGTCATGGCCGACCGCCCGGCCATCGACAGCCTGCTCTTCGCCGTGGCGCTCGCCGTCGGCCTTTCGCCCGAGCTTCTGCCCGCTATCGTCAGCGTCACGCTCTCGGAGGGCGCGCGCCAGCTCGCGGACCGGGGCGTCATCGTCCGCCGCCTCGAGGCTATCGAGAACCTCGGCGCGATGGACATCCTTTGCACCGACAAAACCGGCACCCTGACTAGAGGCGACGTCGAGCTCGCCGCCGCATGCGATCCCGGCGGGCAGTCCTCCGACGTGGTCATGCGCCTCGCCGTTCTCAACGCCAGGCTCGAGACCGGAATCGCCAACCCGCTCGACTCCGCCATCGTCGCCGCCGGAGAGGCAGCCGGCGTCGCAACTGATGACGCGGCGAAGCTCGACGAGATCCCTTACGACTTCATTCGCAAGCGTCTCACCATAGCCGTTGCCGCAGACGGAGCCGCAGCCCTCCTCGTCACCAAGGGCGCCGTGCCGAACGTCATCGCATGCTGCAGCACCGTCACGGACGAGCGTGGAGCGGAGCCGATCAGCGATACCGTCCGCGCCGCCATCGACCGCTTCTGCGAGACGAAGGCCAGGGAGGGGCACCGCGTCCTGGCCGTAGCCACCCGCAAGCTATCCGATCGCCGCAGCATCACCCGCGACGACGAGTGCGAGATGACGCTGAGGGGTTTTCTGCTCTTCCGTGACCCACCGAAGGAGGGCATCGTCGAGACGGTCGCCGCGCTCGAAAGGCTCGGGATCGCGATCAAGATCGTGAGCGGCGACAATCGACATACCGCCGCCCACATAGGGGACGCCATCGGGCTCGATCCCTCCCGCATGCTGACCGGTGATGACATCGCCCGTATGCGCGACGAGGCGCTCTGGCACGCTGCCGAGCGGACCGACGTGTTTGCGGAGATCGACCCGCAGCAGAAGGAGCGTATCGTGCGCGCGCTGCAGAAGCGCGGTCATGCAGTCGGCTACATGGGCGACGGCATCAACGACGCTCCGTCTTTGATGGCGGCTGACGTTGGCATCTCGGTCGATCAGGCCGTCGACGTGGCGCGCGAGAGCGCCGACGTCGTGCTCCTCCGCCCCGATCTCGACGTGCTCCGCATCGGCGTGATCGACGGCCGGCGCACATTCGCCAACACGCTGAAGTACATCAAGATCACGGTCAGCGCCAACTTCGGCAACATGCTCAGCATGGCAGCGGCGACTGTAGCGCTGCCGTTCCTGCCGCTCGCCGCAAAGCAGATCCTGCTCAACAACTTCCTCTCCGATTTCCCCTCGCTCGCCATCTCGACCGACGATGTCGATCGCGAGGAGCTCGAGACCGCCCAGCGCTGGAGCATCGCCGACGTACGGCGCTTCATGGTCGTGTTCGGACTTGTCAGCAGCGCCTTCGACCTCGTGACGTTCTACCTCCTCCACGCCGTCTTCCATGCCGGCGAGGCCTTGTTCCAGAGCGCCTGGTTCGTCGTCTCGCTGCTGACCGAGCTGGTGGTGGTCCTGATCCTGCGCACCCGATTGCCCGCCTGGGAGAGTCGCCCGAGCCCCTATCTCTTGTGGTCGACCGTCGTTGTCGGCGGCGTCGCGCTCGTGTTGCCCTACCTCGGCCGCTTGTCGGGCATCTTCGGGCTGGTTCCGATACCAGGGCACATCTTGGCAGCCATGCTCGGCGTCGTCGCTGGCTACGCCGTCGCCACCGAGATCGCGAAGCGCTATGTCGGCATCCGTTCCTAGTGTCATTGCGACCGCAAAGTTCGTCACGTTCTGCGACACGCTCTGAACGGACGTCGCGGTCGAAAGGGCACGCGCCTGCGGGCTCATGAGCTCGGAGCCATAGTCGTGTCGAGGCGAGTTGGACCTCTCGCACACTGAGGACAGACTCGCGATCGTGCCCGGGCCTGCCTCGTGCAGCCGGTGCAGCGCTGGAGAATCCGGACGCTACGGCGCAATGAGCCCTTTCAACAGCGCGGCAACGAGCGCTTGCTCGCGGGTCTTTGCGTTGAGCTTGCGTCGCGCATTGGCAAGATGCAGCCGCACCGTCGACCGCGACAAGTGGAGCTGCGCCGCGATCTGGCCATCCTGCAGCCCGCGCGCCAGCCATTCGAGGCATTCGATTTCGCGCGGCGAGCGCACGGCGGCCTGGAACCTGTCATGCGTTCGGCCGGCCGCAGCACGATCGTCGGGTGCCGACACCTGGCGTGGCGTTGGAGCAATGATGCTCCGGATCGTTTGCATAATGCCTCACCGTCCGGCGGAGCACTCGTGCCCGCCGCAAAAGAAGACTGCCAAAAAGTGGTCTGCCCTGACGCCTAGATTTTAGATGACGCCGCGCGCTCGAGCGGCATTTTCGGGAACACCCCGTCCCACTCGGGAACGAGCGCCTTCAGAACCGCCGCCGCCGCATCGAGCGCCTCGCTGTCGTTGAAGCTGTCGGGATCGATGTGGCTGTCGAGCCAGAGACCGAACACAATCGCATTGAGCGCCCGCGCCTTGGCCCGCGAGGCGCGAGCCCGGCCTTTGGGGTCGCCCGCGAGTGCGCCGAATGCCTGCGCCAGCTCGCCGACGTAGATTTTGTCCGCTTCGCGCGTGTTGGTGCGGTAAATCTCCTGCGAGCGGGCTTCCCCCCAGGTTGTGTACCAGAGCGAGAGGATGGCCGGGTGCCGGCGCACGAACGCCACGTCGTGGGCGATGACGGTCGCGAGTCTCACTGCTGGTGCCAGGTCTGGTTTCCGGATGTGTCGGTCCCAGCTCGCTTCGTAGATGCTCCCCGCAAGCTCGAGGGCCGCCGCAATGAGCTGCTCCTTGGTCTTGAAATGGAACGTGACGAGCCCGCGCGACAGGCCCGACTCCTCGGCAATGGTCGCGAACGTGGTGCCTTCGAGCCCACGCCTGGCCATCACCACGATTGCGCTCTCGATGAGGAGGCGCCGCGTCGCCTCGCCCCTTGCGCGGCGCTGATCCTGGAGCCCACTCGCGGTCGTCGTCCCCTCGATGCTCATAGGCGCCTCATTCTAGTTGGTCATATAACCAACAGTATACTTGGCTGGCTGGCTAGTCAAGTAGCGGGCTAGCGACGGAGGCACCGCGGTGTGCGATTTGAGATGGCTGTCGTGTACCGTTCCAGTAATCGGGTGAGCGCGCATTGCGCTGCTGCGCAACCTGCACCCTGCCCATCCATCCTTGACTGGTTCCGCCCGCCCATGATAAGAACATAACAAGAACATACATATCAGAGCGCGCTGCCGTGACCAAGGAGTTGAACGTCGGGCTTGTCCCCGGGCTTCGTCAGGAAGCGAACGCCAGCCCACGGGCGAAAAACGTCTTTTCTCTCGGACCCGGGCTCGACGGCCTTGTCGGCGGCGGCCTCGAGCGAGCGGCGCTCCACGAGGTCGTGGCCGCTCCCGGCGAAAGCGTCCCGGCCATCGCCTTCGCTCTCGCCATCGCCCTTTGCGCCGCGAGCCAACCCCCTCCCCAGCTCACGTCTCCCGTCTCGACGCCTGCCACCCTCCTGCCGCCCACAACGCCCCGGCAACCGGCAGCCGGTGGCTGGCTGCCTCTCCTCTGGGTCCGTGAGCGGGCCGCCGCCGCGGAGACCGGCCCGGCTTATGCCCCGGGCCTCGTCGACCTCGGCCTCGATCCTCACCGTCTCACCCTCGTCACCCTCGGCCGCGCTCTCGATGCGCTGAGAGCCACCCTCGAGGCCGCGCGCTGCCCCGCCGTCGGCGCCGTCGTGCTCGAGACCATGGACACCGGCCGTACCATCGACCTCACGGCCACGCGCCGCCTCACCCTCGCGGCCGAGTCGTCGGGCGCAACGGTCGTCATCGTGCGTGTCTCGGGGCCGCCTGGTGCCAACGCCGCCCGCACCCGCTGGCGCGCCGCCGCCGCCGCCTCGCGCACACTCACGGGCTTCAGCTCACTCGCCCCTGGCGGGGGAGGGTTAGGGAGGGGAGGAGCTCAAGATCCGAGGGAGGAAGCCCCTGACCGACACGTCACGAGAGAAAGGGCAGTGAGACTTGGCCCCGGCCGCCCGTGCTTCGACGTCACGCTTTTGAAACGCCGCGCCGGCATCGCCGGCCTCGATAGAGAAGTGGAGTGGAACCGTGACCGGCGTATCTTCGAGGAGGCGCTACCTCTGTCTCTGGCTGCCCTTCCTGGCCGCCGACGCCTGGCGGCTTAGCCGGGCCCGCCGTGCGGCAGGCGCAAACAATGACGCGGCTGGTCGTGCCGATTCTGTTGTACCTCCATCATCCCGGCCGAGCGCAGCCGAGGGTCGATCGAGAGCCAAGACCCAGCACGAAGCTCGTGTGCAGAACGGCCAGAAACCTGCAGCCCGCGCATCCGCACGAGCTTCACGCTGGATTCCGGATCGGCATACGGCAAGTGCAGGTCCTCGTGCCGTCCGGGATGATGGACACTGCCCCCTCGTATTCTTCGAGCGCGTGAAGAGCGCCGCCCGCATCGTGCATGGCGACTCTGCGGCAGCGGCCATCGGCCTCCGTCCCGGCATGACGCTCGCCGACGCCCGCGCCCGCGTGCCCGAGCTCGAGGCCGTCGCCCACGACGCCAGCGCCGACGCTCTTCTCCTCGCCCGCCTCGCACACCTCACCGCCGCCTTCTCGCCTTCCGTCGCCATGGCCCCGCCCGACGGGATCGATCTCGACATCACCGGCTGCGCCCACCTCTTCGGCGGCGAGGCGGGCCTTGCCGCGAGGCTCCGCGCGAGCCTCACCCGCGCCGGCGTCTCCCGTGCGCATGTCGCCATCGCGCCAACCCCCGACATGGCCCGCGCGCTGGCCCGCTTCGGCCGCACAATCGAGATCATCGCTGACGACGACCGCGCCGTACGGCAACTCCCCGTCGCCGCCCTCGAATGCGCTCCCGAGGACGCCACCGCACTCCGCCGCGCCGGCCTCCGCACCATCGCCGATGTGGCGGACCGGCCGTCGATCCTGTTCACCGCCCGCTTCACGGCTGCCTTCACGACGAAGCTCGCCCGCGTCCTGGGCGAGGAGGACCGGCGCATTTCCGCCGAGCGGCCGCTCCCCGCCTACGTCTGGGACCACCGTTGCCCGGAGCCGCTCGCGAGCACGGAGGCGATAAACGAGGCCATGAGATCGCTCGCCGAGCGCGCCCGGCACGATATGGAGCAAGCTGGCGAGGGCGGCCGCGCGTTCGAGACCGCCTTCTTCCGCACCGACGGCCTCGTGCGCCGCATTCGCGTCGAGACGAGCGAGCCCGCACGCGACCCCGCGCTGATCCTGCGCCTCTACGCGGAACGCCTCGACGCCATCGCCGATCCTCTTGACCCCGGCTTCGGCTTCGACCTCATCCGCTTCCACGTCCTCCACGCCGAGCCGTTCCTCGGCGGAGAGGCAAGCTTCGAGGCGCAGGACAACAGCCGCCGCGAGCTCAATGCCCTGATCGACCGCCTCGCCGCGCGCTTCGGAAGCGAGCACGTCACGCGGCTCGAGCCAATCGACACGCATCTTCCCGAGCACGTCCAGCTGACCGTGCTGGCGAGCGACCCTCCGCGCGGGATTGGGGGGGCGGCCGCGCGCAGACAAGCGACACTGCGCGGAAAAATATGGACGGCACCCGAGCCCGGCCGTGCGCCCGTGCGCCCGCTCTCGCTCTTCGCCCCGCCGCACCTGATCGACGTCGAGACCACGGCGAGCGACAGCGGTCCCGTGCGCTTCCATTGGCGCCGCGTCGTGCATGACATCCTCGTCGCCGAAGGCCCTGAGCGCATCGCCGGCCCTTGGTGGGACGAGAGCTCGGGACACGGCGCCCGCGACTACTATCGCGTCGAGACCTCCGAAGGCCGCCGTTTCTGGCTCTTCCGCGCCGCCCCCGACAGCGGCCCAGCTTCCTCGCGCCTCAGCTGGTTCCTGCACGGGGTATTCGCATGACCCGCTACGCCGAGCTGGTAACCGCGACCAACTTCTCGTTTCTGCGCGGCGCCTCGCATCCGGAGGACTTGGTCGCGCGCGCAGTGCTCATAGGGCATTCCGGCATCGGCATTGCCGACCTGAATTCGGTCGCCGGCGTCGTGCGCGCCTACGGTGCCCTCGAGGACTTGAAGCGCGATGGCCTCCCCGCACCACAAAAGGTCAGGGATGGCTCGGGCCCCGGAGAGCACGCCTGGATCGAGCCGCCCAACGCCGAGCAATGGGCCGCCATCTCGGCCGAGGCCCAGCGCCTGGCCCGCACCTTCAGGCTCGTCTCCGGCGCCCGCCTCGCCTTCGACGACGGCACGCCCGACATCGTCGTCTATCCTGCGGCCCGCAGCGGCTGGGAGCGTCTCTGCCGCTTGATCACCCTCGGCAAGCGCCGCGCGCCGAAAGGCGACTGCCATATCCGCCTCGACGACCTCCTCGCCGATACCACGGAGCTTCTCCTGATCGTCCTGCCGCCCCGCCGCCTCGACGGCATCGAAAGCCTCGTCACGCGCCTCGCCGCCGCCTCGTCGGACCGGGTATGGATCGGCGCTAGCATGCATCTTGAGGGCGACGACCGCCGCCGCCTCGCCGCTTTGCAGGCCATCGCGGAAAGAGCGCGCGTACCCCTCGTCGCGACCAACGACGTGCTCTACCACACGCCGGATCAGCGCCCGGTGCAGGACATCATGACCTGCATTCGCGAAGGGCTCACCATCGACACCGCCGGACGCCGCCTCGAGCGCAACGCCGAGCGCCACCTGAAATCGGCCGCCGACATGGCCCGCCTCTTTCGCGACACACCCAAAGCCATCGCAGCCACTCAGGACATCCTCGCCCGCATATCGTTCTCCCTCGCCGACCTCCGCTACGAGTACCCGGACGAGCCGGTGCCGGCAGGCTGGACCCCACAGAGCTGGCTCGAGCACTTGACCTGGCAACGCGCGCGCGTTCGCTACCACGGCAACATCCCGGACAAGGTCAGAAAGCTCGTCACCGACGAGCTCGCCCTCATCGCCGAGCTCGCCTACGCACCCTACTTCCTCACCGTATTCGACATCGTGCTTTTCGCCGAAAGCCGGGGCATCCTCTGCCAGGGCCGCGGCTCGGCCGCCAACTCCGCCGTCTGCTTCGTGCTCGGCATCACCGCCGTCGACCCTGCCCACCACAATCTGCTCTTCGCCCGCTTCATCTCGAGCGAGCGCCGCGAGCCGCCCGACATCGACGTCGACTTCGAGCACGAGCGTCGCGAGGAGGTCATCCAGTACATCTATGAGCGCTATGGCCGCGAGCGCGCCGGCATCGTCGCGACCGTCATCCGCTACCGGCCCCGCAGCGCCATCCGCGACGTCGGCAAGGCCTTGGGGCTCAGCGAGGACATCACAGGGCGCATCGCCGGCACCGTGTGGGGTAGCTGGGGCTCGTCCATCACTGAGGTCCAGCTGCAGCAGGCCGGTGTCGATCCCGAGAACCCCGTCATCCGCCGCGCCATCGGCCTTGCCACCCGTATCCTGAACTTCCCGCGCCATCTTTCCCAGCATACCGGCGGCTTCGTGCTGACCCGCGGGCGCCTCGACGGCATCGTGCCGATCGGCAACGCCGCCATGGACGACCGCACTTTCATCGAATGGGACAAAGACGACATCGACATCCTCGGCCTCATGAAGGTCGACGTGCTGGCGCTCGGCATGCTCACCTGCATAAGGAAGGCGCTCGACTTGATGCGCGCACACGAGGGCGCAGATTACGATCTCGCCTCCGTGCCGTCGGAGGAGCCCGACGTTTACGCCATGCTGCAAAAAGGCGACTCGATCGGCGTGTTCCAGGTCGAGAGCCGGGCGCAGATCAACATGCTGCCGCGCATGAAACCCAAGGAGTTCTACGACCTCGTGATCCAGGTCGCGATCGTGCGCCCCGGGCCGATCCAGGGCGACATGGTGCATCCTTATCTCCGCCGCAGGAACGGCCTCGAGAGCGTTACCTTCCCCTCGCCCGCGCCGCCTTATGACCCCGACGAGCTGCAACACGTGCTGTGGCGCACCCTCGGCGTGCCCCTCTTCCAGGAGCAGGCCATGAGCCTCGCCATGGTCGCCGCCGAGTTCACCGGCGCCGAGGCGAACCAGCTCCGTCGCGCCATGGCCACCTTCCGCAGTACCGGCACCATCATGAGGTTCGAGTCCATGCTGATCGAGCGCATGGTGAAGCGCGGCTACGAGCGAAGCTTCGCCGAGCGCTGCTTCGAGCAGATCAAGGGCTTCGGCGAGTACGGCTTCCCGGAAAGTCACGCCGCCTCCTTCGCCCGCCTCGTCTACGTGTCGTCGTTCATCAAGTGCCGCCACCCGGCCGCCTTCTGCGCAGCGCTCCTGAATTCCCAGCCCATGGGCTTCTACGCCCCGGCCCAGATCGTGCGCGACGCCCGCGAGCACGGCGTCGCCATCTACGAGATCGACGTCAATTCGAGCTACTGGAACAACACGCTCTGCCGCGACGAGCGGGGCCACACCGCGGTCAGGCTCGGCTTTCGCCAGATGGACGGCCTGCGCGAGGAGTGGGCGGAAAGAATCGCCGCCCGGCGCGGCAACCGCTACTCCGACTTCGACAGCTTCGTCGCCCGCACCCGCCTGCCGCTCGCAGCGCTCCGCCTCCTCGCCGACGCCGACTGCTTTCGCTCCATCGACCTCGACCGGCGCAATGCGCTGTGGGCCGTGCGCCGCCTGCCCGACACCGAGACGCTTCCGCTCTTTGCCGCCGCCCGCGAGACCGACATGGCGCCCGAGCCAGACGCCCATCTCCCCGACATGCCGCTCCCCGAGCACGTCGCCGCCGACTACCAGACCGCGCGCCTCTCGCTTAAGGGCCACCCCATGGAGTTCTTGCGCGAGGTCTTCGACCCCGAACGCATTCTGAGGAGCCGCGACGCCACCGCCCGTCCCGACGGAGCCTGGGTCAAGACCGCAGGCGTCGTGCTGGTGCGCCAGCGTCCCGGCAAGGGCAATGCCATCTTCATGACGCTCGAGGACGAGACCGGCATTGTCAACGTCGTCCTGTGGGCACGCCAGTTCGAGCGCTTCCGCCGCGAGGTCATGGGTGCGCGCCTGATGGTCGTCGAGGGCCGCATCCAGAGAAGCCCCGAGGGCGTCGTCCACTTGATGGCCGGGCGCATCATCGACCGCTCGGCCGAGCTCCGCCGCCTTTCCGACACGCACACGGCGACCATCGCACCCGCCCCTGCCGACGAGTTCCTCAACCCCCAGCACCCCCGCGTCCGCCATCCTCGCAACGTGCGCATCCTGCCCGGCTCAAGGGATTTTCATTGACGAGGTGCGTCATCAACAGGGAGAAGTCGGATACCCAGGGCCCGCGCGACATCACCGCTGCGAGGTCTTCCAGTCGGGATTAACCCACACCGGCACCGCCTCCGGCGGCAGCGGATCCCGGCCACGGATCACGTCGGCGAGTTTCTCGGCCATCATAAGCGTCGGCACGTTGAGGTTGCCGCTCACGACGTCGGGCATGATAGAGGCATCGACGACGCGCAAGCCTTCGACTCCATGCACGCTGCCGGCCCCGTCGACTACCGCCATGTCGTCGCTTCCCATGCGGCAGGTGCAGGACGGATGATAGGCGCTCTCCGCCTTGCCACGCACGAAGGCGTCTATCTCGGCATCGGTCTCTGCCTCGGGCCCAGGCGCCAGCTCGCGGTCGCGGAACGGGTCGAAGGCCTTTTGGCTCATGATCTCGCGCGTCAGCCGGACACCGTTCCGCATCTCCTTCCGGTCCTGCTCGGTCTGCATGTAGTTGAACAAGATTCGCGGATGGCGGCGCGGGTCGGACGAGATCGCCTTGACGAAGCCTTTGCTGGTCGGCCGCATGGGACCGAGATGAACCTGGTAGCCATGGCCGTCGGCCACCGCCTCACCGTCGTAGGAGACGGCCATCGGCAGGAAGTGATACTGCAGGTCGGGATGCAGCACGCCCGCCTCGCTTCTGATGAAGCCACCGGCCTCGAAGTGGTTGGTGGCGCCGAGACCGCTTCTCAAGAGCAGCCATTCGGCACCGATTCTCGCCTTCGCGATGAGCCCGGTGACCCCGTAGAGCGTGATCGGGCGTTTGCAGGCGTACTGGATGTAGCACTCGATGTGATCCTGCAGATTCTCGCCGACGCCCGGCAGGTTCTGCACCACCGGAATGCCCAGCGCCTTGAGCTCGTCGGCATTGCCGATACCCGAGAGCTGCAGCACCTGCGGCGAGTTGATGGCACCGCCCGACAGAATGACCTCGCGCGAGGCACGCACCTTTTCGACATGGCCGTTCTTGGCATATTCGACGCCGACTGCCCGGCGACCTTCGAAGAGAACGCGGGTCACGAGCGACTTTGGACGCACCTCGAGATTGCCATGGCGGCGCTCGGCCGGGCGCAGGTAGGCCTGCGATGCGCTCCAGCGAAAGCCCTTGTAGGTGGTACGGTCCATGGGACCGAGACCCTCCTGCTGCTCCCCGTTCATGTCGTCGGTGATGGGGTAGCCGGCCTGCCGTCCGGCCTCGATGAAAGCCTTGTAGAGTGGATTTTTGCAGGCCCCGGTGGTGACGAACAGCGGGCCGTCCTGGCCACGGTATCGGTCACCGCCCTTGATGCGGGTCTCGGTGCGCTTGAAATAGGGCAGGCAATGGAAATAGGTCCAATCCTCTAGGCCGGGACGCCTGGCCCAGCCATCGTAGTCGAAGGCGTGGCCGCGGACGTAGACCATCCCGTTGATGGACGAAGAGCCGCCGATGACGCGGCCGCGCGGGCAATGCAGACGGCGCCCGTCCATGTAGGGCTCGGGCTCGCTCTCGTAGTGCCAGTTGTAGCGCGTGCCGGCGAGCGGGTAGGCGAATGCCGACGGCATGTGGATAAAGATGCTCCAGTCGGACGGGCCCGCCTCGAGGACGAGCACGCGCACGTCCTTGTCCTCGGAGAGCCTGCTCGCCAGCACGCACCCGGCCGAGCCGGCGCCGACGATGATGTAGTCATACTCTTGGCGGGACGTCATCGGCCAAAGTCCGTATTCCCCTCGCCACGAAGGGGAGGGAGCGATCGCCTACTCATACGGGCATTGGACATCGCCCAGCTCCACGTAGACGCTCTTCAGCTGCGTGTAGTGCTCGATGGCAGCCTGACCGTTCTCGTGGCCCAGACCACTCTCCTTGATGCCGCCGAACGGCATCTCGATCGGCGTGACGTTGTAGTTGTTGATCCACACGATCCCGGCCTCGAGTCGGGCGGCGATGCGGTGGGCGCGGGCGAGGTCTTTCGTGAACACGCCGGCAGCGAGACCGTAGCGGGTGGCATTGGCACGAACGACGACCTCGTCCTCGCTCTTGAAGGTCAGCAGCGAAAGAACCGGGCCGAAGATCTCCTCGCGCACGATCCTCATGTCGTCCGTGCAGCCTGCGAAGATCGTCGGCTCGACAAAATTCCCCTTGTCGAGCGGGGCGCTCGTCGCCCGCTCGCCACCGAGCACGAGCCTCGCGCCGTCCGCCTTGCCGGCCTCGATGTAGGAAAGCACCCGCTCCATGTGCGGGCGTGAGATCAGCGCGCCGACCTGGGTCTCGTGCGAGAGCGGGTCACCGATCCTAAGCTTGCTCGTCCGCTTGACCAGGAGGTCGAGAAAGGCGTCGTGAATCGTGTCCTCGACGTAGACACGGGTGCAGTTCGTGCATACCTCGCCCTGGGTATAGAAGTTGCCGAGCATAGCCGCGGACACGGCTTGGTTGAGGTCGGCGTCGGCGAACACGACGAGGGCCGACTTGCCGGAGAGCTCCATGGTCGTGCGCTTCATGGTGGCGGCGGCAGCGGCGAGTATCTTCTTCCCGGTGCCGATCGAGCCCGTGAGGGAGACCTTGGCGATGCGCGGGTCGGTCGTGAGCATCTGCCCGGTACGGGCGTCGCCGTGGACGACGTTGAACACGCCATCCGGCACGCCGGCCTCAGACAGGATCTCAGCGAGCTTGGCCGGCGTGGTCGGCGTCAGCTCCGACGTCTTGAAGATCATGGCGTTGCCGCAGGCGAGTGCGGGCGCCGCCTTCCAGCAGGCGATCTGGATCGGGTAGTTCCAGGAGCCGATGCCGACGCAGACGCCCACGGGCTCGCGGCGCGTATAGACGAAGGCGTTCGAGAGTGCGACCTGCTCGCCGCGGATCGAGCCCGCGACCCCGGCGAAGTACTCGAAGCAGTCGGCGCCGCTCGCGACGTCGACCGCCTCGGCCTCCTGGATCGGCTTACCAGTGTCCCTGACCTCGAGCTCGGCGAGCTCGCGGTTCCGCTCGCGCAGGAGACGGGAGGCACGGTTCAGAATGCGGCCACGTTCGGCGCCCGAGAGACCCGCCCAGGCACGTTGCCCCTTCTCCGCCGCGGCAATGGCTGCCTCGACGACAGGCTCGAGCGCGATCTCGACCTTGGCGATCACCTCGCCCGTTGCAGGATTGACGTTGTCGAACGTCTCGGCACCGGAGAGGCCCTGGTAGCGGCCGTCGATATAGCTCTTGAGCACCTGCACGGCCAGCGACCCCCGCTGTCAAACGGTCAAAACGGTGCATCCCTCCGGTTCGAGGCGACCCGTGGGCGCCATGTTCCTGTCGTCCGGCCAGCGACGCTCCGGTCGCGATCTGAAGCCGATTGGCTGTATCGATCTCGCTCGTTTGCGACACGAACGATTGCGGACACGACAGATAATCACCACCGGTCGGCTGCGCATTGCGGGCGACCGGCGCCGCGAATTGATTTTGAGTTCGGCGATGTCGCGTGTAGACAAGTTTTCCGAGCGGTGAGCTCAGGTGGCCCGAGACTAGGTCCAGGGCGAAACGGGACGGGAGAAACCTTACCCGTGTCGAAAGATATTACATCCATCCGCAAGGTCGGCTTTTTGACCCTCCCCGAGTTCACGCTGATGGCGTTCACCAGCGCCATCGAGGTGATGCGGATGGCCAACTATTTGCTCGGAAAGCCGTATTACCAATGGTCCGTCATCAGCCCCGACGGCCGGCCGGTACCGTCGAGCTCCGGCATCGCGCCCCTCGAGGCCGTCAAGTACGAAGCCGCGGGACGCCCCGATCTCGTGTTCGTTTGCGGCGGCACCAACGTGACCCGGTTCGTCGATGAGCGAGTGACCAGCCTCCTTCGCCGCATGTCGCGTGACGGCATATGCCTCGGCGGCCTATGCACCGGCACCTATGCCCTGGTCGAGGCGGGGCTTCTCGACGGCTACCACTGCACCATCCACTGGGAGAATATGGCCGGCCTCAAGGAGCAGCATCAGCGCGTCGAGTTCATGGAGGAGCTGTTCGTCATCGACCGCGACCGCATCACCTGCTCGGGTGGCATCGCGCCGATCGATCTCATGCTGGCGATCGTGCGAGCCCGCTTCGGCAACACGCTCGTTGCCGAAATCTCGAACCAGTTCATCCTCGAGCGTGTGCGCGACAGCGACGACCGGCAGTACATTCCGATCGCGGCCCGCATCGGCTCCAGCCATGCCACGCTTAAGAAGGTCGCCGAGCTGATGGAAGCGAACTTCGAGGAGCCGCTGTCTGCGGTCGAGCTGGCCGAGCTCGCGGGTCTGTCTCTGCGCCAGGTGCAGCGCATGTTCCACGAGACGCTGGGAACGACGCCGACCAAATACTACTTGCGCTTGAGGCTACAGCGTGCGCGCGCGATGCTGACCCAGTCGAGCCTGTCCATCACCCAGATCGCCGTCGCCTGCGGCTTCCAGTCAGTCGGGCACTTCTCGAAGACCTATCGCTCGCTCTACGGCCGATCGCCCCGCAGCGAGCGCCAGCGCGGCGCGCCGTCTGGCGCTGGCGAGGCAGTATCCAGCGACATTGTCTCCACAGCCTGATTGAGATCACCCCCGGCCGGCGCGGTCTGCTGCCCAGGACTTGTGCGCCCGCTGCTCGACATCGCGGCAATCTTTCTTCGCATCTGCGAGATAGCTTTGACGCCTCCGGCGTATCCGCGCCGGATCGCGTCGCAATTATTTCACAGCAACGAAGCTCACCAGCTATTTTGCCGCACAGGGACCGCATAAGATAGAAACGGGCACGCGGTGCCGGAGTGGCGGGACAGGGACGTCCCGTGCAGCAGTCGGAGCCGTCATGGCGCCAGTTTCCTCGAAGGGAAGGAAAGTATGAAACGCAAGCTTCTAGGTATTGCACTCGCGCTCGGCATGGCCGCGACCTCCGCGGCCGCGGAGGAAGCCTCGTGCAAGAAGGTCCGCTTCGCCGACGTCGGCTGGACGGACATCCAGGTCACGACAGGCGTAGCAACCAACATTCTCGACGCGCTCGGCTACGAGCCGGAGGTTACGACGCTCACGGTCCCGGTCACCTACGCGTCCCTGAAGACCAAGGACATCGACGTGTTCCTCGGTAATTGGATGCCGAGCATGACCACCGACATCAAGGCCTACCTGGACGACAAGTCGGTCGAGCAGCTCGGCACCAACCTCGAGAACGCCGGTTACGGCCTCGTGGTGCCGCAGTACGTCGCTGACGCCGGCGTCAAGAGCCTCGCCGACCTCGGCAAGAACAAGGACAAGTTCGGGGGCAAGATCTACGGCATCGAGGCCGGCAACGACGGTAACCGTATCATCTCGGAGATGATCGCCAAGCCGGAGAACAATCTTCAGGGCTTCGAGCTCGTGGAGAGCTCGGAAGCGGGCATGCTGACCCAGGCCGAGAAGGCCATGAAGAAGAACGAGTGGATCATCTTCCTCGGCTGGACACCGCATCCGGTCATGGGCGCGATGAAGATCTTCTACCTCGACGGTATGGGTGACTCGGGCTTCGGTGCTGCAACCGTGCTCACCAACGTGCGCGCCGGCTACACCAGCGAGTGCCCGAACGTCGGCCAGCTCCTCAAGAACCTCAAGTTCAACCTCGAGATGGAAGGCGCGATGATGGACCCGGTTCTGTCGAGCCAGGCCGATCCGAAGGCGGTGGCCAAGGATTGGCTCAAGGCGCACCCCGACGCCTGGAAGCCCTGGCTCGCCGGGGTCAAGACCTTCGACGGCAAGGACGGCGCCGCCGCCGTCGCCGCAGCGATGAAGTAGATGAAGTAAAGCGAGCGCCTCCGGTACCGACGCATCGGTGTCCGGCCCTCGGGGTCTGACATCGCTGCTCGGACCGGCGGTGCTACGGTGCCGGACCCCGGAGGTCGGACACCAGGACAGAGCGTGCCCCCGGGAGACACGGATGGATCCGATTTCGCAGCTGATCTCGAGCTGGAAGATTCCGGTCGGACAGTGGGGCAAGGCCGTCATCGATTTCGTCACCACGAATTTCGAATGGCTGTTCGACGCCATCTCCGAGGCGCTGAAATTCACGGTCGACGGCACCTCGTCGCTCCTCCTTCAGGTGCCTCCACTCGTCCTGGCCCTTGCCGTGGCCGGCTTTGCCTATTGGATGCAGCGCTCGAAATCCCTCGCGATCGGAGTGCTCGTCGGGCTCCTCTTTATCCTCAACCAGGGGCTCTGGAAGGAAACCGTCCAGACCCTCGTGCTCGTCGTTTACGCGACCGCGCTGTCGATGGCCCTCGGCGTGCCGCTCGGCATCTGGGCGGCGCACAAGCCGAACGTCTGGCGCGTAATGCAGCCGACGCTCGATCTGATGCAGACGATGCCGACCTTCGTCTACCTGATCCCGGTCCTGATCCTGTTCGGCCTCGGGGCGGCGCCGGCACTCATCGTCACCATCATCTTCGCCATGCCGGCGCCGGTGCGCATGACCTACCTCGGCATCACGTCGATCCCCAAGCCGATGATCGAGGCCGGCGAAAGCTTCGGCGCCACGAGGCGCCAGCTCCTCTGGAAGGTGGAGCTGCCGGCGGCGATGCCGTCGATCATGGCTGGCCTCACTCAGTGCATCATGCTGTCGCTGTCGATGGTCGTGATCGCGACTCTGATCGGCGCCCCGAGCCTCGGAAATCCCGTCAACAAGGCCCTCGCCAACCGCAACATTCCGCTCGGCATCGAGGCGGGCCTCGCGCTCGTCATCCTGGCCATCATTCTCGACCGGGCGCTTGCGGTTAAGTCGGGAGCGCAGAAATGACGGTCGCGGTCGATTTCAAAGATGTCAGCATCATCTTCGGCAAGGAGATCTCCACTGCTCTCAGAATGGCGGACGAAGGCGCCAACCGCGCCGACATCCTGTCCAAGACCGGCGCCGTGCTCGGCGCGACGGGCGCCAACCTGACGGTCAACGAGGGAGAAATCTCGGTTCTGATGGGGCTCTCGGGCTCCGGACAGTCGACACTGCTCCGCGCCGTCAACGGGCTCAACAAGGTCGTGCGCGGCAAGGTGCTGGTGAGAGACGGCGACCACATGGTCGATGTCGTCAGCTGCGACGCGGAAACGCTGCGCCACATCCGCCAGAAGCAAGTCGCCATGGTGTTCCAGCAGTTCGCGCTTCTGCCCTGGCGCACGGTGCGGGAGAACGCGGGCTTCGGCCTCGAGCTCGCTGGCGTGTCGGAGAAAGAGCTCAAGGAGCGCGTCGACCGGCAGCTCGAGCTCGTCGGCCTCGACCAGTGGGCAGGAAAGTACGTGCATGAGCTCTCGGGCGGCATGCAGCAGCGCGTAGGACTTGCGCGCGCATTCGCCACCGACGCACCGATTCTTCTCATGGACGAGCCGTTCTCGGCGCTCGATCCTTTGATCCGCACCAAGCTTCAGGATGAGCTTCTGCTGCTGCAGCAGAAGATCAAGAAGACGATCCTGTTCGTCAGCCACGACCTCGAGGAGGCGCTCAAGATCGGCCACCGCATCACCATCATGGAGGGCGGGCGCATCGTACAGTCGGGAATTCCCGAGGACATCGTCTTGAAGCCTGCCAACGAGTACGTGCGAGATTTCATCGCCAACGTGAACCCGCTGTCGGTCCTGACAGCGTGGAACGTGATGCGGAACATTCACGACCTCGAGCGGACGGACGACGGTTGGCTTTGGCTCGACCTCAGAAAGACCACGCGGTTCAAGCTCGACGCCAGCGGTCAGGTCGTGGAGGCGGTGAGCAACGGGCGTAAAGCCGAGTGGGTGTGCGTGTCCGAGGTCGAGAAACCGATCCCCGAGGGAACATGCCCGGTCTACTGGGCACGGCCCGGCACCTCGCTCAAGACCGTGATCCTCGCCATGCACAAGTCCGGCACGGCGCCGGTCGCCCTCTTCGACGACCAGGACCGCTTTGTCGGCGCCATTGGCGTCAGGAACGTGCTGCAGGCCATCTTGCGGCGGTCGGCGTGAGCAGCCGGACAACGTCCAGCCTTGACGAGTGGCCTCGCATGGTCGGCCTGACGCCTGCGGCCGTTCCCTAAGCGCTGCTCGGCTCGCTAAACGGCGATCGCGTGCTGCGCCTTGCTCTCTCCGAGGTACGCGTCGAAACAGGCGCAGATGGTGCGGATGAACGGCCGGCCGCGCTCGCGTACGACGAACCCGTCGGCAGTACGCTCGATGAAACCGTCGTGATCTGCTTCGATCAGATGCTCGGCTTCGGTCAGCACCGGTTCCGCTGCCGCGCCGTAGGCGCCGCTCACCGCCGACCGCGAGAAGGTGAAATCGCACATCAGCCGCTCGATGACGTCGGCGCGCATTCGGTCGTCGTCGGTGAGCTCGAGACCACGCACGGTCGCGAGCCCGATCCTATCGATGCGCTCCTGGTAATCGGGTGTCGGCACGGTGTTCTGAGCGTAGCCCTGCGGCAGCTTGCTGATCGCCGAAGCACCGAAGCCGATCAGCGCCTCCGCGGTGTCAGAGGTATAGCCCTGGAAGTTGCGGGCAACATTCCCTGAGGCGAGCGTATCGCCGGGAATTGCGTAGTGGTCGAGCCCGACGCGAACATAGCCGGCTCCGGTAAGGATGCGCGCAAGCCGCTGCGACTGCGCATAGCGCTCGACGGCACCAGGAAGCGCATCGTCGGAAATGAGGCGCTGGTGCCGGAAGCGCGAGGGAAGGTGGGCATAGCCGAACACCGCGATGCGGTCCGGCCGCAACGACAGCGTCTGCTCCATCGTGCGCTGGATCGACTGCCGTGTCTGATGCGGCAACCCGTAAACGAGGTCCATGTTGACGCTCTTGACGCCGTGCGCACGGAACAGCTCGATGGCTCGCTTCGTCATCTCGAACGGCTGGAAGCGGTTGATCGCCTCCTGCACCTTGGGATCGAAGTCCTGCACGCCGACCGAGACACGGGTAACACCTGACCTCGCGAAGGCGTCCACCTGCTCCTCGGTGAGGTTCCTTGGGTCGACCTCGACCGCGAAGTCGCAGGACTTCCCGATGTTGTAGTGGCGCCGCATGGCGCCCGCCAGCTCGGTGATGCTCTCCTCCGAAAGGATGTTCGGCGAGCCACCACCCCAGTGGATGTGCGTGACCTCGTGGTTGCGCGTAACGAGCCCCGAGACGTGTTCGATCTCCTTGAGCAGCGCCGGAAGATAGCCTTTGGTCGGCTCGGCGCGGCTGGTCGCCTTGGTCGAGCAGCCGCAGTACCAGCACAGCGCGTGACAGAACGGGATGTGAGCGTAGAGCGACAGCTTCGAGCCCGCCTTGAGCTCGCCGAGCCAGCGGCGGAATACGTCCGCGTCGACCGTTCCGGAGAAGTGCGGCGCCGTCGGATAGCTCGTGTAGCGAGGCACCGGAGCCGAGTAGCGCTTGATGAGGTCGGGCGTGACGGAATCGTTCGACATGGCGTCCTGTAGGCGATTAGGCCGTGTGCGCGGTCATGGCACGTTATGTGGACACGACCGTACGTAGCCGCAAACTGACTTCATTTGACTTGCATCAACTCCAAGCGTCGCATCGGGACGTGCCGCACGTCTGCGGGCCTGCAATTTCAGCGCCTCCGCGACCGTATCCGCAGACCATTTGGAACTCGTGTTCGAGCTCCGGCGCCGCCCGCCGACGGCGCGCGAAATGCCGGATTTTTGAACAAGCCAGATCGCCGCAGGACCCCGAAATATTGATGACGGTCAACGTCATGAGCAACCGCTGGGACGACACTTTCAACCTAGATGCACGTGAGCGGGAGCAGGTGGTTTCGTGAAACGCACTGCGAGCCGGGCGGGACAGCTTATCGATGTGCTGCCTCGCCCTGGAGAGGGCGCTGACGCCGACCGAAGCGCAGCCCTCGCGACATTAGAGACATTGGGAACGGCCGTTCGCCTCAGATCGGGGCAGAAGCTGGTCCGTCCGGCCGAGGCATCGGACACCACCTTCATCGTCAAGGAAGGCGTGTTTGTCTCCGAGGCCCTGTGGCCTGGACTGCGTAGCGCCGTGCTCGCCCTCCATTACGCGGGCGACGCCCTGCCGCTCGCCGCTTTGCCACAGGCCGCTGCCTGCGCCGCCGTCGCCGCCACCCAGGCCGAGGTGCTACGCTTCAGCGGAACCACGAGCCTGCCCGAAGGCCGGCAGCTCGTCGAGTACACGCTCTCGAGCTTGCTCGACCAGCAGGCCCGCATGGCATTGCACATTGCCATGATTACGACGCTCGACGCCGGGCAGCGCGTGGCCTCGCTCCTGACCGAGTTTGCACTGAGGCTGGGTCGACAGAATGGGCGGGGCGTCGCATTCGACGTGCCGCTCTCGCGCAACGGCATGGCCGACTATCTCGGTCTCAACGCCGATACGTTGTCCAGAATCGTGTCTGGATTCAAGGCAAGCGGGCTCGTCGAGCAGCCGGGTCGGCACCGATTCATCATCCGCGACTGGAAGGGGTTTTTCGCCTTGAGCCCGCTCAACACGTCGATCGACCACCTGCACCGCCGCGTCCGGGCGTGAGAGCGGGCGACGTTACTCCCGAGGTACTTGCGCAAGCGACACCGTTGCCGTCGTAGACACGACGGCGCGAGGAAGACGGACGCGCCCCAGCCGGACGAACGTGATGTTGCGGGTTGCCGCCCACGGCCAGCCAGCCCTGCCGCTTCGGCACCGACGAGCGTGCCCGCTCAATGCGCGCCGTCGTCACGAGCGCCGGCGCGTCGCAGCGAAACGGTGCTGCCGATCGTTACCGTCCTGCGTTTGGGAAGAATTGCTGCTGGCCGTCGATTGCGAAGCTGGCGATTGCAGCTTGGCCCTCGCCCGACAGCATCCAGTCGATGAAGGCCTGGCCGTCCGCGGACTTTACATTTGGATGCCTTGCCGGATTGACGAGAATAATGCCGTACTGATTGAAGAGCCGCCGGTCACCCTCGACGAGCAGCTTCGAGCTGCCCTTGTTCTTGAACGCAGACCATGACGCCCGGTCCGACAATGCGTAGGCCCCCAGGCTCGCCGCCATGTTGAGGGTTGCGCCCATGCCCTGGCCGGCCTCGCGATACCAGGTGCCCGAAGCCGCAGTCACATCGATGCCGGCTTCCTTCCAGAGCCTGAGCTCTGCCTTGTGGGTTCCGCTGTCGTCGCCGCGCGAGACGAAGGGCGCCGCGGCGGTCGCGATACGCTTCAAGCCTTCGACAGCGTCCTTGCTGCCGCCGATGCCGACGGAATCGGCAGACGGCCCGATAATCACGAAGTCGTTGTACATCACGTCGTGACGCGACACGCCGTCACCGTCGGCGACGAACGTCTCCTCTGAGACCTTGTCATGGACGAGCAGCACATCCCCGTCACCGTTGGCAGCATTCTTGATCGCCTGCCCGGTACCGACGGCCACAACGCGCACCTCGATCCCCGTTCTGGCGGTAAAGAGCGGAAGGAGATAGCCAAAAAGTCCCGAGCTCTCCGTCGATGTCGTCGACTGCACGATGATGAACCGTTCACCGGCACTGGCCTGGCGCATCCCGGAAAGTAGGAGACAGAGCGAGCCGAGCACCGCCAGAGCGACCATCGCGGGCTTAGTTGCTGTCCGCCGGCCGTCTAATAGCGATCTATTGAACATGTCCTGTCTCCGGTCTTGTGGCCGCTTTCGACGACGCTGTCGACGCATGCCTGCGCTTTGCTCATAGAACGATCTCGCCGCGAAGGAAGGCTTCGGCTTCGGGAGTCTGCGGCTTGTCGAAAAACAGCTCGCGCCCCGTGCGCTCGAGGATGCGCCCCTTGTGCATGAAGAGGACGCGGTTCGCCACCCGGCGCGCCTGCGCGAGATCGTGTGTGACGAGCACCACCGGTGTCGTTCCGGCCGCGCGCAGGATCATCGCCTCGAGAGCGGCGACCGATGCCGGATCGAGATTGGCGGACGGCTCATCGAGCAGCAGCACCTCGGGCGACGGCGCGAGCGCACGGGCGAGCGCCACACGCTGCTGTTCGCCTCCCGACAGCGCGCACGCCGCACGCTCGGCCAGATGCCCGAGATTCGCCGTCTCAATTGCCTTTCGTGCCAGCCGCTGCTGCTCCGCGCCTCGAATACCGCCGGCCGCGAGTGCGAAGGCTATGTTGGCCAGCACAGAGCGGCGCAGCATGGCCGGCCGCTGCAAGACGAACCCGACACGGGTCGCACGCGCGCGGTCCGCTGCCACTCCGGCCCAGGTCACGCGCCCCCGATCAGGCTGAACGAGATTGGCGAGAAGACGCAGGAGCAAGCTCTTGCCCGCACCATTGGGTCCGAGGATGACACTGACGCCGTGGGCGAGTCCGATCTTGATGTCGATGCCGTCGATGAGCCTTGCGCCTCCGCGCTCGACGACCAGCCCTTCGCCGCGAATGGGCAGCACGGGCGCGCCGGAGCCTTGAGCAGGATCCTTGCCGGTCATGTCCGGCGCTCCGCGCTCGAGGGCCGTCCCAACGCGACGACCGCAGCATTGATCGCAATCGCCATCGCAAGAAGGATGATGCCGAGCCCCATCGCCAGCGCGAGATCGCCCTTCGACGTCTCGAGCGCGATCGCAGTCGTCATCGTGCGCGTTACATGGTTGATGTTGCCGCCGACGATGATCACGGCACCGACCTCGGCGATGGCCCGTCCGAAACCCGCGAGCAACGCCGTCACGAGGCTCATCCGGCCTTCCCAAAGAAGTGTTGCCCCACGAGCCAGCGGTCCGAGGCCGAAAAGTGTAAGCTGGTCTCCGATCTCGGCGTCGAGATCCTCGACCGTCTGTCGCGTCAGCGCGGCGACGATGGGCACGACGAGGATCGTCTGCGCGATGATCATGGCCACAGGAGTGTAGAGGAGCTGAAGCGGCCCCAGTGGGCCCGAGCTCGACAGCATGAGGTAGACGCCTAAACCGACGACGACCGGGGGCAAGCCCATGAGCGAGTTGACGAGCGTGACGGCGGCACCCCGGCCTGGAAAGCGGGCGACTGCGAGCGTGGCTCCGAGCGGCAACCCGGCCGCCGCCGACAATGCCACGGCCGTCACAGTCACCTGAAGCGAGAGTAAGACGATCTCGACGAGATCCGGCTCGAGGCCTGCGATGAGGCGGAAGGCCTCGCCGAACGGTCCTGGGGTGGCCGCCACGCGATCCGCTCCACTTCAATGGCTTCGCAGCAACAGTGCAGGTAGACTTAGAGCTAGTCAACCGCGGGAACAGCTCTGCTGTTCTGCCGATGCACGACGGAAGCAACGACAAACGAGAACGCAAGTATTGACGGCTCCACGTTCAGCATATCGTCCTATATCCGAGCGGATACAGCTTGTCCGCCCCGGCCGGAGCCCCGGATTTATTTTGGAACGAGACAGAAATAGTGCGGTCTTGTACCTTAGTACAGTTGAGAAGGAACGGCGACGCGCCGAACCTGGATCGAGGCGCCGCAGAGCGCTCCAGAGAAGCGGAGGGACCATGCTGAAGGCCTTGGTGATCGATCCCGGCAAATGCACCGGATGCAAGCAGTGCGAGATGGCCTGCAGCTTCGAGAACGAGGGCGTGTTCAACGTCTCGAAGTCGCGCATCCGCGTGTTCGACTTCCATACCGAAGCACGCTTCGTCCCCTACACCTGCACCCAGTGCGCCGAGGCCTGGTGCCAGCAGGCTTGCCCCGTCAACGCCATCACCACCGACCGCGCCTCTGGCGTCAAGATCGTGCATGAGAACCTTTGCGTCGGCTGCAAGGTTTGCACCATTGCCTGCCCGTTTGGCACCATCAACTACAACGCGGCGACCCACAAAGTCGCCAAATGCGATCTCTGCCAGGGCAACCCGGCCTGCGCCGACGCCTGCCCGACCGGTGCCATTACCTTCCAGGACGTCGAGCAGACCGGCTTCGACAAGATGAAGGTATGGGCCACCCAGGCCGCACACGCCGCAACTCATCAGGGCCCGAATACGCCGGCGGCCAAGGCCTGATCCGAACGCGCCGTACGCTCGTCAATCAAGATCCGTGACCGGCCGAGCCGCCGGACCAACGATAAAGCACCAAGGGAGAAACCGATGGGTTGGGCACGCAAGATCCTGCGGGTGAACCTCTCGAACGGCACGGTGAAGTCCGAGCCGCTCAACATGGACTGGGCGCAGAAGTATCTTGGCCAGCGCGGCCTCGCCACGAAGTACTTGGTAGAGGAGATCGATCCCAAGACCGATCCGCTCGGGCCCGGCAACAAGCTGATCTTCGCCACCGGACCGCTGACCGGCACCGCGGCCTCGACCGGCGGTCGCTACTCGGTGATCACCAAGGGCGCACTGACGAACGCCATCGCCTGCTCGAATTCCGGCGGCTACTTCGGCGCCGAGCTGAAGTTCGCCGGCTGGGACATGATCATCTTCGAGGGCAAGGCGCCGAAGCCCGTCTACATCACGGTGGTCGACGACACGTGTACCATCCACGACGCCGCCGAGATCTGGGGCACCAGCGTCTGGCACACGGACGAGTGGATTAAGAAGAAGCACCAGGATCCCATGATGCACATCTCCGCGATCGGCGTCGCGGGCGAGAAACAGGTCCTCTACTCCTGCATCGTCAACGACCTTCATCGTGCCGCCGGCCGCTCCGGCGTCGGCGCCGTCATGGGCTCTAAGAACATCAAGGCCGTCGCAGTGCGCGGCACCGGCGGCGTCAAGGTCAAGGACGGCCACGAGTTCCTGAAGGCGACAGCCGCCGGCAAGAAGGTTCTACAGGAGAACGCCGTCACAGGCGCCGGCCTGCCGTCGTTCGGCACCCAGGTGCTCATGAACGTCATTAACGAGGCCGGCGCCATGCCGACTCGCAACCACCGCCAAGTGCAGTTCGAGGGCGCGCACGCCATCTCGGCCGAAGCCATGGCGACGCCGCGCAAGACCGACGGCAAGCCGAACCTTCTGACCAACCAGGCCTGCTTTGGCTGCACCATCGCGTGTGGACGCATCTCGAAGATCGATGAGAAGCACTTCACCATCCAGAATAAGCCGCAATACTGGCACGCCTCGGGCGGGCTCGAGTACGAGGCGGCCTGGGCGCTCGGCTCGAACACGGGCGTAGACGACCTCGACGCGCTAACGTTCGTCAACTTCGTCTGCAATGAGCAGGGCATCGATCCGATCTCGTTCGGCGCCACGGTCTCGGCCGCGATGGAGCTCTACGACCTTGGCCTTCTCACCAAGGAGCAGACGGGCGGCATCGAGCTCAAGTTCGGCTCTACGGAAGCGCTCGTCAAATGCGCCGAGCTCACCGGCAAAGCCGAGGGTTTCGGCAAGGAGCTCGGTCTCGGCTCGCTCCGGCTCTGCACCAAATATGGCCGACCGGACCTGTCGATGTCGGTCAAGGGCCAGGAGTTCCCGGCCTACGACAGCCGCGGCATCCAGGGCATGGGACTGACCTATGCTACGTCGAACCGCGGCGCCTGCCACCTGCGCTCCTACACTGTCTCGTCCGAGATCCTCGGCGTTCCGGTGAAGACGGACCCCTTGACGACAGAGGGCAAGCCGGCGCTCGTCAAGGCATTCCAGGACGCGACCGCCGCCGTCGACTCGACCGGTCTCTGCGTGTTCACGACCTTCGCCTGGACCCTGAACGATATCGCGCCACAGGTCGACGCCGCCTGCGAGGGCGGATGGTCGCCGGAGCGCATGCTCGAGACCGGCGAGCGCATCTGGAACATGGAGCGCGTGTTCAACATGCGCGCCGGCTTTACCGCCAAGGACGACAACCTGCCGCCGCGCCTCGTCAAGGAGCCGGCCCAGACCGGCCCGGCCAAGGGCCTCGTCAACGGTCTCGATAAGATGCTGCCGGAGTACTACCAGCTCCGCGGCTGGACCACCGACGGGGTGCCGACCAACGAGACGCTCTCGCGCCTCGCAGTATGACGTGATCGCAGTCCGGTCGTGATCGGCACGGCCGGAAGACCAGGGTGAGGGACCGCGACGTTGCTCCTGGCGTTGGCCGGCCCTTCACCCTGAGCTGCCTGCCGGCATGGGCGGCGGCGGATCGAGACGAGGGCGAACCAATGAACTACGTGATCCTTGGCGCCGGGCCTGCCGGCGTGACTGCCGCGGAAACGATCCGCCAGGTCGACAAGACCGGCTCGATCACCCTCGTCTCCGGTGACGGCGAGCCCCCCTACTCGCGCATGGCGCTGCCGTACTTCCTTCATGGCGACATCAAGGAGCAGGGCACGTACCTGCGCCAGCAGCCAAACCACTACGATAGCCTCGGCATCACCGTGACACTCGCGCGCGCAGGCGGCGTCGATAGCAGCAATCGCGTGCTTCATCTTTCGAACGGTGAGGCACTTGCCTACGACAAGCTTCTCATCGCCACCGGGGCCTCGCCGGTCGTGCCGCCCATTCCCGGCTCCAACCTCGAAGGCGTTCACACCTGCTGGACGCTCGCCGACGGACGCGAGATCATGAAGCGCGCCGGCAAGGGTCAGAACGTGGTTCTCGTAGGCGCAGGCTTCATCGGCTCGATCGTGCTCGAGGCGCTGCACCTCATGGGCTCGAACCTGACCGTGGTCGAGGTAGCGCCGCGCATGGTCGCGCGCATGCTCGACGAGACGGCAGGCGGAATGCTGGGTCGCTGGTGTACGGCGAAGGGCGTCAAGGTTCTGACGAGCACCAAGGTCGAGCGCATCACGGGCGGCTCGGGCATCCGCGGCAACGAGCTCGCCGTGGGACTCTCGAATGGCGACACTCTCCAGGCTAAGCTCGTCGTCCTGGCAGCGGGCGTACGCTCGAACACAGGCTTCCTGGTCGGGTCCGGCGTCGCGGTCCGCACCGGCATCGTCGTCAACGAGTATCTCGAGACCACGGTGCCTCACATCTATGCCGCCGGAGACTGCTGCGAGGGCGTGGACCTTTCGACCGGCAAGCCGGACATGCTCGCCATTCAGCCGGTCGCCGTCGAGCACGGCCGCATTGCTGGGCTCAACATGGCCGGCGTCAGAACCCGCCACCGCGGCTCGCTCAACATGAACGTGCTCGAGACCATGGGCCTCATCTCGTCCTCGTTCGGGCTCTGGCAGGGCGTGCCGGGCGGCGATACGGCACGCCTGGTCGACGAGGCCGGCTACAAATACCTGAAGCTCAACTTCGAGGGCGATCAGCTGGTCGGAGCCCAGTGCGTCGGCTTAACTGAGCACGTTGGCATGCTGCGCGGCCTCATTCAGACGGGCGTACATCTCGGCGAATGGAAGCAGAGGCTCATGGAAAACCCCGAGCGCCTGCGCGAGGCTTACATTGCGACCGCGCTCAATTCGGCGCACGCGGGGCCTGTTGGACCGCACGTCAAGACCCCGGTCGCGAAGGAAGCCGCGTGACCCGGGGATAGCTTTGTATTCACCTGGGTTATGACAAGCGGCTCGAGACGCACTATCTTCTGGCGATGCAAGTCACGCTCAAGCTCTATGCCTCGCTCGGCACGTTTCTGCCGCCCGGCGCCGAACGCAACCAAGTACCGGTCGAGGTGGCCGAGGGTACGACCGTGCGCGAGCTCCTGGACAGCCACAACGTCCCACCCGAGGCCTGCCATCTCGTGCTGGTCAACGGAGTGTTTCAAGCACCCGCGGTCCGCAGCGGCGTCAAGCTCAAACCCGGCGACGCCGTTGCCGTCTGGCCACCGGTGGCAGGCGGATGACAGGCGCTGCTCCGGCCAGCGGCAACGCCATCGAGAAGATCATGTCGATCTCCATGGCCGAGTACGCCGCAAGCCTCGACAAGGCGATCGGGCTCACGCAAGGGGAGCAAATCACGTGCGTTGCCCGCGCCGTTGGCTCGGGGCGCGTGACGATCACCTTCGAGACGCTGACGCCGGTCCGGCTCGGCGGTCTGCTTGAATTGCCCCGTGCTCGTGTCACCTTGACCTTTGCCGGCCTGTCCGAGCGCGAGCGGAACGCGTTTCTCGACCGGTTCGACCTCGCATTCCAGCGTGGCGGCGGCTAGACCCTGGCCACCCTGACGGCCGCGGAGGATTGTGCTAGCCTGCGGGCAACGAAACAGGCGGGACAGCCACCGATGACCGAGCTTCCGATCGAAGCCATGCCGAAGCGCCGTCGGCTTGCAAAGCCGGCAAACTCCAGTCGAGAGAGCGGTGGCGGACGAAAAGTATCGCGTGATGCCTCGTCGAAGCTGAAGATCCAGATCGATTTTCCGGGAGGGGCCCGGCTCGGCCCCGGCAAGGTTGCGCTGCTGGAGGCCATCGATGCCGAGGGCTCGCTCAGCCGGGCAGCGCAGAAGATCGACATGTCGTACCGCCGCGCCTGGCTGTTCATGCAGCAGATCAATCAGGCCTTCGACGAGGTCGCCGTGGCAACGCCCGAGGGCGGGCATGGCGGTGGGCCGGCGAAGCTAACGGCGTTCGGCCGGGAGCTCATCAGGCATTATCGAAACATCGAGGAGCAGGCAGCACGCTCGAGTGCCGAGATTCTGAACTGGCTCGACCGCCATAAGTCGTCACGATCCGGCGGCAGTCGCAGCGAGGAAGGTCAGTAGGCCGGCCCGATCATGCATCTGAACACGGCCGCAACGGAGGTGGATTTGTCGGTGCGCCAGGAGAGACGCGCAGGTCGATGGCAACCCATCGATCAATCGCGGTGCAGATACTGCGAGCGGCCGGCATCGATCCTTAGGGCCGGGCAGCTCGGACCTCGGCAGCGCGGTGCTTCTCGCCGTTCATCGCTGCGGGTAGGCTCGTGCGATTGCAGCCGTACGCATAAATTGGGCTAGGACGCCTCACATGAAGGAGAATGCCACGTTCAGATTGGCTGCCGTTCTCTATGACCCGAGCCAGGGCGGAGACGTGGACGACCTCCTCCTGTCGCTGGTGAAAGCCCTACGCAAACGAAACGTGCGCGTAGCGGGCGCGGTGCAGCTCAATGGGCCTGCAGAGAGCGGTCCGTGTTCCGAGATGGTCCTCGAGGATCTTGCCAGCGGGCGGCGTGTACGGATATCGCAGAACCGCGGGCCACTTGCCCGAGGGTGCAGGCTCGACAACAGCGCCCTCGAAGAGGTCGCGGGGCTGACCCGGGCGTCGGTGGGCGAGGGCGTCGACTGCGTGATCATCAACAAGTTCTCCAAGACCGAGGCAGATGGCGGCGGCCTGAGGCAGGCGATCGAGGCCGCTGTCCTGGCCGACATACCTGTCGTCGTCGGACTCAACTCGACGCAACGCTCGGCCTGGGAGACGTTCTCGGGTGGCGCGACCGCATGGCTGCCGCGCGATGAAGCCGTGATCCTCGGCTGGCTCGAGGATACGATGCGTCACGCCGCGCGATCCGCCGCGTCGTGATACCGTCGTTTGCAGCGGCGGGGTCTTGCGTTGACGGCGCTCTGGGGCGGTTCTGGCCGGGCAGCTGGTCACAAGAGCAATGCCGGCGCCATCGGCAGAACCGAGCTCTGAGACAATGGCAGGCCGGTGCTGCGAACAGGCTCGCGACCGCCCCCGTCTCCACAGTGCATGTCACTCGTCCAGCCCCTCCGACGCGTTGTTGCGCGCGGCCGGCCACCAGAGCTGGGCGTCGCTCCCTGCAGAGCGGAAAGCGGCGATCCTCGCCTGAACCTCGGGCGTCAACAGATACGTCTGCAATGCCTCGGCTCCCTCGACGTTGACTCCCGGAACCTTGTCGGGCCTGACGACGACTGCAGCCATGACACGGTGCAGCAGGGGGTCGGCCGAGACCATGATCTCCATTTGCGACCCGGTATGCTTCGCCTTGTAGCGCAAGAACGGTAGCGCACCCCAGACCACGTAAGCGCCAGCCTGCTCCGCGTACCCTATGGCTTGGCCCTTGGCGACACCCGGCCTATCGTACCATCCCGTCTTGTCGGGCTTTCCAGCCGCATCCCAGAGGATGTTGGTTACGTAGGTGATGCCCGGCAGCTCGTTCGCCACCCATGGCGCGCGCGCTTTCGCGATCTTGGCAAAGGCCTCGGTGGCGTTCGTCATGCCCCGGATGCCGGCCGGGTCGGCCTTGGGGCCGGCGATCACGAGCTGGTTCGAGAACACGGTGCGTGGCCAGGCGCCGTAGCCATCAAGGACAAAGCGCTCGACCTCGGCCTTGCCGTAGTGGGAGATGACAATGTCCGCGCCTCCCGCCCTTGCCTTGTCGTAGACATCGCTGCCGCTATAGACGGCCACCTCGTAGCCCGAAGACTTGCGGAACTCCTCGAGCAGGTAGTCGATCAATCCGCTGAAGTGCGGCGTGTTGACGACCGCAAGGCGTATGACCTTGCCTTCAGCGCGAGCGGGCGAGGACGTCGTGGCGGCCACGGCAAGGACGGCCCCGGCGGCAAGCACGGCAACGAGACGAAGAATCTTCACGACCACCACACAACGCCCCCCACAAACGCAGCCCAATCACACCTTTGATCAGCTGGACATAGCTTCAGCTTGGCATATTATGTCGGCTCGGCTTAGATTGATATAGCGGCAGAATGCGGGTTCTTCTTTCCATCGACGACACTGACAATCTCGAGAGCCGCGGCACCGGCTACCGGGCGCGCGAGCTCGGCCACAATCTGACCCGCGATGGTCTGGCGGAGCTGAAGGGTGTTAGCCGTCACCAGCTTTATGTCCACCCAGACATACCTTACACCTCGCACAACAGCGCCCTATGCCTCGACATCGACTGGCACGGTGGCGCCCTCGCGGACCTTGCGCCCTACGTGCGGGACTATCTCGGTCGCACCTCGGCCCCGGGCTCCGACGCCGGCTTCTGCATTGCGCCCTATCATGAGGTGAGTGACGAGGTGGTCGAGTTCGGCCGCAGCGCCAAAGAGACGGTTCTTACCAAGGCCGATGCGCGCGCGCTCGCCGAGCGAACGGGCCTCCACCTGGAAGGGGTCACGGGCGACCATGGCGGCATCATCGGCTCGATCGCCTCGGTAGGCCTTCGTCGAACCGGGCAGGACGGACGCTTCGTCTGGGTAAAGGGCGTGCGCGATCTCGAAGGCGTCACGACAGTCGGGCATCTGCTCGGCGAGACCGGAATAGACGTGCTGCGAGCAGGTGACAGAACGAGCTTCGAGCCGGACGACCGTATCGAGGTCTCGCCGTGGCCGCGGCCCGTGCTCAAGGACCACAAGGCGGTCCTGCTCATAGAACAAGTGGAGGAACCCCATGCCGGCTACGAGTGGAAAATTGTCCCGCGCGAGCGCACTAAGCAGTATTGAGCTTGTCGGGCCGCTGACCGGCGGGCGCTTGCTGTTTCTGATGGCGCTCGGCGCGCTGACCGTGCTCCTGCACCAGACTTTCCACTACCCGTTGCGGCTGCCTGGACATCACGGCCTGGAAGCTATGGCGCTCCTGGTGCTCGGCCGTCTATCCTGCTCGAGCCGCTGGGCCGCGACAACCGTAGCGCTGTCGGCAGCTACGACGGCGACCGCAATCGGTGGCCACGAGCCGGCGGCCTTTGCCTTGACCCTCGCGCCGGGCGTCGTGCTCGATCTCGCGCTCATGGCCTTTGCCGGTTGGCGACAACATCTTTTCGTGCTGCCGCTCATCGTCGCCGTCGCGCACGCGACCAAGCCGCTCGCTCGGTGGGGCTTGGCAGAGCTGTCGGGATTCCATTTCGGCTCGCTGCGGGCCGGAGTGCTCTACCCCCTGTCGACCCACCTGCTGTACGGCTTTGCCGGCGCACTGATCGCGGTCGTGCTGTGGACGGTGACCGTCAAGCGGCTCAAGGACCAGTAACGGCCACTCGTCGCCATGCTCGATCGCGGACACGCAAGCAGGGCCGGATCGTGAGATCCGGCTCCGCCGTTACCGCCCTGCTCAGAGGATGAAATCCCCGGACGTCAGCTTAATGTGTCCCGTCAGCTCGAGCTGAAAGTCCGCCTTCCTGTCGCCGTTGATGTCGCCCTCGACGATGGTCTTGGCGCCATAATAGAACCAGTGCAGCTGGCCCTTGACGCCAGTGAAGGCAGCACCCTTAGCCGCCAGGAACTTGAACGCGGCACTACCGCCGAACGAGCCGTTGGCATCGATCGTCGAAAGATCGATGTCGTCGGTACCGTGCCTGAAATCCCTGATGACGTCGCGACCAGACCCCTTGCCGATTTCGCTCACAAAGTTGAAGTCGAAGTCGTCAGCACCTGTGCCGCCGGTCAGGTAGTCCTTGCCGGCGCCGCCCGTGAGCGTGTCGTTGCCACCGTTGCCGATGAGGCGGTCGTTGCCGGCAAGCCCCTTGATTCTGTCGCGATCGGAGCCGCCGGACAGAGTATCGGCACCCGATGAGCCGAGAACGAGCTCGGGAGAGACATTGGTCACGGCAATGCTGAACAGCGCGCTCGTCGCGTCGGGCGTGATCGTGCCGACCGCGAGGTCGTCGACCGTCACCTGCACATCGAGCGACGCGTTGGTCTCGAAGTCGAGCACGGCTCCGGCCTTGAGGAAGAGCTCCGTTCCGACGATCTCGAACATCGCCGCATCGGTGCCTGTGAGCCCCAGCAAATTCGTGCCAAGGTTGTCGTCGGTGACGGAGATGTCGGCAACCTTCACATG
>JAGVSR010000035.1 GCA_019137195.1 Alphaproteobacteria bacterium
TGGCCGCGGTCGAATAGTGGTGCACAGCGGCGCGCCGCGCCGCCTCACCGAGGCGGCGGCGCAGGGCAGGATCGCGGATGAGCCGCTCGAGAGCCTCGAGCCACTCGTCCTCGGTCTTGACGAGAATGCCGTTCTCGCCGCTGCGGATGAGGAGCGGCGTGGTGCCGACCTCGGTTGCGACCGTCGGCAGGCCGAACGCCATGTACTGGATCGCCTTGAGACCGCTCTTGCCCAACACCCAGTCGTCGATCGGCAGCGGGTAGACCCCGATGTCGAAGGTCTGCAGGTCCTCGACCTCCTTCTCACGTGTCCAGCGCACGACCTCAAGCTCGACGCCGTCGAGCTCGTAGTCGAAATTGCCGATGACCTTGAGCTTGAAAGGGATGCGATGGGCCAGTTCCTGAAATACGCCCCGAAGCATGTCGAGATAGATCTTGGACGAGAACGTGCCGGTCCACCCAACGACGACCGGCTTGTCGTTGGAATATGGGGTCGCGGGCAGGAAGCGGTCGGTGTCCACCGATGACGAGATATATGTGCAGCGCCTGAAATCGTTGATGGCGAGACAAGAGTCGTTGAGGAACGGCGACGAGGTGATGACGTGATTGGCTGTGCGGATGAGATAGCGCGCCTTTCCCGGGCCCTTGAGCCAGGTGATGATCGCGTTGGGGTTGTAGCCCCTGGGGAGCGACTGTTCGACGAGCACGTTGTCCTCGACGTCGAAGACGAGGCGCTTCGCCAGCGTCCGTGTCAGCCGCTCGAGGAGCGAGGTTCCGAACGGCGTCACCCACATGAAGACGTAGACGAGATCGTAGCGGTGAACCCGCAGCACGTCACGGAGGCGTCGCAGGTGGCCTCTGAGCACACCTGCCACCTTGGCGCCGTAATAGCCGGGCTCGTAGGCCACCTTCCACATCGCCTCGTCCATGAAGCTCGAGATGTCGATGTCGAAGCCCATGTCCCGCCAGTCGTCGAAGTACTGCTCGTACTTCAGGCGCTGGCCCGCGGCCACGCCCTGCGGAAAGGGGCACAACACGAGCATGCGCTTCCTGGGCAAGGTGCTCATGGACGCTTGATCCCCACCGCCACCCAGTAAGGCTCGGCATCCGAGAAACGGACATCGCCGAGACCGGCCGCGGTCATCATGGTCTCGATTTCCGGGCGCGTGAAGCGCTGCTCGAGCGGCGTGCCGAAGCGATCCCGGCTGTAGGTGCGCATGGTGTAGAAGCTCGCGTTGCGATAATAGGCGAGCGGCAGGGAGGACGGATCGAGCCCCAGCCGCTCGATGAGCCCCGCCAATCGGGCAAGCGGCCAGTAGACGAGCGCTGCGATGCTGTCGGTGACGAGCGGCTTCGCGCGGCCGGGCATCGCGCTCACTGTCCGGCGGACGAGCTCGCTCGCTCGCCACACGAGCTTGAACCACAAGGGCCGGTTGTCGAAGCGATAGTAGAGGTAAACGAGGAAGGGTGCGCCGGGCTTCAAGAGCGCCGTGCAGGAGTGGAGGGCTGCCGCCGTGTCGGGAATGTGATGCAGCACGCCGAGCGAATACCCGAAGTCCTGGCTCGCGGGCGGCAACGGAACGGCGTCTACGGAGGCATGCACGAACGTGGCGTTCGGCCGGTCCGCCAAAGTCCTGCGGGCAACGGCGAGCGCCTTGTCGGAGGCGTCGATGCAGGTCAGGTGGCCGACGCGGGCAGCGACAAGCCGCGCCCAACGCCCGGAGCCGCAGCCCATGTCGAAGCCCCGGGGGCTGTCGGGAAGCGCCGACCAGGGGAAAATCCCGAAGTAGCGCTCGAAATGGTGCTCCAACTCCGCGTCCCCCAGCTGCCGCTGGTCGAAATGCTGCCACTCGTCACCGAACGAAGTCACGGTTGCCCGGTCGAGGTTGCCGGACGACGGCGCTTCCGGCAGTTCGTTGATTTGATAGGTCAGGTTGCGCCTGAACATGGCGGACGAGGCGGCCTCTAAACGCAGAACGTCTCGTAAATATCAGCGTAGGCACGGACGCCGCTCTCAAGAGAGAACAGGCGCTGGGCGACGGCGCGGCACTGGTGGCTTGTGCTTTGATCTTCGGCCACCTCCAAGATCCGACTTGCGCCGCGAGAGATTTCGGATGCCGAGAAGTCGCGAAGCGTGACGCCGATGTTGTTCGCGTCGAGAATTTTCTCCATGTCGCCCACGCCGGCATTACCAACACACGGAATTCCGCAGCCAAGATACTCGGCGAGCTTGGTAGGGGCGCGCCCGAGCGCAGAGAAGCCGGGCCTGTAGAATGCCGTAGCTGCGCTCATGCGCCGGACCAGCTGGGCTACCGTCCCATGATCGGCGGACGTGAGATCATACTGGCTGCGGGACAAGCCGAAAGCATCGAGCATTGCCTCGATTCGCTGACTGTCATGCCGGTTAACGACTAGGAGTCTCGCGTCGGGGCGCTTGAGCTGAATGGCTGCAAAGAGGCGCAGAGTTTCCTCGAAGAGGTATCCTGTGCCGATGGAGCCGACGTAACCGAGCACGAAAGGCTGTGGCTTGCCCTCGTACGCAGGAGTAAAGACCGTCAAGTCGGCGCATGTAGGAATGACGCTCAGTCGCCTTTCAAT
>JAGVSR010000166.1 GCA_019137195.1 Alphaproteobacteria bacterium
GAGGACATCGTGCTTCACGTCGCGCCCCTATCGCATGGCTCCGGCCTCTACTCGCTGCCGTCGATCGCGCGCGGCGCGAAGAATATCATCTACCCCGCGGGCTCGTTCAACGCCGATGAAGTCCTTCGCACAGTGGCTCGCGAAGCCGTCTCGATCATTGCCTTCGTCGCACCGACGATGATTCACATGCTGGTCGAGGCCGATCCGGTCCTCGCCACGCCGACGCTGCGCCGTGTGCCCTACGGCGGCGCGCCCATAGACCCGGGCCTCATCCAGAAGGCGATTGCCCGCTTCGGACCCGTATTCGCCCAGCTTTACGGACAGGGCGAGAGTCCGATGACGATCACTTACCTCCGGCCGCAGGACCATCAAGGCAAAGCGTTGTCGTCGGCCGGCATTGTGCGGACCGGCGTGGAGGTTCGCCTCGTCGACGACGCTGGCAATCCCGTGCCCGACGGGTCGGAAGGTGAAATCTGCGTCCGCGGCGACGTGGTGATGAAGGGCTATTGGAATGATACCGCCGCCAATTCCAAGGCCTTGAAGGACGGTTGGCTCTTTACCGGCGACGTGGGACGATTCGCCGAGGGCTATCTCTATCTCCTGTCGCGCATGAACGACGTCATCATCTCGGGTGGCAGCAACATCTATCCGCGCGAGGTCGAGGACGTTCTGTTGCTCCACCCTGCCGTAAGTGAGGCCTGCGTGTTCGGCGAGCACGACGACAAATGGGGCGAGGCCGTGGTGGCGGCCGTGGTCGCCTCGAAGCCCGTTGACGTCGATGATCTCCTGGAATTCTGCAAAGCGCACATCGCGAGTTTCAAGAAGCCGAAGCGCATCATCTTCGTCGACATGCTGCCAAAGAATGCCTACGGCAAGGTGCTCCGCCGGCAAGTAAGGGCAGAGCTGGCGTCCAAGTAAAGGCTGAGTGGTGGAACCGGAAGGTCGCAGCGCCGCGCCTCCGGTCTTGCCGGTGGCTATTTGATTCTCTCGAGGATCGAGACGTAGTTGGCAACGGCGATGCCGCCCATGTTGAATATGCCGCCGAGCGTCGCGCCGTCTACCTGCATGGCCCCGGCATCGCCCGCAAGCTGCATGGCGGTCAGCACGTGCATGGACACGCCGGTGGCGCCGATGGGATGGCCTTTCGCCTTCAAGCCTCCGGATGGGTTTACCGGCAGCCGGCCGCCCTTACAGGTCTCGCCGCTCAACGCCGCCTTGGCGCCTTCGCCCCGCTTTGCCAGCCCCATCGCCTCGTACTCAATGAGCTCCGCTACGGTGAAACAGTCGTGGGTCTCGACGAAGGAGAGATCGTCGAGCGCGAGTCCGGCGCTCGCCAGCGCGCGCCTCCATGCCACCTCGCAGCCCTCGAACAGGAGGATGTCGCGCTTCGCCGTCGGCAGAAAATCCTGCACGTGCTCGTTGGCGCGGAAGGCGACGGCGCGGCGCATCCCGAGCGCGGTCGCCGTATCGGCGAGCACGACGGCGGCGGCGCCGTCGGAGACGAGTGAGCAGTCGGTCCGCTTCAGCGGGCCGGCGACGACGGGGTTGCTCCCGCTCTCGTGACGGCAGAACTCAAAACCGAGGTCCTTGCGGATCTGTGCGTATGGGTTGGCTACGCCGTTCTTGTGATTCTTGGCGGCGATCGCCGCAAGTGCGTCCGACTGATCGCCGTAGCGCTGGAAATATGCGGAGGCGATGCGTCCGAACACGCCGGCAAATCCGCCTTCCTCGTCGCCGAGCTCGGGCAGATAGGCCGCCCGTAGAAGGTTGCGACCGATCTCCGGCGCGGGCGTGCTCGTCATCTGCTCGGCACCGACCACGAGCACGATGCGGGCCGCTCGCGACTCGATGGCGCGGATGCCCTGTCGTACCGCGGCCGACCCGGTTGCACACGCGTTCTCGACGCGCGTGGCGGGCTTGAAACGCAACCGGTCATCCGCCTGAAGCACAAGGCTCGCGGTGAAGTCCTGGGCCGAGAAGCCAGCATTGAAATGCCCGAGCACGATCTCGTCCACGTCCTCGGGACCGACACCGGCATGTGCCATGGCGTCGATTGCCACCTTTACGATCAGGCTCTCGAGCGTTTCACCGGAAAGCTTGCAGAATGGCGTATGGGCCCAGCCAACGATACAGGCAGTCAAGATTGCATCTCCCTCCGCAGCTGGCTCAGATGTCCCAGGGCTGCCGATCATGTCGTTTCGAAATAGCGTGCCAGCTCGAACTCACTGACCTGCCCCGCCAGCCAATCGTTCCAATGCTTGAGCTCGACGCGGCGCGAGGCGGCGTAATGCTGGACAAACTCAGCACCGAAGTAGTCGCGGCAGAACTCCGAGGCGGCGAACGCCTCGGTCGCATCGCCCAGATTATTGGCGAGGCGCGGACAGTCGCCGGCATTGAGCGCGTTGCCGCTCGCAGCCGGTGGCGGCGTCATCCGGTTGGCGATGCCGCGATGTCCGCCTGCCAGCATGGCGGCGATCGAGAGATACAGGTTGGCGTCGGCTCCCGGCACGCGATGCTCGACCCGGTAGGCCTTCGGCTCCGGGTTGGTGATGACACGCAGCGCAGCACTTCTGTTGTC
>JAGVSR010000008.1 GCA_019137195.1 Alphaproteobacteria bacterium
GCGCCTCACGCCGCGGCAGTCGCCCGCCACCTTGGTACCGAGCACCATGAGCTCCGCGTATCGGCAGCAAAAGCTCGCGACGTCATCCCGCGGCTGCCTGTCATGTATGATGAGCCGTTCGCCGACAGCTCGCAAATCCCGACGAGTTTCATTTGCGCCGCCGCGCGCGGACAAGTGACGGTAGCCCTTTCCGGCGACGGTGGCGACGAGATGTTCGGCGGCTACAATCGCTACGTGAGCGGACCGCGGCTGTGGCGTCTCCTGTCACGCATGCCCGCGCCGGCCCGCCGCGCCGTGGGGCGCGCGATGCTGAACGTTCCGGCGTCATTGTGGGATAGGGCGGCGCGGCTTTCCGGCTCGCGCAAGCGCACGAGCCTTCTCGCCGACAAGGCGCAGAAGCTCGCAAATGGGCTCCGACATGCAGACTCGCTCGACGAGTTGTACCGGGGGCTCCTGGCCCAGTGGCGTGCCGAGGACGTGCCCGTAGCGCGGCGCGACGCTACCTCGACCCGCCTCGACGACGCGAGCCTCGTGACCGGCCTCGACGAGGCGGTCGACCGCATGATGCTGTGGGACAGCCTGACCTACCTGCCGGACGACATTCTCGTGAAGGTGGACCGCGCCGCCATGGCGGTAAGTCTCGAGACCCGCGTGCCGTTCCTCGACCATCGCGTCGCCGAGGTCGCGTGGCGCCTGCCGCTCTCGATGAAGATCCGCGACGGCCAGGGCAAGTGGGCCCTGCGCCAGATCCTCTATCGCCATGTTCCGCCCGCCCTCATCGAGCGCCCGAAGGCGGGGTTCGCGGTCCCCATCGGTCCGTGGCTGAGGGGACCGCTCCGCGACTGGGCGGACGACCTCCTCGACGAGGCGCGGCTGAGGCGCGAAGGCTATCTCGACGCCGCACCCATCCGGCGCATGTGGGCCGAGCACGTGAGCGGCAGGCGCGACTGGAGCGCGCGGCTGTGGGCGGTGCTCATGTTCCAGGCATGGCATGGCTTCACGGTTCCGGTGTCCAATACCAGGATGGCATACCGGCAGGAGGCTCGCGATTGACATGAACCATCAAATGGTCAAGCCATTGGCCCTGCGACTTCTAGCGGGTGCTTGCTGTTGCCCGAAGTGCCGATCAAGCCTGATGATCGCAAGCGCAACCAACGTGCTCGACCTGCGATGCTCCAATGCTTCTTGCCGTTACTCGAGGTCTCCTTTCCCTGTCATCCACGGTACGCCCTGTCTGATCGACTTTGAGCGCAGCATAGTTCAGGAGGCGAAATACCAGCGTCCGCCCCCCAACCTCATTTCGCCACTCCGACGCATGGCCCGCCGACTCGCAGCACTCTCCGAAGGTCCGCCATTGTCGACCAGAGCCGCCTGCAAGAGGTTCCTAGCCGAAGCCAAGGCAATCAATCCACGTCCACGCGTGCTCGTGATCGGCGGCGGCACCATCGGCATCGGCGCGGAGGATTTACACACAGATCCGAATATTGAACTCATTGTAACTGATGTGTTCGTCTCCGACATCGTATCAATTGCATGCGACGGTCATTTTCTTCCCTTTAGGGATGAGACGTTCGATGGCGTCTGGATTCAAGCCGTCTTGGAACATGTTCTGAGCCCTACCGAAGTCGCAGCGGAAATCTGGCGGGTTCTCGCGACACAAGGCATCGTCTATGCTGGAACACCATTCATGCACCAGGTGCATATGGGAGCCTTCGACTTCCAACGCTTCACGCTCAGTGGACATCGCTGGCTGTTCAAATCGTTTACGGAGATCGATGCCGGTCCGACCAACGGCGCGGGTCGGGCGCTTGTCTGGTCATTGGCTTATTTCTCACGCGCGTTGTTGAGGTCGGACCGCCTATGGCTTCCGCTCCGGATTGCGTTCGGCTGGCTTGGCCGACTTGACCCGTTGATGGATAAGCGGCGCAACGAGGACGCAGCGTCCGGCTCGTATTTCATCGGCCGCAAGTCGAGCACATCTCTCATCCCGGCCGATATCGTCAAGTTCTACGAGCAACGGGATCGATAGGCATGGGCGTCCTTTACATCACCTACGATGGCCTCCTGGAGCCGCTGGGTGAAAGCCAAGTCGTACGCTATCTTGAACGCCTTAGCGACGAGCGCCCTATCCACATACTTTCGTTTGAGAAGCGGACCGATCGCACTGATGTGTCCCGAATGAATAACATGCGCAAGCGATTGACAGACAAGCGCATATCCTGGACCGCGCTGGCGTACCACAAGAGACCCTCGGCGGTCGCGACGGCTTATGACCTCGCTCACGGGCTTGCGGTTGCTTCTAAAATTGCGAAAACGGAGAAGCTCAGCGTCGTGCATGCACGTAGCTATCCACCCGCGCTAATTGCTCTCGGACTGAAGCGCGCGTTTGGTCTGAAGTTCATATTCGATATGCGCGGGTTCTGGGCTGATGAAAGAGTCGAGGGCGGGCTCTGGCCGCACGGGCGACTCTACCATTTGACAAAACGCCTCGAAAATTCTTTCCTAGCTGCTGCCGATCACATCGTGACTCTGACGCATGCCTCGAAGCGGGCACTTATCGAAATGCATCCTGG
>JAGVSR010000022.1 GCA_019137195.1 Alphaproteobacteria bacterium
ATGGCACCCTGGATCGTCGGCAGATCGATCGAGCCGGTGAAGCGGCGGAAGCTCAGGCTGTCCACGCCATCGCCACCATTGTAGACGATGTTCTTCTGGTGCCAGACGTAGACGACGTCGTCTCCGAGCCCGCTGTTGATCGTCGCCGTGCCGCCCGCGCCGACCTCGAGGTGCCGGTCGCCGAATGAGCTGCCGGTGATGGTCCCGTCGCCGGCGAGCAGGGACACCAGGTACTCGTATCCCGAATCCATGTCGCCGGCATTGTCCCAGCCGGCCTCGTACGAGGCCATGCTGACGTTGCTCGAGGCGTCCAAGGTCGTCTTCATGACCTCGGTCAGCTCGACCATGCGATTGAAATTGAGCAGGTTCACGCCGATGCCGGTGTGGAAAACTCCCGTGATCTCCTCGTCGTTCGAAGTCCGGTTGTCGGCCTTATTGTAGAGGTGCCGTGTGGCGGTCGCCTCTTCCCCTTCGATGGCCGGGGCAACATCGGTAGCCGGGACATACCCGTCCGCAGTGGGCAGGATCTTCATGTCCCTTGCCCAGTGTCCTACGGCATCGAACGTTTGACGAATGGCTTGCGGGATGTCGAACTAAGTCTGCGTCCAGGGCATGACACACCTCTCACGGGAATTCGGTCGCTCGACAGGTGATGGGGTCGGCGGGAGGCTTGGTAGCGCGACTTAAATGCCGTGAAATTATCAGGGGCTAGCTATTTCGGCAATGGCCGCGAACCCGAGCCGCTGCTCGGCAAAGCACGTCGTATAAAAATCGACTGTACACAGCGGTCGTTGCCGCACATTGAATTCACGTGCGGATTGTCCTCGCTCGGCCGTGGATCCAATTGTGGTCTCGCGCACAGAATTGCCACGACTGTTGCGACGCCTCGCGGTGTCCAGCTCGCCGTCGGAAGCGCGCGACCGGGCTGGCCAAGGCTCGCGACGGCAACCGCATCAGGACGGCCTGGCCGACCAAGCCTGCAGCAGAGGTGTGTCGACCCTGATTGGACTGGGCTCATTCGCCAAGGAGGCGCGCGCGGTGGCGTGACGACGCCGGCCGGAGCCTACCCTCAAGCGTCTTTGGTCATCTCGCGCAGCTTGTACTTCTGGATCTTGCCGGTCGAGGTTTTCGGGATCTCGGCGAACACCACGTGGCGCGGGCACTTGTAGTGCGCGAGGCGCTCTCGGCACCATTCGATGATGTCATCCCGGCTGGCGAACTGGCCGGGCTTCAGCTCGACGAAGGCGCACGGCGTCTCGCCCCACTTCTCGTCGTCTTTGGCGACCACGGCGCAGGAGCTGACGGCCGGGTGCTGGTAGATCACGTCCTCGACCTCGATCGAGGAGATGTTCTCTCCGCCCGAGATGATGATGTCCTTGGAGCGGTCCTTGAGCTGGATGTAGCCGTCGGGGTGCAGCACGCCGAGATCGCCCGAGTGGAACCAGCCGCCGGCAAAGGCCTCGTCGGTCGCCTTCTTGTTGTTGAGATAGCCCTTCATGACGATGTTGCCGCGGAACATGACCTCGCCCATGGTCGTCCCGTCGGCCGGCACGCGCTCCATGGTCTCGGGATCCATCACGGTCAAGTCGTCGAGCGCCACGTAGCGCACGCCCTGGCGGATTCGCATCGCCGCCCTCTCCCCGCCCGGAAGCTCGTTCCACTCTGGCTTCCACTCGTTGATGGTGGCGGGACCGTAGGTCTCGGTGAGGCCGTAAAGGTGGGTCAGCTCGAAGCCCGCCTCAACCATCGCGTTGAGGACTGCCTGCGGCGGGGGAGCAGCGGCGTGGTTGAAGGCGACCTTGTGCGGGATCACGCGCTTCTCGCTGGCGGGGGCATTCAAGAGCGTCGCCATCACGATCGGTGCGCCCGAGAGGTGCGTGACCTTATGATCGACGATGGCGTCGTACATCAACTTCGCCCTGACCCAGCGAAGACACACGTGGGTGCCGGCGACGGCCGACAGCGACCAAGGGAAGCACCAGCCGTTGCAGTGGAACATCGGCAGCGTCCACAAGTACACCGGGTGCCGCCCCATGCCGGTCGCGAGCGTGTTCGCGTAGCACATCAGCGTTGCGCCGCGGTGGTGGTAGACGACGCCCTTGGGGTTGCCGGTGGTTCCCGACGTGTAATTGAGCGAGATCGCCTCCCACTCGTCCTCGGGCATGCGCCACTTGTACTCGGGATCGCCCTTGGCGAGCACCGCCTCGTATTCATTGTAGGAGAGCCGCTCGCCGGACTGCGGGAACTCCGGGTCGTCGTAGTCGATGACGAACGGCTTCACTTTGGCGAGCGCGAGCGCCTCCTTGACGGTCGGTGCGAACTCGCGGTCGGTGATCAGGATGCGCGTGTTGGCGTGGTCGAGCTGGAAGGCGATGATCGCCGGGTCGAGGCGCGTGTTGATGCAGTGGAGCACGGCGCCGGTCATGGGCACACCGTAGTGGGCTTCGAGCATCGGCGGCGAGTTGGAGAGCATCACCGAGACGGTGTCGCCGGGACCGATGAAGCGCAGCGCGAGCGCCGATGCGAGGCGGCGGGAGCGGGCATAAAGATCGCGGTAGGAGACCCGCATGTTGCCGTGGATGACGGCGACGTGGTCGGGATAGACCGCGGCCGCGCGCTCCAGGAGCGACAATGGCGTGAGCGGTTGGTAATTGGCCGGATTGCGGCCGAGGTTCTGCTCGTAGGGGTTCATCGTCTGCCCGCGCGCCTCGAGAGGTCTTGGAATCGGGCCGACGCTAGCGAACGGGTCAGGAACGGGCAACGGCATAATTGTTGCGACGCAGAATCATCCCCAGGGCGCCGATTTTCGAGCAAGCTGCGGACGCGGTTGTGGATTTTTCGCGGTTGAGCCCGGTTAAGAATGTGTTAACAATGTGACATGTGCAGCAGCTGTGCCCTTGTTCCTGGCACTGCTTGCGCCAGAGCACGCTAGACACGTCGTTGAGGCACGTCTCTGAACCTCACGCGTGACACATGGAGCCGGCGATGATCGACACCCGACTCGAAGGTATGGCTTTATGGATTTTGCTGATGCTGCTGATGATGGTGCCGCTCGTCTTCGAATAGGCGGCGGAGGCTGCTCAAGGCGCAACTGAAAGCACAGGCGGCGCGGCGGGTTTTGCCCAGCCGCGCCGTGTCGACGCCTCGATGCTGACGTTTCTGACCGCCGGTTTGATCCGGCACGGCTGCCTAGTTTTTGAAGGCTAGCACGGTCCCGTTCAGAACGGTTTAATAGGTCGGCTAAGAATCGGTTTCGATCTGCCCACGATTCGGGCAGCGGATGGCTCGGCTGCCATCCTCTGCGGCCTCCCGTCCTATATGCTTGCGCGGACGGAAGGGCTCGGGCAGGTAGCGGGATCGATTTCATAGCAAGCGAGAGGCACATGCCGCACAGGAAGGGTCACAAGAAGCAGCTTTTGCACCTCGTGTTCGGCGGCGAGCTGACTGCGCTCGACAAGGTCGAGTTTCGCGATCTCGCCCATCTCGATGTCGTCGGCGTCTTCCCGAGCTACGCCGAGGCCCATGCCGCCTGGAAGGCCGCCGCGCAGAAGACGGTGGACAACGCCACCATGCGCTACTTCATCGTTCACCTGCACAAGCTACTCGACCCCGATCATCCCGAGTTGTCCTCCTGAGGAGGGCCGACGAGCCTGAAGGATCCACCGAGGTGCAGGACCGTCCCGCCGACACGCCGTCCGCCGCTACGCCTTCCGCGAAACCGGAGAAGCGGCGGGTCGAGCTCAATGCGGCGACACGCGGCCTTCTGGCGCGCTTCCTCGGCGACTGGGTCTATCCGCGCTGGCGGCAGATCCTTGTAGCGACGCTGCTCACGGGCGCGCTCGCGGCGGCGACCGGCGCCTACCCGATGGTCATCAAGCATTCGTTCGACACGCTCCTCAAGGGGGATGCATCGGCGTTGCCATTCGTGCTGGTCGCCGTGGTCCTCATCACCGCGGCGCGCAGCCTCTTCATGTACCTGCAGTCGGTGGCGACGCAGAAGATCGTGATGCGCATGACCGCCGACATGCAGCGGGCTGCCTTCGCGCACCTGCTCGCCGCCGATTTCGAGCGGCTCTCCCGCGACACGCCCGGTAGGCTGATGTCGAAGCTCACGAACGACATCGGGTTCATTCAGACGGCCGTGCTCGCGAGCCTCAATACCGTCGTGCGCGACTTTCTGTCGGTTATCGCCCTTGTCGGCTCGATGTTCTACCTTGACTGGTTCATCTCGCTCGTGGTGCTGGGCGGCTATCCGCTCGCGGCTGCGCCGATCATGGCGATCGCCGACCGAATCCGCCGTGTCGCCAAGCGCACGCAGCAGGAGCTCGGCGGGATGACCTCGCTCCTCTCCGAAAAGCTGTCGGGCGCGCGGCTGGTGAAGACGTTCCGCCTCGAAGGCTATGCTGCCGAGCGCCTCAATCAGAGCTTCGAGGAGGTCTACCGGCTGCGCGTCAAAGCGGCGGCCGCCAAGGCGAGGCTCGACAGTCTGCTCGAGGCGGTGGGAGGCGCGGCCGTGGCCGGAGTCATCTGGATCGCCTATTGGCGCATCTCGAGCGGGGAGGCGAGCGTCGGCGACTTCATGGGGCTCACGACCGCGCTCCTGATGGCAGCGCAGCCGCTGCGGTCGCTCGGCTCACTCACTGCGCGCGTCCAGGAGGGGCTCGCGGCAGCAGAGAGTCTCTACGGCCTTCTCGACGAGAAGCCGCGCGTCGTCGACCGGCCCGGCGCGCTTTCGCTCGCAGTCGGGAGCGGCGCCATCCGGTTCGAGGACGTGTCCCTCGCCTATGCAGGTACGAAGGGTGGCGAGGCGGTCAAGGATTTCACGCTCGACGTGCCGGGTGGCAAGACCGTCGCGCTGGTCGGCCGCTCGGGCGCAGGCAAGTCGACCATCATCAATCTGGTGCCGCGTCTCTTCGATGTCACGTCAGGGCGCATCTTGATCGACGGCCAGGACGTACGGGACGTGACGCTCGGGTCGCTCCGAAACGCGATCGCCATCGTCAGTCAGGACGTGACGCTGTTCGACGATACCATCCGCGCCAACATCCGACTCGGCCGGCTCGAAGCTACCGATGACGACATCGTGGCCGCCGCCAAGGCCGCAGCTGCGCACGACTTCATCGTGGCCCAGCCGGAGGGCTACGACACCGAGATCGGCGATCGGGGCGCGAGGCTTTCCGGGGGGCAGCGCCAGCGGCTCGCGCTGGCGCGCGCGATCCTGCGCGACGCCCCCATACTGCTTCTCGACGAGGCGACGAGCGCGCTCGACACGGAATCGGAGCGGCTCGTTCAGGAGGCGCTCGCGCGGTTCACGAGAAACCGTACCACGCTCGTCATCGCGCACCGGCTGTCGACGGTAAAGAACGCCGACATCATCGCGGTCATGGACGATGGTCGCCTGATCGAGGCTGGCCAGCACGCGGAGCTCATCGCCAAAGGCGGCACTTATGCCGGTCTCGTGCGCGCGCAGCTGCTGACGGATCTCCCAGCCGGGATGTGATGTTCAGCTGTCATCCCGCGTGTAGCGCAGCCGCCGCCTTCTGCCCCGTCGTGGCTGCGTCGCGGAGCGATGGAGCGGAGCATCGCCGGCGGCCATGGCGGGCAAGGACGCGAGAAGGAACCTTATCCTGCCAGCATGCCTGGCGCTCGGGAGGGCCGCTCCGACGATCGGTTGCCGAAACGGGTGCGCTGGATCTCGCGGTGGTTCTCGTAGCACTTGGCGAGCTGCCGCTCGGGTGTGAAGTCTCTGATCTCTGCCGCCACGCCCTCGGGCGTGATTGCACCCGAGCGTATGCGCTCACGGGTGTCGAGGAATGCAGCGGCGAGGCGTAGGGCCATCTCGTCCTCGCTCCCCGTGCGCTCGACGAGCCGTCCGGAAACGCCGTCCTTGATCACGCTTTCGAGCTGCGGCAGGTGGATGGCGCAGACTGGCCGGCCAACGCCGAGGCTTTCGAGCACCGAGAACGGCATACCTTCGAACTCGGACGTCAGGATGCCGGCATGGACCGAGCCGATCACGTCGGCCACCCCTTTCGCGTCCTTGAAGCCGTGCAGGACGGCGCAGTCTTCGATCAGCTTGAACTCGGGGAAGCGGTTCGGGTCGCTGGTTCCCATGTAGTGGAACTCGACTCCGTCGCCGATCGCCTCGCGGAGGCGCGCAATGGTCTTGAACATCAGGGGCGGGCGCTTGAAGAGATCGAGGCGCCCCGCGAACGCGACGCGGAAGCCGCCATCGGCAGGGAACGGCCGTGGCGCGAAGGTCTTGGTGTCGACCCAGGTCGAGAGCGTGTGGATCTTGTGCGCCTGGCGCGGGTACGTGGCGCGGATGCGCTCGGTGATGAACGGGTTCACGCACAGGAAGCGGTCGCAGGCCATGACCGCGAGCCGCTCGTTGATGTTGTGGACGTAGCGGTAGCTCTTCAAGAGGCTGTCCATGGTGAGCTTAGGTGCCCCCTCGCCGTGCAGCATCTGCACGAACGGGATGCCGAGCCCTTTGACGAGCGGCGCGAACTCCACGCGTTCGAGGTCGACGCTAGTCGGCACCTCTCTGAGCTTGCGCCTGATCGCCGGCAGATGACGCACGAGCCCCTGCATGAACTGGAAATTGATCGACTGGCGAATGCTGGTCGCAGCCTCGCGCGCTTTCGCGTCGGAATAGTGCAGCACGGGCAGGAACTCGATCTCGCGGTCGCGGAAGGCGATGCGCGACACCTTGCCGAGCTCGAGGTCGCCGATGGAGTCGACGCCGATCATCAGGAACGTGAAGTCGTCGGGCAGGAACGCGATCATGTCGCGGATGAAGGTCTCGAGTCCGCCGACCTTGGTGCCGCGCGGATCGAACGAATGGATGACGGAGAGTCGGTAGCTCATGCCGGACCTGCTTCTTTCTCGATGGGCGATAGAGGGAGCTTCTTGCGCAGCTTGTTGGCGACGCGGACGACCTCTGCCGGGTAGCAGAGGGCGATCGCGGCCGCGTAGACGGTGGCGCCGGCAGCGACCGCAAGCGCGAGGCTCACGAGGTCGGCAGCGGGAGAAATGGTGTGGACGGCAATCGCCATTGCGCCTGCGCTGGCGCCGATGCGCACGACGTCGCCTGGAGGAAGCGCGAACCTGTACCAGCGCCAGCCGCAGAAGAGGGTGACGACGAGGCTCAGGGCGGCTCCGACGGCGGCGCCTGCAACCGCACCTTCGAGACTCCAAACCGCGAGTCCTAGTGTCGCGATACCGAGTGTCGCCACGGCATCGAAGAGGTCGTTCCAAACGGGCACCATGGGGCGCGCGTGGAGGAGGAATACCTGCTCGCCGAAATGCATGCGGAAGTTCCTGATCGCCCCGCCGACGAGCGACAGGGGCAGCACGGCGATGGTGACCTCACGGAACGGTGCCGCGACGAAGAGCTCGACCAGCGGGCGGGCAATGACCGCGAGCCCGGCCGTGACCGGCGCCAGTGCCGCGACGAGCAGCACGCCGTTCATAACAAGCTGGCTCTGGCCGCTCGCGAACCCCTCCTCGCGGGCGCGGCGCATGGCGAGCGGGAACGCGGCGGCCGTTACCAGCATGGCCGCGAATGCAGCGGCCCGCTGCCCGAGCCCCCAGCCGACCGTCATCAGGCCGACGGCGGCGGCGCCTTGCTGCCATTCGACGACGAAGCGCAAGCCGTTCGCCGCCACCCACACGAGCGCCGCGCCGAGTATGAGTGGCGCGCCGTAGCGTACCGCCTGGCGGATGGCGGCACGGTCGATGGCGAGCGGATGGCGGCCGAGCCGGAGGCGCGGCAGGGCGCCTGCGAGCGTGATCGTCTGCGCTACGGCATAGCCCCACAACACCGCCGCGGCCGTCGGCTGCCAATAGGAGGCCAGAATGGCACCGAGGACTAACCCAAACAGAGGCCACGCGATCTGGAGAATGGAGTAGGCGAGCGCCTCGTGTGCGGTGCGGGCCCGGTCAGCGAGCTGGGTGGCGACGCCGCGCATGACCGCGTAAACGATGGTGGCACCCATGACCGACGCCGTCCAGGCCGGGTCGATCACGACGACGAGGAGCGGGGCTGCAAGCAAGGCAAGGATCGATGCACCAGCAAGCACACCGGCCTCGCTGTTGAGGAAGCGCTGGCGTTCGCCGGGCGGGGCGGAGGCATCGAAATAGCGCTGGGTGTAGTAGCTGAACCAGGACAGGGTGCCGGTGTAGATGAGCTCCTGGGCCGAGGTGACGAGCGCCAGGACTCCCATCTCGGCGGGCGGCAGGAAATGCGTCCACACCACCATGGCGACGAGCTGCATGATCGGCCCGAGCGCCTGCGCCGGCAGGTAGAGCAGTGTCTGACGGATCAGCATCCGGTTGCGGTCTCCTGCGGGGCCTTGTCACGCGTCCCACGCCGGCACGCGTCGGTCGTGCGTCGGTGCCGTGCAACGGCAACCCGAAAGGCTCGAGATCCCGGAGCCTGTTCCGCCCTGGGACATGCCCCTTCGTTAAGCGAATTCCGTGCCGGGCCGGCCGACCCGCGGTCTTGCTGCAGGACAGACGTTGCACCGACCCACCGCCGAGTCGATCGGCCCAATTGGCCGCGTGGACGAGCACAGCGGCTCGGTCCGGTCGAGGCCTTCACCGATTGGGTCGCCAGCCGGCGCTCTGGCCCTTCCGTCGCAATCGGTCTATAGAGGGGCACGCAAGTCCCGGGCCGCCGCCACCGGTGGGCCCGGCTCCGGTCTCGACCGGTCCGCCGGCTTAGCACAGTGGTAGTGCACCTGATTTGTAATCAGGGGGTCGCAGGTTCAAATCCTGCAGCCGGCACCAATGATTTCAATGTATTGGCACCTCTGTGGTCAACAAGGGCGGCTGCCGAGCCCGTGGCGCCCAGCGATTAGCAGTCGTTCGCTCCGCGCCCCTCACCCCAACCGGCCATCGATGCAGCGTTGCAAGCCGGGAACGGGCGTAGCGGCTCAGCCGGAGCGGCAGGCACGTGCATGCGATCGTGGCAGTCCTGGATCTCGCATTCGGCGAGCAGATCGAGACTGGGGCCGAGACCGAGGCCCAAGTGCTCATCCACTCGATCGAGGCAGCTGCTCGCCGCATCCAGCTACTGCCATCCTCCGCCTGCCGCTGCCGCACCTCGAGGCGCTCGGCGTCTAGGTCGGAACGCTGATCGCGTCGGGCCGGGCCATCGGTGGACAAGGCATCACGGCCGAAACTCGGCAGCCGTCGCAGCAGGGCGCGGTGCGGGTTTCGGCCACGGTGGCCTGTGTTGCTAACGACACCTTGCCGTCCGTGCCTTCCGGATACGATCAGAGCAACGTTGCCAGCCGTCGCCGGCACTTTTCGCGCCAGGCCATCCGCGCCGACCTGATCCGGCGGGTGCGGACGGGCGGCGAGATCTCCTTTCAAGAGGTCCTTCGCGCGCGCTGGTGGCTCTCTCACACAGGTGCGGTTTCCGGGCGGCGGCGCCACGTCGAAGGCCAAGGCGTCAACGCACGCGAACCAGTCGGTTGCGGCAGCGTTGTCGCTGCCGCTTCATGGCGATCGCGTCTGCTGCCGAAGGTGTAGCAGTCTAGCGACCGGGTGTCATTTCGGGGCGCGCAGCATATGGTTTTTCAATGAGCGTAACGCTGCCGTATATTTCAATTCTATATTGCGACGACGCCATTGCGCCCCGTTTTATTTTGAGGCAGTCGATAATTGAAACTAGTATGAATTAATCGTAGAAAACCCAATTAGAATTATCTGGAATTTCATTCGCTCGTGGTGATGTTGCGTTGTGAATATTTGAGCTCGGAGCGGTCGTGGGCTCTGGGCGATGCGCGGTTCGGGGAGCGTTGCATGCGTAGGGGTGTGGGTCGAATGTTTGGCCGTTCAGTGCTTGTGCTGGCGGTCCAGTTCCTGTCGGCGCTGCTCGGCGGTGCGGCCTATGCGCAGGCCTATCTCGAGACGGGCCAGACCGGAGCGCAAACCCAAATCGACACCAGCCATTCGACGACGATCTACATTGGCGCGGTGAACTCATTCACGCTCGGTGGCGCAAACTACGTCATGAAGCGCGGTTCGGCATCCACGGCCACCGTCAGCTTCGATGTGTACGCGAATGTCGGGTGTACGGGAGCGCCTCTGGCGAGCGTGACGCAGAACAGCAGCGCCTTCAACCAAACATATGCGCCGGTTCTCTTTCAAATATCCGGCAACATAACGCTGGGTCCCGGCATCTACTGCACTAAGCTCACGTCGAACGCCGTCGACCAGCAGAACGAGGCTTATTTCATCAAGGGCTACGACGCTTGCGTCGTGCTTCCCCCGAATCTGGCCAACGGCGCCATCTGCTCCAACACGATACCGACGATTGCACCGAACCTGTCGATCGCGAAAAGCGCTCCGTCGCCTGGCCTGAGCGCAGGCGCGCAAAGTACCTACACGCTCACGGTGACAAATGCCGGGAACATGACCGCAACGACGGCCCAGGTGAAGGACCAGTTGCCGACCGGCCTGACGTTGGTGTCCGCGTCCGGCAGCGGCTGGTCGTGCGCCAACGCCAGCGGTCTCGTCACCTGCAACTTCTCGGGCAGCATCGCGGCCAGCTCCGGGTCGAGCACCATCGACGTCGTGGTGACGGCCAACGCCGGCACCGGCGGCCAGTCGCTGACCAACTACGCCTCCGTCGATCCCACCGGTGGCAGCTCGCCTCCGACACCAGGACCGTCGTGCTCGCCCTCGACGAGCTGCGCCTCGTCGACCTCGACCGTGGCGGCACCCAGCCTCTCGGTCTCGAAGTCGGCGCCGTCGCCTGCGCTGACGGTGGGGCAGCAGAGCACCTATGTGCTGACCGTCAGCAACTCCGGCCCGGCGGCCGCAACGACGGCCCAGGTGAAGGACCAGTTCCCCGCCGGCCTGACGTTCGTCTCGGCCAGCGGCTCGGGCTGGTCGTGCGCCAACGCCAGCGGCCTCGTCACCTGCGAC
>JAGVSR010000020.1 GCA_019137195.1 Alphaproteobacteria bacterium
TCGGCCTCGAGATCGCCCTCGGCTTCGCCGCCGATCCAGACGTGCTCGGGCTGGATCTCGGCCGGGAAGCCGAGCCCCAGTGCGACCTCGCCGGCGCCGTCGACGTCGAAGGCGCCTTCGGCCTTGAGCGCCTCGAGGAGAGCGTCCTGAGCCGCCCACAGGTTGAGCTGCTCGATCACGAGCCGGCCCCCGTGGCGGGCTTCGCGGCGCCGACCAGGCCAATGATGGCGTCGACGTCCGGGATGCCGGTCTTGCCGGTCGCGTCAGCCTGGCTGATGCGGTAGTTGCCCAGGTCGGTCGAGAGCGACGTGGCGCGCGCCGGGATGGTGGACGGCTTCGCGTGCTCGGCGGCCAGCGTCATGACGGCGCCCTTCACGAGATCCCCGTAGGGCGACTCGGCGAGGCTCGCGTAGCCGTGCTGGTAGGTGACCTCGACAGAGGAACACGCCGGCCAGATCGTGTCCCGCTCGAGGACGCCGGAGCGCGACACATGGAGCGCGGCGAGCTCGGCGGCGGAGAACGCGACGCCGTCGACCTTGACCTCCGTCGGGCGCCCGACCTCGACCCAATGCGAGAGGAACAGCCGCCGGGAGCCGGAGCCGTCGAGCGTCTCGGTGACGGTGCGCGGCACGAAAGCGACGTGCGCCGCGGCCTCGAACCACTGCTCGGCGAAGGCGCGCGCGGCCTCGAGCTTGGCGTCCGTGTACTTGGCCTTGTTGGCGATATCCGGATGCGCGGCGCGGAGCTCGGCCGTCGTGAAGTAGGCGGCGCTCATGAGGTCACCTGCTTGAACGGGAAGTGACGCCCCGGGCAGGCGGTCGGCACGTAGTCGCGGTGCCGTTTGTCGACGAGCTTGCGCCCGAAGTAGATATCGAGCTCGGCGTCGACGAACATGGCGGCGATGCGCTGCTCGAGCGGCATGACGCGGTCGGGCCCGTCGTAGTTGCCCTCGCAGCAGATGCCCGGCTGCGCGTTACCGGCGCTCGTGCCGGCGTGCGCCCCGTAGGCCCAGAGCGGCCGGCCGGCGTGTATCCGGCCGGACTTCTCGATATACCGCGTGTAGCCGATGCCCGTCCAGCCGTTGTTAATGTGGGTGTTCCAGACTTGCTGGACGGTCATCCGCACCGCAGCGGCGTGGTGCCAGACCTTGGCGATCGGCTTGCCGATGCGCCGCGAGAGCGCACCGCGCCACGGCCACTTGTGCTTCACGACAATCAGCGACGGTGCGCCGGCCTTGTCGAGTCGGCGCTTGAGCGCCGTGGACCACTGGCCGGTCGCCCTCATGCCGAAGTGCCGCTGGACGATCTTGGTCTGCTCCTGGGCCGGACGGCCGAAGCGACCCGTCTTCGGCCCGAAGCCGGGCGCGCGCTTCAGCTCGAACTTCTCGACCGCCCAGAGGATGCGCAGCTTCCGCCTGACGCACTGGATAGGCTTAGGAGTCTTCCCCATGGTGCCCTCAGCTCCCGTCGCCTGGGCCGGCCTCGAAGGCCCGTTCGGCTCGTGCGGCCTCGATGGCCTCGATGTACTCGGCGCGCAGGTTGGCGCCGGTGGCGTCGATCTCCTCCGCCTCACAGACAGCGCGGAGCTCGGCTAGCTTCATGCGAGCGAGCGGCTTGGCAACCGTCTCCCGCTTCTCAGTTGCCGGTTCGGCCTGCGGCTCAGGCGAGCGGCGCGGCTCGTCGTGCAGCAGGCCTGCTGCTCTGGCCTCGTCCTCCGTGATGACGTCTCCGGAGATGAAACGCAGTACGGTGCGTCCGTCGGCGGCCTTGCCGAAGACGCGGCGCGTGACAGTGAACACGGCGGCTCCTTTCAAGCGCTTGTCCTCTGAGTCTGGCGCGGCCGTCACCCGCCGCGCTCATGGTGCTGTCGGCAGCCCGAGGCGTCGCACCTCGTCGGCCGGTACCGAAGCGCCGGCCGTGAAGAGCAGGCACTGACGACCGTCGATGAGCCCGTAGATGCGAGAAGCGGCGCGGAACCCGTCGCCGTCCGGCACCACCGAACCGCGCGCGAGGCGTCGTCTGGCGCCACCTTCGGCTGCGCAGAGCTTGCGCGTGGTGTGGTACTCGACCTCGTACGGCGCAGCCTCATCGCATCCGATCACGCCGTCGCGCGTGAGATGGCCGGTTTCGACATCCCAGGCGATGGCGATCCCGCGAAGCCCACTGGTCACGCTCACGTCGTGGCCGCGCACGTCGTCCCAGTGCCACATATCGAGCGAGCGATAGATGCTCCCCGTGGTGAGCACGCAGTAGAAGCCGGTCGCGTTGCAGAGCTCGTCCGGCTCGCCCGGCATCAGGGTGCGCGCCCTGTGCTGATCGACGTGCCAGAGACCGAGGCAGCGCTGACCCCAGCGTCCCACTTGCACGCCGACGGCCCATGCAGCGCGTAGACGCTGGAGCGGACGATAGGTCGCGGCCGGCACGATAGTGTCGTCCTCGAGCAGCAGCAGGCGGCCGGTGCCGACCAGGCCCTGGGTGGCGAGCCGCATGGCGGCGTGGCGCGTGCGGCGCTTGGCGCGCTCGTCCGGCGGGGCCCAGCCTGAGACGTGCAGGCGCAGTTCGGGACACGGCAGACGCTCGAGACGCTCGCGCACGGCGGCCACGAGCTCCTCGTCGTCGGAGTCCACGTAGGCGAGGAACGAGGCGTGCCCCAGCGGCACGTCCGAGGCCTCCAGCGCATCGAAAAACGGACCGACGGCCCAGCCGCGAGTGAACGGACAGAGCACCTCGAGCGTCGCGCGTCCGCGCCGCAGGATCTCATGCCGTGCGCTCATGCTCATCCAGGTAGGCCAGCAGGTCGCGCTCGAACAGCTCACGGTGCGGCCAACGGCGACGCCGGTAGCGGTAGAGATAGCAGGGAGTCTCGACCATCGCGATACGCGGCCTGGTCTTGAGCCACTCCAGGCAGGTGAGCACGTCGTCGCCGAAGTGGTGGCCGGCCGGCCAGGTAAGATGCCGCAGTCCGTTCTCGCGCAACCAGGCGGTGCGGTGCGCGCCGCGGATCGAGACCGGCTGACTGCGGCGCTGCCGCGCGAAGGCGTAGGCCCCCTCGAGGTCGGTCGGCCAGCCGGAGTAGTCCCACAGGCGACGCCGTCCGGCGTCGTCGATGACTGCCAGCGGCGCGACGGTCCAGTCGGCGCCAGAGACGATGAGCGGATCGACGGCCAGCAGCTCGTCGTCGGCGTCGAGCCAGCAGATCCACTCGGTGCGGCAGGCATCGAGCCCGGCGTTCAGACCGCGCGCGACGCCGCCGCTGGGAGCATCGAAGCGGACCGAGCGCACGTCGTAGGCGGCGATGACGTCGCGCGAGCCGTCGGTGGACCCGTCGTCGGTGACGAACACCTCGCAGCCGAGCCGCAGCGCGCTCTCGATCGCAGCTCCGAGCGTCGCCGCCATGTCGTAGGTGGTGATCACGCAGGTGACGTCAGGGTGCATCGTGAGCGAGCTCCTGCTCGCGCTGCAGGTACCGGTAGTCGTCTTTCGCCTGCATCCGACCTGGGTCGCGCCAGTGGCGCACGTTGTGGAGCGTCACCGGCACGTCGTAGTGGCGTGAGTCCTCGCCAGGCTCGCCGTGACCGGCGACCAGACGGCCGGACTCGTCGTAGACCCAGTGGTGACGGCCTGCGTAGTGCCAGCCGGCGCGCGCGTGGAAGATGCGCGGCTGCCGATAGGCCTTGTCGTAGAGTGAGGGGTTGCGGACCTCGACCCAGCCGCAGTCACCGCGACCAGGCCGAGGGACACCTTCGAGCAGCTCGTCCGCGTCGATCACGAAGACGGTGCCGAACTGCAGCGAGGCGGTGCGCTTCTCGATCTGCGACTCCCACGGCCGGCGCACCGTGACGATCTCGCAACCGAAGCGTTCCGCGATCTCGAGCGTGCCGTCGGTCGACCAAGGCACCTCGTGCGGGAAGTCTCTGTAGGCGCCGTCGATGACGACGACGCGCGCTTGCGCCGGCAGCGTGGCCAGCATCATCGGCAGCTGGCGAGCCTCGTTGAAGGCGCAGCAGACAAAGGTGAGGCTCACGGCAGGTCGAACACCGCCACCTGCACGGCGTCTCCGATCGTCCATGCCTTGGCCGGCGTGCGGCCCACCATGGCGGAGAGGTCGGACAGCGTGAGGTCGGTGAGGTGATAGGGGTTGAAGGCGGAGGTCGCGAACGATGGGAAGGTCGCGATCAGACGCGTGGCTGGACTGGCCGTGACGGCGGCGACGAACCGGCCGGGGTCGGCGAGGTGCTCGAGCGTCTCGATCGAGACGACGGTGTCAGCCCTCGCCGTCCGCAGTCTTCCCACCAGCTCTTCCGCCTGCAGGTCGCAGAGCTCGAAGCGCACCGAGGCGCCGGCGTACTCGCGCCGCGCGAAACCGACCGCATCGTCATCGCTGTCGAGACCGAGCACCCGACTGACCGCCGGACATCGCGCCAGCATGGAGGAGCCGAACCCGCAGCCGCAGGCGGCGTCGACCACGCTGCCGCGTGCGTACTTGCGCACGATCCGGTAGCGCTCGACAGCGGCCAGACGCGAGACGAGCCGCTCGAGCGCGTGCGCCTCATCACGGGTGAAGTGCTCGCGCTCAAGCAACTCGGCATCGCGCAGCAGTCGCTCGAGGATCATCGGTCTCTCCGGTCGGCAGGGGACCGGCCGTTACCAGCCGGTCCCCTGCATCACGGTGCGACTGTGGCTCAGCTCGAAGCCGCGCTGATCTCGCAGAACGCGGCCGTCTCCATCGCGCCGGCGGCGCAGGAGAGCTCGGCCAGGATGGCGACCAGGTTGCGGATGAAGTAGTCGTTGTGGCTGTCGGAGAGAGCGATCGAGACGCCCTCGTGCATCCAGACGCCGTACTCGCGCCAGACGCCGACCACGCTCATGCCGGCCGGCAGGTCGAAGTTCGGCAGGATGAGGCAGCCCTCGACCTCGATCGGGTTGAACGCCGTAGGTGGCCCGAAGATGAACGAGCCGGTGCCGGTACCGCCCTCTTCGCCGCGAGCGAAGCGCAGCTTCTTGTAGTCGGCGCGGCTCACGAAGCCGACGTTCGGAGTCTCGCCGTAGGCATCGGCGACGACCACGGCGGCGTCGTAGAGGTCCTCGATCAGCGACTTGGCGGTGCTGCCGGAACGGTTGACGTGGCCGATGCCGGCGGTGTTGCAGACGCCCTTGAGGTTCGGCGTGTTGCCGTTGCCGTTGATGATCTGCGCGGCCAGGCGGCGACGCAGGCCCCACTCGAGCTTGGCGTCGATCAGGGAGCGGACGCCGGCGATGTCGCGGATGCTCTGCTTCGAGGCCGGCAGCCAGTGCGCGATGGTCGTCACGTCGAAGGTGACCGGCTCGATCTCGAGCGTCGACTCCCCCTTGGCGTTGGTCGCCTTGGTGGATTCGGTGGTCTCGGCGACTTCGGCGGCCGCGCTGGTGAACGCCTTCTCACGGACCCACCTGACCGAGGTCGAGTCGGTCGTCGCCATCGTGACCAGGTCGAGCACGGTCAGCGGCGGCAGCAGCGGCAGCGGACGGATGCCGGGAGCCTGGTCGGGTGCGACGACGTTGGCCGGCGTCGAGAACACGGCCGCCTGCGGCTTCATCATCGCGATGGCCTGCTCGCGGGTGGCGACGCGCACGCCCGGCGTGGTGCCGATGGCCTGCTTGCTGCCGGCCGTCTCGGGGATCCGCGCGGCGACCTCGCGGTACACGTCGCTGGCCACGAAGCGCTCGCCGATGCTGCCGACATGCGGCTCCTCGACCGGCGCGGTCATGGCCTGCGGCGCGTCGTCGCCGAGCAGCTCGAGCACGTCGCGGTAGGTGCGGTCGGCGGCACGGGAGGCCTCGGCGGCCGTCTCGTACGCCTCGCGCGCTGCCTGCGCGGTGGCCATCTCCGGCGCGGCGCTCATGTCGACGTCGTCGCCGAGAGCCTCGAGCGCCTCGCGAGCCTGGGTGAACTCGTCCCAGCGCGTGCTGGCCTCGGCACTCGCGGCGTCGGCCTGCTCGCGCAGCTTACGAGCTTTCTCTCTCAGGTCCATGACATCTCCTTCTTAGTGTCGTCTGCTGGTGAGCAGGATGGACGCGATCTGCTTGCCGTCCATGGTGGCGGCAGCGTCACCCGGAGCCGCCGGGGCTGGTTCGGTGGAGCGCGCGTCGAGCGGCGAGAGCACCTCGTCGATCAGGTCGCGCGCCTCGGTGAGCTTGCTCTCGTTCTCGGCCGAGATCGTGCGTCCGGCCGCCTCGGGACGGAATCCCAGAGCCTTGAAGCGCTCCATGGTGCGCGGGTCGACGGCCAGCGCGGCCGCCGCCACCTTGGCCTCGATCACCTCGTCGACGAAGCCCCACTCGGCGGCCTCGGCGGCGTCCATGTAGGTCTCTCCGTCCATCGCCGCGCGCAGATCGTCCTCAGACTTGGTGCAGCGCCGCATGTAGATCCGGCTCATGAGCTCGTCGACGCGGTCCATCTCGCCGGCCATGTCGCGCAGGTCGTTGGCGTCGCCGATGCAGACCGTCCAGGCGCGGTGAATCATGAACATCACGTTGTCGAACATGCGGATCTCTTCGCCGGCCAGCGCTACCACGGTGGCGATCGAGCCGGTCCAGCCCTCGATCAGCGAGGTGACGCGCGCCGGATGCGCGATCAGCGCGTTGTAGATCGCCATGCCATCGGTGACAGAGCCGCCGGGACTGGAGAGGTGCAGAACGATCTCATCGGTCTCGATCGCGGCGATCTGTTGCACGAGCTCCTTGGCTATGAGCGAGGGCTCCCACCAGTCGTCGCCGATGACGTCGTAGATCCAGATGTCGGTCGCGGTCGGCTCGCCGTCGTTGCGCGCGGCTGCCTTTACCTCGAAAAACGGGTGCTCAGCCCGCGGGAACTGGCGGCTCATGGCTGGCCTCCTTCTGACTCGTGGGTTCGTGTCCGGCGCGCAGCGCGTCGAGCACGAGCTGCTCGTGCAGTGCGTTGGGGCCGGCACGCGCGGTGTCGGACTCGGGGTCGAGCAGGTTGGCCGGCACGCGCGGACGGTTGTAGGGGTTCGCCGGGTCGGCCGGGTCGCCGATCGGGTCCATGCGCTTGAGCTTGCGGTTGTCGTTCGTGGACGTGGTGCCGGAACTGGTCAGCAGCATGATCGACTGCGCCTCGGCGAGCGGGTCTGGTTTGAGGATCTCGGCCAACTCGAACTCGGTGAAGACCCCCTCGCGCACCCAGCGTGAGACGGGACCGATCAGCTGCGCCTGCTCGGTCTCCTCGATCAGCGTGCAGTAGGGAGCCACGGTGTCGACGTAGAAGCTGCGGCGCAGTTCGCTGATGTTCGAGTAGGTGGCGTGGTCCAGGATGCCGATCATCGGCGCCGGGATGCCGAACGCCGCGGCGGCCTCCTCGCGCGTCGCCTTGCGCGTCTCGATCAGGGAGACGTCGGCGGCCGACTGGCTGAGACTGTTGAAACGCAGGTTCTGGTCGAAGATGCCGAGCGCCTTGCCGCCGGGACCGCCGTAGAGCGCCTCGAGCTCGGCGCGCAGCCGCGGGATGGTGCGGTCCTGCAGCACCTTGTCGGTCGAGAACGCGCCGCGCAGGCTGGGTCCGTTCTCGAGCGCCTGCAGCTGCCAGTCGGTGGCGGCGTCCTCGATGCCGAGCGTGCGCCGCAGCGGCTCGAGCGGCGAACGGCCGCCCATGAGCCGGTAGTGCACCACCTCGTTCGGCCGCGCCTTGATCGTTTCGCCGACCCCGGCCGGCCGGATGACGTACTCGAGCGGCGTGCCGCGGCCGTCCGCCTTGACCGTCACCCAGGTCCAGGGGACCGGCCAGAGCGCGGTCGGCTCGCGGTCGGTGCCGGGGAGCTGCTTGAGCTCGAGGTGATTGCCGTGCGTGAACAGGTTGAACGCGAGCGCTCCCTTACGGTCGAACGAGGAGCCGCCAGGGAACGGCGTGCGCAGCAGGCGCGCCAGCTCGTGCTCGCGGGTGCGGCGCCGCTCGTCGCCCTCGAGGCCGAGGTAGACCTTCTCCGGCAGGCGGCTGAGCGCCAGGTAGAACGTCCGCACGGCGGCGTAGACCCACGGCTGCGTGAAGACGATCTGTTCGTAGGTCGCCGAGCGGCCGCCCCAGAGTGGCACGGACCCTGAGCCGGAGTAGGTCGTCGGCGCACCGCTCGGCCACGGAGCCGCTGCCTGCGCACGCACCGGCGCGCCGCGACTGATGATGATGCTCACTCTTCTTCACCTCCGATGAGGCGCTGGATGAACGCGACGCGGGTGAGCGGGATCAGCGTCTCGCCGTCGATCGCCACCGGCGCGGCGTCGTCGGAGAGATAGGCGGCGGCGCGCAGCACGTAGACGTCGGCGTAGGCGGCGATGAGCACACCGCGGATGGATGCGCCGTCGCGCGTGTGCACGACGACCGTCTCGGCCTCGAGCTGTCTCAGGTATGGACGGCGGCTGATCTTCACGCCGATAATGCTGCCGTGTGCGTCACCCGAGCCGCGCGGCGAGCCTGATCAGGCGGTGATGACGCGCGGGTCGGTGCGCGCCACGGCCTCGCCCTCGGCCAGGTACGAGGCCATCGCCAGCGCCACTGCGGCGTCGATCTTGAGGTCGTCCTGGACCTTGGTCAGACGCCATCCGTAGGGGGTCTCCTTGACGCCTGCGGCGAGCACCTGCTCGGTGAGCTCAGGATCGCCGCCGTGCCGGCCACGTCCCTCGCGCAGTACGTCGAGCAGCATCATCGAGGCCGCGCTCATCTGTACGTTGGTCTGACGGAACTCCTCGACCGGCAGGCCCCACTCGTTCTGCAGGCGCAGCATGGAGCGCGTGAAGTAGTTGGGGTCGCAGGCGATGCGCGCCACCGGGAAGTCCTCGCAGAGCTCGACGATCTTGGCCTCGATCGGGTCGTGGTCGATGTATCCGAGCGCCTCGTCCTTGCGCCAGATCCAAGCGAGCCAGTTGTGCACGCCGTCGGCGCCGACCTGGTCGAAGACCACCGCACTCGTGTCGCGCGTCCACGAGGCGTCCAGGCCGATCACGGCGGGAAGGTCGGGGACGATCACCGGACGCGCGCTGCAGGCGTGCCAGAGGGTAGCCGGGTAGGCGCGGTTGGTGCCCTTGCTGGGGAAGCGGTTCAGGTGGTAACGCTCGAACTGCGGGAAGGGCATCGTGGCATATGCCGCCTGCAGGTCGGCGTCCGAGACCCAGGACTGCGGGTTGGCGGCGCGCCAGACGGCCGGATCGGTGCCGTCGGCCTCGTCATCGGCGCCGACCCAGTAGATGTAAGCGCGCGGGTCCTTGCGCGCGCTCTTCAGCAGCTCCCAGAGCGGACCGCGGCGCTCTTCGCCGGCGGTCGAAATGGTGATCAGCAGCGCATTCGGCTGGCCGATCATGCCGGAGAGCAGCGCGTAGCGCATCGAGTCGTCCTTGTGCACGTGATACTCGTCGATGATTACGACCTGCGCGTGGATCCCCTGCGCTGAGCCGGCGTCGTAGGCGACGGTGTAGATGCGCTGGCCGGTCTCGCGGACGATGACCTCGTTGGTGCGCACCTCGCAGGCGGCGCGCAGCATGGCGTCGCCGTAGACCATGCGGCGGATCTTGTTGAAGACGATCTTCGCCTGCGTTCGGTTGCGCGCCACGATCACGTACTCGCCTTCGATGACCGGCTCGGTGATCGCCAGCGCCAGCACCAGCGCCGCCGAAAGCGTCGACTTGCCGGAGTTGCGCGGCAGGCCGAGGATCGCCTCGCCGTACTTGCGCGTGCCGTAGCGGTCCACGCAGCCGAAGATCGGCCGGATGATGTGATCACGCTGCCAGTCCTCGGGGGTGAACGGCTTGCCGACGAAGGCGCGGTCGGGGTGACGGATAAAGGCGCCCAGGAAGGTGGCGACCAGCCGCGCCGCCTCCTCGCCGCGCTTGGTGGTGCGGTAGCGTCCCGGCACGCGCGGCAGCGGCGACGCGGCAGCTGCCCGGCGAGGCGTGCGCCTCTGTGCGGCGGCGGGACTCACTCGGCCATCAGCTCGCGCAGACGCTTCTGGATGTCGAGCACCATGGAACCGGTGGCCGCCTCCATGAGGTTGCCGCGGATCCGCGCCAAGGGGTTGAGACCGAGCACGTCGGAGATCTGTCGCATGGTAACGGCGGCGTCCTTGGCCACCTTGATCATCGGGTTCGGCTGCGGACCGTTCGCGCCCTCGACGAGCAGGCCGTGCCGGTTGAGTAGGTCGGATGCGTCGGCATGGACCTGCGCCGCCTCGCAGTAGGCACGCACCAGCGGCAGGTCGACCTCGCGCAGGGTGCGCAGCGCGGCCATGTCGTCCAGGATCAGCGCCCAGACACCGGATGCCACGGCCTGCATGCCGTCCGGTGGCGCGTGCTGCGTGATGTCCGGCGGCTTCGGCGGCAGTACCGCCGGTGGACCGCCTCCGGTCTGCGGCCGGTGTCCGGTGCTGCGGCTCTTGGCTCGCCGTGGGTCGCGCGGCCTACCTTTGGCCATCAGTCCCTCCCCTGCAGCGTCTCTGAGATCACGTCGGCGAGCGCCTCGGCGACGCGCGTACAGCGCCAGGCGAACTCTGGCCGTACCTGAGCGCCGAGACGCGCGAAAACGCCGGCCAGCGTCTGCGCCTCAGCGTAAGCGCGCGCCACCTGCTCGTCGACGCAGGCGGCCGGCACCGGCTCGGCGTGCTCGGCGAGCGCCACCAGCTGACTGCCGCGCTCAAGCTCGGCGCGCACGACGGCAGCCTCGCGGCGCGCACGGCTGGACGATTGGCGGCAGGCAGCGCCGCAGAAGCGCGGCGCGGGACCGCGCTTGGGACGGTCCAGGATGCGCCCGCACCACTCGCACTTGAGAATCTCGAGGCGCTCCACAGGCTCATCCTCGCGTCCGCGTCACCGAAACCTGTGACGTCATAGGTTCAGAAATGCCATTTTCGGGTTCGCGCGAAAATGGG
>JAGVSR010000096.1 GCA_019137195.1 Alphaproteobacteria bacterium
GATACAAATGGCCGAAATTGTGCGCCGAAGTCGCGCTCTGGGACAATCAAACCAGTAAGTGGCCCAAGGACCAGGCCCGAGACGAGCAGGAGAACGATCGCCGGTAGCCTCGAGCGCCAAGCGATCCATTGGGCACCGATTCCGGCAATGCCGATCGCTGCAATCTTGAAGACCAGAGTGTCCATGGCGTTCTTTTCGGGATGAGAGGTTAGTCAGGCAAGCGAGTCGGCCCGCAGGATCGTTCATCTATGCTGATCCGCCTGGAGCAAATCCGCAAGAGGCCGTAACCCCGTCGCGGTGACCTAACGTTCACAGGACTGAATCCGCTCCCTACGCTTTACGAGCGCAGCATCGAGGAGCATCTGCGCCCCCCAGCGATAGACATTGCGCTGTCTCACCATGTCACGCATCAAGCGCATGCGGTCGCGTTGCTCGGCTGGTGTCATCCTGAGCGCCGCGTGGAGTCCCAGCGCCATTCCCTGAGTGTCGTAGGGATTTACGATCAATGCCTCGAAAAGCTCACGCGACGCACCGGCAAAATGCGAGAGCACGAGAACGCCCTGCTCATCGTCACGGGAGGCAACAAACTCCTTTGCTACGAGGTTCATACCGTCATGTAGGCTCGATACGATGCAGACGTCCGCGGCACGGAACAGCTCGAACACTTCGTCCGGCTCGTGGTGGCGCGCAATGAGATGAACCGGCTTATAGGTGCCGTTCCCGTGTCGCGCATTCACGTCATCCGCCAGACACTGGGCGTCGTTCTGGAGTGTGCAGTAGGCATTGAGTTTGCTTCGGGTCGGGGCAGCGGCCTGGATGAATACGAACTGGCCGCGCCATTCTGGCTTCCGCGTCAGGAGTTCATCTACAGCGCGAATACGATCGATGATCCCCTTGGTATAGTCGAATCGCTCGACGCCAACGGCGATCCGCACGTGGCTCGGAAGATTGTACCGTTCGATGACCGCCTTGCGGCATTCGGCAACCGACGGCGCCCGTGCAAGCGCCGCGGGGGGCCACTCGATCGAAATGGGATACGGGCGGATCATTGTCTCATGGCCGCCAAGGAAGACGGTTGCGTGCTCCCGATCGATACGGCTCTCCATAAAGCGGTCCACAGCCTCGAGGAAGTTGTTGCAGTGGAACTGCGTGTGAAAGCCCAGGATCGTGCTGCCGAGCAGGCCTTCGATGATGTCTTCACGCCATGGGCAGATGCTGAACGTCTCAGCGTTGGGCCAAGGAATGTGCCAGAACGTGAGAATAGTCGCGTGAGGCAGTCGCCGCCGGATCATGCGCGGCAGCAGGGCGAAGTGATAGTCTTGCACGAGAATGACGGGATCCGGCTGCCGCGCCTCGCTCGCGACGACGTCCGCAAAGCGCTCATTGACAGCCTGATAGGCGTTCCAGTCGGCCTCGCGGAACGTCGGCCTCACGAAGGCGATGTGGCAGAGCGGCCAAAGTCCCTCGTTCGACAGCCCGTAATAATAGCCGTTCTGCTCCTCCTCGTTGAGCCAGACGCGACGCAGTGAATAGGACGGATCGTCGGGCGGAACCCTGAGCCGATCGTCGGCATCGACAGTCTCCCGGTCCGCCGATCCGCTGCCGTGGGCGATCCAGGTGCCTCCGCAGGCACGCATGATGGGCTCCAAAGCCGCAACAAGGCCGCTTGCCGGGATCTGCAGCGTGATCTCGCCGCCGACACGGTTGTGGATGTAAGGCTCGCGATTGGAGACCACGAGCACCTCGGTCCCCGGCAGCTCCTCGTGCAGCAGCTTGTGCAGGGTTTTCGGCGACCATTCGACATGAATGCTGTCGGAGTACTTGCGCTCCAGTCGAAATTCGGTCAGCAGCGAACGAATGTCCCGCGCAATCGGAAGATCGCTCTGCCTCGGATTGACCGGATCGAGGCCTTTGCGGACGTCGTGAATCGCACTTCGGATGGAGCGGTTCCAGCTGCGCATGATCGCCAGAACCAGGGCCGTCGCCAATAGTCCGATACCTGCCGCCACACCGATCAGGGCGAGGCTCGTGTATAGACGGGCCTCGTCGGCACGCTCCTCGATATAGGTAAGATCGTGAAGGACCAGCAGATGGCCGCTCTTCTCGCCGGCGGTCAGCGGAAAGATGCTCATGTGCGTGCGCCCGACACTGCCCGAGAGCGTTGTGAACGTATCGGACTTGGTCCGTCTCAGGTCCTTGCAGGCCACGCCCTGCGGAAAGTGCTTCGTCGTGTAGCGAAGCTCACCGTCGGAGGTGCAAAAGCCGAGTGCCAACAGCCGTTCGTCCTCGGCCAGGCGGTCGAAGTAGCCGACAAGATCGACGTTCCCGGATGTCGCGATTCCATAAGCCACCTGATCGCGAATCGAGCGGAACACGAGGCGCGCCCGCAATTCCACGTCACGCTGGGACCACCCCTCGACCATGACCGACGACAACGGCGCGACGGCAGCGATGATAAGCGCTGCGGCTACGGCGGCCATGGCGCCGTAGCGTGCCATCGGG
>JAGVSR010000147.1 GCA_019137195.1 Alphaproteobacteria bacterium
GGAAGCTTTCCCGCGTCGCCGGGGAGGCGGTCGCGCCGACCAGCGCGTCGAGCACGCGTTCCTCCGCATTCTTCTCCGCCTGCGCCCTCACCTGCCGCCGCTTGGCATCGCGCACGATCCCGATGCCGGCCTCCACGAGATCGCGGATGATCGAATCCACGTCGCGCCCCACGTAGCCGACCTCCGTGAACTTCGTCGCCTCGACCTTGAGGAACGGGGCGCCGGCGAGACGGGCCAGCCGCCGCGAGATCTCGGTCTTGCCGACGCCCGTCGGCCCGATCATCAGGATGTTCTTCGGCAGCACCTCCTCCTTGAGCTCGCCCTCGAGCTGCTGCCGGCGCCAGCGGTTGCGGAGCGCGATGGCGACCGCGCGCTTGGCGTCCGCCTGTCCGACGATGTAGCGGTCGAGCTCAGAGACGATCTCGCGGGGAGAGAAAGTGGTCATGGGCAGTTTACCGTGCGGTGCTGCTGATTGATGTCATTGCGATGTAGGTTGTCACGGCCGCATTTCCCACTCGGCGGGCGCGTGAGGAGCAGCCGCGTTGGGTCGTCCGGCACCGCGGTCTCACCGGCTCGACGCCAGGCTTTCGACCACGAGATTCCCGTTCGTGTAGACGCAGATCTCGGCCGCGATCGCCATCGCCTTCCTGGCGATTTCCTCCGCCGAGAGCGGCTGATCGAGAAGCGCCCGGGCCGCAGCGAGCGCGTAGTTCCCGCCCGAGCCGATGCCCATGACGTGGTCCTCTGGTTCGAGCACGTCTCCGGTGCCGGTGAGCACCAGCGTCGCGTCCTTGTCCGCCACGATCATCATCGCCTCGAGCCGGCGCAGGTAGCGGTCGGTGCGCCAGTCCTTTGCCAGCTCGACCGCAGCCCTGGTAAGCTGCCCGGGGTATTGCTCGAGCTTGGCTTCGAGCCGCTCGAACAGTGTAAATGCATCGGCCGTCGCGCCGGCGAACCCGCCGATGACATCTCCCTTGCCAAGGGTCCGCACCTTCTTGGCGTTGGACTTGATGACTGTCTGGCCGAGGCTCACCTGCCCGTCGCCCGCGACCACGACCCTTCCGCCCTTGCGGACGGTCAAAATGGTGGTGCCGTGCCAGCTCTGCTGACTGGAATGATCGGAGTTCATGGTTACCTTCTGACGGACGCCCCGGTCTTTTGAGGAGATGGGGCCTGGGGCGCCTGCCGCAAGGCTGGTGGCGAGCCCGCGAAGCTGATAAACGCTCGGCCAGATTGGCGCAACCGAGGGTGATCGGACCCTCGCCGGGGCGCCCGAGGGCAGTGAAAGGCTGAAAACGTGAAGCGGCAGGCGACCATCAACCGCAAGACCAAGGAAACCGAGATCGCAGCCACCGTCGATCTCGACGGTACCGGCGCCTACGACATCAAGACCGGCGTCGGTTTCCTCGATCACATGCTGGAGCAGCTCGCCCGTCACGCGCTGATCGACATCAAGCTCTCCGCCAAGGGTGACCTCCACATCGATTTTCACCATACTGTCGAGGACAGCGGCATCGTGCTGGGTCAGGCCGTCGCCAAAGCGCTCGGCGACAAGCAGGGCATCACGCGCTACGCCGACGTCCACCTGCCCATGGATGAGACGTTGACCCGCGTCGCCGTCGACGTTTCGGGACGCCCGTACCTCATCTGGAAGGTGGCGTTCACGCGCGACAAGCTCGGCGAAATGGACACAGAACTTTTTCGTGAATGGTTTCAAGCGTTTGCCCAGAATGCGGGGCTGACGCTCCACATCGAGTGCCTGTACGGTGAGAACAACCACCACATCGCGGAGACCTGCTATAAGGGTTTGGCGCGAGCTTTGCGTCAGGCGGTTGCGATCGACCCGCGCCAGACCGGCCGGGTCCCGTCGACCAAGGGAACACTCGCCGTATGATCACGCTGATACTGAGTGCCAGGGAAAGATCCTACGTGGCCGTCTACTCCGTCTACGAGCCGCCCAATCCGCCCGCCGACCGCGTCGAGCGGGCAGAGCAGATGATGTTCATCCGTGAGGGATTCTCCTGGGGGGCGGCACTCGCGACGCCGTTCTGGATGGCCGCCAACCGCATGTGGGCGGCGCTCGCCATCTACCTCGTCGCGCTGACGGCAATTATCACGGGGCTCTCTGCCGCCGGCGCCGGGACGGACTGGATCTGCCTTGCTGTCCTGGCTCTGCAGGCCGTCATGGGTTTCGAGGGCGCGGCGCTGGAGCGAATGGCCCTCGAGTATGAAGGCTGGACGGACGCCGGCACCGTCAGCGGCCGGACCGTGCTCGACTGCGAGCGCCGCTTCTTCGACATCTGGCTCTCGGGCGACCAGGCGGCCAAAGGCGAGGCGGCGGGCGGCTAGTGCTCCGGCACCGACATATGATCCCCGGTAGGTCACGGCCGGGCTTGACCCGGCCATCCAGGGCCACATGCTCGTCGAGAGGAGTTTGTTGCTCGGGATGGGCAGCTCCGAGGCCGGCCGTGACGTCAAATCGGAACCAAGCGTTAGAGTCGGCGCACTAACTCCACGAACCAAGCCCATGCAGCGCGTCGCCATCATCGACTACGGCTCCGGCAACCTCCACTCGGCCGCGAAAGCGTTCGAGCGAGCGGCTCGCGAGAGCGGGACCGACTCCGTGATCGAGGTGACCGCCGACCCCAGGACCGTCGCCGCCGCCGACCGGATCGTGCTCCCGGGTGTCGGCGCATTCGCCGACTGCAAGCGCGGCCTCGAGTCCGTTCCCGGCATGCGGGCAACGCTGGAGGACGCCGTCAGGACCAAAGGCCGGCCGTTCCTCGGCATCTGCGTCGGCATGCAGCTGATGGCCTCTCGCGGCCTCGAGCACGGGGTCACGGAAGGTCTGGGCTGGATCGAGGGCGAGGTTCGTGCCATCGAGCCCGGCGACAAGCGCCTCAAGATTCCCCACATGGGCTGGAACACGCTCGACGTCGTGACGCCCCACGCGCTACTCGACGGCATTGCGACCGGGGACAACGGCCTTCACGCCTATTTCGTCCATTCCTTCCATATGGTGCCGAAGGATCGCACGTGTGTGGTCGCCGAAACCGACTACGGTGGGCCAGTCACGGCGATCGTCGCCAAAGCCAACATTGCCGGCACCCAGTTCCACCCCGAGAAGAGCCAGAAGCTGGGCCTCGCGCTCATCGCCAACTTCCTCTCTTGGCGTCCATAAAAATGGTGCCTGACCATTTCGGGCCAGGCACCTGAAACAATGATCTTGAAGGCCATATCTGACGGTACCTCCCTCGGAGGGTCAGACACGTCCCCTTACCCCGCGCGCGCGAACGGCAGCTCGGGCTGGGCAGACGGCGCGGGCGCCGGCACCGGGAAAGCGATGACGTTCGAATGCTCCTCGACCTCGATGCCGGCCCGGCGCTGCTTGAACCAGCGCAGCGACGTGTTGGTGAGGATCGCCTCCTCCTTCACGGCCTGGATGAGGAGACCGTCGTCGGAATCGAGGTGCCGCGCGATGGTCGCTTCGAGGGCTTCCTCGCTGTCGACGGTGCGCACGTACCAAGTCTGCTCCAGAGGACGCGCCCAGCTCGTGCCCGCAGCCATAATGGCCTGCGCGACGACGTGCTTGGTGAGGTGCGGCTTGGCGAGATCGTAAGAGACGAGGAAGGTGCGCATGGGGCTCTCCGTGGGCTCAAGGAGTTCGGGGTCGGGAGGATTATACGCATCACTTCGCGGCGGGGGTAGGAACGAGAACGTAAAAAGAACATGGGCCGAATCGCGGGCTCTGTCCAGCGAAAGTTCGACTTTTGTTCCTCTTAACCGTACTGAAAATATTTTCCATGCCACATCAAGCGGTTAGAAGGATGCATCTACCCGAACGTGGCTATTCGAAGAGCGACAGCTGACCGGGGTGGCGCGAGCGCGAATGGACCGGCCGATGCGGTCCGAGGTCGATCCGCTCGAGCACGGAGGGAAATGTCTCGGCGACGATCGCGAGCGCCTTCTCGCGAGCAGCTGGAAAGCGCGTTCCTTCCCAGATCTCGTAGAGCCTCCGAGGATCACAGCCGTAGCGCAGAACGAGGTCGCGCCGGCGCACGCGCATCCAGCGCGCGATCCAGATGTCGACGGCGTCTCGCTCGCTCAGCGGACGTCGCGCAACGGGAATGGGAGGCTGATCGAGAAACGCGACGGGCATGTTGTGGTACGCGACGAGAGCGAGCTTGACGGAACGACGAGGAGGCTATTCATGCGCCCTGATGAAAGCAATCCTGTGACGAGGCCGACTTGATCCTCTTCCCCGCTATCGACCTCAAGGACGGCAAGTGCGTGCGCCTCAAGCTCGGCGAGATGAGCGAGGCCACCGTCTTCAACGACGACCCCGCCGCACAGGCCGCGACTTTCGAGCGCCAGGGCTTCCAGTACCTGCACATCGTCGATTTGAACGGCGCCTTCGAAGGCAAGCCCGTCAACGCACGCGCCGTCGAGGCCATCCTCGCCGCCATCCGCATGCCGGCCCAGCTCGGCGGCGGCATCCGCGACCTCGCCACCATCGAGGCTTGGCTCGCGAAGGGCATCCGCCGGGTCATCCTCGGCACCGTCGCCGTCCGCAACCCCGACCTCGTGCGCGAGGCCTGCCGCCGGTTTCCGGGTCGCGTCGCCGTCGGCATCGACGCAAAGGGCGGAAAGGTCGCCGTCGAAGGCTGGGCCGAAACCAGCGAGCTCACCGCCATCGACCTCGCACGCCGGTTCGAGGACGCCGGCGTCTCAGCGATCATTTACACCGACATCGACCGTGACGGCATCCTGAAGGGCCTGAATCTGCCTTCGACCGCCGAGCTCGCCCGCGCCGTCGGCATACCGGTCATCGCCTCGGGCGGCCTCGCCTCCCTCGATGACATCATGGCCCTTCTCCGCCCCGAATATGCGCTCCTCGAAGGCGCCATCACCGGCCGTGCCCTCTACGATGGCCGCATCGACCCAAGGGAGGCCCTCGCCCTCCTTGCCGCCGCAAAGCCGGCGGGATGAGGCACTAGGCCTTGAACTCAATTCGGCGCCAGCAGAAAGGACTTCGACCGAATGCGATCCACCTTCCTAAGTCTTGCCACCGCGCTCGCTGCTCTGGCCGCGAGCGCGCCGGCCTACGCAGAAAGCACTCCAGCTCCAGCCCAGGGAAAGACCATGACAACCGCATCCGGCCTCGAGATCGTCGATACGCAAGCCGGCACCGGCGCCGCACCTCAGAAGGGCCAGATCTGCGTCATGCACTACACCGGCTGGCTGCGCGAGAACGGCGTCAAGGGGAAGAAGTTCGACAGCTCGGTGGACCGCGGGCAGCCGTTCGAGTTCCCGCTCGGCATGGGCCGCGTCATCAAGGGCTGGGATGAGGGCGTTGCCTCCATGAAGGTCGGCGGCAAGCGTACGCTCATCATTCCGCCGGAACTCGGCTACGGCCCGCGCGGCGCCGGCGGCGTCATCCCCCCGAACGCCACCCTCATCTTCGACGTCGAGTTGCTCGGCGTGAAGTAGGCGGTCGCACCGCAGTCTCGACCCGCCCAGGGCTATCGGCGCCTCGGCCTTTTCCGACTGCCCTCGGCCTTCTGTCGCCCTCGCGAAGGCCGGGGGGACCAGCCCTGTTGAGGAGGGGGCGGCTCTCGCGCCCGGAACGATGCCGCTCGCCGACCCGAACGCCTTCATCCGAGCCAACACCCGGTTGATTGCACCGCCGCTGGTGCCGGAGGTGCGCCTCCACTTGGCCGAGGAGAGCCTGCCCATCTGGCAGAAGACCGAGGACGAATTGGGCGAGATGAACGTGCCACCGCCGTACTGGGCTTTCGCCTGGGCCGGCGGGCAGGCACTCGCGCGCTACCTGCTCGACAATCGCAATCTCGTTGCCGGCAAGACCGTGCTCGACCTCGGCTCGGGATCGGGCCTCACAGCGATTGTCTCCATGATGGCAGGCGCCACGTCCGTGCTCGCCGCCGACATCGACGAGATCGCACTCAGGGCCGTCGCCCTCAACGCGGACGCAAACGGAGTGAGTGTCGCGACCACCGCCGCTGACGTGCTCGCCGCCGAGCCCCGCCCGTTCGATATCGTTCTCGTCGGCGACCTTTTTTACGAGAGGCCCTTAGCCGAGAGCGTCCTCGCCTACATCGACAAGGCCCGCGCGCTCGGCTCCCTCGTCCTCATCGGCGACCCCCAGCGCAATTACTTTCCCCGCGGCCGCTTCACTCTCGCTGCCGAGTACAAGGTCCCCGTGACACGCGAGCTCGAGGACGCGCTGATCAAGAACACGGCCGTATGGCGGGTGCCCTAATTGTCTCAGTCGGATCGGTTACGAGCAGGCCGAAGGATCGCCTTGCTTGCCGCCGTCTCGCTTGAGCTCTGGTTGGACTAGGTTGGCGCGAATTCCCGACACGACCCGCTCATCGCAAACAGCCTCGTTGTAGGATATATGGATGAAGCAGGCCTGATTGGCCCCGAGATAGGAAAATGCTTTGCATTCGATCTCGGCCGAGCAGCGCTCCTGGCATTCGTCTAGCGACACATTGGCAATGGAGCGTCCTCCGGCGTCGAGAATACTGGTGCTGCCGTAGATTTGGAAACCTCTATCCCGCGAAGGAAGCGCAACTACGCCAGAAAGGATATAAGCCGATGCGATCGCAGCAGATGCCAAGCCAAGTGCGGGAAGCGCGAAACGCCATGGTGAAGAAGCAGCGGCCGGTCGAGACCTCGGCTTCCAGTCCTCCGGAATACCGCCTCCTTTGATAGCCGACTGCAGGCCGGCAACGAGCTCTTTGAGACGAATATCATTTGGCTGCCCTGTCCACCCCGTCAGATCAATCGTGTGATACTGTCGGAACCCCAGAGGAGGCTCGGCACCTTCGATCGTTATGGGAATGAGCTTGCCGCTTCGTCCCGCCTCGTCGGCCTCGTCTTTGACCCACTTCGATGCGACCGAATGTGGACTCCAAATTACGATGACAGCGGTTGCATCTGCGAGCGATCGCTGGATAGCCTGGTCGAACCGCTCTCCTACCCGCAGCGTTGCATCCCACCAGACCGAAAAACCATTATCCTTGAGACAGTCAACCAGGCTTTGAACCCACCCGCGGTCATCTCTAGCGTACGAGACGAAGACGTCCGGCATAGTCCACTCCCTTCGCCTCAGTTGTCGGGCTTGTACAGGAGGTCTTCGACGGCAGAGAACCAGTCGTCGTCGTCTGCAAACAGCGGTCGCGTCTTAGAAAGCAGCTCCTTGAGCTCCCGAATCTTGTCCGCTGGACAGAGCGGTTCCTTCGCAGAAGGTGCGCCTTGATAGCAGCGCGAAATGATATGCATGGCAACATATTGCACCGAGCTTTGTGATGGAGGGCCCAATGACTTCACATGTGCAATGTCTGCATCCGCGTCCTGGCCAAGCTCAGAGCGCGCCCTGATCGTATACAAACCCGCATCGATCTTGAGGGCCGTCGGTGCCTGGGGATTGCCGATAACTTCTGAGAAGAGGGAAATCGCTCCATCCCAATCACCTCGAAAGATCCTGATAATGCCGCCAACGAAGTCGACGACCTCAGGCTTTTGCTCGCTGAGACCTGGTAGTTCTATCCACCCAGTGCCGACTGGCGAGCGTACCTTCGCAAAGCGCTCGTCGCTCTCAACGAGCGCAAATTTCGTCCCTGCCGGTCCGAGCACCCGTCCCCGTCCCGGCCCCTGACGAATCACCAGCGCATCGGGCACGCTGTACTTTGCCACGAATTCCATCGGTAGCTTGATCGGTTCGAAGGCATAGGCCCGCTGGGGTAGGTCTATGGCTAGGGATGTATGCTGGACCGCGCCAATCTTGATCTCCCAGATCCCTCGGTTCTTCTCTGCTGATCCCTGGCCTTCGTAGCTCGGTATGTCGAGGTAGCAGGTAACGACTGCATCGTTGCCGAATGAGTGGACGTGCCCCCACAAGACCTGCTGCACCTCGGTTGAAACGGCAATCGACTTGGCGGACATCACGGGATCGATCGGTCTATCAGACCACAACAGCGTTCCCGCTCCAAACTCGATGTGCTTTGGATTGGGATGCGGCTCCTTACGCAACGTACGCCACAGCTGCAGGTGCAAAATCGTCGCTACAGATGTTCCTAGATTCTCGTCTCCCCCGAATTGCGTGACAAGCGTGCGAATTTCACTGGCGGCTACGCGACGAGGTGCCTCTGCTGGAAACCTGCTCACACTTACCTCTGCCGAGGCTTGTACTGGCATTGCTACTGCGAGGAGAAAAATGCAGGCACACCGGAACATTTGACTTACTCACCAGCCAACTTGGGCCTCTTCGATTTGCGCTCGAACGAAATCTCTGACCTGCTCAAGATGCCCTTTGAGGAGCCCCTTCCTTTCGAGATCGGTCGCGACCTTCGTTGCACGCTGGTAGAAGTTGAGCACCGTGGAGCTATCGCACTTGCGTTGTTGAGCATCGAGACCAAGAAGAAAAAGCGCGATGAGGGAATGGCTATCCCGGGCGTGCTGCGCCGCGTCGCTCGAGATGGACATCTCGGCATGAATGATGCCCGGCACCCCAGCGGGAGGAGCACCGCCGAAGTACACATAGCTGGTTACGTCGTACGCACTTTGTCCAGGCCGCAAGTCTAGCTCGCCGCGCAACAGCATCAATGACTTGCTATAGAGCGAATAGTAGTTCTTGAGCTCTGTCTCTGTCTGTGGCGGCTCCTCTCGGTAGAGTGCATCGAGGTTGCGCAACCCGGGCTTTACCACCATTGCATCAAGGTAGCCGCCGGCTGCATCGGTTCCGGCGAGTTCGGACCGCAGGTGCAGAAGCTTTTCAGATACGATGTTGTAGAAGCGAGTGAACTGGTTTTTTGCGGGATCACCGTCTGTTCCGGCGTAACGAAACAGCCGAACCTCCAATCGTCTTGGTTCGGACTCACACGCAGCGTGCGCCGCCATGCATGTAGACATCGTCCACACGATGCAACACAAGAAGATCCTTGGAGCCAAAAACATTCGGCACCCCTTGGAAAGAAGCAACGTCAGACTAATGCGGTCGAGCGCATGCAGCAAGTATCTGATGAAGTCTCGACCCCGCGGCCGCTTCACTCTCGCTGCCGAGTACAAGGTCCCCGTGACCCGCGAGCTTGAGGACGCGCTGATCAAGAACACGGCCGTATGGCGGGTGCCTTAGCGAAATTGCTCCTGACACGCCCGTCATCACGCGCGCGGCGCAACTGGGGTCAAAGTGCGCCGCAGATTCGCAATTTCGATGAAGCAGGGTGGGCGGAGGATCGCGTGTCCGACGTGCGCCGTGAACCACGCTGCGCTGCGCTCGCATCGAGGGGTGGATTTAGAACAGCTTCATCCCCGGCGGGATCGGCAGTCCGCCCGTAACGGCAGCCATCTTCGTCTGCATCTCGGCTTCGACCTTACCCTTGGCGTCCTGGAACGCGGCGACGATCAGGTCCTCGACGATCTCCGCCTCGTCGGGCTTCAGCAGCGAGGGGTCGATCGCGACCCGCTTCAGGTCCGCCTTGCCGTTCATGGTCACTTTCACCAGACCCGCCCCCGACTGACCCGTCACCTCGAGCGCCTCTAGCTCCTCCTGCGCCTTCTGCATGCGGGCCTGCATGTCCTTGACCTGCTTCATCATGCCCATGATGTCTTTCACGGCTTGGGTCCTTTCGTACCACTGGCACGTCAGGGCCGGGCTTGACCCGGCCATCCAGGGCTGAACGCGAGGACTATCGAGCAGCCTGGATGGCCGGCTCGGAGGCTGGCCTTGACGTGACGTTGTTTGCGGCTGGCGCAGCGCGCCGGTGCCGATGTCCCGCCTTATGGCACAGGCCCGCCCGCCAGTACAGAATGAGAACATAACGGTTGCCAAAGCGGTCGAACTCAGTCATGGCGGATGGAGGCCCTTGGGGGGGTACCTGACAGAGACCGGACATGACCGACCGCCTGTTGAGCAGCGCCAAGCGCGAGACGGACGCCTTCGAGGCGACGGTCCGCCCTCAGTCGCTCGACGAGTTCATCGGTCAGGAGCAGGCCCGCGCCAACTTGAAGGTATTCGTGCAGGCTGCTCGCGGCCGTGGCGACGCTTTGGACCATGTGCTGTTCGTCGGTCCCCCGGGTCTCGGCAAGACGACGCTGGCCCAGATCATGGCCAAGGAGCTCGGCGTCGGATTCCGCGCCACCTCCGGCCCGGTGATCTCGAAGGCCGGCGACCTCGCAGCACTGCTCACCAACCTCGAGGAGCGCGACGTCCTCTTCATCGACGAGATCCACCGTCTGAACCCGGCCGTCGAGGAGATCCTCTACCCAGCCATGGAGGACTTCCAGCTCGACCTGATCATCGGCGAGGGCCCGGCCGCGCGCTCGGTGAGGATCGACCTCGCCAAGTTCACCCTCGTCGGCGCCACCACGCGCGCCGGCCTCTTGACCACCCCGCTGCGCGACCGCTTCGGCATCCCGATCCGGTTGAATTTCTACACGGTAGACGAGCTCGAGCAGGTGGTCACACGCGGCGCTCGCGTGCTGCGTGCGCCGATGCGCCCGGACGGCGCCCGCGAGATCGCACGCCGCGCCCGCGGCACGCCCCGCATCGCCGGACGCCTCTTGCGCCGCGTGCGGGACTTCGCCGCCGTCGCCGGCTCCGAGGTCATCGACGCGGCAATCGCCGATAGCGCGCTGCGCGCCCTCGAGGTCGACAGCGAGGGCCTGGACAGCCTCGATCACCGCTACTTGAAGTGCATCGCCGTCAACTACGACGGCGGCCCGGTCGGCATCGAGACGCTGGCCGCTGCGCTCTCCGAGCCGCGCGACGCTCTGGAGGAAATCGTCGAGCCCTATCTCCTGCAGCAGGGCTTCATCGGCCGTACGCCGCGCGGCCGTGTCATGACCCTGAAGGCGTTCCGCCACATCGGCCTTTCCGGCCCGGCGCGCCAGAGCGTCCCAGACCTCTTCGACCCCGACGCCGACGCCGGCCCGTGAGGCCTGCCCGCCGCCGCAACGCTCCGACCTCTGCACGAACGCCGCCGTTGACCACCCGCTAACCATGCCGAACGGTGTAAGGCGTCCGGTCTCTTGGAGATCGTCCGTGTTTGCCTAATTCGAGACATACCAAAGGTATTTCTAGCCTCGAACGCAGGCTCTCCACCCCTCGGGGACAGAGCCTGGGTGTGGAATGGACTTGCCGGTACGAGTGACGCCGGCGGGGGGATCGACGTGCTATCGCGCAGGAAATTCCTGAAGGGCCTGGCCACGCTCTCGGCCGGCACCGTCGGCCTCGGCGGTTATGCCGTAGCTGAGCCCTGGCGCTTGAATGTTACCCGCTACGGCATCTCGCCTCCTGGTTGGCCGCGCGGCCTCGACCTCAGGCTCGCCGTCATCGCCGACATCCACGCCTGCGACCCGTGGATGAGCCTGGCTCGCATTCGCCAGATCGTTGCCCGCACCAACGCGCTCGCTCCCGACGCCGTGCTTCTGCTCGGCGATTACGTCGTCGGCCATCGCATGGGGCGCCTGTCGACCGCGATTCCTCGCAAAGACTGGGCAGCAGTGCTTGCGGAGCTGAACGCGCCCCTCGGCGTTCACGCCGTGCTCGGCAACCACGACTGGTGGGAGGACGAGACGCTTCAGTCTACTCGCAAGGGCGTGCCACCCGCCCGCCGCGCGCTCGAGGCCGCCGGCATTCCGGTCTACGAGAACGACGTGGTCCGCCTGGAGAAGGCAGGCTGGCCGTTCTGGCTCGCCGGCCTCGGCGACCAGTGGGCCTATTGGCCGAAGCCCCGGGATTACGATGCCTTCGTGAAAGGCGGAAAGACCGGCTACACCGGTGTCCACGACCTCAAGGCCATGTTGGCCAAGATCGCGGACGAAGCGCCGGTCGTCGTCATGGCGCACGAGCCCGACATTTTCCCCGAGGTGCCGGCCCGCGTCGCCCTAACCGTCTCCGGCCACACCCACGGCGGCCAGATCCGCCTCGCCGGCTTTGCGCCTGTCGTTCCATCCAAGTACGGCCGCCGCTACGTCTACGGCCACATCGTCGAGGACGGCCGCAATCTCCTCGTCTCAGGCGGCCTTGGCTGCAGCGGGCTCCCCGTCCGCTTCGGTTCGCCTCCCGAGATCGTGCTCGTGAGGCTGTCGGCACCGGCCACCGTCTGATCAAGCCGATTGTTCTCTAGGAAACAGCCAACCGCCGCGCGATTTGTCTTGATGCCGTCCGATCCGCGGGACCGGCGCTGCAAACAGCGCGCGGAGGGTGTAGCATGCCCAACGGTCCGGTGAGCTGCTGCTGAGAACTGCAGGGAGATTGAAATGACACCCGATCAGGTGCGCGATATGCGCAAGAAAAAGGAATACGAGGCCATCAGAGGCTTCTACGTCCACTTCATCGTCTATGCTGGCGTCCTCGCCCTCCTCGTCGCCATCGACGTTCTGGGCGGGGAGCCCACGTGGTCCCACTGGGTTGCACTCGGGTGGGGCGTAGGCATTGCCTTTCATGGCTATGGCGCATTCGTCAGCAAGCCGCGAGAGCTCGCCGCATGGGAAGCTGATCAGCTCGCTCGGCTCGGTCAGCCGACATAGGGCATCCGTTGCAGACCGGCTGGCCGGCGAGCGATAGGCCGGCCAGCCTGGTCGAAACGTCGGGATCTCAACCCTTCGGCAGCAGCACGTGGTCCACGGCGTGGATCACGCCGTTAGACTGCATCACATCCGAGATCGTGATGTTGGACGAGCCGCCCGTCTCGTCCACGAGCAGAATGTTGTTGGGCCCGTTCATCATCGCCTTGAGCTTGCCGCCAGCGACTGTCGTGAGCTCCGCCGTGCCGTGACCCTTCCTGATGGAGCTCTTGAGATCGGCGAGCGTGATGCTCCCGGCGACCACGTGATACGTGAGCACGCCGGAGAGCTTTGCTTTGTTCTCGGGCTTGAGAAGCGTATCGACCGTGCCGGCCGGCAGTGCCGCGAAGGCCGCGTTGACGGGCGCGAACACCGTGAACGGCCCCTTGCCGTTGAGCGTATCGACGAGGCCTGCGGCCTTGACAGCGGCGACGAGCGTAGTGTGATCGGCCGACTTGACGGCGTTCTCGACAATGGTCTTCGTCGGGTACATTTCCTCGCCGCCGACGATGATAGTGTCCTTGGCGAGCGCAGGCAGAGCGAGCGCCAGCGTGCCGGCGACGATCAGGCCTTTCATGAGCTTCGACATCGGTAGGTCCTCCATTCGCATTTGTAGCTTGCTCGCGTCCCGGCCCGTGGCCGTCGCGATGCCGGATTTACGCCGCGTGCGCCCGCGCGGTTCGCTTTCCGGAGGACTTTAAATTTTCTGATGTCGTGATCCGATTCGCGCGCTGACCCGTCGAGCGTCCTAATCGCAGGCCCACTCACTTTGCGAGCACACGCTCGATCAGCCCGAACAGCCGTGCGAGATCCTCGGGCCGTGACAGGCTGTGTCCCGCATCCGGCACCTCTGTGATCGTCGTCTGGCCGCCGGTGAGAATGGTCGCGAGCGCGCGCGCATGCGCAGGCGGTACGTCCGTGTCCAGGAGACCCTGAAGGATGGCGACCGGACGCCCGGGATCGAACGGCTCGCGCCGCAAAAGATGGTTGCGCCCCTCCTCGATGAAGCGCCGCGTGATGACGTAGCCGGCCGCATCGTAGTCGTTGGGCAGCGTGTACGATCCCTTCTCCATGACCTCGCGCTTGGCCTCGTCCGAGAACTCCCCCCAGATCAGCTCGGTCAAGTCCCACGCAGGCGCCACCAGCACGAGCCCTTTGAGCCGCGCCGCTTCCTCGGCGTCCTCGCGCATGAGCTTCCTGAGCAACAGGAGCGCGATGTGCCCTCCTGTGCTCGATCCGACAACAACCTGCGGCCCGGCTGTTACGCGCTTGAACACCTCCGCCGCCTCCTCGAGCCAATCGCCGACGACCGCATCCTCGAAGCGCCCGCTTGACTGGCCGTGGCCCGAGTAGTCGAAGCGCACGCACCCGATGCCTTGCCCTGCCGCCCAGTCTGCGAGCGCCGTAGCCTTGGTCGAGCCCATGTCGGACTTGAGACCGATCAGCCACATCACGCCTGGTCCGCCGGATATCGCCGGTGGACTGTAGCGGTAGGCGATACGGCGGCGTGCCTCGCCCGTGCCGACCTCGATGAACTTCGTCTGCTGATCTTGCATAGCTCGTCGCCCTGAGAGCAACTCGGGGAGCAGCCACCGGCGTTGGACCGCCGACACGGTCTCAAACTTTGACCTGGCTAGACCACCGGAGCGCCATAGCCATAGCTATAGGGCACTGGCCCGGAGAAGGCGACGACGTCGCCTTCGTCGAGCACAGCGTCGGTGTTGACCACACCACCCTGGTAGAGACCCGGTGTAATGTCGCGCCCGTTCTTCAAGACGAGAAAGATCTCGGGCAGCGGCAGACGAAATCGCGTGATGAGGTCGCCGACGGTGGCACCCGCCTCGAGCTCGACGCGCTCGGCCAGCCGCTCGGAGCGGGTGAACTTCGCAAGGCTGTTGAAGAGCCGCACCTCTACCCGAATGGTCGCCATGCGGGCATTGTGGCCGATAGGGTTGGCGTTCTGGGGAGAAGGGGTAGCATCGGTCATGCGGGCGCGCGCTCTCGCTCTGGGTCGCGCCTCACCATTGTTCTGTCCCGCGATTGCCCACTTGACCGGGATCAAGCCAGCGGCGTGTTGCCGTCCTCGGGCGGCAGCAGGCGCAACAGCACCTCGCCGACCGCAAACGTATTGATCTCGTCCTTGTCGAGGATGCCGATCGGATTAAGCTTGGCAAGCTCGTTGCGCCGCGCCCGGTTGAGCTGTCCGCTCATGATCACGATGGGAGCGTGAATCCCGAATCGGACCAGCGACCGGATCGAGCTCTCCGCACGGTCGAGCGGAGGCATGTAGTCGTCGAGAAAGATGAGATCGGGGCGCTCCTTACGGGTCCGGTCGAGCGCCACCGCGATGCTCCTGTAGTGTGCGACCGCTACTTCACGTCCGAGCAGAAGATAGAGCGTGGCGGTCAGATGCTGGGCGTCGAGGTCGTTGTCGTCGATGACGGCGATGCGCTTGAAGGCGGGCAGCCGCGCCAGCCCCTGCATCAGAATGCTTTTGCGGGAAACGAGGTCGTTGCCGGAGCTGGCGGCGAAGTGCATCCCTTTGACCTTCTGCATGAAATCGACGGCACTACAGGTGTCGGGCGGGCGTCCAAACTGGATCGGCCCGGCGCTGCCGGCGCTCGACTAGGCCATTATGCCGATTTGAAGAAAGCCATTGCTGGGAGCGAGGCAAAGGATCTATTACTGAACACGTGCCAATAGTTTGCAATGCGGCCCGGCTCGCAGCAGGCTGCCGTATCAGTGGTCGAGCAGGACGATCATTACGTCTCGTCAGAGCACAGACATGCTCAGAATACCGCCGACGAGGAAAATGGTGCCCAGGGCCGGAATTGAACCAGCGACACTGCGATTTTCAGTCGCATGCTCTACCAACTGAGCTACCTGGGCATTTTGCTTTGCCGGTACGAGCCGGACGAAAAAGCTCGGGTCTTATAGGGGGGTGATTGGCGCCTGTCCAGAGCCATCGTGGCGCTGTAAGAACGGCCCGCCTATCTCCCGTCTTCGTCATGGTTTTCGCCCGTCCGCTCGATGCCCGGCATGGCTTGCTCGCCGTCCTCGTCGGCGTCGCTGTTGCCTCCCGCGACGACGTAGGCTCCGCTGAGCCAGCGCGCGAGGTCCACGTCCCGGCAGCGTCGCGAGCAGAAGGGCCGCGTCTCCTGCATCGCCGGCTCGCCGCAGATCGGGCAACGCTGCACCTTGGCTTGCCTGCCCACGCTCAGTCCATGTTGCTTTCGGCTGCCCTGAGCCAGTTGAAATGGATGGGGAAATCCTCAGCGAGCAGCATCGCCACCACCTCGGTCAGCGGCAACCCCACAACATTCGTGTAAGACCCCTTGATCTTGTAGATGAAGCAACCTGCCAGACCCTGGATGGCATAGCCGCCTGCCTTGTCGCGCCACTCGCGCGAGGCGACATAGGCTTCGATCTCCGCCCGCGACAGGTTCTTGAACGTGACCCGCGTCGAAACGATGCGGGTCCGCACCCGGTCGTCCGGCGCGATCAGGCACAGCCCCGTCAGCACGCGGTGAGAGCGGCCCGACAGCCGCATCAGCATCTGCGCCGCCTCCTCCATGTGCTGCGGCTTGTTGAAGATTCGCCGCCCGGTCACGACGATCGTGTCAGCCGCCAGCACGAAGGCGTCGGCGAGGTCGCGATCGTTGGCGATCTGGTCGCGGGCCGTCTCGGCCTTGGTTCTCGCGAGCCGCATGACGAGGCCGCGTGGCATCTCGCCGGGCTTGGGCTTCTCGTCGATGGAGGCCGGTCGCAGGGCGTCCGGCTCGATCCCAGCCTGGGCGAGGAGAGTGAGCCGCCGCGGGCTCGCGCTGGCGAGCACCAGGCGCGGCTTGAAGGCAAGCGTCTTGTCCCGGGACCGCTCACGGGCGAGCTCGTGACGCAGCGTGTCGCGGCGGGGGCCGTCCGTGCGCTTGAAAACCGAAAGAATCGCGTCCTTGGCCGAAGGCATGGCAGTCGTATCTCAGTTGGCAACTGTGACGCGGACAAGTCGGTAGGCCTGCCGGCAGCGCGACGCGACCGGCCAGGCGGGGCAGACAATGCAAAGACGCCCCGGCAATTGCAAGGCCGGTGAAGCCGATTGCCAGCCGGGGGCCGGCAAGAGATAAGAGGCGTCCCAGGATCGCCTGTATCGGCTTGGAGACCGCGATGACCGCCAAGGACAACGCCATCGACTTTCTCGCCAGGACGGCCCTGTTTGGTGCCCTCGAGGAGCCGGACCGGCGCGCCGTCGTCCAGGAGATGCGAGACGCCTCCTTCGACGCCGGCCAGCTCGTATTCTCGCGTGGCGACACGGGTAAGGACATCTATCTCGTCACATCCGGCCGGGTCCGGCTGTCCGTGCTGACGCCCGAAGGCCGCGAGCTTTCATTCGCCCATGCCGAGGCCGGTCAGATCTTCGGCGAGATTGCCGTCCTCGACGGGGGCGCGCGGACGGCCGACGCAACGGCGGTCACCAAGGTCGCGGCCCGCACGCTGTCCAAGGGCGCACTCATGCGCCTGATCGAATCGCGCCCTGTCGTGCGCGAGAGCGTCATCCGCTTTCTGTGCAATCGAGTACGTGAGGCCGACCAGCAGCTCGAGGGCATTGCCCTCTATCCGATCGAGGTGCGGCTCGCGCGCTTCTTCCTCGCCTCGAGCCGCCAGAAATTCGGCCCTGACGTTGAAGGCAAGGTTGCGCTCGACCTGCCCATTTCGCAGAGCGAGCTCGCACTGCTGATCGGGGCCAGCCGTCCTAAGGTCAACGCAGCGCTTGCCTTGCTCGAGGACGGTGGCGCCATCAAGCGCGCCGACCAGCGCATGATGTGCGATATCGAGAAGCTCGAGGACATCGTCGAGGCGTGAGCAAGTGAGGAGCGTGGCGTCGATGGAGCATAGCTCCGTCCGGCCCCCCGCTGCGACGCACGTGCGCACAACTCACGTCAGTCCTCGCTACTGCACCCGGGCATCGCGAACAGGACCAGCGAGCCCCGACCTCGCGGCCTCGAGGACCTCCGGTCCGGCATCCTGCGCCACGTCCTCGGGAACCACCAGCGCCCGCCAGCCCTTGCCTTGAACAACGTTGCTGCACGCGAGCCGGCTCGCGGCCACGCGACAGCTCAGGTCGGCCTCGACCGCCTGGGCCTCGCGCTTATCGTGCTTGAGCACGTGCAGATCGACCGGCTGGAGCACCAGTCCGGCCGCGAGATCGACGCCACGGAATACGCACGAGAGCGAGCCGCGACACTTGCCCGCCCGCCCGCCGAGCGTATTGAAGGGCCCCAGCGCCGCGCCGCGTGTCATTTTGCGAGCCGCGCTCCCTGGTCCCGTGCTCACGTAGCAAGTGGTGCCGACACAGAGAACCGGATCGGCCGTCTTGTTCCCGCGCCGGATGCCGTACGTGCCGGGATCCATGACCAGCACTACGGTCACGGTGGTAGGCCGGGCCGCGGCACCGTTCACCTGCGTTTCGGTCGCAGCCGTGATCCTGGACTTGAGCGGAGACTGGTCGGCGGCTGGGCTTGCCGGCTGTGCGCCCTTGGTCTGCTCCGTCGCGGGGGCGGCGCCAAGGGCCATCTCCCCGGCACGCTGCTCACGAACACGCTTCAGCTTTTCTGACAGGCGCGCCGCCTCCTCGTCACGAGCGTTGGCGAGCCGGGACTGCTCGGCCGCTTCGTCCGCTTCCGCCTTCGCCTGCGTCTCGGCTTCGCGCTTCGCCTCCTGCTCGGCGACGGTCCGCGCCTCCTCCGCCTGGCGCGCTGCCTCGGCCGCGGCTGCACGCTCGGCCTCGCGAGCCCTTGCCTCCTCGACGGCCAGACGCTCGGCGTCGGCCGTCTTCCGTGCCTCTGCCGCCTTAGCAGCTAGCACTTTGGCATCGCGCAAAGCCCGGTCCGTCTCCGCGAGACGCCGCGCCTCGCGCTCGGCCTCTTCCCTGAACTTGGCTTCCTGAGCTTCCGTCACGGCACGCTCGGCCTCGGCCGCGCGCCTTTCCTCCTCCGCACGGGCCTCGCTGGCAACCCGCTCTGCCTCTGCCTTCGCCCGCTCCACCTCCTCGCGTGCAAGTCGGGCCTTCGCCTCCTCCACCTCCCGCGCCTGGCGCTCGGCTTCCTCGCGGTCGCGAGCTTCCGCCCGGGCCCGCTCCAGGATGTCGGTTTCCTCCGCCTTGCGCCGCTCCGCCTCGGTCCGCGCCGATTCGGCTGCGGCGGCCGCCTCCGCCTCGGGCGAAAAACGGTTGGCGATCGCGTCGGCTGCCGGGCTTTGCGCGAGCGCGCTGGTTGCGATTAGCAGCGTGGTCGCGGCCATGACGGCTGAGACGGGCGGGGCGCGCCAGAAAGGCGTGGACATCGGCAAACCTCTAGTGAGACGGTTGCGCGAAGCCTAGGCCCGACCCGGGCTGAAGTGATGGCGCGATTGCGTCCGAAAGGCGGAGACCATTTGAACGGCGGCTGAACGACTAGCGACGCTTGCCTGCGATTGCTGCCAATCCCTCGCGATAGGTGGGAAAGGCGAGTTCCACGCCGAGCTCTTGCCTGAGACGCCCGTTCCTGACCCGCTTGTTCTCGGCATAGAAGCTCTGCGCCATCGGCGAAAGCACCGCCGACTCGAACGGCAGCAGAGGCGGCATCGGGGCGCCGATGAGCTCGGCCGCATAGGCAACCACATCCTGCGGCGGTGCCGGCTCGTCGTCGGTCACGTTGTAGATCGCTTGCCGCCCGCCTCGTTCGATCGCCGCCTCGAGCACGCTCGCAATGTCCTCGACGTGAATGCGGTTGAACACCTGATCCTTCTTGATGAGCCGCCGTGCCGTGCCGGCACGCACGTCGTCGATGACCGAGCGGTCCGGACCGTAGATGCCGGCCAGCCGAAACACCTGAACCCGCGCAGAAATCCTTTCACCGAGCGCAAGCCACGCCTCCTCCGCGATGACCCGACGCCGCGAGCGATCGGAGAGCGGCGCCGGCGGCGTCGCCTCGTCGACCCATCCGCCCTTGCGGTCACCGAAGACCCCGACGGTCGAGAGATAGCCGATCCACGCGATCTGCGACGCTCGCTCGACGAGATGGCCGGCACCGGCGAGCACCGGATCGCCGTCGGCACCCGGAGGGGCCGAGACGAGCACGTGTGTCGCCTGCCCAATCGCAGCTTCGAGATCAGATCGAGCCGGCGAGCCGTCGAAGAAGAGGCCCTCGTAGCCTAGACCTTCGATCCGGCGCACGCCCCCATCCGTGGTTGCCGTACCGATGACCCGCCACCCGCGCGCAGCAAAGCGCCGCGCGAGGGCTTCGGCGCTGTAGCCCAATCCGAAGCAAAGAAGCGTTCTCATCGTTGTCGGTCTCGTCGGCGGTCCTGGAGTTCGTCCGGCAGCCATGGAGCCGGATTCCCTGCAAGAAGTACGCAAGCACGAGCAGTTGGACCAACGGCGCGATTAGGAGCCATGCAGAATCGCTCGAACGGGATGCATCTGAAGTTCACGCCGTGTCGTTGCCCATTCAGGATACGAGCCTCGGACCTTCTCTCAAGCTCGAAGACATGTGCTTGGCAAGTGTCCCGTTCCCGCCGCCCCTCGAGGTCGCAACCCCTCACCGTCGGTCTTGACCCGTCTCTGCCTCCCACTCCACGCGCACATCGGCATCGGCCTCGCCTGGCAGATATCGCTGCCGCTGACAGGAATATCTCTCCCCGCCCACGATGCGCCGCAGGGCCCACACCGCCATCGCACGCACGAGCGGCGACCGGTCTCCGAGCAGCGCTTCGACAGGTGCGGCGAGTGCCGCATCGCCCGAGTTTCCGGCCGCGATCAGAACATTGCGCACGAAGCGGTCCCTCCCAGTGCGCTTGATAGGCGAGCCTGCGAACCGCGCACGGAACTTTGCGTCGTCGAGCTCCAGCAGCTCGGCAAGCGGCGGATTGGCCGACGAGGAGCGCGCAACGAAGCCTGCCTCCCGCGCGGCGATCGCGAACTTGTTCCACGGGCAAACGGCGAGGCAGTCGTCGCAGCCATAGATGCGGTTCCCCATCGCCGTCCTGAATTCTCTGGCAATGTGCCCCTTGTGCTCGATCGTGAGGTAGGAGATGCAGCGCCGCGCATCGAGCTGATATGGGGCCGGAAACGCGTCGGTCGGGCAGATGTCGAGACAGCGCCGGCACGACCCGCAGTGGTCGGCGTCGGGCCCGTCGGCCGCGATCTCGGTCGTTGTCATTATGGCGCCGAGGAAGAACCAGGAGCCCAGCCTGCGCGATACGAGATTGGTGTGCTTCCCCTGCCAGCCGACACCGGCCGCGGCCGCCAGCGGCTTCTCCATGACCGGCGCCGTATCGACGAACACCTTCACCTCGCCGCCGGCCGCGGCCTGCAGCCAGCGCGCCAGCTGCTTCAACCGTGACTTGATGATGTCGTGATAGTCGCGGCCCTGTGCATAGACCGAGACGACGCCGTTCGACCGCTCCACAAGCGCCTCGCATGGATCGCGCTCGGGCCCGTAGCTGACAGCGAGCATGAGGACGGACCGCGCGTCCGGCCAAAGCGCTCGAACGTCGCGTCGTCGGACCGCGTGCGTCTCCATCCACACCATGTCGCCGTGGCGTCCTTCGGCGAGAAACTCCATCAGGCGTTCGCCTGCCGGCCCGAGGCCGTCGGGCGTCGTCACGCCGAGCGCATCGAACCCCAGCGCCTCGGCCTGGCGACGCAGGCGCACCTTGATGTCGGCAGGCTGTCGAGCCTCGCCCATGGCCGCGGACACTCCGCCGGCAGGATCAAAAGTCGAGATCGGCATAGCACGTCGGTGGTGATAGGCCGGGCAGCCGCTCGGCAAGCAGCGGCCGGAATGACGGACGCGACTTGAGCCGCTGGTACCACGACTTCGCCGCTGGCCACCTCTCCCACCCGATTTCGTCGAGATAGTCGAGCACGGACAGGTGCGCACCGGCCGCAAGATCTGCAAACGACAGCTCGTCGCCCGCAAGCCAGTTGCGCTGGTCGGCGAGGTGATCGACGTAGCTCAGATGGTATCGGAGGTTCTCCCGGAGCGCGATCAAGACGCCGGGATCAGGCGCGCCGAGGGCACCTGGAACGACGCGCGAGTAGACCTTCTCGTTGAGTGCCTCTCGCGTCACGTCGCGGCTCATCTTGCCGTGGAACCAGTCGACGAGGCGGCGCACCTCGGCTCGCTCGGCTGCCGATCCCGGAAAGAGCGCGAAACCCGCCTTGCCCGCCAGCGCGTCGAACGTCTCGTCAAGATACTCGGAGATGGCATAGGCACCGGCCACGACAAGACCGTTCGCAAACGCCGCCACCGGCAGCTCTCCCGCCGGATTCATCGCCACGAAACCGGGCCGCCACTCCCATACCCGTTCCTCCTCGAGCTCGAACGAGAGCCCGAGCTCGGCCATGGCGAGCCGGATCGAGCGCGAGGAAGGACAGAACGCAAAGTGCCAGAGCGTGCTGCCGCGCGCCCCGTCGGTCGCGCCGTCACCTCCGCTCCGCGCCGCTGCGCTCGTGCTCACGTCGTCGTGGCTCCTCGTGGCTCTGTGGTGTTGCCGCCTTTTTGACGTCCATTGGTCTCATTGGCAACAAGAGACCGGTTAGCAACATCTTCCGCCGCCTGCGGCCGAGCCCGGATGCCGGGCACGGAAATTCGTGTTATGAGCGCCCTCGTTTGCGTGTGCCGGATCAATCGGCAGACTAGTGTTTCTTCTGCAACGCTGCAAACGGGACCCGTCGATGGCTATCTGGCAAGTCGTGCTGCTCGGGCTCATCGAAGGCCTCACCGAGTTCATACCGGTCTCCTCGACGGGCCATCTTCTGCTCGCCGGCCACTTCCTCGGCTTCAACTCCCCGGGCAAGACCTTCGAGGTCTTGATCCAGCTTGGCGCCGTACTCGCCGTGCTGTCGGTCTACCTCACGAAGCTGTGGCAGATCACGATTGCGCTCCCCAGGAGCCCGGAAGCCCGCAATTTCGTGCTCGGGCTACTCGTCGCGTTCCTGCCCGCGGCCGTCATCGGCGCAGGCCTGCACGGCTTCATCAAGCACGTTCTCTTCGAGAGCCCGATGCTGATCGCATTCACGCTCATCGTCGGCGGCGTCATTCTGCTCTACGTCGACGAGTTGAAGCTCGAGACGCGCTATCGCGACATCACGGCCTTCCCACCGTCGCTCGCCTTCAAGATCGGCGTCTGCCAATGCCTTGCGCTGGTGCCGGGTGTCTCGCGTTCGGGCTCGACCATCGTCGGCGCCATGCTGCTCGGCGCCGACAAGCGCGCCGCTGCCGAGTTTTCCTTCTTCCTCGCCATGCCGACCATGGGCGGCGCCTTTGCCTACGACCTCATGAAGAACTGGTCAGTGCTCGACACCTCCGACATGACGGGCATCGCGTTGGGTTTCGTATGCGCGTTCGTGGCCGGAGTCGCCGTCGTGCGCTTCGTGCTCGAGTTCATAAGCCGTCACGGTTACGCGCCCTTCGGCTGGTGGCGCATCATCGTCGGAGGTCTTGCCCTCGGCGCGCTCTTGGCGGGCGGGTGATCGAGCGTTCGCTCGAGAAGAAGAACTCGCTCGCCCTGCCCCTCCCGCTTGGCAAAAGGCAAAGAGGAGACGAGGCGTGCTTTGCCCGCCTCAGGCCGCGTGCGGGGCGGGCGGCGCCAGGAGATGCTTCTTCAGCGTCGCCAGGTCGGGAGCCTTGCGCAGAAGCTCCATGGTCGCCGGCTCGCGCACGATGCGTGAGATGCGCGCGAGCGCCTTCAAATGATCGCCGCTCGCATGCTCGGGCGAGAGCAGCAGAAACACGAGGTCCACCGGCTCGCTGTCGAGACTGTCGAAATCGACGGGCTTCTCGAGGCGGGCGAACACGCCGACGATGCGGTCGAGCGAATTGAGCTTGACGTGGGGCACGGCGATGCCGCGCCCGATCCCGGTCGAGCTCAGCCGCTCGCGTTGCAGGAGACGGCCGAAGATTTCGTGCGAACTCGCTCCCGAGGCCCGCGACGCGTGCTCAGCAAGTTCTTGAAGAACCTGCTTCTTCGACTCTGCTTTGAGATGGGCGATGATGCCCTCGTGAGCCAGCAGATCGCCGAGTTCCATATCGTTCTCCATCCCTCGGTACGGCGGACGCTTGCCCGCTAACAGCCCGCCCCGTGCTTCGGGCCGGATTCGCCTCGGATCACGTCCCGGCGTCCCTGCCGTTCACCTGAACCGGACGATCGTGAACCCACCCCTGGCCCGAGTCGGTCCTGCTCGACGTCTCGCCTTGCGAAACACCAGAAACGGATCCGGCGCAAGCGCCATTCGCAACGATGGTCCATTCATTGCCGGCCAAACGCCGACAGTCCCGTCTTGTGATCACGGCCAGGGCGATCGACGCGCGGCGGACCCCGGCTACACCGAGCGGTCCCGCCAAACCTCGGCCCGAGCCTACCTCAAGATGCGCTCCGCAAGCTTTTTCTCCCTGCGGCGCTGGACCGACGACGGGATACGCAACGCCTCGCGATACTTCGCGACCGTGCGCCGCGCAATGTCGACACCGCCGCTGCGCAACTTCTCGACGATGGTGTCGTCGGACAGGATGGCGTCGGCCGACTCGGCGTCGATCAGCTGCTTGATGCGGTGCCGCACGGCCTCCGATGAGAATGCCTCGCCGTCGCCCGCAGACTGGATGGCGGAGGTGAAGAAGTACTTCAACTCGAAGATGCCGCGCGGCGTCGCCATGTACTTGTTCGACGTCACGCGCGAGATGGTCGACTCGTGCATCGAGATGGCCTCGGCCACGGTCTTGAGATTCAAAGGTCTCAGATGCTCGACGCCGTGCGTGAAGAAGCCGTCCTGCTGGCGCACGATTTCCTCGGCAACCTTGAGAATGGTACGCGCCCGCTGGTCGAGGCTCTTCACCAGCCAGTTCGCCGTTTGCAGGCACTCGAGCAGGTACTCCTTGTCCCTGCCGGACGAGCCCGAGCCGTTGACCTTGGAGAGATAGGAGCGGTTCACGAGCACACGCGGCAGCGTGTCTGAGTTGAGCTCGACGATCCAGCTCCCGTCGGCCGCCGCACGCACGAAGATGTCAGGGATCAGCGCCTGCACCTGCACGGATCCGAACTTGAGACCCGGCTTCGGATTGAGGTGCTTGATCTCGTCGATCATGTCGGCGAGTTCCTCCCCGTCGCAGCCGACCACCCTCTTGAGCGCCGTGAGGTTATGGCTGGCGAGAAGGTTGAGGTTGTCGAGCAGTGCCGCGATCTGCGGATCGTAGCGGTTCTGCTCCATGAGCTGCAGCGCGAGGCATTCGGCGAGCGAGCGAGCCATCACACCCGGCGGATCGAATGTCTGCAGCTTCGCGAGCACGCCCTCGATCAGCGACAGCGGTGCGCCGAGTTTTTCCGACAAGCCCGCCAGATCGGCGGAAATATATCCGGCGTCGTCCACGAGATCGATCAGATGTTGTCCAACGAGCCGCTCGACCGGACTGTCGACGACCAGCGGCAGTTGGCCCGCGAGATGCTCCCGGAGTGATAGCTCGCTCGTCGCCAGCGACTCCAGATCACCCTCGTCGCCGTCGAACGAGCCGTTCTGCACGCGCGTGCCGGCCCACCCCGAGTCGGTCGGCAGGGTCGCGAGGTCGGCCGCCTTGTCGGAGGGCGCGGCATCGGGAAAGACATTGTCGTAGTCGGTATCGAGGTTGGCTTCCGCCTCTCCGCCACCCTTGCCGAGGTCGAGCCACGCTTCGTCCTCGGTGGCGCCCTCACTCTCTGCCGCAGCTGGCTCGCGCGCGGGCTGAGTGTCCTCCTCGCGCTCGAGCAGTGGGTTGCGCTCGAGCTCGGAGTCGACGAATTCAACGAGCTCGATGTTCGACAGCTGCAACAGACGAATGGCTTGCTGCAGCTGGGGTGTCATCACCAGCTGCTGCCCTTGTCTCAGCTCGAGTTTTGCCGACAGCGCCATATGTCTAGCTTAACGCCCCTCTTGCGTCTTGTCAGGCTGGCCCGCGCGGGCTGCACCAGCCAAGGCGCCGATTCTCCCTAACGGGGCGCGCTCCCTGGGTCAGGCTTCGAGGTCTACTCAACCGCCGTTAAGGAACATATCCCCGAGGTAGACGCGTCTCACGTCTTCGTTGGCTATGATTTCCGAGGGCTTACCCTGTGTCAGAACCTGACCATCATAGATGATGTAGGCCCGGTCGATGAGGCTCAACGTCTCGCGCACGTTGTGGTCGGTTATGAGCACACCAATGCCGCGATCGGTGAGATGCCGTACCAGCTCCTGGATGTCGCCGACAGCGATTGGGTCAATGCCCGCGAACGGCTCGTCGAGCAGAATGAACGATGGCCGCGAGGCGAGCGCCCGGGCGATCTCGCATCGGCGCCGCTCGCCGCCGGACAGTGCGATCGACGGCGACTTCCGGAGTCGGGTAATCTTGAACTCCTCGAGCAGGCTGTCGAGTTGCTCTTTCCGCTTGCGCTTGTCCGGCTCGACGAGCTCCAGCACCGCCATGATGTTCTGCTCGACCGAGAGACCGCGGAAGATCGAGGCCTCCTGCGGCAGATAGCCGATGCCGAGCCGCGCCCGCCGATACATCGGCAGATGGGTGACGTCGGCGCCGTTGATGGTGATGTGGCCCGCGTCCGCCTGAACGAGACCGGTGATCATGTAGAATACGGTCGTCTTGCCGGCGCCGTTGGGGCCGAGCAGGCCGACCGACTCGCCACGCCCGACAGCGAGGCTCACTCCCTTCACGACCATACGTTGCTTGTAGGACTTCTTGACGTGAGCCGCCGTAAGCCAGCCGTCGCCGCCGGTCCGATACTCGTCGATGATGTCGTCGTCGGGATCATGGGCCGCGGCGCCGCTGCTGCCCTTGCCTTTGGATAGCCAGCTCGATAGCGAGGTGATCTTCACGTAGAGAGCCTTTGGGCTGAGACGAGGTCTAGGGTGGTGTACCCCTGGCCGGCCTGTCGTTAGAGCATGCTGGTGGCAGGAGGGTCCACTCTAGGGGGGCGGGCCGGAAAGCGGAGATCCCGTGAGAGGCGAGCCGGACGGCTGTGAGGACGTCGCTGGCGCCGTCTCGGCCGACCAGCCGCTCGCGCCAGCGTCTTTCTTGTCGGCCCCACTCTTTTGGGCCTCCTTGGCTTCCCGGAGCGCCTTCGGGAACAGGACCGCGCTCGGCCGCCCTCGGGTCGTCTCCTGACCCTCCGGTCCGTTCGCTGCCCAGCCTTGGCTGGGCTTGACGACGGCCGGAAGAGCCCCCGGAGCCGTATCGATCGTGGTCTCACCGCTCGTCATATCGATCACGAGGCGGGTGCCGCGCACAAGGCTCTCGCCCCTCGACAGTGTGACGTCGCCGCCCACCGTCACCGTATTGGCCTTGGCGTCGAACGTCGCCCAGTCGCCGCGCGCCATGTTGCCGTCCTTCGACGTAACGACGACGTTTTTGCGCGCATCTATGCGTGTCAGCTGCGTTGCCGCCTGGTCCTTGTCCTTTTGGGCGCCGTTCCCGGCTGCGCCAGCGGCAGGCTGGCCGGGTGCCGCGGCTACGTCGGCCAGCTTGGCACCTCCGGCGTAGGTTGCCGCCATCTCGCTCGTGCGGATGACGAACTCACCCTGCTGAGCGACCACGTCGCCACGGAAGGTAGCCGTGTGCTTTGCGTCGTCGACGTCGAGCTGGTCGGCCGCGATCTCGATCGGCGCACTGGGATCGGTCTTGAAGCTGGCGAAGCCTCCGGTTGCCGCATCGCCGTCGGCCTCGGCCGCTGCAGCCGGCTTTTTCTTCTTGCTGCCCGCATCGGGCTTGCCCTGCGAGAACCGGGCCGCGATCCGCCCCGGTCCGGCGCCTGCGCCGGGCGGTGACGTAAGCTGCGCCTTGCCGGCCTTTCGGTCGATGAAGAGCCGCCGCCCGGCAAGCTCGTTCGTACCTTGTTGCACGATGACCGACGTGCCGGTGAGAAGCGCGGTGTCTGCGCGCTGGTCGAGCTCGACACGGTCGCTCGTTGCGCGCCGGTCGTCACCTCCCGTCATCGTCACGTTGCCTTCGAGCACCGCCGCCTCGTTGGCGACATCGAATTCTGCCGAGGACGCCTCCACGCGCTGGTCGGGACCTTGCGTCATGACCACCGGACCCTTGGCCACGATCCGCTTGACCTTGCCTTGCGACAGCGGCGCGGCGCTGGCACCCGGTTTCGCGGCCGGCGCCTGGTCCTTGACGCCGGAAGGGCCTTCGGCGTCGCCGTAGCTCACGTCGAGCGCGGGCGCGGTCAGCGTACCCTCCTCCTGCACGACCGTGACGCCGCCCTGGAACGACGCCAGCTTCTGGCCGTCCTTGATGACGAGAGTCTCCGAGGTGATGGTCACTGGCGCCGTCGACGACTTGAAGAGCGCCGTCTTGCCCTGCGGGGAGGCCGGTTGTGCGTCGGACCCGGTCGAGCCGCCCGCATCCGCTGCCTTGCCCGCCTCCGGCTGAAGCACCGTCCTCACCTCGCCCGCGAACACGATCTCCTTGCGCTTCTGGAGGAGGGTCATGCCCTTGGAGCGGATGCTGCCGGAGGGGTAGTCGACCTCGACCGGCTCTTTCGACACCAGCACACCGTCCTTGGTGGTGATGGTTGCCTGCGTAAGCCGCGCCTTGAGACCGCTTTCCGCGGCGACGTCGATCGACTGCGCGAGCTCGAGCACGTTGGTCTTGTGGTTGAAGACACCGGCCGCGGCGTTCACAATCGTCTTGCCCTCGCCGGGCTGTACGAGTTGCGCCTCGATGCCCTCGAGCCGGATCTCGTCGGGCTGCTTGAGATCCTGCTGCGCCGCCTTGGCGTCGAGCACGTAGGAGATCCCGTCCTTGCCGAAACCCTCGTAGTGCGGATTCTTCATTTTGAGATCGGACGGCAGGATCTGCTGTAGCGCCGCGACCGAAAGCCCGGTGCCGACACCGGCCCGTTCCATGGCCGTCACGGCGTAGAGGCCGAGCAGGCCGACCGAAACCGCAGGAAACAGCCAGCGCAACGCGCCGACCAGCCGCGTGTGCCGCTTCGCGGCTTCGACCGCCGGCGCGCGGTCGCCGCCCGCGAGAAATGCGGTGCCGCGCACGTCCGAATCTGGCGTCAGCGAGACCATGGCCGCCGTTTACGTCCGATCATGAGTGGAGCCCAGGAAGATTCTGCAACCATCCCCTTGAATTGGGGAGACATTGGGACTTCCCGGGTCACGCTCGAAAATGCGGCACGGCCAGGGATCGGCCCCGGCCCTCAATGGGCGAAGATGTCGTCTTCGGAAAAGCCGGCGAGATCCATCCGGGCACGGGTCGAGAGGAACGCAAAGGCCGCCTCGGCGAATGGCCGCCGCCCTTCTCTGTCGAGCATGGCGTCCAGCTTGGCCTTGATGGCGTGCAGGTGCAAGACGTCGGACGCAGCATACGCGAGCTGCTGCTGCGTCAGCGTGTCCGCCCCCCAGTCGGAGCTTTGCTGCTGCTTGGAGAGCTCGATGCCGGCGAGTTCCGCGGCGAGATCCTTGAGCCCGTGCCGGTCGGTGTACGTCCGCACCAGCTTCGACACGATCTTGGTGCAGTAGACGGGTGTTGTCGCAACCCCCAGGAAGGTCTCCAGCACCGCGACGTCGAAGCGCGCATAATGAAAGATCTTCAGAACGTTGGCATCGGTGAGCAGCGTCTTGAGGCGCGGCGCGGCGTACGCCCCTTTGGCGAGCTGCACGAGATGCGCAGTGCCGTCGCCGGCCGACAGCTGGACGAGGCAAAGCCGGTCGCGATGGGGGTTGAGACCCAACGTCTCCGTATCGACGGCGACGCTCGCCCCGAACGAAAGTCCGGCCGGAAGGTCACCCTTGTGGAGCTCTATCTTGGGGCCGGACATGGGACAGCCAGTCGATGGTGGCAGGAAAACGTACGTCGCTGGGCCGCCTCCGGTCCGGCGCGACCAGTCGCCCGCGACAAGAGCCCGGCATGAGAGATGGTGCCCAGAAGAGGACTCGAACCTCCACGCCTCGCGGCGCTAGTACCTGAAACTAGTGCGTCTACCAATTCCGCCATCTGGGCCCGAGCCATGCTCGAGCGGCATGAGTTAGTGGCAAGGGGCTACGTTGTCAATTGCGCGACCTCGGCATAATGAGAGCTGCGACAACGGCCCGGCCTGGCCCGGGCAGCAGCGGTTTTTTGGGAGACCCTCAATGGCATCGGCAAGCGGCATCGGCGGATTGGCCACCATCTTCGGCGGCTCCGGGTTCGTCGGCAGGCACACGGTACGCGCGCTCGCCAAGGCCGGCTGGCGTGTCAGGGCGGCCTCTCGCCGGCCCGATCTTGCCGGCCATCTGCAGCCGATGGGCGGCGTCGGCCAGATCCTTCCGGTGCAGGCGAACCTCCGCTACCCCGACTCGGTACGCGCCGCCGTCGAGGGCGCGGAGGCGGTCGTCAACGCCGTCGGTATCTTGGTGCCGTCGGGCCGCCAGTCCTTCGACGCCGTCCACACCGAAGGCGCCCGTGCGGTTGCTAAGGCAGCCAGGGAGGCAGGCGTGAAGCGCCTCGTCCACATCTCCGCCATCGGTGCCGACGCGAAGTCACCCGCTCGCTACGCCCGCTCGAAGGCCGCCGGCGAAGAGGCCGTGCTCGAGGAGTTCCCGGACGCCGTCATCCTGCGCCCCTCGATCGTATTCGGCCCCGAGGACGAGTTCTTCAACCGCTTTGCATCGATGATGCAGATGTCGCCCTTCCTGCCACTCGTCGGCGGCGGGCGCACCCGGTTTCAGCCGGTGTTCGTAGGTGACGTCGCCGCGGCAGTCGCTGCCGCCTGCGAGGGCCGCGCGAAGCCCGGCACGGTCTACGAGCTCGGCGGCCCCGAGGTGTTGAGCTTCCGCGAGCTACTCGACCGTACGCAAGGCTACGCCGGCCGCAGGCGCTGGTACCTCCGCATGCCCTTCTGGGCCGCCAAGCTGCAGGCGCTACTGACCTCGCCGCTGCCGAATAGCTTGCGCCCTGTGACCTACGACCAGCTTCGCATGCTGGCGGTCGACAACGTGGTCAGCGAAGCCGCCCTCAAGGAAGGCCGTACGCTCGCGGCACTCGGCATGGCGCGCGCCCACGGCATCGACGCTATCGTTCCGACCTATCTCGAGCGCTTCAGGCCCAAGGGCCAATACGCCCATTATCGCGGCTGAGCGCGGAAGAGCGATCAGCCGGTGTCCCGCAGACAGGAGTTCTACCGCTCAGCGGGACCGGCCATTGGCGGCCGCCGTTCCTGCCAGGACGAGAAAGCCCCGGCCATGGGCCGGGGCTCCACGAACTCTCGAGACGTTCGTACGAGGTCAGTTGAGGCTCGCCACCGCAAGCTCGCCGTCCATGGCGTGGCCAAGCGCGGCCTGCCGCGTGTCGGTCAGTGCGATCGGCGTGCCGTCCGCGGCGTGTAGCGCGTAGAGGGTTATGCCGTCCGGCAGATCGGTCACGGCCGGAAATATGCGCCGCGCCTCTTCGTACGACAGGGTCTTGATGTAGGCCACGTGCCCGCCGCCGAGCCGCGCCAGCTCGAGCTCGCTCATCACGGCCGCAGAGCCGGCTGCCGTCTTCGGCGCCTTGCCCGGCTTTGTCGCGTTCGCTTTCATGACGATCCTCCTCCTCTCGCGAGGCACACTCACGTCATGGGATCGGGCCGCTCTCGACCCCAACGGGCACATGGCCCGAACGATCCCATGATCGCGCGATTCTTGTTGAAATGATGTAGCGCTGTCGCAACCTACGCGTTCTTTTTGCGCGCCCCGATCTCGATCCGGCGCATGAGGCGCTCAGGCTCGTGACGCACGAGATCGATGGCGAGGAGACCGTTGGCGAGATCCGCGGCCTTGACCTCGATCCCGTCGGCGAGCACGAACGTGCGCGTGAACTGCCGGGCGGCTATCCCGCGGTGCAGGTACTCCCGGTCCTTGTCGTCCTGCTGCTTGCCGCGGATCGTGAGCTGGTTGTCCTCGAGCGTGACATCGAGGTCGGCCTCGCGGAACCCAGCGACGGCCAGCGTGATGCGCAGGCTCTCGGCCGCGCCATCCTTCCCGGCGACGCGCTCGATGTTGTAGGGTGGATACCCGTCGCCCGATCCCTTGGCGGCGCGCTCGACGAGGCGCTCGATTTCCTCGAACCCGAGCAGCAAGGGGTTCGAGAGCATGGTCATACGTGACATGGCGACTGGGCCCTTTTGCTAAGCGACCTTCTATGATCGCGAGAGCCGTAAAAAACCCGCCCTCGCTTCCGGCCCGGATAGGCACCGGATACGATGCAAATATGGGGTTCCACTCGCTGTCTTCAAGCCAGCAGACTGGGAGCGATAGAGACCGGCGGCGAGCGCCGTCAGGCGGCGTCGCGCGACCGCTCTGTGGCCACGAGCTCGCGCGACCCTCCGCCAGCGACACGCTGGTCGCGCTCGCGCACGAGCCGGTCGGCCTCGCTGCGCCAGCGCCGGGCGTCGGCCGAGCTCATGCGTGCGCCTTTCCGAAACCGGCTCTGGCCGAGCCAGGTAGCCGCCCCACCGGCAATGACGCCGACGATCAGCGCGCCGAGCAGCAGACTATAAAGGGGCAATGCAACCGAGACGATTGGCTCGGCATTGAATGGATCGAGCGCGAGCTCGACCGGCCTCCGGTTCGCAATGGCGAGCGCAATGAGGCAGACGGCCGACGGGAACGCGATCAGCAAGGTTAGCAGTCGCCTAAGCACGCTCGTTCCCTTCGCGGTGTCACGCGTGATCGTTGAGCCGGTCACGCAACTCCTTGCCGGTCTTGAAGAATGGCACGAACTTCTCCGACACAGCCACGGGTGTGCCGGTCCGCGGGTTGCGGCCCTGACGCGAGGCCCGGTGCTTCACGGTGAAGGCGCCGAAGCCCCTGAGCTCGACCCGGTCGCCACGCGCCAGCGCGTCCACGATCTCGTCGAAGATCGTGTTGACGATGCGCTCGACGTCGCGATGGTAGAGATGCGGGTTGGTAGCGGCAATCTTCTGGATAAGCTCTGACTTGATCACGGACGCCCCCTCGTAAACCAATTGTATTTACTCAGTTTTCTTAAGGGTGCCAAACCGAGACGAGCCCGTCAAGGCCCACCGCGCTGTCTTTCGTCAATACCCTCGCCAAACCATTGATCCCTGCCACCGCCAGACTCCCTGCCGCCGACGAGCCGGAGCTCATGAGCCCCCACCCCCGGGCGTCCTCGGGCTCCCAGTTCTCGATCTCGAGGTCCTTCTTGACGCCCTTGACCTCCTCCAGCCACTTGCGGGCCTCGGCCTCGCCGCCGATCTCGTCGACGAGCTTGTGATCGAGCGCCTCCCGGCCGGAGAAGATTCGCCCGTCCTTGAGGCCGGCGATGCTCTCCGGGTCGATCCCGCGCCGCTCTTTGACCAGCGCAAGGAACCACCTGAAGCCGTCCTGAATGGTATCCTCCATGACCTTGCGCGCATCGTCCGTCATCGGCGCAAAGGGCGACGGCGCCGCTTTCAGGACACCGCTCTTCACCTCGTTGAACTTGACGCCGAGCTTTTCGAGCAGGTCCGAGACTTCAGGCCACTGCGCGAGCACACCGACAGAGCCCGTGATCGTATTGCCCCGTGACACGATATGGTCGGCCGAGAGCCCCACGATATAGCCGGCGGACGCGGCAATCGTCCCGAACTGAGCCACCACAGGCTTCTTGTCGGCAAGATCCCGGAGCGCACCGTAGAGTGCCTCGCCGCCCGTGGTCGTGCCGCCGGGGCTGTTGACGAACACGATCACGCCCTCGACCGCCTTGTCGTCCCTGATCTTGCGGATCATCTCCAGCTGGTCGCGATCCTCCGAGATCGTGCCCTCGATCGCGATGCGGGCGATCTGATGCCTGCCCGCGAGTTCGCCAAGTCCTTTTGATCCCAGCGCAAAAGCCCCGATGGCCAGCGCCACGGCTCCAATGCCGGCGGCTCGCCAGCGCGAGAGGCTGCGCCGCAGACGCCGGCGCTCGAGAACGGTTTCGGTGTTTGGATGCATATCAACCTCTTCGGCCGTCAGGGAGCGAGCCCATGTCCCACGGGCGCCATGGTTCACGAAAGGTTAGGCAAGGATCGGGCCGGATTCAATGTTGGGGCCGGCGCCCCAAACGAATGGGGCGCGCGACGAGATCCGTCGCGCGCCCCTGATCTTTGGATCGATGAACGGGGAGCTTACTCCTCGCCATCCTCGTTGGCAGCGTCCTTCTTCTTGATCGCTGCCTTGAAGATGTCGCCGAGCGAGGCGCCCGAGTCGGACGAGCCGTACTGGGCCACAGCCTGCTTCTCCTCGGCGATCTCGAGCGCCTTGATGGAGACCTGGATGCGGCGCGCCGCCTTGTCGGTGGAAACCACGGCCGCGTCGACCTTCTGGCCGACCGTGAACCGCTCGGGACGCTGCTCGGAGCGGTCGCGGCTGAGGTCCGAGCGCTTGACGAACGACGTGATGTCACTGTCGGCGATCTTCACCTCGATGCCGTTCTCCTGCACGGCCACGACCTGGCAGGTCACCTGATCGCCCTTCTTGTACTTGGCGAGCGTATCGGCGGGGTCGCCGCCGAGCTGCTTGATGCCGAGGCTGATGCGCTCCTTGGTGCTGTCGACATCGAGCACGACGGCCTTCACCGTGTCGCCCTTCTTGAACTCCTTGATCACCTCGTCACCCGGCCGCTGCCAGTCGAGATCCGAAAGGTGAACCATGCCGTCGATGCCGCTGTCGAGGCCGACGAACAGGCCGAACTCGGTGATGTTGCGGATCGGCCCCTCGACCAGCGAGCCCTTCGGGTGCTGGGTGAGGAACGAGTCCCAGGGGTTGTCCTGGGTCTGCTTGAGGCCGAGGCTGATGCGCCGCTTCTGCGGGTCGACCTCGAGCACCTGCACCTCCACCTCCTGGCTCGTGGAGACGATCTTGCCCGGATGGATGTTCTTCTTGGTCCAGCTCATCTCCGAGACGTGGATCAGACCCTCGACGCCAGGCTCGAGCTCCACGAACGCACCGTAGTCGGCGATGTTGGTGACGTGGCCCTTGATGCGGCTGCCGACCGGATACTTCTCAGCGATCATCGACCACGGGTCGGCCTGCAGCTGCTTCATGCCGAGGCTGATACGCTGCGTCTCTGGGTTGATGCGGATGATCTGCACCTTGACCGTGTCGCCGACGTTGAGGATCTCGGACGGATGGTTGACACGGCGCCAGGCCATGTCGGTGACGTGCAAGAGGCCATCGATACCGCCGAGGTCGATGAACGCGCCGTAATCGGTGATGTTCTTGACGAGGCCGTCGATGACCTGTCCCTCGCCGAGACGGGCCACGATGTCGGCGCGCTGCTCGGCGCGAGTCTCTTCCAGGACCGAACGACGGGAAACCACGATGTTGCCGCGTCGGCGATCCATCTTGAGGATCTGGAACTGCTGCGGCTGGTGCATCAGAGGCCCGATGTCGCGCACCGGACGGATGTCGACCTGCGAGCCGGGGAGGAACGCGACCGCGCCGTCGAGGTCGACGGTGAAGCCGCCCTTGACCTTGTTGAAGATGACGCCGGTGACCTTCTCGCCCTTCTCGGAGAGCTTCTCGAGCCTGGTCCAGCTCTCCTCGCGCCGTGCCTTGTCGCGCGACAGAACGGCTTCGCCAAGCGCGTTCTCGACCCGCTCGAGGTAGACCTCGACCGTATCGCCGATCTTGATGTCGCCCGGCTTGCCGCCGAGGCCGAACTCCTTGAGTGCCACGCGGCCTTCCATCTTGAGGCCGACGTCGATCACCGCCATGTCCTTCTCGATGCCGACGACCTTGCCGCGAACGACACTGCCTTCGTAGACCTCGTCACGGGCGAGGCTCTCTGCGAGCAGCGACGCGAACTCGTCGCGTGTGGGATTCATGTCCGCCATACTGGTGGTCTCTCCAAAGGTTGCGGCGGTGCCGCCCGGCCGTCCTCGGCCACCAGCACCGCGTGTTTCGGTCGATGTTGCTCAGGCGCTCGCCGGAATGGGCTCTGAGACCGACCGCGCACACGCGGCCGAACGGCCTTCCTCCGGCTCTCATCTGGATGGGTGTTGATACCGCCGTGATAGGCTTGCTTAGCCCTGCCAACAGGAATTGGAGCGCCTACCTCCCCTTGCGGGCTGAGGCAGCACTCCTATTGGCCGATCTTCCTCTTGATCGATCCGACGGCGGCGTCGAATGCCGCCTCTATATCCAAGTTGCTCGTGTCGAGCAAGACCGCATCGGTTGCGGCTTTGAGGGGCGCGACAGACCGTCCGCTGTCGCGCTCGTCACGGGCTCGGATGTCGGCGAGAACGGCCTCGTAACCGATCGGATCCCCCTTGGCCTGCAGTTCGAGGAACCGGCGCCGCGCCCGCTCCTCGGATGAAGCCGTGACGAACAGCTTCACGTCGGCATCCGGGCAGACGACGGTGCCGATGTCGCGGCCGTCGAGGACGGCGCCACCCGGCTGGGCCGCGAAGGCGCGCTGGTAGGCAAGCAGCGCCGCCCTCACCTCCGGGATCTTGGCCACAATGGAAGCCGCGTCCCCGGCCGCCGCACCACGCAAGGCCGGGTCGTCGAAGGACGCCGCATCGAGACCAGAGGCCGCCGCTTTGGCCGCCCAGACGTCGTCGAGCCTGAAGCCGGCCCTCGCCACGTCCCGGGCCACGGCCCGGTAGAGGAGCCCGGTGTCGAGGCACGGCAGCCCGAAGTGCTCCCCGACCTTTTTCGCCAGCGTTCCCTTGCCCGAGGCCGCCGGTCCGTCGATGGCGATTATCATGGCGTCTTTCCTCCCGTCCGGGCGCAAGCTTGGTAGGCCAGCCGCGCGCGAGCGAAGACGGTGTCGGCACGCCTCCGTGGGCTCCCAACTGGAAATGTCGGCAGGCCGCTAGCAAGTGCCCGACCCCCGCCGCGCGGTCAAGTGCCCCCCGGCGGCACGCCAGTTAACTCAAATCTAAGGATGGAGTTGCTGATAAGGCGGGTGCGTCCTAATACTTCGTTTACGAGATCCGGGATCGGAGAGACCCAATGCAGCCCGAGCCCTCTGTCAATCTTCGCCGCCGCCAGCTGCTCCGGCGCGGCAAGATCATTTTCAACAACCGCATGTCTGTGTTCGACTGCGCTGTCCTCAAGCGGACGAGCGAAGGCGCCGAGCTCCTCATGGAGAGCACGCTCGGGGTGCCCCAGACCTTCGAGCTCAAGCTCGAGCCGGCCGGCGAGCGGTTCTATTGCGCGCTTGCCTGGCGCAAGGAGAAGGTGATCGGAGTTCTGTTCGAGACCCTGGGCGGCAGGACGGAACGATCCTGAGCCACCGCCTTAACCGGAAATAGAAGGGATGCCCCGTAGAGTTGCGGTTTCCGTCGTCGCTCGCGGAGGATCCCCATGGTCTCCCCACCCGGCGCTTTGCATCACGCGCATAAGCACCTCTTGAAGCGCGCCAAGATCGTCTTCAACCATCATGCGTCGGTGTTCGACTGCGTCATCGCCCACCGCTCGCGGGACGGTGCCGAGCTGTGGCTCGACAGCACGTTCGGCGTGCCTGATCGCTTCGAGCTGCGCCTTGAGCCCGGCGAGGGCCTCGTTCCCTGCGAGGTTCTGACCCGCACCGAGGACGGGCTCGTCGTGACGTTTGTCTCGGACGACGAGTAGCGAACCTCGGGTTTGCGGCCTTGTGACCGGCTGGGCTGCCGATTGCCTCAGCGCGTCGGCACCGGCTTCTCGCCGCGGTAGTCATAGAAGCCGCGGTTGGTCTTGCGGCCGAGCCACCCTGCCTCGACATATTTCACGAGCAGCGGGCACGGACGGTACTTCGAGTCCGAAAGACCCTCGTAGAGCACCTGCATCACCGCGAGGCAGGTATCGAGGCCGATGAAGTCGGCGAGCTCCAAGGGACCCATCGGGTGGTGGGCGCCGAGCCGCATGGCCTTGTCGATGGCCTCGACCGTGCCGACGCCCTCGTAAAGCGTGTAGACCGCCTCGTTGATCATCGGCAGCAGGATGCGGTTGACGATGAAGGCCGGGAAGTCCTCGGACACGGCGGTGATCTTGCCCAGGCTGTCGACGAATCTCCTCGCCACCTGGAACATGTCGTCCTCGGTGGCGATCCCGCGGATGAGCTCCACGAGCTCCATGCGCGGCACCGGGTTCATGAAGTGCATGCCGATGAAGTGCTCGGGCCGATCGGTCGCAGCAGCAAGCCGCGTGATCGAGATCGACGATGTGTTGGTCGCGACGAGCGCCGACTTCTTGAGCCTCGGACACAGCTCCTGGAAGATCTTGCGCTTGACGCTCTCGTCCTCGGTCGCTGCTTCGATCACGAGATCGCAGTCGCTGAGCGCGTCCTGCGACGTGGCAGCCTTGATGCGCTTGATGGCCGGCTTGATGTCGGCTTCCTTGATGGTGCCCTTCTGCGCCTGGCGTCCCATGTTCTTTTCGATGAGATCGATGGACTTGGCGATCGCGTCGGCCTTGATGTCGTTGAGCACGACATCGTAGCCGCTGAGCGCCACCACATGCGCGATGCCCGACCCCATCTGACCAGCGCCGATGACGCCGACCTTCTTGATGACCGGCAGAGTCTTCTCGGACTTTGCCTTCACCACCGTCTTGACCGCGACATCCATGGAATGCGTCCTTTTCGATTTCGTGTAGCGCCGCCGCTTCGAAGCGGCGCGGGCATTCGGAACTCTTGCTTCAACGACGTACGAGGCGTCTTGGTCGTTGGTGCCCGCGTGTCTCCGTCGGGCACCGTTTGTGCTTCTTACGAGCGGGCCTTGCCGAGCTCGGTCGCCAGCTCGGGCAGCGCCTGAAACAGGTCTGCGACGAGCCCATAGTCGGCAACCTGGAAGATCGGCGCCTCGGGATCCTTGTTGATGGCGACGATCACCTTGGAGTCCTTCATGCCGGCGAGATGCTGAATTGCGCCCGAGATGCCGACCGCGACATAGAGGTCTGGCGCCACCACCTTGCCGGTCTGACCGACCTGCCAGTCGTTCGGCACGAAGCCGGCATCGACCGCGGCGCGCGAGGCTCCCATGGCCGCGCCGAGCTTGTCGGCGACGGGCTCGAGGTAGGTCTTGAAATTCTCGCCGTTGGCCATGCCGCGGCCGCCCGAGACGATGATCTTGGCGCTCGTGAGCTCCGGCCTGTCGGACTTGGAGAGCTCCTGCGAGACGAAGCTCGATTTGCCCTTGGCTGCCGGCGCATTGACCGTCTCGATCGCCGCTGCACCGCCTTCGGCCGCCGCCGCGAACGCTGCCGTGCGCACGGTGATGATCTTCTTCGACTGCGTGCATTGCACGGTCTGGATGGCGTTGCCGGCATAGATCGGCCGCTCGAACGTATCGGCGGAGACGACCTTGATGATGTCCGACACCTGCATCACGTCGAGCATTGCCGCCACGCGAGGCAGGATGTTCTTACCCGCGGTGGTCGATGGCGCGACGATGGCGTCGTAGCCCGCCGCCAGCGAAACGATCAGGGCCGCCATCTCCTCGGCCAGTTGGTTGGCGAGATGCGGCGCATCGGCAACCAGCACCTTGGAGACGCCGGCGAGCTTGGACGCAGCGTCGGCCGCGCCTTTGCAGCCCGAGCCCGCCACGAGCACATGGAGCTCGCCGCCCATCTGCGCGGCGGCCGTGACCGCCTTGGCGGTCGCGGCGCCGAGACTCTGGTTGTGATGGTCGGCAACGACGAGAACAGCCATCAGATTACCCCCGCCTCGTTCTTGAGCTTTGCCACCAGCTGCGCCACATCGGCGACTTTGACGCCGGCCTTGCGTACCGGCGGCTCAGTGGTCTTGAGCACCTTGAGGCGGGGAGCAATGTCGACGCCGAGCTCGGCAGGCTTCTTCACGTCGAGCGGCTTCTTCTTCGCCTTCATGATGTTGGGCAGCGAAGGATAGCGCGGCTCGTTCAGTCGGAGGTCGGTCGTGACGATCGCCGGCAGCGAGAGCTTCAGCGTCTCGAGACCGCCATCGACCTCGCGCGTGACGGTGACCGCGCCGGCGTCCGGCACAACCTTGGAGGCGAATGTAGCTTGCGGCCAGTCGAGCAGCGCCGCCAGCATCTGGCCGGTCTGGTTGCAGTCGTCGTCGATGGCCTGCTTGCCGAGCACGACGAGATCGGGCTTCTCCGCCTCCACGACGGACTTGAGGAGCTTGGCGACCGCGAGTGGCTCGACGATGTCGGCGTCTCCGGTCTCGACCAGGATGCCGCGGTCGGCACCGATCGCCATGGCGGTACGCAGTGTCTCTTGCGCCTTGGTCGGCCCGACCGACACGACCACGACCTCGGTCGAGGCATCCGTCTCCTTGATGCGGACGGCTTCCTCGACGGCGATCTCGTCGAAGGGATTCATCGACATCTTGACATTGGCGAGCTCGATTCCCGAGCCGTCGCCTTTGACGCGGATCTTCACCGCGTAGTCGACCACGCGTTTGACCGCCACCAGAATTTTCATGCCCGCGCTGCTCCCCGGCAGACTTGTTGGACGTCTTTCATTTTTCCGCCATCGAAGGCTGGTTGGATCCCGGTTGTGCAGCGCCACGAGACTGCCGCGACCGATAGCCGAAAGCTCCGCACCGAGGCTCACCCACCCGCCTTCGCAACTGCGAAGAACGGAGCCTACGGGCGCCCCCTGGGCAAGTCAATGCGCTGCCGTGCAGCATAAGCGGAAAAGGGTTTCTCTCCCCCGGATAAGTCCGCGCACGGGCCAAATCGCCGGACTCCCTCGCAGCGGCGCGCCCACCGACCCTCGAACAACGAGGGTCACGCCCGGCTCAGTGCCTTGTCGAACAGCGGCACGTCCGGTCGCTTCATGAGCGTGATCAGGATCGCCCCCGCGATCAGCCCGCCGATGTGGGCCCACCAGGCGACCGGCCCCTCCTGGGGCAACATGACCATGACCACCTGCATCAGAACCCAGAGACCAAGTGCATAGACCGCATAGATCCTGAGCGGAATGACGCGCAGCGCCAGGACCCAGACCATGACCCGGGGGTGCAGCATGAGATACGCGGCGATGACGCCGGCAACCGCCCCGCTGGCCCCGATCAGCGGCGCCTGCGACAGCAGGACCGGCTCCGTGATCCCCGCCTGGGCCGCAACGTCGGCTGGAACGAGCGCATTTCCGCTGCTGACCACCAGAGAATGTACGAGGCCGGCCGCAATGCCGCACATGAGGTAGAAGGCGAGGAACCGCCCGTGCCCCATGGCGTCCTCGACGTTGTCGCCGAACACCCAAAGGAAGGCCATATTGCCGATGAGGTGTAGCCACCCGCCGTGGAAGAACATGTAGGTGACGAGGGTCGCGGGCTCGGGGATGAAGCCGAAATCGACGCTCTGCGAAACATTGGGCTGCGGTAGGTAGGTCTGCAGAAGCTCCCACGGAATGAGGGAGAAGGACGCCAGCGCTCGACCATCGACGCCGCCAGCCTGGTCGAGTAGGAACACGAGCACGTTGAGAACGATCAGGGACACCGTAACATACTGAAAATGAATGTTCTTTAGGGCATTCTCGTCATGAACGGGCACGAACATGTGCGTTTCCCCTGAAAGCTGATGGCTGCGGACCGCGGAAGGCCTGACAAGTCCGAACGATGACGGAGGATCGAGGCGAGTGAGCCATTACCGGTTCTGCCCCGGCACCCACAGCACGTCCGACTTGCCCCGGTCGTTGACGTAGCGGCTGGCGACGAACAGAAAATCAGACAGCCGATTGATGTACTTGAGGGCCGCCGGGCTCACCGGCTCTCCTTTGGCCGCCGCCAGGGTCACCATCTCGCGCTCCGCACGCCGACTGACCGTCCGCGCCACATGGAGCGCCGCCGCCGCGGGACTTCCCCCTGGAAGAATAAATGACTTCAGTGGCTTAAGCTCAGAGTTCAGCTCATCGATCTCGGCCTCGATGCGTGCCACCTGCTCATCCGACACCCTGAGCGGCTGATAGCTCAGCGGCTCCCCTCGGTCCGGCACGCACAGGTCGGCGCCGAGATCGAAAAGGTCGTTCTGGATGCGCTCGAGCTTGACGTCGACGCCCTGCTGTCCGGCGAGAAAGGTGCGGGCGACGCCGATGGCCGCGTTCGTCTCGTCGACAGTGCCGTAGGCCGCGATGCGTAGCGCGTCCTTGCGCACTCGCTCACCCGTCCCGAGCCCCGTCGTCCCGTCGTCGCCGGTCTTCGTGTAGATCTTGTTCAGTTTGACCATGAGGTAGTCGTTTGCTCGTCGGTTTCGCGCGGCGCCTGGCGGGCTCCCGGGCATCGCGGCGGGAGGATAGAGCGTGGGTGGCGCCGCTGCAAACGCCATTGCACCAGGCCGCGAATACCTTCATGCCATCATCAAGCCGTCAGAAATAGATTCGCCGTATTTCTCGGTGCTTATGCGAAGGCTCTACACCGCCGCCGGGTCCGGGATCGGCCGCCGGGTGGCCGGTCTAGCTGAGACGTTTCTTCCCTGCTTGCCCGAGGACTGGAAGGCGTGAGACGGACCACCGTGCCGAAGAAGCTTGGACCCGGACTGGCCGTTGCGGTGCCGCTCGTGCTCATGGCCGTGCCGAGCTCGTTCGCCGAGGACCAGCCAACCCCGCCGCCAGCGTCCTCCTCGGCCCTCTCGGCGAGCGAGCTGCAGAAAGCCATCGAGAGCCGCAACAAGGAGCTGGAAAGCAAGAAAGAGAGCCAGAAGTCGCTCGACGCCGAGCTGGTCAACCTGAACGAGCGCCTGCTCGAGGCCGCTGCCCGCGTCCAGACCCACGAAGGCAAGCTGACCGGTATCGAAGGCCGCATCGGCGAGTTCGAGGTGCAGGAGAAGATCCTGCGCGGCTCGCTCGCCGAGCGCGAGGGCGAGTTGTCGGAGCTCCTGGCCGCCCTGCAGCGCATGGGCCGCAACCCCCCGCCGGTCATGATCACCAAGCGTGAGGACGCGCTCGAGATGGTGCGTAGCGCCATGCTGCTCGCCACCGCCTTCCCGAGCCTCAAGGGTCAGGCCAACGAGGTCGCGGTGAAGCTCGAAAGCCTGGTCCAGGTCATGGACGGGCTCAAGGCAGAGAAAGCCAAGCAGGAGAAGGAAAACGCCGCGCTTAGCGAGCAGAGAACGGCGCTCGCCGGGCTCATGGCCGAGAAGAAGCGCTCGCGCAACGCGCTCCAGGCCGAGATCGCCGAGCTGTCCAAGGGCGTCGCCGAGATGGCCAAGACCGCAAGCGGCCTGAAGGAGCTGATCGCCAAGACCGACTCCGCCGTGAAGCCGCAGACGGGGCTCGCCGCCTACGACGCCGAGGTCAAGGCGACCGAGAGCGCCTCCGCTGCGGAAGGGCCGCAAACGCCCGCCGGCGAAGCGCTGGCAGCTGCCCCCGCACCGCCCGCTGCGGCACCGGCCGCCGACGCCGCGGCCAAGCCGACCGAGGTGGCCTTGAACGTGCCGCCGAAGGCACCGGAGGCCCCGAAGGCCCCCGAGCCCATGTTCGAGCTGGCGCCGGCCGCGACTGCCTCCCTCGTTCCCGGGAGCGCAGGCCGCATCAAGCCGGCCATCGCCTTTGCCAGCGCCAAGGGCCGCCTGCCGCTACCGGCGCAGGGCCGCCGCGCGCTCACGTACGGAGATAAAACCCAGTCCGGCAACACCTCCCAGGGCATTGTGCTCGAGACGAGGGCGAATGCTCAGGTGACGTCCCCGTGCGACGGCTGGGTCGTGTGGTCAGGAGAGTTCAGAAGTTACGGCCAACTCTTGATAATCAATGCCGGCGGCGGGTATCATGTGCTTCTGGCAGGTCTCTCGCAGATCGATGTCCAGCCTGGGCAGTTCGTGCTTGCGGCCGAACCGGTCGGTACAATGGGTGGTCTGCCGAAATCCTCTCCAGGAAGTGCTGAAACGAATGGCCCCGTGCTCTATGTAGAGTTCCGTAAGGACGGCGATCCCGTCGACCCTGACCCGTGGTGGGTGCAGCAGAAGGCTCAAAAATGATGCGCAAGACCGACTTCGCGTTTTGGACGTTCCTGATGATGGCGGTGCTGGCGGGTGCCACCACGGTCCTGAACGTCTCGCGCACCTACTCGGCGACCTCGCCGAACTCCGAGCTCTACCGTCAGCTCGACCTGTTCGGCGACGTTTTCGAGCGCGTCCGCTCCGACTACGTCGAGAAGCCTGACGACGCCATGCTGGTCGAAAGCGCAATCAACGGCATGCTGGCCGCCCTCGATCCCCATTCCTCGTACATGAGCCCCAAGAACTACCGCGACATGCAGGTGCAGACGCGCGGTGAGTTTGGAGGCCTCGGCATCGAGGTGACGATGGAGAACGGCGTCGTCAAGGTCGTCTCGCCCATCGACGACACGCCCGCAGCCAAGGCCGGTATTCTGGCCAACGATCTCATCACCCACCTCGACAACGAGCAGATCTCGGGTCTCACCCTCGAGCAGGCGGTCGAGAAGATGCGCGGACCGGTCAACACGCCGATCACGCTCACCGTCGTCCGCAAGGGCAAGGACGAGCCGTTCGACATCAAGGTCGTGCGCGACGTCATTCGCATCAACGCCGTCAAGGCCCGCGCCGAGGACGACATCGCCTACATCAAGATCACGACCTTCAACGAGCAGACCCATACCAACCTCGTTAAGGCCATCGACGAGCAGAAGAAGGCGATCGGCGACAGGCTCAGGGGCTACATCATCGACCTCCGGAACAATCCGGGTGGCCTCCTCGATCAGGCGATCGCCGTGTCCGACGACTTCCTCGACAAGGGAGCCATCGTGCTGACCAAGGGCCGCAACAACGAGGAGACCCAGCGCGCCCAGGCCCGTCCCGGCGAGGCCGTGGAAGGCAAGCCGGTCGTGGTCCTCATCAACGGAGGCTCGGCCTCTGCGTCCGAGATCGTTGCCGGTGCCCTCCAGGACCACAAGCGCGCCACCGTCATCGGTACGCGGTCGTTCGGCAAGGGGTCCGTGCAGACCATCATCCCGTTGGGTTCCAACGGCGCCATCCGCTTGACGACGGCGCGCTACTATACGCCGTCCAACCGCTCGATCCAGGCCAAGGGCATCGACCCCGACATCCAGATCGAGGAGGAGCTGCCCGACGAGCTGAAGGGCAAGGTGGTCGAGAAGCCGCGCGGCGAGGCGAGCCTCAGGGGCCATCTCGCCAACCCGGACGCCAAGAACGGCGACAAGGGCGCCGAGCCAGCCGCCGAAGGCACCGAGAAGAAGCCCGAGGAAAGCGGTTCCTCCTCCTATGTGCCGAAGGAGCCCGAGAAGGACACCCAGCTCCAGTACGCCTTGAGCTTCCTGCGCGGCACTGCGACCGGCCCTGCCGTCGCAAAGCCCGCCGACGCGCCGGCTGCGAACCCGGCTGAGCCCGGCAAGGAGACACCGGTTCCGAACTGACCCGGTCTCCAGCTCTGAAACCTGCGAGGGCGCCCGTGTGGCGCCCTTGCTTTTTCGGCCGCGAGTTGATTTGACCTCGTTTGACGGTGAAGGCTTTCGAGGACACGTGCTCCCATGACCGACCGGAAATCCGCACTCGGCTACCGTCCTTGTGTCGGCATCATGGTCTTGAACCGCGACGGCCTCGTCTGGATTGGGCGCCGCCCGGACGCAAGAAACAGCCCCGAGGGCGCAGGCACCTGGTGGCAGATGCCCCAGGGAGGCATCGACGACGGAGAGGACGTGCGGGCGGCCGCGCGCCGCGAGCTCATCGAGGAGACCGGCATGCGCTCGGTCGAGTTCGTGGCCGAGAGCGCCGGCTGGCATTATTACGACCTCCCCGAGCACCTGCAGGGCAAGGTGTGGGGTGGTCGCTATCGCGGCCAGAAGCAGAAATGGGTCGCCCTCCGCTTCACGGGGGCCGACGCCGAGGTCGACCTCACGCCGCCCGACGGCCTCGAGGTCGAGTTTGACATGTGGCGGTGGGTGCCGATGGCCGACCTCGTCGACCTCATCGTGCCGTTCAAGCGCAAGGTCTACCGGGCCGTAGTCGAGGAGTTCCGCGACCTCGTCAAGCCGGTGTAGCGGGGCCTTCCCTATCAGGCACGCCGCCGCCGCCCGGCCGTCGGTCCCAATGTCGGCGTCCCGAACAAGAATCGGACCCGCCCCGGGCCAAGCGGCTCACAAGAACTCGTGCGCCTTGAAGAGCGGTGCGAACGGGATGCCGGCCTCGCGATAAAGGTCCTCTGCACCATCCTCGCGATCGACGATCGAGATGACGAGTGTGATCTTCGCCCCAGCGGCCTCAAGAGCGCGAACCGCCTGCATCGCCGACTGGCCCGTGGTCGTCACGTCCTCGACGATGACGACGCTCTGGCCCGTGACGTCCGACACGCCGTCGATCAGTTTCTTCGTGCCGTGGTCCTTGACCGCCTTGCGAACAAAGAAGCCCGGAATCGGCCGTCCCGCAGCCCGGCTCTTGATCGACACCGGGCTGATGAGCGGCACCGCGCCCATCTCGAGCCCGCCCACGAGATCGCACGGCACACCCGCGAGCCGCGCAAAGATGAGGTCGCTCATGAGGTCGGCGCCCTCCGGGTCGAACATCGACGGCTTCATGTCGAAGTAGAACGAGCTCTTCTTGCCCGAGGCGAGCGTGATGTCGCCGCGAAAGAAGGAACGCCTGGCGATGATCTCGCGCAGCCGGTCGCGCTTGCTATCGTTGCCCGTCATGGCTCCCCCTGATGCGAACGTCTGGCCGGGCCGCCACGCCCGTTCCCTCTCCCAAGGTCGCGAGGGAATTCAAGCGGCGCCTGCAGTCAGACCAGCTCGCTCGTGTAGATGGCACCGGTCGGGTTCCCTCTCCGATGCAGCGAAGGTGAGGGGGCACGCAGTCGAAGTAAAGCGCTCGCTCCGCGAAACGCACGGATAACTCGCCCCGACGCAAGCCTGTTGGGCTCGGTGCAGCAGCAGTCTGCCGTTACGCCGCCTTGCCGCCAAGCGCGCGGAGCTGCTCGACCGCGGACGCCGCCATCAGCATGGCCTCGTCATCCTTGGCATCGGCGAGCTCGGCCTCGGCTGTCCTGAGCTCCTCGGCCACACGCGCCGCATCCAGCTCGCCCGCCTCGTAAGCCTTCTCGGCAAGCACGGTCACACGCTCCGCGTCGATCTCGGCGAAGCCGGACTTGACGAAGATCTTCTTCGACGCCCCGCCGATCGCGACCTCGATCATACCCGGGCGCAGCGTCGTCACCACCGGCGCATGACCGGCAAAGATCGTCATCTGTCCCTCGGAGCCCGGCAGAACGGCCTGCTCTGCATCGCCGGAGATAAGGATCCGCTCGGGGCTCACCAGCTCGAACTTGAACGTGCCTGCCATCTTGCTCGCGTCCTGAGTGCTCGTTTCGTGAAGTCGGGCATGGACCGGGGACCGGCCTGCTGGAGTTTACTCTTCGTCGTCGCCGATCACCGCCGCAACCGCCTCCGGCGACTGCACCTGGGTCCCGCAGAAGGGGCAGTAGAACAGCGGATGCTCGACCATCCCGGGCTCGTCCTCGTCGTCGACGAGGCCGATCGCGATGTAGACGATATCGTCGTCCTCGCCCTTGGCGATGAGCGGCTCGAAGGCGCCCCCCGCCATGGCTTCCTTCAAGGCATCGCAGCAAGGCTTGAACGGCATGTGAGCGTCTCCCGCTGGATGCAGAGAAGGTTGCGCGGCCGGCCTTGCGAGGCCGGCCACGTGAATCTTACGCCGCCTCGGCGAGCTTCTCGGCCTTGGCGATCGCCTCCTCGATGGAGCCCACCATGTAGAAGGCGGGCTCGGGAAGATGGTCGTAGTCGCCGTCGCAGAGGCCCTTGAAGCCCTTGATGGTGTCGGCGAGCGACACCAGCTTGCCGGGCGAGCCGGTGAACACCTCGGCGACGTGGAACGGCTGGCTCATGAAGCGCTCGATCTTGCGCGCCCGAGCAACCGTCATCTTGTCCTCTTCCGAGAGCTCGTCCATGCCGAGAATGGCGATGATGTCCTGCAGCGACTTGTAGCGCTGCAGGATCGACTGCACGCGGCGCGCCACCTGATAGTGCTCGTCGCCGACGATGCGCGGATCGAGCATGCGCGACGTGCTGTCGAGCGGGTCGACGGCCGGGTAGATGCCCTTCTCGGCGATAGCGCGCGAGAGAACGGTCGTGGCGTCCAAGTGCGCGAACGAGGTGGCGGGCGCCGGGTCGGTCAGGTCGTCGGCCGGCACGTAGATGGCCTGCACCGAGGTGATCGAGCCCTTCTGCGTGGTGGTGATGCGCTCTTGCAGAGCGCCCATGTCGGTCGCGAGCGTCGGCTGGTATCCGACCGCCGACGGGATGCGGCCGAGGAGCGCCGACACCTCGGAGCCCGCCTGCGTGAAGCGGAAGATGTTGTCCACGAAGAACAGCACGTCCTGTCCCTGGTCGCGGAAGTGCTCGGCGACCGTCAGGCCCGACAGCGCGACGCGGGCGCGCGCACCCGGCGGCTCGTTCATCTGGCCGTACACGAGGGCGCACTTGGAGCCCGCGGCCGAGCCGTTGTTCTTCTTCGGGTCCTTGTTGACGTTGGACTCGATCATCTCGTGGTAGAGGTCGTTACCCTCGCGGGTGCGCTCGCCGACGCCGGCGAACACCGAGTAGCCGCCGTGCGCCTTGGCGACGTTGTTGATGAGCTCCATGATGAGAACGGTCTTGCCCACGCCGGCGCCGCCGAAGAGGCCGATCTTGCCGCCCTTGGCGTAGGGAGCGAGCAGGTCCACGACCTTGATGCCCGTGACCAGGATCTGGGCTTCCGTCGCCTGGTCGGAGAAGGTCGGCGACGGCTGGTGGATGGCGCGGGTGCCGGAGGTCTTGATCGGACCGGCCTCGTCGACCGGCTCGCCGATCACGTTCATGATGCGCCCGAGCGTCTCGTCGCCCACGGGAACCGAGATCGGCTTGCCGGTATCGACCACGTCCTGGCCGCGCACGAGGCCTTCGGACGAGTCCATGGCGATGGTGCGAACCGTGTTCTCACCGAGGTGCTGCGCGACCTCGAGCACCAGGCGCTGCCCCTGGTTCTTGGTCTCGAGCGCGTTCAAGATTTCGGGGAGATGCCCGTCGAACTGCACGTCGACGACGGCGCCCATCACCTGCCGGATCTTGCCAACCTTGTTTGCCATTGCCCGTTCCTCGTTCTTCATCGCTTGGGCGGTGTCCGACCCTTTGGATCTGACACCGTGGTGTCCGTTCGTCGCCGGTGCCGGACCCCGAGGGCCAGGCACCCAATCCCTTGTTACAGCGCCTCCGCACCGGAGATGATCTCGATCAGCTCCTTGGTGATGTTGGCCTGGCGCTGACGGTTGTACTTGATCGTCAGCTTGTTGATCATCTCGCCGGCGTTGCGCGTCGCGCTGTCCATTGCGCTCATGCGCGCGCCCTGCTCGGACGCCGCGTTTTCTAGAAGGCCGCGGAACAACTGCGTGGTGATGTTGCGCTTCAGGAGGTAGCCGAGGATCTTGTCCTCTTCCGGCTCGTACTCGTAGACGGCGCCAGCCTCGGCCTTCTTGCCGTCGCCGGCGGCGGCCTCGGGAAGCTTGGCGGGAATGAGCTGCAGCGCCGTCGGCTTCTGAGCGATGACGCTCTTGAACTCGGCGAAGTACAGCGTCGCGACGTCGAACTCGCCCGCTTCGAACATCGCGATCAGCTTCTGACCGATCTCGTCGGCGTTGGCGAAGCCGACCTGACGCACGCCGCGCAGGTCGACACGCTCGACGATGTTCTTGCCGAGGTCGCGGCGAAGGTTGTCGGCGCCCTTGCGGCCGACGGTCATGATCTTGACCGTCTTGCCCGAGGCAACGAGCCTCTGCGCATCGGCGCGAGCAAGCTTGGCGATGTTTGTGTTGAAGCCGCCGCACAGACCGCGCTCGGCCGTCATGACGACGAGGAGATGCACCTGGTCCTTGCCGTTTCCGACCAGGAGGGCCGAGGCGCCCTCGCGGTTGGCGCGAGCGTTGAGGTTGCCAAGCACCTTGTCCATGCGCTCGGCATAGGGGCGCGCGGCGGTGGCAGCCTCCTGGGCGCGACGAAGCTTCGCCGCGGCCACCATCTGCATGGCCTTGGTGATCTTGCGCGTCGCCTTCACCGAGGCGATGCGATTGCGGAGATCTTTTAAGCTCGGCATTCGAGCATCCTTGAGTATCTGACCTCTAGTCCCCTCTCCCCGCTTACGGGAAGAGGGCTAGGGTGAGGGGCAGCCGCACGGGCCGGTGCCAGCCGCTGCCCCTCACCCCGACCCTCACCCCATCGCGAAGTGCGATGGGGTGAGGGGGAGATTGATTAAGCCGCAAAGCCCTTGGCGAATTTGTCGAGGAACTCCACGAGCTTCTTCTCGGTATCGGCCGAAAGCGCCTTCTCGGCTGCAACCGACGACAGGATCAACTTCTCGTCGCGTAGCGCCGTCAAGAGGCTCTGCTCGAACTTGCCGACCGCATTGACGGCGAGCGGATCGAGGTAGCCGCGGGTGCCGGCGAAGATCACCGCCACCTGCTCTTCCATCTTGAGAGGCGAGAACTGCGGTTGCTTCAGGAGCTCGGTGAGCCGCGCGCCGCGGGCCAGGAGCTTCTGCGTGGCGGCATCGAGGTCCGAGCCGAACTGCGCGAAGGCCGCCATCTCGCGGTACTGGGCGAGCTCGCCCTTGATCTTGCCGGCGACCTGCTTCATCGCCTTCGTCTGCGCCGACGAGCCGACGCGTGACACCGAGAGGCCGACGTTAACCGCCGGACGGATGCCCTGATAGAAAAGGTCCGTCTCGAGGAAGATCTGGCCGTCGGTGATCGAGATGACGTTCGTGGGAATGTAGGCCGACACGTCGTTGGCCTGCGTCTCGATGACGGGGAGGGCGGTGAGCGACCCCTTGCCAGCCGCATCGCCGAGCTTCGCGGCGCGCTCCAAGAGGCGAGAGTGGAGATAGAACACGTCGCCCGGATAGGCCTCGCGCCCGGGCGGGCGGCGGAGCAGCAGCGACATCTGGCGGTAGGCGACGGCCTGCTTGGAGAGGTCGTCGTAAGCGATCACGGCATGCATGCCGTTGTCGCGGAAATACTCGCCCATGGTGCAGCCGGTGAACGGCGCGAGGTACTGCATCGGTGCCGGATCGGAGGCGGTGGCAGCGACCACGATCGAGTACTGCAGCGCGCCGCGCTCCTCGAGCACCTTCACGAACTGCGCGACCGTCGAGCGCTTCTGGCCGATGGCGACGTACACGCAATAGAGCTTGGCGCTCTCGTCATTGCCTGCGTTGATCGACTTTTGATTGAGGATGGTATCGAGAATGACCGCCGTCTTGCCGGTCTGGCGGTCGCCGATGATGAGCTCACGCTGGCCGCGGCCGATGGGGATCAGGGCGTCGACGGCCTTGAGGCCGGTTGCCATCGGCTCATGCACCGACTTCCTGGGCAGGATGCCCGGCGCCTTGACGTCGACGCGCATCTTCTTGTCCGACTTGATCGGACCCTTGCCGTCGATCGGGTTGCCGAGCCCGTCGACCACGCGGCCGAGCAGGCCTTTGCCGACCGGAACCTCGACGATGGCGCCCGTACGCTTGACGGTGTCGCCTTCCTTGATGCCGCGGTCGTCGCCGAAGATGACGACGCCGACGTTGTCGGCTTCGAGGTTCAACGCCATGCCGCGAATGCCGCCTGGGAACTCGACCATCTCGCCGGCCTGCACGTTGTCGAGGCCGTACACGCGGGCAATACCGTCACCGACGGTCAACACCTGGCCGATCTCGGAGACCTGCGCCTCCTTACCGAAATTCTTGATCTGATCCTTCAGGATCGAGGAGATCTCTGCGGCCCGGATTTCCATTTCCTGCCCTCTTGGCTCTAGCGTTTAATCCTGGAGCGCCCGGACCCGTTGGCCTCGAAGCACTCGTCGTCTCTCATGCGAGAACCCGGTCGCCTCGTGCGAGGCGGCCGGGCTCGAAATCGGTTTATCTCAGCCCTTCAAGGCCACCTTCATGGCCCCGAGCTTCGTCTTGAGCGAGTTGTCGATCATGCGGCTGCCGAGCTTGACGACGAGGCCGCCGAGCAGCGACGGATCGACCTTGACCGCGAGCGACACATCTTTGCCGGCCTCGCCCTTCAGCATGTCCTTCAGTGCCTGCGACTGCGCGTCCGTGAGCGGATGTGCGGTCGCCACCTCGGCCGTCACCTCGCCGCGCGCCTTGGCGGCGATTGCGCGGTAGGCCTTGATCATGTCGCCGACGGCGAACAAGCGCCGGTTGGACGCGATGAGCTTCATGAAGTTGGTGACGAGCGGCCCGGTGCCGACCTTGCCCAGCAGCACGGTGAGCGCCTGTGTCTGCTCGGCCGCGGGGATGACCGGGCTTCTGACCATGCGCCTGAGGTCAGCACTCTCGTCGATGAGGGCCTGCACCTTGCCGAGATCGGCCTCGACCTCGGTCGTCTGCTTCTGCTCGGTTGCCAGCTCGAAGAGTGCGGAGGCATATCGGCCCGCAACGCCAGCCATCAGTGGTTCGTTTGTCGCCACGATAAAATCCGTTTCAGCAGAGAGAGTTGCGGCTTTTTGGAAGGACGTGCCTAAACCCGGCTGGAACCGGTCCGGTGCCGCGCACGAGATCGCGCGCGCTCCACCGGCAGAGCCCCCTCCCTAAAACCGGCGGTTCTGTATCACGGTGCCCTGAGCGCAGCAACCCAGGGTTCCCGGCCGATTTGACGCATTGGCACGGTCGGGCTTAGCCGCCATGGGCCCGTGCGAGCATGGCCGGCAGGAAATGGCCACCGGTCTGAGACGGCGACCATGGAAGCGAGCGTACGAAGCCCGTGACATTCGGCGATTGATCGCCGTCACGCATAGCCCCACCTATCGCGACCGTCGGCTCGGCGCCCGAGACCTGCCCTCCGCGTCGGCGGCCATGTCTCGACCCGCCGGATGCGCATCGTCCGCATCGCTGCCGATCTCGGCGAGCCAGTAAAAGCCCTGCTTGCGGCAGGCTCGCTCGAGCATGCGGCTAGGCCTCGAAATCGGCCGCGCCCCGGCAGTTGCACCGGCCATCGACGCCTCTGGCGCGCTGCCAGTCGCCGGCTCTTGAGGCTCCGCCTCGCTCATCTCGATGAGACGCGCGATATCGGCGACCGGCTCCACGAACTCGACGCCCGCACGGGTCGCGCGCGTCCAGCGCACCCGGGCCTCGATCCGCGTGCCATCCCGCATCACGAGCGCGACCGGCTGGTCACGGACGAAGTCGTCCACCCCCATGATCAGGGCGCCGAACTTGGAGACGTCGCCGATCGTCACGTCGCGGTTGGGGCGGCCCTCGGCGACGATCTGAGCCGCAAGTCTCACCCGAGTACGGATGGCAAGCCGCAGCAGCCGCACCGCCGGATGATGTGTCAGCCGGTGCCGCGCCTCGCGAGCAATCACGCTGACGAGGAGGCCCCTTTCAGCCGCCGCAACGCTAGTGCCGTCTGCCGCTCTCGCGGGACGGACATAGGCCGCCTGCTCCGGGCTGTCAGCGATCTGGGGCTGCTCCGGCTGTCTCGCTGGCCTGCGCATGACAATAATCTCTCGTTGCACAAACGACAGATAAGCAACCTAACGTAGCATTCCTTAAGCTTTCCTGCCTCATCACCGCGAAACTTGGCAGAATTCCTGGCGATTATCGCTGCGAGGACGTGACCGGCACAAGGTCCTTCGAGAGGCGAGACGCCGGCCCGAGAGCGGCAATCGTTCGCTCCTTCGAGCCAAGCCCCGCCTTGACGGCGGCCTGCCTCGCAAGTATGAGGAGCCACAAAGTCCCGCTGCGGGCCTCGCGGCGGGGCTATCCATTTCCGCCGATCGGTTCTTCAACCGGTTGGACAATCACAACAAATTCCGCAATGCCACGTACGGTTGGCGGCGGCGAAGGAGCCAAGTGCCATGACCAGGCGCTGCGAGTTGACGGGCAAGCTGCCGCTTTCGGGCCAGCTGAGAAGCCATGCCGAGAATAAGACCAAGCGCAAGTTCCGCCCGAACCTCGTCAACGTGACCCTGATGAGCGAAGCGCTGAACAAGAGCGTCCGCCTCCGCATCAGCGCCCACGCCCTGAAGTCGGTCGAGCACCGCGGCGGTCTCGACGCCTTCCTTCTGAAGGCCCGCGACGAGGAGCTGTCGCCCGGCTGCCTCAAGCTGAAGCGCGACCTCGTGAAGTCGAGGAAGGCAGCGGCGGCCGCCTGATCGGCAGCCAGCCCGCAAATCCATGAAATTCAGCGCAAATGCGGGCCTCACGGCCCGCATTTCGTTTGTTGGCGGCGACTACTTCTTGTCGCCTGCCGGCTCGCCTTCGGCGGGCGGCTCCTTGGCTGGCATGGGGGCAGCCGGGGCCGAGGCCGCGGCGTCGGGCGCGGCTTCGGTCGCAAGACCGCGCGTCTGGCCCTGATCACCTCCGACGGCTCCGTGGCCCGGCAGTCCGCCCGGCTCGCTTTCGCTGCCGCAGGCCGAGGGTACCCACTCGCAAAGCCATGACTTCTCGGCTGCCACCGCCGCACCCGGCGAGAAGCCCCCGAGCACGCCCGTGACCGCAACGAGGGCACCAGCGCTGATGTTTCGCGTTCTCATGTCGTGAGCCCCTCCTAGAGAGCCGATTGCCTCTGCATGACGAGAATATGGGCCATCCGTCCCGCCGTGGCGCCGAGGAACCAGGCGACCAGCAGCAGCGAGAACGGTAGGATAGTCCTCAAACCGGCAAACACCAAGGCATCGGCCGCGATGAGGACCCCCGTGGCCGCCGTCCACCCTACGAGGCTGGCGTGCCGAACACCGAACAGCCAGCCGAGAAGCGCTGCAATCACGGCAACCCCGACGATCAATTGGCTGACCTGGCTCGTACCGAGCTCGTGAAGCGTGCGCCCGTCGATCCGTTGCGCGACGTCCTGCGCGTGAACGAAAACGCCCGGCCCCGCCTCTTTGCCCTTACCGGACATGGGAGTCGCGTGGCGGTCGAGATAGGCGAAATCGCCGCCGATCAGTACCGCTTTGCCCTTGAGCCTCTGGACATCGCCCCGCTTCACCGCCTCCTCGTGCGCCGCCGTGCCGTCGATGAGCGCCTCTGCCGCGAGCGTCAGAAATGGAGACTGGCCCCCGGCAGGCGCCTTCAGCCAGGCGATCGGCGCCTCGATACCGGTGCTGTCGGTGCCAGCAGCCGCTGCCAGCAGCGCCGCGAAGCTCGACGAGAAGCGCGAGCCTTCGGCCGGCCCGGCGCGAAATCGGACGATCCCATCCGGCTCGGTCCGCAGGTTGATGTAGCCGGCCGGGCGGTTGGCCTCACGAATAAACTCGTCCTGAATCGCGCGCTGCCCCTCCGACAGTCGCCCGCGCTCGTCGAGCGCTCCCAGCACGACCTTGGTGCCCACGTCGCGAAGGGCAGCCTTCAGCGCATCGTCCTTCTCGGGCTCGGTCCTGCGGCTGAAATAAAAGTCGAGCCCCACGCTCTTGGCGCCGACGGCATCGAGGGCGCGGACGATCTTGGCGATGAGACCGCGATCCGGCGGCAGCAAATAGGGATAGCCCTCGAGCGTGGTCTCGCTGACCAGCACGACCGCGACCGATGGGTGCGCATCGGACGCGACATCCGAGAATGCCTTCGTGCGCCAGTCGGCCGTCTGGTGCTCGAACCGCATCAGGAACGGCGCCCATCCGGGCGCCAGCAGGAGCGCCAGAAGTCCGCACACCGAGCCCGCGAGCATGAGTGCCGGCAGGCGGCGCATGAGGAACGATGGCATGAGCTTTGGCTCCGGGTCCGATTGATTACGGCCGGACATGCTAGAGCCTGGAAAGGGAGTAGGGAATGGGGACTAGGCACGAGTGTCCCGATCGCGACGCTCCTCAAATTCCTCGCCACGCTCGGATCGAGAGTCGCGGTCGTAAGGACACGAGCAAGCCGTTGATCTAGTGTGGCTCAGATACTGAAGTCCGCTCGAGAACCCCGCCACGGGAATGAAGCGGACGTCAGAGCCCGCCCACGAGGAGCGCGGCGCTTGGCAACTCCTGCTCCCTACCGTCTGACCTCGAACAGCTTGAGCTGGCGCTCGTCCTGGCCCTTGGTCTCGCGCGCGAGCTGCTCGATGCGGTCGAACGGCACCTGCTCCGCTTCGATCAGCGAGCGCTGCGCCTTCATCGAGCGCACGAGACCTTCCTGCACGAGGTGGAACTCGCCGACCGTTTGGCCCGGCAGGACCGCCGCGGGATCGAGCCCGCTCTCGCTCTGGAACGCGGCCCTGAGCTTGCGCAGTGCCGTATCCTCGCGCACGCGGCCGATGAACCAGCTCGTAATCTGGTCGCGGCTCTTGTAGTCGAGATCGCCCGGCGACTGGGTCGCCAGCATGATGCCGAGGCCCGCCGAGCGCGCCCGCTTGAGCAGGCTCTGCAAAGGTTCCGCCGTTGCCGGCTTGGCATTGGCCGGAATGTAGAGGTCCGCCTCGTCGAACATCACGACGGCCTGCAGCTCGTCGTTCGGATTGCGCTGACAGAAGCGCAGAGCCTCCGACAGGAATTGCGAAACCCAGAACAGGATGTTCTCGTTGTCGCCGAGGAACCCCGTATAGATGATCGAAAGGCGCGTGCGCCCCTGGCGCTGGAACGGCCCGAGACCGAGCAACGCATCCATCCTGAGGCTCTCGCCGCCGCCTTCGAACAGAACCGAGTTGCGGTGCCGCAAGCTGTCGAGCTGCGCCACGAGATCGCGCCGTATGCGCCCCGACGGGTCCATGCGCTGCGTGAGATCGGTGAGCTCCGGATCCTCGTCCTCCAAGAGGCTGATGAGATCACCGAGCATCACCTCGCGGCTGTAGCGAGCACCGAGAATCCGGAGCGCCACCGAAAGTGTGCCCGACTGCTTCTGGTGCGTTGCCGAGTTCTTCAAGTGCAGCATGTCGCCCAGAGCCGCCGCCGAGAGGTTGGCCAGGAGCTGCTGCTCGTGATCGGGCAGCTCGTTGATGCCGTTCGGCAGGAGCGTGATCGAGATCAGCCGCCCCGACGAGCGCCCCGGCGTATAGACGGCGACGTCGATCGCGTCGGCGAGCTTCTCGCGCTCGCCGCGCCGCTCGCCGAACTCCTCGTCGTTGGCGCGCCACACGTCCGGGTTCGCGTAGCTGCAGAGATCGCCCTTGCGGTCGATCAGCACTGCCGGGATGCCCTTGAGCAAGAGCTGCTCGATGAGACAGAGTGCGAGCGTCGTCTTGCCAGAGCCCGAGCCGCCAAGCACTGCCGCGTGCCGCTTCAGGACGTTCTTGTTGAGCGTGATCGCCTTGCCGCGCTGGCCGCTCTCGCGGCCAGCGAGAATGCTCGAGCCACCTCCGTTCTCGTCGAGGATGACGGACAGCGGCAGGTTGTCGTCGTTGGCCGGCAGCGGCTCCTCTCCGCTGTCCGTCCACGGCCCCGTCCACTGGGAAACCTGGGCCGCCCCCGCGCCGTCGGTGGCAGCCGCCGGAGCGCCGGCAGGATCGAGCATCGGCAGAGCGGGTTGCAGGAACGGCGCGTCCTGCACTGTCGCTGTTTTCGCCTCGCCATCCTTGCCGGCCCGCGGCAGCGCCCGGCCGAGAAGGTCGAGCCGCAGGAGCTGGATCAGCGTGATGAGGTTGGAGAGGAGCTTCGCGCCCTCGAACCAGCGCGCGAAGCCGCGGTCGGTGCGATGATGCGCGTGGAACTCGCGCACCGTCATCATGCGCTCCCACTCGGGGATCGGCACCAGCATCTGCCGGCCGCCGGCATCGCGGAACTTGCGGAATGCCTGCGCGGTCTGGTTCTTCTTGTTGGGCGGGAAGTCGGACGCGCGCAGCATGAAGCAGCTCTTGCCCGCCATCGACGACAAGACCTTGTCGAGCTGGCGCTTGAGACCACCGCCCTGCGTCGGCCGGTTGCACAAGAACACACGGCTTTCGGCCACGATGCGCCCGCTGTGCGCGACCTTGAGATCGATCGCCGGCAGGTCGTCGGCGATTTCGAGCCGCTCGACCTGGAGCGTGACGCCGCCGTCCCATTCATCCTTGGCGAGCCCCAGGCTGGCCACCAGGACGTCCATGAGCTCGTTGTCGTCGGACGGGATCTCCGCCTCCGATGCACTCTGGAACCGCTCCCACTTCTCGCGAAAATCGACATCGGCCACCGCCGGTACCGACCGCGACGCCGCCTGATCCTCGCCCCCGAAGGCCCCGGCGAGGGCCCCACCCAGCGCGCCGCCGAGCACGGAGGCGAGCGTCGATGCCCAGCCGTGATCGGCCTGAGGCTCGTCGGGCTCGCCGGCGACCTTGTCGCGAAGTCGGCTCTGCGCGTGCTCGAGCAGACGCCGCGTCGACAGCCCGCCGAACTCTTCGAAGAACTCCGCACCGAAGAACTGCGCCGGATCGGGAAACGAGAGACCGCCCGCGTTGGTCTCCGCCTCGTGCTCAAGGCGCTTGGCGATGATGAGCCGCGCCTCCTCGGGCGAGCGGCTTTCGAGCAGGGCCACCGGGCCGGATTTTTCGATACGATCGACGTACGACTGCGCCAGCACGCCTCTCACCTGCCCGTAGAAGTCCTCGAGGCACGAGATGATGCAGATCGCGTTCGGCAGCCGGTTGGCAATCTGGATGAGGTCGCGCGCCGCACGCTGGAAGCGCTCCTCGGCGTCCTCGAAGAAGCGCAGGTCCTCGACCTGGTCGATGGCGAACACGAGCGCCGCCCTCTCGACCGTCCACATCAGCTGCCCGAGCGCGGTGATGATCTCGAACGCACGGTCCTCGCCGGTGTTGGGATCGAGCGCCGCGACCGCCTGATGGGCCAACGGAGTGAGCTGCCGTCCGAACAGATACTGGCGGATTCGCTGGTCGATGCGCGGGTCTTTTCGCTCGAGGTACAGGAGCGCGCGTACGATGTTGATGTCGAGCTCGAGGTCGCGGAAGCGCGGCGCCGCCACAATCTCGTCGGCGAGGCCGAGCACGAGCTTGGCGAGCGCCTCCTCGCCGAGGCTCGCCTCGCGAAGCTCCTCGAGGTCCTTGGCGGGAATGGTTTCGGTGTCGCTGAGCAGAAGCCGCGTCAGACGCTTGAGCCCGCTCTCACCCTCCTCGTCGGGGCTGTACGAGCGCTCGAGCGAATGGACGAGCCGCCGCAGGTAGTAGTCGGCGTAGTTGGAGACGTCGGGCGTCATCTGGGCATAGCCGAAGTACGCCTTGCCCTCCCGGTGCGTCCCGGTGCGGAGCGCACGCAGCAGGTGCGTCTTGCCGGCCCCCGACTGGCCGTGGAACAGAAGGATGCGGGCTTCCCGCTTCGAACTCTTGCCGGTCGTTATCGCGGTCAAGAGCGTATCGAACTTGACGCGCGCCTTCGCGTGTACGGTCGGCACATCGACGGGGTCGGCCCGCCAGATGTCGTCCTCCCAGGTGATCGAATGCTCGAACGCCCCCGATAGCTTCTCGGGAGCCACGGCCAAATCTGCGCCTTGCTGCATCACTCCGGCTTCCTTCGACGCATCGGTGTCTCACCCTTGGGAATCGACACCCGTAACCCGGCATGCGTGACCGGCTCGTCCGCTGACGAGCCGTCATGGCGCTGCCGGCTGGGCGACGTCGGGACCTTACGGTCGGGACACCGCATTCCCTCAGTCTTCGACGCGTACGAAGTGCCAGACCGTATTCTTGTAGACGATGGCCGAGCTGTCGAACTCGTCCTTACGCTTCTTGTCTTTCAGATCGGCATTGGCGAGCACGATGGCACCGGTCCGGTGCGCCTCGGCGAGCATGCACTTGAACTCGATTTCGCTGAGGTCCCAAGCAGTCTCGGATCTGCGAATCGCCTGCCATACGTGGCTGATAAACGCCTTTCGATTCCCTGGCCAGCCCTCGGCGCAGGTGCGTGCCGCCGCCATCACGCCCGAAGCGAAATCGACAAGTCCCGGACGACTCGGGTGAGCGGCTGGAGGTGGCCGCGCGGCCGCCGGCTCCGTGTCGTTCGCGGGCGGTGGCAACTGGTCGGGCGAAGCCTTTACAACCTGGGGCACGCTCCGCGCCTCAGCAGCAAGCACCGCCGTGCCGAGCGACTTGAGGATCGCGGCCCTGAGCGCATCCATGTCCTGCTGTACGGCGCCAACCTGCTCGGCGGCGAGATGGGCGATGAGCTTCTGGTCGGTCGAAAGATCGCGCGGATTTTGCGACAGCTGCCCGGCGAGCGTTCGGCCCGCCTTTGCCGTGAACGCAGATCCCTTGCCGAGCCCGGCTTTCACCTTGTTGCCGAACGCACGCTCGAGCGCCACCAAGGCGAGCTGCGCCCTGAGCTTGGCCGGAGAGGGGTTTTTCTTGCCGGCCAGTTTGAAGGCCTTCTGCAGAATCAGCGCCCTCATACCCTCGGGCCGTGCCAACATCTTGAGGCGGGAGGCACTCTCTCCTTCGAGCCCAAGCCCCTTGGCGATGAGCGCGATGTCGCGGATCTGTGGCCAAGCCGCACTCGCCAGTCCCTTGCACGACAGAAATGCGGCGACCGCAGCCTCGCCGTGGTCAGTTGCCTTCAGCCTGCCCCGACCTTCGGTTGCGAAGCCGCCCTCGACCAGATGTCCTGTATGCAACTCGGCCAGCCGCCGCCATTCGGCCGGGGAAAGCTTGTGGGCGAAGAGTGGCCCGAGATCCTGCACGATCTCCGAGCGCGTTGCCCCGCCGTGGACGGCGATGCGCGCGAGCAAGGCCTCGCCGAGCGGGGTCAGCCCCCGCGGCTCGGGCTCGGCACGGGATGCCCCGGTCTGAGCGGCCGCCATTCGTCGTCTCCCATGGCAGTCCCACGGCTTTGGATTGCCGGGTTGCAGTTGGAACCTCGGACGCGAACGAATCAGTTGAGGCTAGGTGGCGAGATTGCCCGAAGTCGAGCCGACCGTCCAAGGCCGGAACGCTCAGAACGTGGGAAAGAGAGCGCCTGTGACCGGACCCGAGCGCTGTTTCGCCAAGATCGGGTCAAACTCGCGACATCATCCTGAGAAGAAATGCATTTCGAGCCGCTGACAGCCGAATCGGTCGACAGGGAGACGCTCGTGCGTCGGTCGAGATCGGGAAGCGCGTTCCAAAGCGACGGTGGGATCGGCTCGACAGCCTGAACTGAGCGCAACAACGGGAAGAAGGTCTCTCAATTCAGGACACGAGGTGGGGCCGCCTTACCATTAACGCCGAGTTAACGGATGCTATGCGATGCTTTCAATCTGTTCCGTGCGTCACCTGGCGGGGGTAGTTTGATGGTTCGCGTCGCGTTTGCCGCCGTCGTGGCAGCATCTCTTTCGGCCTGCAGTCTCGGCACAGCGTCGTTGCCGATGGACTTCGCTGGCAGCTCGTCGTCTTCGTCGACGGCCTCGATCTCGACCAAGAAGGCGCCATCGAGCGGTCTCGGCGGCGACACGTCGGCCCCCCGGACCCAGGTCGCCAGCCTCGACAAGGCGCCGAAAGGCTCGTTCGAGCTTCCGCCCAAGGGGGCCCTCTCCGATCGCGACTATTCCGCAACCGCCCTCGATCCCGAGCGCGCCCGCGACATCATCAACCAGTACCGCGCCGAGAAAGGCTTGAAGCCGGTGAAGCTCAATGCGGCGCTGACCGAGGCGGCCAAGGCCCACTCCCGCGACCTATCGAAATGGGACCGGATCTCGCACTACGGCTCCGACGGCTCGAATCCCTGGGACCGGGTCAAGCGCACTGGCTATAAGGCCCGCCTCGCGGCCGAGAACGTCGGCACCGGCCAGATCTCCTTCGACGAGGTCATGAAGGGCTGGAAGGAGAGTGCCGGCCACAACAAGAACCTCCTCCTCCCGGACGCGAGGGAGATGGGCATCGCCCTGGTCCAGGATCCCAAGACCGAGTTCAAGTCCTTCTGGACGCTCGTGCTCGGCACCTCGATGTAGCCGCCGGCACCGTCTCGTGGCGTTGCGTTCGCCACCGGTCGCGGCGACCGAGCGCGGCGTGGCCACGCCGTCATGCACCTTGAACGGCTTAGACCACGTTGCGGTCGCGCAAGGCTATGAGATGCCGCTCGGCCGCCCGCACACCCGCAACCGGCCCGATCTCCTCCCTGATCTTCACGACGTCGCCATCGCTGTCTCGGTCGTAGCCGGTGACGACGGTCAGCATTCCCGACCCGTCGCGGCGCTCCTTGCGCTCGAGCGCGACGATGCGATCCGGCATCACGGAGGTAACCTTGCGCGTCTTGCCATCGACAATGGTGAGGAGCCGCTTGTCGGTGACGGCATGCACCGTGTGTCGGGCCGAGTACCAGGTCCAGAGCGGGGCCGATAGCATTGCGAGCCCGATGGCGACGAACGGGATCAGAAAGAGGATGAAGAAGATGCCCAGTCCCGTGCTCATGTGCCCGGGCTCCCCTGGCGCCTTGCCGCCGGCGACGAGGCCGTAGACAGCCATCGCGAACATGAACCCGGAGATCGCCGTCCACGGCACGGCAAAAAGGAGAATGGGGAGCGTTGCGACGGAGGCACGTCCAGGCGACGGTTGCCCCGCCCAGCGAACGACCTCGCCCTTGGTCTCCTCCTTGAGAGCATGTGCGAGAGGGGCCGGCAGCGATTGCGGGAAGTTCATGCGGCAATCATTACGAGCCCTCTGTAATGGAAGCATGAATTGGCTTGGTGAAGGCTCCCTTGCAAAGCTGTGCTTGCGCTCTAAATTGCCGGGCTCGGACCGCAGTCGGGACGATCCGAGACGCAGGCCAGGAGTCGAGGCGAATGCAGGACCAAAACGGATGGCGTGACGCCCTTGCGCCGAGCCTCGCTGACTTCGAGAGCCTTGCGGCTACCGCCTGGAACAGGTTGCCTGCACACTTCCGGCAAGTCTGCGGCGACGTCGTCATCCGCATCGAGGACTTCGCCGCCGAGGACGTCCTCGACAGCCTCGACATCGAGGACCCCTTTGACCTGATGGGCCTTTACCAGGGCGTCAGCCTCGCTCAGAAGAGCGTGCTCGACCCCCCCCGCGAGCCCGACATGGTGTTCCTCTACCGGCGCGCCATTCTCGATTATTGGACCGACGGCGAGGATACGCTCGGCGAGATCATAACCCACGTGCTGGTTCACGAGATCGGCCATCACTTCGGGTTTTCGGATGAGGACATGGAGGACATCGAGGCCGAGGCCGCGGCCTGACGCGAGGCCATATGCTCTTGCGGCAACAAGGTGTGGCGGGTTGGCCCTAGTACATCGCCACAGCTTGTTTCGGTCTAGAATACTTGGCAAATTGAGGTAGCTCCCGTTCGGGGGCGAGGTGTGGGGCAAATCGCTTCGGCGGTGGAGATGATGACGGCCTGGAAGCGATCCATCCTGGCTTGTGGGGGTATTCTTGCGGCTGGCGTGCTCGGCCTTGCCGGGATCGCCGCAGCCGACGACGTCCCCACGCCGGAGGAGTACGTTGAGCATGTCGGCGGCGACAGCAAGCTGCTCGAGCCTGGCGAGTTCAAGCTCGACGGCCGCCCGCAGTGGTGCGGAAAGCGCCCAACGGTCGTCGACGACCAGCTCGATGACTATGGCGCTGCCTATCCCGGCTTTCTGATCTTCAACACGCGCCTCCTGAACAAGGTCTCGCGTCCGGTGAAGTTCTGGATCTTCGCCCACGAATGCGGTCATCAGTTCCGGGGCCCCGACGAGGCAACGGCCGACTGCTTCGCCGTGCAGCGCGGCCGGCGCGAGCAATGGCTCGACGAAACGGGTCTCGAGGAGATCTGCAGCTTCATCGCCCCCGCCAAGGGCGACGCCATGCACTTCTCCGGCAGCTACCGCTGCGAGTACATGCGCCAGTGCTACGCCGACCCGACGGTGCGCTGAGCACAGCGCCGGTTGCGGAGTGCCGCACCGGGAGTTGAAGAAGAATGTCGTGCTCATCGAGCCACTGCCGCATCGAGCCCTACCCCGCAGTGGCGCACTGTGCCGGAGTGACGACGGGACTCGACCACGTATTTTTCACCTCGAGTGCCACTCGGTCGTTTGCCAGCGACGAGGTCCGACAGGCCTTCCGCGAGCGCTGGCTCGGCCGATATCTCGACCGCTTCCCCGATTGCGCCTTCGTGGCCTTCGATGGTGATGGCGAGGTCGCCGGTTACGTCGTCGGCAGCCTCGACGATCCGGCGAGAAACCCGCTCTTCGGCGACATCGGCTACTTCGCGCTGCTTGCCGATGTCACCCAGCGCTTCCCCGCCCAGCTCCACGTCAATGTGCGGGAGGACTGCCGGAGCGCGGGCCTCGGCGCCACCCTCGTCGCCCGCTTCGCCGCCCTGGCCCGCAGTCATGGCTGCCCCGGCCTCCACGTCGTCACCGCCAAGACCATGAGGAACGTCGGCTTCTACCTCCGCAACGGCTTTCGCCGGGAGCGCTCATTTCCGTGGCACGGCCACGAGCTCCTGTTCCTCGCCCAGCCGCTCGACAGTTGACACGCCGCCCCGCAACAGGGCGTGGAGAGGTCGAGAGCGGTGGAGCACTCACTCGCAGCGCTCGCTTCGGCGCACCGCTCAACCCTGGCAATCTTCCGCCGTATCCATCGCCCCCTCCCCCGTGCATACTCGGCCCATGGTCAACAGAGCCCTCTGATTCGATGCCAGAGACCGCAACCAGCCCGAAGGACTCATCGGACGCCGCAACCGCCGTCGCCGTCGAGATGAAGGGCGTCGACAAGCACTTTGGCGCCTTCCACGTCCTGAAGAGCATCGACCTCACCGTGCGTGCGGGCGAGAAGATCGTGATCTGCGGACCGTCGGGCTCCGGAAAGTCGACCCTGATACGTCTCGTCAACGGGCTCGAGTCCCACGACGCCGGCCGTATCGTCGTCGACAGCACCGAGCTCGACGGCGACGTACGCAATCTCGCGAAGGTGCGCGCCGAGACCGGCATGGTGTTCCAGAGCTTCAACCTGTTCCCGCACCTGACGGTGCTGGACAACCTTTGCCTCGCGCCCCAGTGGGTGAAGAAGAAGCCGCGCGCGGAAGCAGAGAAGGCAGCACTCGATCTCCTCGCCCGCGTTCGCATCCGCGAGCAGGCGATGAAGTATCCGAGCCAGCTCTCGGGCGGCCAGCAGCAGCGCGTCGCCATCGCTCGCGCACTCGCCATGAGCCCGCGCATCATGCTGTTCGACGAGCCGACCAGCGCCCTCGACCCCGAGATGGTCAAGGAGGTCCTGGACACCATGATCGAGCTAGCGCGAGGCGGCATGACCATGCTCGTCGTCACCCACGAGATGGGATTCGCCAAGGCCGTCGCCGACCGCGTCATTTTCATGGACGAGGGCCGCATCGTCGAGGAGGCCCCGCCATCCGCCTTTTTCTCCGCTCCCCGCCACGACCGAACGAGGGCGTTTCTCGCCCAGATCTTGAACCACTGAGCTAGCCGATGCGCTCGTCCCTGCCATCACTCGTCAACTCCCGCGCGGCCACTGCGGGTCCGAGAAGATGGCGGTGCGATGCGCTCGCAATCCGCTCAATGCGCCCGGCAAGTCACGCCGGGGCCCTGCCCCGCCGGGGTGAGGACTGCGGCAGCCGCTCGACCTGGACGTGGCTAAGACATTGGTCGGCCGCACGGCTCGCCGTTACGCTCGTAGCGCTCTCCACCCCCGCATCCGCTGGCACACTTGACGTCGTGAAGGCGCGCGGCACCTTGAACTGCGGCGTCAACACTGGATTGGCAGGCTTCTCCCAGCCCGACGACAAGGGCGAGTGGAAAGGTCTCGACGTCGACCTCTGCCGCGCGATCGCCGCTGCCGTGTTCAACGACGTGACGCGCGTAAAATACGTGCCGCTGACCGCCAAGGAGCGCTTCACGGCCCTGCAGTCGGGCGAGGTCGACCTCCTCTCCCGCAACACCACATGGACCATGAGCCGCGATACCTCGCTCGGACTGAGCTTCGTCGGCGTCATGTACTACGATGGCCAGAGCTTCATGGTGAAGAAGTCGCTCGGCGCGACCAAAGTCGAGGATCTCGCTGGCGCCAGCATCTGCGTCCAGACCGGCACCACGAACGAGCTCAACCTCGCCGACTACTTCCACTCGCGCGATCTTCGCTACTACCCGGTCGTATTCGAGAAGAACGACGAGGCCGTCGCCGCCTACAACACCGGTCGCTGCGACGCCTATACGACCGATAGCTCGGGCCTCTTCTCCGAGCGCCTGAAGCTCGGGCAGAACGAGGAGCATGTCATATTCGAGGAGCGCATCTCGAAGGAGCCGCTGGGACCCGCCGTGCGTCAGGGCGATGCCGTGTGGGCCAACGTCGTACGGTGGACGCTTTTTGCCATGCAAAACGCCGAGGAGCTTGGCGTTGCGAGCACGAACGCAAGCGAGATGCTGCAATCGAAAAGGCCTGAGATCCGCCGCCTTCTGGGCCGCGAGGGATCGTTCGGCAAGGGTCTTGGCCTCACCGACGACTGGGCCTTCCGCATCGTGTCGCTGGTCGGCAACTACGGCGAAAGCTTCGAGCGAAACCTCGGTGCCGGCTCAAGGATCGGCATCCGGCGCGGCCTCAATGCACTCTGGAGTGCGGGCGGCCTCCACTACCCGCCTCCGATCCGCTAGTGTGGCGATTCTGACCTCCGCTTCACGTCTGCGGCCGGGCACATGAGCGGACGTCACAAACTGAGCTACACGAGATCAATGGCTTGCTAGGCCGTGCCCCTTCGACCGCGACGTTTGATCCGGGTAGACCCGAGGAATGTGACGAACCTCGCGGTCGGGACACGAGAAAGGATGTCGGCAAGCTGACTGACGCACCGAACGAGCTGCCCAACCCATGGGGGAGGAAAACGCCATGATGGTTACCAAGATCAGCTACCTCGCCGTCACGCTCGCCGCCCTCGCGAGCTTCGTCTTCGGCGGCGTCTATTACGGGCTTATGAGCAAGGCCTGGATCTCCGCTCTCGGTCGAAGCGCGGCTGAGCTCGAGGCACGCGCCCGTCCGATGCCCGTGCTGTTCGCCATCACCATCGCGGCCGAGCTCGCCATGGCCTATGCCCTGGCGGGAATAATTGGCCATATCGGCGGCGACCACATCCGCCTCGCCACCGGGCTGATTGCCGGACTCGCCGTCTGGCTCGGCTTCATCGTTCCGGCTCTCGTCGTCAACTATTCCTACCAGGGACAGCAGGCCAGCCTGATCGCCATCGATGCCATGCACTGGGCCGGTGTCCTGCTCATCCAGGCACTTATCATCGCCTGGCTCAGCGCCGCCTGAGCCGGCGTGGGCGCCCCGGCACAAAAACTTCGACCAAGGACGTAGTTGTCCCGTGAGCCCGGCACGCGCATAATTGGCGTTCCAAAAAACAAGAGCATGCCCGGAGGAAATGGCAGTATGACCGACAAGAACTATCCGGTATCCCCGGAATGGGCGAAGCGTGCCTGGGTCGACGACGCAGCCTACCAGAAGCTCTATAAGCAGTCGGTCGACGATCCCAATGCCTTCTGGGGTGAAGCCGGCCGCCGCCTCGACTGGATCAAGCCCTACACCAAGGTGAAGCGCACCTCGTTCGATCCCCACAACGTCTCGATCAAGTGGTACGAGGACGGCACCCTCAACGTAGCTGCCAACTGCATCGACCGCCACCTCAAGACGCGCGCGGACCAGGTTGCCATCATCTGGGAGGGCGACGACCCGACCCAGGACGAGAAGATCACCTACCGCCAGCTGCACGAGCGCGTCTCGCGCTTCGCCAACGTGCTGAAGGGCTTGGGGGTCAAGAAGGGTGATCGCGTCACGATCTACCTGCCGATGATCCCCGAGGCCGCCTACGCCATGCTCGCCTGCGCGCGGCTAGGCGCCATTCATTCCATCGTGTTCGCGGGCTTCTCCCCGGACAGCCTCCAGAACCGTATCGAGGACGCCGATTCGAAGCTCGTCATCACGGCCGACGAGGGCCTGCGTGGCGGCAAGACCGTTCCCTTGAAGAAGAACACCGACGCCGCGCTCGAGAAGTGCAAGGGCGACGAGAAAGTTCTGCTCGTGCGTCGTACCGGCAATCCGGTGCCCTTCAAGGCCGGCCGTGACGTGTGGCTGCATGAGGAGCTGCCGAAAGTCTCGGCCGACTGCCCGCCCGAGGAGATGGCTGCCGAGGACCCGTTGTTCATCCTCTACACCTCGGGCTCGACCGGCAAGCCGAAGGGTGTCGTTCACACCACGGGCGGCTACCTGACCTTCGCCTCCATGACGCACCAATACGTGTTCGACTACCACGACGGCGACATCTACTGGTGTACGGCCGACGTCGGCTGGGTCACCGGCCACAGCTACATCATCTACGGCCCGCTCGCCAACGGCGCCACCACGCTGATGTTCGAGGGCATCCCCAACTACCCGACCCCGTCGCGCTTCTGGCATGTCATCGACAAGTGGGACGTGAACATCTTCTACACGGCACCCACCGCTATCCGCGCGCTGATGGGCGCTGGCGACGACTTCGTTAAGCGCACCGACCGCTCGTCGCTGCGCCTTTTGGGTTCCGTCGGCGAGCCGATCAACCCCGAGGCCTGGGAGTGGTACTACCACGTGGTCGGCGACCACCGCTGCCCGATCGTCGACACCTGGTGGCAGACCGAGACCGGCGGCATCCTGATCACGCCGCTCCCCGGCGCGACCCCCTTGAAGCCGGGTTCGGCAACGCGACCCTTCTTCGGGGTGCAGCCCGCCCTCGTCGACGACAAGGGCACGATGCTCGAGGGTGCCACACAGGGAAACCTCGTCATCCTCGACAGCTGGCCCGGCCAGTCGCGCACCGTGTTCCGCGACCACGAGCGTTTCGTGCAGACCTACTTCTCGGCCTACAAGGGCATGTACTTCACCGGTGACGGCTGCCGCCGCGACGAGGACGGCTACTACTGGATCACCGGCCGGGTCGACGACGTCATCAACGTCTCCGGCCACCGCATGGGCACGGCCGAGGTCGAGAGCGCGCTCGTCTCGCACCCGAAGGTCGCCGAAGCGGCCGTCGTCGGCTATCCGCACGACTTGAAGGGCCAGGGCATCTATTGCTACGTGACCCTGAACGCAGGCATTGAGCCCTCGGACGAGCTCAGAAAAGAGCTGGTCGCCCACGTCAGGAAGGAGATCGGCCCCATTGCCTCGCCGGATCTCATCCAGTTCTCGCCGGGCCTTCCGAAAACGCGCTCCGGCAAGATCATGCGCCGCATTCTGCGCAAGATCGCCGAGGACGAGTTCGGAAACCTCGGCGACACCTCGACGCTCGCCGACCCCGCCGTCGTCGACGATCTCATCAACAACCGCCAGAACAAGCGCGCGGGCTGATCGGGCCGTTTGCGGCCAGCCCAGCCAGCTCAAAGCACAACCTGGGGCCGCACCGGTTACACGGTGCGGCCCGTTCGGTTTTTTTGTCCCTCCGTACCTGCAAGGCCCGCACAGCTCCATCCAGGCCGCGGATCCGCACGTGCTGCCTTGCGGCCGGGATGGCTGCCCGCCTGTGCAAACACGGCGCTGAGTATAGACAGTGCCTAGCGAGGCTCGACCCGTCGATGCACGGTCGAGGCCGTCACCCCTTCCCCGGGCACCCCGACTCGATCGGCGCGCTGCCGTCGCTCGCCGGGGCTCCGGGCGCGAGCACGTAGCTCTTTCCGCACACGCTGACCCTGGGCGGCACACGGTCCGTCTCGAACAGGTCGTAACCCGCCTTCAGGCTGCGCCAGAACGCCGTGTTCTCGCCCTCCGGCCTTGTCGCCAGGCTCGCCTCCGTCATGCGGAACGGGAACGCCTGCACCTGGAACCGCTTCTGTCCGCCCGCGAGCGCCGCTGTCACGAGCTGCCAGACCTCCGCAATGACACCGTTGGTCATGGCGTAGCAGCCCACCGAGCCGCAACCGCCATGCACCATCAAGAGCGATCCAGTGCGTCCGTAGGCACGGTCGAATGCATTCGGATACCCGAGATTGAACGAGCGGTACCAGCGGCTGTTGGGGTTCAAGGCCTCGGCCCCGACCGTATAGAAGCCTTCCGGTGCCTGCCCGTCGCCCTGCTTGAGCTTGGGCCCGAGCCGCCCTGACCAGCGGCAGATCGGATAGGTGGCGAAGTGGTGGAAGCGCCCGTCGCGCATCATCCAGAGCTCGAGTTCGAACTCCTTCTTGAAGATGCGCATGAAGACCGGTGCGCCGGTCTTGAGCCCCCGTGCGGCAAGCCGCTCGCCGAGCTTCCCGAGATCCGGCGTGCCTGAGAGCGTGAGTCCAGCCGCGTACAACGCGTACCGCTGCGAGCGTTCCCAGCGGATCGCCTCATGCTCGAAGTCCTCGCGGAAGATCCACCACAGCGCCAGCGCGGCAACGATAACGGTGCAGAGTAGGAGGAAGAGGCGGAATGGGCCGGAGCCGCGCTTCCGGCCTCCGGAGCTTCCGCTGCCGGCGATGATGCCAGTGCTCACCGGTTGAAACCGAGCCCATAGGCCGGCGGCATGGCCGCGGGCACGGCACCGGCAGCACCCTGAGCGACGCTCACGCCCTGGCCGTCGGCAACAGTCTCCTCGGCCTCGCGCGCCGTTGCCGCCGCGACCTCGGCCATGTCACGCGTCTTCGGTCCCGTCTCGGTCACACGCTCCGTGGCGAGCTTTTGCTCCGCGGCGAGCGGCACGAACGGCTCGAGCCTCGGCCGCTCGAAGTGAGGACAGCGGCCTTCCGGATCGATGCGCGCGTTGGCCGGCATCGACACGTTGACCACGTAGCGGCGCTCGCACACCGCGACGGCAGGTGGAACGCGGCTCGTCTCGAACGCGTCATAGCCCTGCTTCAGCGTCGACCAGAACGCGTAGTGCTTGTGTCCCTTGAAACGCGCCAGCTTCTCGTCCGTCATGCGGAACGGAAAGGCGTGCATCTGGAACGCCGGTTGACCGCCGCGGAACGCCTCGCGCGCCAGCGCATAAATCTCCTCGACCAGCGCATCCGTCATCGCATAGCAGCCGGCGGACTTGCACGCCCCGTGTACCATCAGCGACTGACCGGTGCGGCCGTTGGCGCGGTCGTAGGCGTTCGGATAGCCGACGTTGAAAGCAACGTGATACTGCGAGTCCGGCTTCATTTGCTGGGGCGTGATCGTGTAGAAGCCCTCGGGGGCCTGCTTGTCGCCCTGTTGGAACTTGGGCCCGAGACCGCCGGACCAGTTGCAGATCGGATAGGTCTTGAAGTGGTAGAAGCGGCCGTCCTCGCGTGCCTTCCACACCTCGAGCTCGGACTCTTCCTTGAAGATACGAACGTAGATCGGCGAGCCGGCCTGCATGCCCTTCTTGCCGAGCAGCGCCACGGTCTCGGCGGAAAGCGGCTGCTCGGCGGCCGTCAGCTCGACTGGCGTGCTCGTGCAGCCCGGAAAGCCGACCGCAGCAGCAGCCGCGGCGGCGAGCACGAGACTCGCGCGCACAAGGCCCCGTCGGCCGGCTGGGATGATCAGACGCATACGCAATCCCTCTGGCGCACTGCGACCACCATCGATCCTTCCTGTTAACAGGCTCTTAACGTTACATAATCGCAAGAGGCCTCGTCCAGCCCCACGGGGCGGACCGCCGCATCCTGCATTTTGCCCCTCAATGGGGCACCGTAAAGGCGTGACCACGGCAGGAACCGCCCGCTGGCCCTGCAACACCGTCTGCTGCACCCGACCCCGTTCGCCCGCGCTCCGGCTGGCAATCTCCGGCCAGTTTGCGTCCGACTCCGAGGGATGTGCAAACCATAAGGGACATTAGCGAAATCATTGGCTTAGTGCGGCACTTACCTCGCAAATACAGCAAGGCGCCACACTAGGGTTGCGTTGGCAAGGTCGGCGGCTGCACCTCGGTCGTCTTCTTCTCGGCGGCCGGCTTCGCCTCGAGCCCCTCGACGACCTTCTTCTTGATCCGCTCGAGATCCTCCGGCTCGGGATTGAGGGAAAGTGCCTGGTCCCACTGGAAGCGGGCCTCCCGCTCGCGCCCGACCTTCCACAGAGCATCGCCCAGGTGGTCGTTGAGAATGGGGTCGTCCGGCCTGAGCTCGACGGCGCGCTCGAGATAGCGGACAGCATCGTTGTAGTTGCCGAGCCGGAAATGCGCCCAGCCCAGGCTGTCGACGATGAAGCCGTCGTCGGGCTTGAGCGACACCGCCTTCTCGATCAGATCCATGCCGCCTTTGAGGTGAAGACCCTGATCGATCCAGGAGTAGCCGAGATAGTTGAGGACGAGCGGCTGGTCGGGCGCGAGCTCCAGCGCCTTCTTGAGATCTGCCTCCGCCGCCGGCCAGTTCTTCAGCCGCTCGTAGCTGGTGCCGCGCGCGTAATAGAGCGCCCAGTGGCGCGCCTCGATCTTCGGAACGAGATTGAGCGCCCTGGTGTAAGTATCGGTTGCCTCAGAGAAAAGCTTCCGAGACCTTTGGATGGAGCCGAGTGCGTCGAGCACCTGCAGCTGGTCGGCCACCGAAGGCGCGAGGCCGACTGGCATCGCCCTCCCGCCGCTCACGGTCTCCGCCGCAGGCTCGGCGCCGCTGAGGATGGCGCGCACCGTCTCGGGACCCGCCTTGCCGTCGGCGGCGAGACCTTTCGCCTTCTGGAACGCCATCACCGCCCGTCGCGTGCCCTCTCCGAAGCGACCGTCGGCCGGCTCCTCGGCGAAGCCCTCCTTGATCAGCGCCTCTTGCAGTGCCTTGACGTCCTCGCCCTTGGACCCCAGTCGCAACGGTCGGAAGCTCGACACGTCCACCTCTGCGCCACTCGCCTCGGGCACCTCGGCGACCGGAGCCGAAGGCGTGTAGGCGGACATGCGATCGAGCAAAGTCGACAGCGTCTGCCGCGCCTCGTCGGAGCGGTCGAGCGAGTTGAGGTTGTAGGCCTTGCGGATCTCGATCGGCAGCTCGAGCGGCGAGCCCTTGGGAATGCGATTGTAGATCGAGATGGCGTCGTCGTAGCGCTTCGAGCTCTCGTAGGCGTTGGCGAGAGCAGCGAGCGCGAACTGCTGGTCGGGCACGACGCTCAACGCCATTTGCATGTACAGCGTGCCGGCCGGGACGACACCCTCGCCGATAAGCACCTCGCCCAGTCCGTAGAACGCCTCCGCCAGCCCGTCGGCTGCGGTCTTCACGATGAGATCGGGCTTGACGCCGGCGACGTTGAGCTCGGCGAGCAGGCTCCGCACCAGCGGATGTGCCTCGCCCTGACTGCGGTCGACGTGCTGCTTGAGGATCGACCGCGCCAGCTTGATGTCACCCGCATGCGCGGCGCTCCGGACAAACGCGAGCGTGGTCCTCAACGACTTCGGATCCTGGCGGAACACGTGCTCGTAGGCACTCCTGGCATCCTGCTTGCGGCCAGCGAGGTCCGCGATCAGTGCCTTGTGGTAGCGCAGGTAGAATTGCGCCCATTCCGCCTGCTTTGACTGATCGAGAAGCATCAGCGCCGCGCTCGTATTGCCGCGCGCCTGCTCGACCCAGGCCTGCGCCATGGCTCCGGTCAGCTCGCCGATCGGCCCGGTCGACGCGGCACGAAAATGCTGCAGCGCCTTCTCGTAGCTGCCGGCCTCGAAGTCCCGGAGCCCGAGGAAAAGGTGCGCTGTGCGATGCTGCGGATCGGACGCGATGAGCTGCTCGGCAAGCTCAATGGTACGTGGGTTGAGCCCCTCGAGCGCCTCCATCTGGAACGCCTGCTCGAGCAGCATCTCGCTCCCGGGATCACGTTCGAGTGCGCCACGGTAGAACTTGGCCGCGTTGTTGGTGTCCGCCTCCGAGCGGGCGATCCGGCCGGCGAGATAGCTGCCGACCAGCGAGCGGGTGCCGTCGAAGGCCGACGCTGGCTCGGCGATTGTGGGCTCCTCCGACCGCACGGCCTGGCCGAACAGCACGGCGAAGGCGACGAACGACAAAGTGGTCCGGGAAAAGCTTGCGCGCATCGAATGGATCCTCTGGGCCCCAAGACCCGACTCCTCTATCGATGAAGCATAGCAAAGTTCTTGGCCACTTGGCGACAAGCCAGGAGCCGGTCATACAAGATGTTTGGTCAGCTCCTTGAGCTGCTGTGGAAACTCGCAACGGGCACCGGGCCACGGCGTGCGTTCCGCCTGGCCCTCTGACACGATCCGGGCACGGGTGGCTGATTGTCGCGCTGGCGGCAGGTTTGCGAGCCGGTCCGCCGGCTCAGTTTCCGATCTGGACCGTAAAGCCTGTACGGCCGTTGCCATTCTGAACCACGTTGCTCGTGCGGCCGCGGCCGAGCTGCAGGATGCCGTAGCTGTTGTTGGAGCCATTTTGGGTGATCGTGGCCGAGTTGCCGCGCCCGGACTGCAGAATTGCCGCCGCATTGCCCGTGCCGCCGGTCTGCAGGATGGCGGCACCGTTCCTGCTGCCGCGCTGCTCGACACGCGCCACGTTCTTGAGCGCCTGGATACGCGTCATGATCTGGAGACCCTGCCGCAGCTTCTCGGCTTGCTCGCCCTTGGGCGTGAACGTGAAGCTGAGCCCCTGGCCCGCGGCGGCCTCGTCGGTCATGGCCGCAAACGCCAGCGCCGCGGTGACGAGAGCGACGCGCGATAGGGATCGAAGCATGGGTTTTGTCCTTGGCTTGAGATGGCCTGGCGTCGGCGCCGAATGTGCCCTTCGTTCGGACCCGCGATCATTCCTCACGGCGTCGGAGCTGAACTAGAGTGCTCCGCCAACCCGCTCGCTGCAGGAGGCTGTGCCGGCACTCGACCTGACCTCGAGCCGTGCGACATAGGAGCCGCCGCCGTCGAGGCTCACCTCGCCAAGGTGGTTAGGCTGTCCGGGCGAGGCGCTGAAATCGCCGCTCTGGTCGACATTCGAGCTGCCGTCGCCGCCGCGGCTCTTCACGCTGAGCCGATAGGTGCCGTCGACGTCCGCCCTTGCGTAGACGACGCCTTCGAGCGACACCCCGCCGCGATGCTCCGACACGCGGATCTCGCAGCGGATGCCGCTGGCCTCGCCGGCGCTCGCCGCCGGAGCACCGCAGCCGACGGCTCCGGCGACCATTGCTACCGCGACGAGCGGCGCGGAAACGAGTGGGAGCGACTTGGTCATTTGAGACCTCCATTGAGGAGACCGGGAGGAGCAGAACCCCTCCCGGCCGTGAGACGCGACGCAGGCCGGTTAGTCCTGCACGATCACCGACACGTTGCCTGCTCCGACCTGCGTCGTGGTAGCGCGGTTGTTGCGGCCAGCCTGGATCACGCCAACGGCATTGCCGCGGCCGTCCTGCGAGGTGACGACGGTGTGGCCCGACCCGAACTGGGCGACGCCGGCGATGTTGCCGCGGCCGTTCTGGATCGAGATGGCGGAGTTGCGCCTGCCGACCTGTCCGATGACCGCACGGTTGCGGCTGCCGTTCTGAGTGGTGACCGAGCTGTTGTAGCGGCCGGTCTGGTCGACCGTCAGGCGGTTGGCATAGCCGCTCTGGCTGCCGGCGGCGCCGTTGAGCCAGCCTCGCTGGCTAATGCTGACCGACGAGCTGCCCGCATTCGCGGCGGTGGCAGCGACGCCGAGGCTCAGAAGGGCGGCGGTGGTCTTGAGGAAGATGCGGGTCATGTCTCGTCTCCGTGTTGAGCTCGGGATTGCTGTTCCCGTGCGATGAGGCGAGTTCTACGCTCCTCGCTTTGAACCCACTCTGAACCGGGTGTTCAGACACCATTCAATGTTGTGGCAGGCCTCGGCCCGGCGGCGGCCGCACGAGCCGGAGCCTCGCGATGTCCGGCAAAGCTGCTCCGGCATCGCCTGATGGCGACCGGCAGCACACATCGCTTTCCGTGGAAAAAGACACTTCGTCCTGGCGGATGGGTTGCCCCGGACCGACACAATTCACAACTATGAGAAGAATCCAGATTCCTGCCCCGCCTGGCCCCTTGGTCCGTGCCGGTCAGAGCCATGAGAGCACGCGATGACCGACCGCAAGCCGCCGCAAGGCCCGCCGCCCATTCCCCCGCTCGGCAGCTATCACCCGTCCGACGAGCATACCGGCGAGCCCGGATGGGACGAGAGCCATCTCGGCCGCCACGCCCGGCATGGACGCCAGCCGGCCGCTCCCGCGCCTCACGACTTGGAGCGCGAGCTGCCGTTCGCACCTCACCCGCATGCGCCTCACTCGCATACCGCGCCACCGCAGCCACATCCCGGCCAGTCGCCGAACTACGCGCCCTGGCCACCAGCGCAGCCCTACGGCGAGCCGCCTTACGGCACCGTTCCGTACGGGCCCGGCGGACAGCAGCAGCCGTACGTTCCCGCCCAACATCAGCAGTACACGTCGGCTCAGCACCCAGAGCCGGCAGGGCACGCGCCTCACCCATATCCCACGGGTGCCCATCGTGCCGGCCCGCCGGGTCGTCAGCCGCCGCCCCCGATGCGTCCTGGCGGCCCGCCGCCGATGCATCCGCCACTCCGACATCCCGCCTCGCCGGCAGGCGGCGGTGGGCGCAGCGTCGTTCGCCTCCTGCTCCTCGTCATGCTCGCCCTGGTCGTCATCGCCGGGGCCGGCGGCGCCTACCTTCTCTATGCGCTGCCACCCGACTTTGTGCGCGACCAGATCACGAGCCAGGTCAAAGCCAAGACAGGACGCGACCTCGTCATCGCAGGCTCGACCTCGTTCACGCTCTACCCGTCGATCGGGATTTCCATGAGCGACGTTACGCTCTCGCCGCCACCGGGCATGACAGGCAAGCCGCTCGTCACCATGCAAGGCCTCGAGGCCGCGGTCGAGGTGCTGCCGCTCCTGAAGCGAGAGATCCGCGTCGAGCGGCTCGTGCTGACGAAGCCGGTGTTCGAGCTCTACACCGATGCCAAGGGCCGAAAGAGCTGGGAGTTCGCCCTGTCCGGCGCCTCGCGCCCGGTGCGCCTTGCCCAGGCTGCTGCACCCGCCTCCGACGCGCCTGGCGGATTGCCGACAGATGCTTCCCCTCCGGCCGTGGTTCCAGCCGGTGCCGCCGTGCCGCAGGCGAGCCTCGATCAGCTCGCGCTCGGCGATGTACGCATCGTCGACGGGACGCTCAACTACGCCAATGCGGCGAGCGGCGGCGCACAGCGGCTCGACCACGTCAACGTCGCCATCGGGCTCGTGGCCCTCAACCAACCGCTGTCCGCCAAGGGCGACCTCGTCTGGAAGAGCGAGAAGATCGCCTTCGACGGCGAGATGACATCGCTCAAGGCGGTCATGGACGACAAGCCGGCCAAGGTGGCGGCGAACCTCGCCAGTGCGCCTGTCGACGCCCACTTCGACGGCTCGGTCATCCTGCGCGATGGCGTCGAGACGGACGGAGCCGTCAATGCCAAGTCGCCGTCGCTACGCAAGCTCATGGGGTGGCTCGGCACCGAGCTGCCGCCGGCCAAGGGCTTCGGCGCACTCGAGGCCAAAGGCCAGCTGCGCACGACGCCGGCTGTCATCACGCTCTCGAATGCCAATCTGAGCCTCGACGGCGCCACAGCGACTGGACAGCTATCCATCGACACGTCTGGCGCGCGCCCCTACGTCAAGACCACCCTCCAGCTCTCCGAGCTCGACCTCAACAAGTACATGCGACCGGCCGGCTCGCCAGCGCCTGCAAAGCGGGCCAGAGCTCCGGCCAAGGCCGCAGTGCCTGCCACCGCACCCGCTACCGCTGGCGAGAAACCCTCCACGATCGAGGATCTCCTGCGCGACAGCGATTCGAAAGCTGGCCCCAAGGTGCAGGGCTACGTCGAGCGCGCCGGCTGGAGCAGCGAGGCCATCGATTTCGACGGTCTCGGCCTCGCCGACGCCGACGCCAAGCTCACCGTCGGCAAACTGTTCTTCCAGGACCTCAAGGTCGGACGGTCACAGCTGACCGTGGCCCTCAAGAACAGCGTGATGAAGACCACGTTCGACGACATTCAGCTTTACGGCGGCCATGGCCGCGGCTTCGTCTCGATCGACGCTTCGGCCGACAAAGCGGCGACCATCGGCACCAACATGACCGTCGAAGGTCTTGACGCCCGTCCCTTCCTCGAGGACGCCGCCGGCTTCGACAGGCTCTCCGGCAAGGCCAAGCTCAGCCTTGCCGTCGCTGGCCAGGGAGCCTCACAGCTGCAACTGGTCGAAACACTGAACGGCAAGGCCGACCTCGTGTTCACCGAAGGCGCGATCGCCGGTATCAATGTCGCCGGAATGGTGCGCGGGTTGAACCAGGGCAAGCTCGGCGGCCTTTCGACGTCGCCGTCCGAGAAGACTGATTTCAGCGAGTTGGGCTCCACCTGGACGATCACCAACGGCGTCGCGTCGAACCAGGATCTCCACCTCATGAGCCCTCTCCTGAGACTCACCGGCGCCGGCACCGTGTCCCTTCCACAGCGACACGTGGATTACCTGATGCGGCCGAAGCTCGTTTCGAGCCTTTCCGGCCAGGGCGGCAAGGACGAGGGCGGCATCGAGATCCCGGTCAAGGTGCAGGGCCCGTGGGATAAGCTCGCGTACACGCCCGACCTTTCCGGTATCCTGAAGGACCCGAACAAGGCGCTCGATCAGGTCAAGAAGATCGGCGAGCAGTTGAAGGGCAAGGACGCCGGAGCGATCGTGAAGGGCATCCTCGGAGGCAACAAGGGCGCTGCGGCCGAGGGCGGTGCCAATGCCGGTGGCGGCACCACTTCAGGGCAGCAGAAGCTCGATGCCAAGAGTATTCTCGACGGGCTGCTGAAGAAGCAGTGAGCGTTGAGCGAGCGTCGCGCTTTCGGGAGCCGCCGGACGCCCGCTCCATAACCTCTTGTTAAGCTCCGGCAAGGCGCGGGAGAAATTTTGGCCCGCGGCCCATTTTTCTCTTGCAAGAGGGGGGCGATGGCCTCATATGCGGTCCCTCTCGTCTGTCCACCTGCCCCAAAGGTCAAGGGTCTCCCAGAAACCAAAAGGTAAGGAGCGGGCGAGTCAGAGCTGTCTGCTGGTTGGGGAGGGTCACATGGCCTATGACGACGCCCTCTTCCAATTGGGGATGGACTTGACTCGTTCAAGCACCGCCCAAAAGGAAGATTCTTTCGAGATTGCGCCCGCCTCTCGCGAGCGCCACGACAGTCGCAAGAGCAATAGTATCATTCTGGATCTGATCGGCGCCAAGCGCCTGGCCTCGGTGAAGACCGTGGAGCAGGCGATGCGTAGCGCGTTCGAGTTCGCCAAGGCGGGCCCGAGCACGGTCAAGGTCCAGCGCACCACGTCCGGCCGCTCGATGATCGGCACCGCGACGCTGGCAAGCGGCCGTGTCGAGATCGAGGCTTGGCCGGCGACCGGCTACGTCGCCGTCGACATTTACGGCAGCGCGCTCCGTCCTGAGCTTGCCATGACGGCCCTCGTCGACGCCTTCGCCGCCCGTGAGGTGATCGTGCGCCGCGAGCGCCCGGCAAACCTTGCCGCAAGGCTCAGCCGCCCGGCGGCCGGCGTGTCACCGGAGCCGGTGAGGCTCTCGACCCGCCGCGGCGCCTCGAAGCAGCCGAGAACGGCCCGCGCCGCCTGAGCCGCAGCTCACATCGAGACCAGCCAAGGCCGTGCCGCAAGGCGCGGCCTTTTCTTTTGGTGCTCACGTGCCAGACTGCGTTGCCGATCGAGAAGCCCCTCAAACCCGCTGCCTAGGGAGAAGAGGATTTGGCCGATACCCATTGTCAAACCGGGCCCTGATGGCGAGCGCGGCCCGGATCCCCTCTCCCCTGACGAGTGGGCTAGGCTGAAAGGGCTCGCGGAGACGACGACATGGCTGAATCAGAAAACACCACAAGCCCCACCCGCTTCGGCCCCGCTGGCCGCCCACGCGCACGCGGCCTCGGGCTGCCCGTTCCTGGCACCACCGGCACGCACAACGCCATCACCGACGTTCCGGGTCTCCGCGTCGGCTTCACGACCTTGAAGGACCCCGTGCGCGGCATCCATACCGGCGTCACCGCCATCCTGCCGCGCGCGCCCGCGCGCCTGATGAATCCCGTCTGGGCCGGCATGCACTCGCTGAACGGCAACGGCGAGATGACGGGTGCCCACTGGATCCGCGACGCGGGCTGGCTGGTAGGCCCCATCACCATCACCAACACCTTCTCGGTTGGCATCGCACACCACGCGACGCTGAAGTGGCTCGCGCGCCGCTTCCCCGACCTCGGCGAGAGCCTGTGGGCGCTCCCCGTCGCGGCCGAGACCTACGACGGCTACCTCTCCGATATCGCAGGCTTCCATGTCACCGAGGAGCACGTCTGGACGGCGATCGACGGCGCAAAGGATGGTCCGGTCGCCGAAGGCTCAATTGGCGGCGGCACCGGCATGATCGCCTACGAGTTCAAAGGCGGCACTGGAACCGCCTCGCGCGTCGTCGAGACACGCGCCGGACGCTATACGGTCGGCGTGCTCGTGCAGGCGAACCATGGCCTCAAGCCCTGGCTCACGGTTTGCGGCAAGCCCGTCGGCGACCTCCTCCCCGGCCGCCGCGTCTACGACTACGAGCACGGCTCCATCATTGTCGTCGTCGCCACCGATGCGCCGATGTTGCCGAACCAGCTCGAGCGCCTCGCACGGCGTGCCGGCCTCGGCGTCGCCCGCGGCGGCAGCCCGTCCGGCAACAACTCCGGCGACATCTTCATGGCCTTCTCGACCGCCAACGACCCCGGCCAGCTCCCCGAGCCCCCGCTCTTCAACATGACCGCGGTCGCCAACGACGACCTCGACGCCCTCTTCATGGCCGTCGTCGAAGCGGTCGACGAAAGCGTCCTCAACGCCATGCTCGCCTCGGACACGACGACGGGCAAGAAGGGGCGCGTGGTGGATGCGCTGGATCATGGGGCGTTGAAAAACCTGTTCGCGCCGGCTCGCATCTGAAGCGCGCGCAGTGCTGGGAGGAGACGAACGATGGATAGCATGATCGAATTCATCCAGACTCATCGGCCATACGTCGACGTCGCCCAGGCCTTGAGCGCCGTGGTCAACCTGATCGGCTGGTCGCTGGGGGCCATTCTCTTGGTCCGGGCCTGGCACAACAAGGCGATCCACAGCGTGTCCGTGGGACCGATCAACATCAAAATGCAGCAGGCAGCGATCGAGGCCACGGCTGCCGCCACCCGGGACTGGCAGGCAAAATCCGGTCAGCCGGAGGTCGATGTCACGCGCATCAGGAGCACGGTGGGACGTGCCTTCTCTCCCGAGGTAGCGGACAGACTGATCGGCAAGGCGATCCTCTGGGTCGACGACAACCCCGCCAACAACGAGCTCGGCGTCAGGGCGCTCCGCAAGCTCCAGCTCGACGTGGAGCAGGCGACCAGCACCGAGCAGGGATTGGCGGCCATGGACCGCCGCCACTTCGATCTCGTCGTCTCGGACATGGGGCGCGGCGACAATATGCGTGCCGGCTACGAGCTGCTGTCTGCCATTCGCGCCCGCGGAATGACCGTGCCGTTCCTGATTTTCGCCGGCTCGGACGGTCCCGAGTTCCGCCGCGAGGCAGCCGAGCGCGGCGCCCAGCTCTCGACCAACAGCATCATCGAGCTGATCGACACCATCATTTCTCACCTGGGCTGAGAGCCCGGCATTGGTGCGGACGGTGGGACTCGAACCCACACGCTCAGAGAGCTCAGGATTTTAAGAGGGCCCGAAGCTTCCGACAGCGACCCTCGCATCTACGCAACACATTGATTTCATTGAATTCTGCTTGACGCGGCTACGCGCTTGCCCCCATCAATTCTCGTCAAAGTGGTCGCTATTTGGTCGCTAGAATCTCTAGCCCGCGTGGCGCACCGCTCGCGTCTTCAGCGTGACCTGCGAGTGCTCTCATGACTGCTGCCGACAACGTCCATCGCATCACCAAGAGAACGGTCGACACCCTTCAACCCGGTGAGATCGTCTGGGACTCCGACGTCACCGGGTTCGCCATCCGCTGCCAGGGCAAGCGAAAGACCTACGTCTTGAAGGCCCGCGTCAATGGCCGCATCCGATGGTTCACCATCGGCAGGCACGGCACGCCATGGACCCCCGAGACAGCCCGGCATGAAGCACAGCGCTTGTGGGGAGATATCCGCTCGGGCGTCAACCTCGTCGCCATCAGAGAGGCCCGGCGCGATCAGCCGACGATAGCAGAGCTATGCGACCGCTATCTCAAAGAGCACGCCAAGGAGCACAAAAAGCCACTCGGCTACCTTGGCGACGAGCGCAACATCCGCAACCACGTCAAACCGCTTTTGGGTTCCCGGACCGTCAAGGAAGTCAACCGGAACGACGTCGACGACTTCAAGCGCAAGATCCGCGAGGGGCGCACGTCACGACGCGTGATCCGGAAGAGCGAAGGCGGCAAAGGCGGCGGACTCCCCGTCAAAGGCGGCCCCGGTGCCGCCAACCGCTGCCTTGCCCTCCTCTCCAAGATGTTCAATCTGGCCGAGCAATGGGGATGGCGGCCGGAGCAGACGAACCCTTGCCGCATGGTCACCCGCTACCCAGAGAACAAGAACCACCGCTTCCTTGCCCCGCACGAAATCGAGCGCCTCGTCGACGTCATCAACCGCATCGACGCCGACGGAACCGAGACCCCCTACGCGACGGCGGCAATCCGCCTGTTGCTCCTCACCGGAGCTCGCCGCGGCGAAATCATCGACCTTGAATGGAAGCACGTTGATCTGCAGCGGGGGCTACTTCTACTCCCCGACAGCAAGGTCGGCGCCAAGACAATTTATCTGAACGGTGCTGCGATCCGCGTCCTGCAAACCCTCAAACGAGAACCGGGGTGCCCATATGTGATCGTAGGCCCGGTCCCCGGAAAGCGTTACGCAGGCCTTCAGGTGGCCTGGGAACGGATTCGGAAGGCTGCCGGACTCGATGACGTGCGCATGCACGACCTACGCCACACATTTGCCAGCACGGCGGCGGCTCACGGCGCCTCGCTTCCGATGATTGGCAAGCTCCTGGGGCACTCCACACCAATTACGACGCAGCGCTACGCCCACCTCGTCCATGATCCCGTGCGCGAGCTGAACGAAGCCGTCGGCAATGCACTTGCGGGTCCGTCCAAGAAAAAGGCCAGTCCAGACCCTTCCATCGGAAACCCTGACCACCGTCAGCGATTCGCATCGCAATAGTGAAGCTGTCCATCAAGCCCCTTCCCCTATAATCGTCAGAGTGGATATTATCCCGACGGGTATGGGAACACGTAGGTAGCGAAAATGTCAGGGCCGGACACTACTGTAGCGATCAGTTTCCTGGACCTGACGCCAGCGGAGGCGTCCATCGCCGCACAGGAACTTGCATCCCGGCTTGCAGAGGACGGAATGCCGGCGGCGGCAATCTCCCGTGCCAGGGCCAGTGCCGATGCACAAGATCTTGGCAGCATCGTCCTTCTGGCGGGAGGCGCCTACCTCATCGACATCGCCAAGGATGCAGGCAAAGAGTTCGTCAAGGGTGCTGCGGGCGAAGCTGGTAAACGGGCACTGGCGGCAATCTTGCGGAAATGGGGGCGCATCGAGGCGCGGAAGTCCGATGGCTCGACCATCGTGCTTGGTGAGGATGAGAGGCGAAAAGCTGCCGCCCGATCGATTGCTGAGGCACAACGACTTGCCGAGCTGGATACGCTGGGTCTCGTCATCTTA
>JAGVSR010000019.1 GCA_019137195.1 Alphaproteobacteria bacterium
GTGCGGACACCGGACCGGATCAATAACGATCTCGGTTAGACTTTGGAGCCACTTCAGTGATGCTGCCACGCTGCCGGGGCCTTTCGTCGCGCCGACGCAAAGCATGCCGTATGAGCGTAGGTCTGCAATGGACTTCTGCTCCGCGCTATCGGCAATGACTTCTTCGCCCGGGGAGACGTCTTTCTCGCTGGATAGGTGCCGGAAGACCTCATAATTTGACGTCTTAATCGTCCGGTACTCATCGAACACGAGAAGTCGGCGTTGCGCCGGGAAGTACGCACACCGGACGAAGTGCAAGGGGTCGGGGTACCACCCGAAGTCTAACCCTGCGTACGTCGCGCCGAATGTCTGAATCTCCTCCGGCGTAATGGCCCGGATGCGAACGTTCTCAAACACCGCGCCGCCGGTCCCAGTGACCTCACCGAGATACATGTGCCGGTAGGCACGCTCGTTTGTCGCACGTAGGGCCTCGGCGTCCGAGATGAACGCCTCCCCCAACCAGTCGGGGGGAACGCTCAAGTAGTCGCTATGGTGGACACGGCGACCAGGCACCGCGACCCGGGCCTCGGTATTTATCCAGTTTCGTTGACTAATCGGCGGATTGTAGCTATACAGCGTTGCCGCGTGACCGCCTCCGCGGATGACCGAGGCCTTAATCGTGCGAATCTCGTCCATGCCGTTAAACTCGGTCGGCTCCTCGAACCAAAGGTACTTGAAGTAGCCGCGCGCTAGTTTAATGGACTTGCTCTTGCCGGGATCGTCTGCTCCCCGAAACATAATACGCTGGTCGGTCGGCTTGTAAATAATCTCCAGCGGCGACTTGCGAAATGTAAACCACTCGAAGAGCCCGAGCTGGTCAATTGACCACTCAAGCTGCGCGTAAACCGACTCGCGTAGCGTCGCGGCTACTTTACGATAGACGATTGCGTTAGCCGCTGGGTCACGAATGATCCCGAGAGGAATCTCGATTGACACAAAAGAGGACTTCGTGCTGCCGCGGCCGCCTTTCAGCCAATACTCTGAGTGACCACCGGCGAGCAGGTCCCGGTGAAGCTCATAAAATGCCGGAGCGATCAGCCGATCAAGCTGAACCTCAGGCATCCGGAGCACCTCCCGGGATATTGTCCACGATAATCGGCCGGTCTGCCGAGATGTTGACGTTATCAACAAACATGCCGAGATGCTTGCCCAAGAGCTCAAGGGCCTTCAACTTGTCGGCGAACCTGACCTCGCGCTCCACGCTCTCGCCGTGCCTGGTCGGAACGGCACGAACGCGAATTGACTGAATCACGGCGCGATCATCTTTGGAGGCATCCGCCTTAACTGAGGCATCGGTAATGTCGATAACATCAGTAGCCTCAAGAAAAGCGACACGCGCCAGCTCCTGCACGACGCGGTCTTGTGAGACGCCCGTCCTGCGTGCGCGCTCTGCCAAGCGGCGGTCAAGGTACTCGCGCATATGCGGCCGCTCCGGGTGCTCCGGGTGAATCCACGCAGAAGCATCTCCGGCGGTTGTAATCTTATAGCCTGCTCGGACTGCCGCCTGAGTGGCGTTCAGGTCGATCATATACTCCTCGCAGAAGGCCTGCTCCCGAGGAGTTAGCTTCTTTGCCATGCTCTAACCCCTTTCGTAGTCTCCTCAATTTGCTTGCGTCCCCGCCCCGCCTCGTATTCCGCGCACATGCGCTTTTGGAACGCGCCCCGTGTCCGGCGGGAGGAAGTCGCCCGACACGCCCCCTAAAATAAATTACACTGGTGTGTTGATGATCTGCATCAGCCCTCGCGCCCGATCGTACACAAAGGTCTGCACCTTGCGCACAGCTCCGACGTACCCATGCTTGACGTGGTAGGTGTCGGCCGCAGGCGGCGCGCTGATGCGGCGCACGATGACGCCGTTGATCTCCTGGATCATCTGCTCGCTGTGCAAGTGCCCTGCATGGAACTCCCGGCACTTAGCTTGTCCCCAAAGCTCGGGTGCCTCGATCGGCATCATGGACGCGAGCCGGGAAGCCTTGTCCTTGCTTCCGCCTGAGCCCTCTTTGTTACCATGGCCAAAGCCCAGAAGAGTAATGCCGTAAAGCATGTACTTGCGTGGCTTTGCGTCCGTGTCGATCTCAACGCGAGGATCGCCCCGGAACCACGCGGACAGATACTTGATCGCGTGATAGGATGTCATCTCGTCGTGATTGCTCGCCGTGTAGAACATTTTGACGGGTGCGATGCTCGCGAATATGTCCGTCGCCTCAACCAGCAAGTCTACGCCGAGGTTGAACAGCTTTTGCCACCGAACGTCCGTGTCCTGCGGCGTCCCCGCGGTCGTGGTCTTATCGATGGTGTCTGAATTAAAAAAGTCGTTGCACCAGACGAAGGTTATGTACTCCAACGCCATGCCTCGGAGCTGATCCGCGATCTCGCCCACAATCTGGCGGAACA
>JAGVSR010000080.1 GCA_019137195.1 Alphaproteobacteria bacterium
CAAAGGCTCGGTGGATAGAGTGGCTAAAGAAATGGCCAACACAAAATACACTGTCTATGCTTACATCAGGGACGTACTGAAACAGGAAAAGATCGAAAAAATGCAGCGAGCCGCCTCAAACAAGGACATTGAATGAACTTTTAGCGCCACAGTTGTTTTATTTGTCAGAATTTTCCTTCTCTCTTGACAAAAATTCAATGTAGAATGACAATATTCTCGGCTTATATCAAAAAATTGTTACGCAGATAATTTTTTGATATTCGTCCGAGATATGTTCTTCCGGCACCAAGTCACCTTATACCATTATTCCGGGTATCCCCGCGGATACCTCAAACAATAACGAGGAGGGAGAGAGGGCATGGAACTGATACAGAAGCATCCGATACTTGAGTTCCGGCACGGCAATGAAGTGACGTTCACCTTCGACGGTCAAGAGATGAAGGGATTTGAGGGTGAGCCGATAGCGATGGCGCTGCATGCGAACGACGTGAGGATCTACCGTGTGACGCCTGAGATGAAGCGTCCCCGCGGTTTTTTCTGTGCGATCGGTAAATGCAGCTCATGCTTCATGGTAGTGGACGGTGTTCCCAACGTGCGCACCTGCGTTACGCCGCTGGAGCCCGGCATGAAGGTCGAGACCCAGCACGGCAAGGGTCTTGTTCCGCTTGAAGCGAAGTAATAGGAGGCTTGATGGGATGAAAAAGATGATAGATACAGACCTCCTCGTGATAGGCGGCGGAGCCGCCGGTCTCTGCGCCGCTGCCGAAGCGGCGGGTGCGGGAGCTCGCGTCACAGTTATAGAGAGCGACCTCCATGCCGGGGGTCAGCTTGTCAAACAGACTCATAAATTTTTTGGCAGCAAAGACGAATACGCCGGTACCCGCGGATTCAAGATAGCCGACATCCTTCTCGACGAGATCAACTCCCTCGGCGACAAGGTTGAGATCAGGACGAACACCACTGTTACCGGCTACTATCCCGAAGAGGGCTTTTTTACCGCGATGAAAGGCGAAGAAGAATATTACAGGATCAAGGCGAAGAAGACCGTAGTCGCCACCGGCGCCCAGGAGCGCCTCATTCCCTTCCCCAACAACGACCTTCCCGGCGTATACGGAGCCGGCGCCGTCCAGACCCTCATGAACGTCTACGGAGTCGTTCCGGGCAAGAAAGTTCTCATGGTCGGGGCGGGCAACATAGGCCTTATAGTCAGCTATCAGCTCAGGCAGGCGGGCGTTGAGATAGCCGCGGTCGTCGAGGCCATGCCCAAAGTGGGCGGCTACTGGGTCCATGCGGCCAAGATCAGGCGTCTCGGCATCCCCATCCTCCTTCGTCACACCATAGTCGAGGCCTTTGGCGACAAAGTCATCGAGGGCGCCGTTATTCAGGAACTTGACGACAAATTCAGCCTTATAGGCGAACCTCGCACCATAGAATGCGACGTTATCTGCATGGCTGTCGGCCTCACTCCGACGACCGAACTTTTCTGGCAGGCGGACGCGAGGATGCTCTACTGCCCTCAGCTCTGCGGACACGTACCGTACAGGGACGAGACCATGCGCACCAGCCACCCCGACATCTGGGTAGCGGGCGACGCATCCGGCATAGAAGAGGCCTCCGCAGCGATGGTCGAAGGGCGCATAGCCGGACACAGCGCGGCCAAGGCTCTTGGTCTTCCCGTTCGGGAAGAATCTTTCAAAGAATACTGGACAAGGCTTGATCACCTTCGCGCCGGCGAAGTCGGCGAGAAGATCCGCGGCGGGATCTGCCAAGTGCTTGTCGACGGATGGGAGGCATAACCATGGGCTGCACATGCAACAGCAGTGACAAAGAAAAACTATTCTGCAGCGGAGTACTTGTGGACAACAGGCCTGGAGCGGTCCTTCCTCCCCAGGATGCCTGGGAGAAGAAAAAGGGCGGCTACGTCATCATCGAATGTCCCCAGCGCATTCCCTGCAATCCCTGTGCCACGAGCTGTCCTACTGGCGCCGTGGTTCCTTTTGTCGACATCAACGACGTACCGGCGATAGACTACGATAAATGCACCGGCTGCGCTCTTTGCGTCGCCAAGTGTCCCGGTCTTGCCTGCTTTGTCGTTGACCTTACCTACGGTGCCGATGAGGCAGTCATCAAGCTTCCCTACGAACTTGAGCCCAAGCCGGTCAAGGGAGCGAGGGTCAAATGCCTCAACAGGGTCGGTGATGAAGTCTCCGACGGAGAAGTCTTCGCCGTGACCGAACCCCTTAAGGACCACACCACGGTAGTGAGCGTGGTCATTCCCAAAAAACTGGTCGGAGAGATCCGTGCCATTAAGGTGGTGTGCTAACCATGACCGAAAAAGCCAACGTGATATGCCGCTGCGAGGAGATAGAGATCGACGAGATACGCGAATGGATCGCAAAGGGATACACTAATTTTGAGGAGCTCAAGAGGAT
>JAGVSR010000011.1 GCA_019137195.1 Alphaproteobacteria bacterium
CCATGCGCCGGACGGCGTAGAAGACACCGGTGCCCTCGTAAGCTTCGATGCCGTCGATAGGCGGGCGTTTGGGTGTGAACGAACCGCCACCCGCCGCGATCACTACCGCTCGGGTCGCGAACCGCACGCCATGATCGGTAACGAGCTCGAACCGCCCGCTGCCGAGCCGCTTCAGCTCCTCGACGCGCTGGCCTAGATGGAACGTGGGGGCAAACGGCTTGGCCTGCTCCATGAGGCGGTCGGTCAGCTCCTGGCCCGTCACCACCGGAAGCCCGGGAATGTCGTAGATCGGCTTTTCAGGATAAAGCTCCGAGCATTGCCCTCCAACCTTGTCGAGGATGTCGATGAGGTGGCAGCGCACGTCCATGAGGCCGAGCTCGAATACGGCAAACAGGCCGACCGGCCCGGCACCGACGATGACGGCGTCGGTCTCGATGACCTCGGCACTCGTGGTCGGGGCGGTGTCGGGGCTCGTCATGGAGGGCCTCAGAACTGCTTGGCGGGTACGCGCAGCACGAGGCCGTCGAGCACCGCTGTTACCTTGATCTGGCACGAAAGGCGGCTCTCGGGCCGGACGTCAAAGGCGAAGTCGAGCATGTCCTCCTCGGTCGAGGCCGGCGTGCCGGTCTTGGCCCGCCATGCCTCGTCGACGTAGACGTGGCAGGTGGCACAGGCGCAGGCTCCGCCGCATTCGGCCTCGATGCCGGGAATGTTGTTGAGCTTGGCGGCCTCCATGACCGTCACGCCGGGCTCGGCATCGATCGTCTGCGAGGTGCCGTCGGGCTGAATGAAGGTGATCTTGGCCATGTCGCTCGATGATCTCCACCACGAATGAGGCCGGATCTCCGGCACACCGATGCGGCATGGATTAGACGCGCGATGACGCCAGTTCAAGCGCATCCGGCCACCTGCGACACTCGCAGTTTCGCGCGACAAAGGGAAAGCGGTCGCCGTTGGCAGGGCCAAACGCCTGTCGTCAGGCCGCCTCGGCCGGGTCGAGCTGCTGCTCGAGTGCCGTGACGGCTTCCTCGATCCTGGAGACGATTGCCGTCGTGGCACTGCCACCGCTGCGGCCGAGCTTCTCAGCCTCGAGCGCCAGGCTGGCGAGCTCGAAGGCGCCGACAGCACGCGCCGAGCCTTTGAGGGTGTGCGCCGCCATGTGCCAGTCCTTGTCGGTGGCTGCGAATTTGAGCGCTTCCAATGTCAGAGGCAACTGAGCGAGGAACAGGCCGAGAATCTCCCGCTCGAGCACTGGATCGCCGAGGGTGTAGCGCTTCAGGTGCTCGCGATCGATCAACGCGGCCTGGTTTCTGGCTCCAGTTGCATCTGCAGCAAGAGGCCGGGCCGCCGCCGTGCTCGAGACCGTGTCATACATACCTTAAGCCGCCGGCAGAAATTCTGCCGCTCCTGATGGTTGCCGCGCCCGATCTTTCACACCACGTTCGCACAGAGCCTGATAACCTCCCGTAAATACGCATTGATCAAGTTTGCTCCAATTTGCCATTGGGCAACCCTCGGCCACGGCAGACCTGCCCCAGGGCACGAACTTGTTTTGGCCCTAAAAACAGCCTAAGCGCGCTTCATCGGGGAGCCGGAGCGGCGGGCGCGGAGGTTGGCTGCGGCGGTCGCGCACAATGTTTTGGCGCTGAGCGGTTTGAGCGAAGCCGCATGGTGCTCTATTGTCTGCTTCTCCCGGTCGCGGTCGAAGCGGCCGGCAGAGCGCACCGGGGCGGGACGGGGTTGATGGCTCAGGACAGTAAGATCACAGCGATACCGCGCAGCATGCCCTCGCTCGTCCCTGACCGCTCCAAGACGGCAGAGGCGGAGAAGCTGGAGCCCAAGCTCGATGCGCCACCGCCGCCCCTCCCGGCGCCTTCGCCAGCCTCCTCGGCCAAGAGCGACGACCTCGGCGGGCTACCGGAGCTGACGTTGCCGGAGTTCAAGCCGGGTCCCGGCTATAATCAGGCTCTCCCGCCACCGCTCCCTGTTCGGGCCCCGCTCGAGGCAGCTTCGTCCAAGCCGGCAGAGGGCACAGGCTCCACGCCCGATTCGCTCGAGACCGGCGCCGAGGCCGAGTCTGTCGATCCGTCTGCACCGCGCCGCAAGGCCCGCCGCAGGGCCGCAGGCCCGGTCCGTGCCAAGATTGCCGCCAACGACGACGCTCCCTCCATCGGCGGGCTCATTTACGCCCTCGACCAGAAGCCGGCCAGCAGACCGTTTCACTATGCCACCATCGCCAGCGGCGTTTGGGCGGTGCTCGGCCTCATCTATGCCTGGTCAGTGATCTCTTCGAGCCTCGCTGCAGGCCAGACCGTGCTCGAGGCGCTAGCCCGCCCCGAGGTCTTCTTCACAATCGCCGCCATCGTCGTGCCGATCGCCGTCCTCCAGTTCCTGGCCCTTCTCGCCTGGCGCTCGGAGGAGTTGAGGCTGCGGTCCTCGACCATGACCGAGGTCGCCGTGCGGCTCGCCGAACCCGACCGCATGGCCGAGCAGTCGGTCGCCTCGCTCGGGCAGGCGGTGCGCCGCCAAGTGTCGTTCATGAACGATGCCGTGTCACGAGCCCTCGGGCGCGCCAGCGAGCTCGAGGCTCTCGTCCACAACGAGGTGTCGGCGCTGGAGCGCTCCTACGAGGAGAACGAGCGCAAGATCCGCTCGCTCATCGAGGAACTCGCCGGCGAACGCGACGCGCTTCTGAACACCAGTCGCGACGTCACCACAACCTTGAAGACGCTCGGCTCGGACGTGCCGGGCCTCATCGAGAAGCTCGCCTCCCAGCAGATTAAGCTTGCGCAGATCATCCAGGGTGCGGGCGAGAACCTGACCAGCCTCGAAACTGCCGTCTCGCAGAGTGCCATTCGGCTCGAGGACACGCTCGGCAGCCGCACCGACCATCTGCAGACCGTGCTCGAGACCTATACCCAGGCGGTGGGCTCCGCGATCGGCGGACGCGCAAACGAGCTGCACAGCCTCTTGGAAGGCTACTCGGCCTCCATCTCCAATTCGATCGGAGCCCGTGCGAACGAGTTGCAGGGCGTTCTCTCGGGGGGCGCAACCAGGATCGAGACGGCACTCACGGGCAACGTCAACCAGATGCAGCTCGTGCTCGATACGTACACGACCGCACTTGCAGACGCGCTCGCGAGCCGCAGCCAGCAGTTCGAGGCCGTATTCGAGGAGTACGGCAAGGCGCTCGACACGTCGCTCGCAAACCGCGCCAGCGCCATAGACGTCCAGCTCGTCGAGCGTACCAAAGCGCTCGACCACGCGTTCTCTGACAGGCTGCGCGAGTTCGACGAGAGCATCCTGCGCTCGACCATGGCCATCGACCGGGCCGTGACCGACAAGTCGTCGGCCTTGACCACCGCGCTCGAGAACCACGCCCGCACGTTTAGCGAGACCGTCTCGCGCCAGGCCCTCGAGATCGACGAGACTCTGATCCAGGGCATCAACTCCGTGCGCCGCTCGAGCGAGAACATCACCCGTCAGTCGCTCAAGGCGATCGAGGGACTGGCGACCCAGTCTGACATGCTGCGCTCGGTATCGGAGAACCTGCTCGGCCAGATCAACACCGTCACCAACCGTTTCGAGAGCCAGGGCCAGTCGATCATGAAGGCGGCCAACGCGCTCGAGAGCGTCAATTACAAGATCGACTCCACGCTTCAGCACCGCCATGCGGAACTCGCCGGCACGCTCGACAAGCTGTCCGGAAAGGCCGACGAGTTCGGCCGAGTCGTGCAGACTTACTCGTCGAACATCGAAGGCTCGCTCACGGACGCCGAACGACGGGCGCGCTCGTTCACGGAGCAACTGCGCGAAGGCACCGAGGCGACTAAACGCCAGGCCTTCGAGGATCTCGAGCGGCTCCGGCGCGACGCCGACGCCGAGGGCCAGCGAGCGCTCGAGGATCTGCGGCACCGCTTTGCCAACGTATCGAGCACCGTCTCGGAACAGCTTGGCTCTCTCTCCACCCGCTTCGACGAGACCTCGGACGAGGTCCGTCAGCGCGCTGCCAAGGCCTCGGCCGAGATCGCTGCCGAGCAAGCACGGCTGCGCGACCAGATCGAGCGGCTGCCGATGGCAACCCGCGAGAGCACGGACACCATGCGCCGTGCGCTCCAGGACCAGCTCAAAGCCCTCGAGCAGCTCTCGAGCCTCACGACGCGCACCGCTTCGACCCGCGATGTCGGCCTACCGCGCGACATCTCTCCACGCACTCCGTTCCCGGCACGCGACGCGCCCTCCTCGCCGCCGGCCACGTCCCTCACTGGCGCCTACGCCCAGGAGTTCCGCGCTGCCGAGACGCGCAGCCCAGAGCCGCCACGCCGCGCCCTGCCTCCCGCGATGACGACACGCGATCCGCGCCCCTCGGCCTCTCCGCAGGTGTCACCTCCAGTCCCGCAACCGCCGCGCCCGCCGCAGGGTGCCTCTCGCCTGACCGAGACGCGGGACGGCTGGTCTCTCGGTGATCTTCTGGCGCGCGCGTCGCACGAGGACGAGGGTCTGCGCGGCGCCGGTTCAGCTGCCCAGGCCGCCGGCTATCCGCTCGACATCGGCGTCATCGCTCGCGCCCTCGACGGGGCGACGGCACAGGCGCTGTGGGCGCGCATGCGCGCAGGCCAGCGCGGCGTCATGGTGCGCAGCATCTACTCGCCGGACGGACGGCTCGCGTTCGATGAGATTACACGCCGCTACCGCCACGATCCTGAGCTGACGCGAACTATCGACCGCTACCTCGCAGATTTCGAGCGGATGCGCGCCGACAGCGATATGCGGGATCCTTCGGGTCGCATGACCGACGCCCAGATGGTGTCCGACTCCGGGCGCGTTTATCTCTTCCTTGCCCATGCGACGGGACGGATCTGATCCGGACGTCTCCGCGCGTCACAGCACTTATCCAGCCCTGGCGCGCCCCAACCATTCCCCGCAATGTGACGATGTGATCCCCGGCTGATGTGATCGTCCGATCAGCAAGCCTGCTATCCTCCTGCCGGCGAAGGCCAATGGGCCCGGCCACCGCCTGCTGCCTGCTTCCTGCAACGGAGCCGAAGCGCCCATGCAATGGACCGACGAGGCCATCGTGCTCTCCGTCAAGCCGCACGGCGAGACGGCGGCGCTCGTCGATCTGCTCACGCGCTCGCACGGCCGGCACATGGCGCTCGTTCATGGCGGGCGATCGCGGAGGCTGAGGCCCGTGCTACAGACCGGCAACCATGTCGATGTGACGTGGAAGGCCCGACTTTCAGAGCACCTCGGCCACGCCACGATCGAGCTTCGCCGGGGCTATGCGGCCGAAGCGATGGACGATGCGGCGCGGCTCGCGGGGCTCACGTCGATGGCCGCGCTCGCGCGTCACCTACCCGAGCGCGACCCTCACCCGAACCTCTACGAGGTCACTCTGTTCGTCCTCTCCTTCCTCGACGACCAGACGGTCTGGCCGGCGCTCTACGTCCGCTGGGAGCTGGCCTTTCTCGAGGAGCTCGGTTTCGGGCTCGACCTCTCGGCCTGTGTGGCGACTGGTGCGAACGACGACCTCGTCTACGTGTCGCCGAAGTCGGGACGTGCTGTTTCCGCGTCTGCCGGCGAGCCTTACAAGGACCGCTTGCTGCCACTTCCGGCATTCCTGACGCGAGCGCGCCAGGGCGGCGCAACGGCGGCCGACATCGCGGCCGGCCTCGCCCTCAGCGCCCACTTTCTCGAGACCCGGGTCATGAGCCCGCTAGGGCTGCCGCTACCGGAGATCCGCCGCCGCCTGCCGGGGCTTCTCTTGGGGCTTTGAGCCGCTGAGCCGCAGTTGTGTCGCCTCCCGGCCCGGGTGCCTTCACGCCGCACGTTTCCATCGGCGCTGCCGTCGTCGACCAGCGATCCTTGGTAACGACGACCACATAGCGACGGCAGCCCGTTGCTGCGCCCTCGACGAACCGGACCTCGAACAGGGCGAGCTTTGCCCCGCTCGCATTGGTCGGCCAGGTATAAAGGCCTCCATCCGGGGTTTGGGCGAGCGCGGCCTTGATGGCCGCCGCCGCATTCCTGAAGTCGGTATCAGAGAGCCGCGTCAGGACAGCCTTCGAGATTCCAGGATGAAGACCCGATGCAGCCGCACGTTTCTGCAGAGGATCGCTCTGATCGACGGTGGGTGGCGGCAGTGGCTGCGGCGCCGGCATTGCCTCGACCGGCAGCGGCACCCCAAGCTCAGCCTGCGGCGCCACGGGCTCCGCACTGAGGAGCGTTCCGGCCGCTGCGCCGGGTGTCTCCGCCACCTCCGTCACCTCGGCGAAGGGCTCGGTCGCAACGGGCGGTGGCTCAGCTAGAGGGTCATGTGTGCCCGCAGGCTCCTGTCGTGACGCTGGCTGGGACTGCGAGACAGACGGCGCCGGTACGTCCATCGTGAGCAGCCAGTCAGCCTCGGCTGCAAGCCAGCTCTTCCAGGCATCGGGCGTCTTGAGGTAGACCCAAACGCCAGCCAGGAGGAGGCTCGTCATAACGAGCTTGCGTAGTGTCCGCCGGGTGGGCGAGAGACCGCCCGGGGCACAGATGCGTTCGCCGGGATCGAGATCGATGAAGTCGGCGATGTCCTCGTCGTCGTCATGGTGCTCGGCAGCGGAGAGAAGGTCGCGGAAGGCCATGGCACGCTCCTCGTCGATGGAACCGGCTCCCGCACGGCCGACATCGAGGACGAAGGTCCCGGCAAAATGATGGCATGAAAGGTGCTCCGGCAGCATAACCACGCGCGCCAGTGCCGACGCACGGCAATCGGAGCAGTGACTCTCTGCGCTTCAGTGGCTCCGATGCTTCCTGCGCCGGTCGTCGCCGTTGACGTAGGAGTCGACGTAACGTCCCTTGGACTTTCTCTCGCAGACGGGACTGCGCGTTCCGGAGAGGCAGCCATAACGCTCGAGTAGCTCAGCGTCACGCTCGCTCACGGGACCGCCGGCGCGTGCGTTGGCGCGGGCGCTCTCGACCTCCATCCAGGTATCGGCGCGGAGCGGCGCTACAGACGTCACCACGACGACGACGACACCTGCAAGACTCAAGCTCGTTCTGCTCATGCCGCCCTCCTCCCAGGGTCACGGCATCTCCGCGGCCCGATTGGTCTTGAGCCTCTAGACTATCAGCTCCGGGCAAAACCCGAAACTGCCGGCGGAGACCGGGAGGATACGGTCTCCGCCGGAACGGCCGCTGATCAGCGGCCGCCGTAGTTGTTGCCGCCGAACACACCGTGGACCGTGAACGTATCGGCAGACGCCGCGACGGAGCCGGCGGCCAGCGCCGAAAGGCTGAGGGCGATCGCGAGAGCGAGGGACTTCATGGGATGGTCTCCTTGAGTTGCATCGAGGTCGTCGGACCGCCGCCGACGTCAGTGTCGTGGCTCGTCCTTGACCCGGTTATCGCGCTTGCCGCGTCGCTTCTGAAATATCGGCTCGCTTCCAAATCCATAGAGAGGCGCTATGCTGCGCGCGACCCTCGCGCTACCTCGGGACCCGCAGGAAGATGCCATACCGCCTCCTGATACCGCTTCTGCTCCTCTCACTCGCCTCGACGGCAGCCGGTGCCGAGCCTCGCCTCGCCGGCGAGGGCGAGACCTGTGCCGGTATCGCGGCCATCCGCTGCGCGGAGGGGCTGTGGTGCGAGATGAAGGGTGAGCACTGCCGCATCGCAGACGGTGCCGGCACGTGTCAGCCGGTGGTCGAGATATGCACGCGCGAGTACCGCCCTGTATGCGGCTGCGACGGCAAGACCTATGCCAACGATTGCGAGCGCCGTAGCGCCAGGGCGGGACTCGACCACGACGGCGCCTGCCAGGACCCGCAATGACGTCAGCTGCCGACCCTCAGCCTGTGCGTCTGCTCTATCTCGAGGATCTCAGCATCGGTCAGCGCTTCCGCTCGCCGCCGCGGATGATCGAGGCGGCAGAGATGATGGCCTTCGCCAGGGATTTCGACCCGCAGCCGTTTCATACGGACATGGACGCGGCGAAAGAGAGCTTCTTTGGATCCCTCGCGGCCTCGGGCTGGCACACGGCTGCCATCACCATGCGGCTCGTGATCGACACGCTGCCAATCGCCGGCGGCGTCATCGGCGCTGGCGGCCCGCTCTCCTGGCCGAAGCCGGTCTTTGCAGGTGATACGCTCGCGGTCGAGATCGAGGTTCTAGAGACCACGCCGTCGCGCTCGCGACCCGAGCGCGGGTCCATGGTCATCCGTATTCTGACCCGCAACCAGCATGGCGACGTGGTGCAGGACTTCACGCCGCGTGTGATGCTGGCCCGGCGGGCGAGCGTGAGCCCGCCGTGAGCCGTCGGTCGGGCAGTCCCGTCGCGGCTCGTCAGCTCCAGCATCGGCCGATCGAAGGTAGGAGGCAGGCAACGGAGGGCGTACATGGCAAGCACTGCTGCAGCGGTCTCGCGACACGCAACGTCGAAGGCATGAAGACCAGCGACATTCCGGGTGTAAATGGGATCGCTATGCTGAGCCGACCCGACGGCGCGCCCGTCGCGTCAATGACACCCAACACGTCGTATCGTTCCGGCCAACCCTCCTCACAGGAATCGCCATGACCCCTGCCACCAATCTCTCCTCGCTCGGGCTCGCCTTCGTGGCGGGCTTTCTCGCCGTCGTGATCTTTCATCAGGTTGCGGCACTCGTCCTCGGCATGGCCGGTCTGGCTCCCGCCGGCATGGTGCCGTGGTCGCTGGACCCGATCGCACCCCTTCGGGTGCCGGCAATCGTCTCGCGCGGCTTCTGGGGCGGAGTCTGGGCCGTTGCGCTGTGGCCGCTCATGGCAGGCCGGATTGGCGTCGCGTGGTGGATCGGCTGGACCGTGCTCGGCGCGATCGCCCTTCCCCTCGTCGGCATCTTCGTCGTGCCGATCCTGAAGGGCGGCGTTCCCCACGATTTCTGGACCCGCTATCCCTTCTCCGGTGCGGTCAACGCCGTGTGGGGGCTCGGGACTGCGGCGCTCCTGCGTTTTTTTGGGCGGTAGGCTGCGAATCCGGGCTAGAAACTGCCCTATGCAGATCACCCAGACGATCGTCATCGACGAGCGCGAGATCGAGGAGCGGTTCATCCGTGCCTCGGGTCCGGGCGGGCAGAACGTCAACAAGGTCTCGACGGCAGTCGAGCTCAGGTTCGACGTACGCCATAGCCCGAGCCTGCCGCTCCCCGTACGCGACCGGCTCACCGTCATTGCAGGCAAGCGGATCAACGACCTCGGGCAACTCGTGATCCGAGCCGACACGCATCGCACGCAGGACAGGAACCGCGAGGAGGCACGGACCCGGCTCGCCGAGCTCGTCCGCCGCGCGCTCGTCGCCCCCAAGAAGCGTATTGCCACCAAGCCGACGCGTGCCTCCAGGACGCGGCGTCTCGAAGGCAAGGTGAAGCGCGGGCAGGTCAAGAAGCTGCGCCAGTCAAAGCCGTCGTTCGATTGAGGCCCCATGCTCCGCTTTGCCGCCAACCTGTCGTTCCTGTGGACCGAGTTGCCGTTCCTCGACCGCTTCGCCGCCGCAGCTGCGGCTGGCTTCAAGGGCGTCGAGTTCATGTTTCCCTATGCGACGCCCGCACAGGAGATCCGCGCACGCCTCGACGACAACGGGCTCGAGCAGGTGCTGTTCAACATGGCCCCGGGCCACTGGGACAAGGGCGAGCGAGGCTTCGCTGCCCTACCCGGACGCGAGGACGAGTTCGCGCAGGCCGTCGATCTCGCGCTCGACTATGCGGACAAGCTCGGATGCAAACGGCTCCACGCCATGGCCGGGCTCACGGATCACGGCGCCAATCGCATCGACTATCTCGCCAACCTCGCGCTCGCGGCCGAGTGGGCGCGCGCACAAGGCGTGGAGGTTCTGATCGAGCCTATCAATACGCGCGACATGCCTGGCTATTTCCTGACCACGACCGAGCAGGCGCTCGACCTCATCGCTGAGGTTGATGCGCCGAACCTGGGGTTGCAGTTCGATCTCTACCATCGCCACATCACGCAGGGTGGCGTCGAGGACGCGATCCGCCATTATGCGAGAGTGGCTCGCCACATGCAGGTCGCGAGCCCGCCTGACCGCGGCGAGCCCGATCACGGCGACCTCGACTACGCACGCCTCTTCAAGCTCATCGACGAGGTTGGCTACCAGGGCTGGATCGGCTGCGAGTACAAGCCCCGAGGCGATACGACAGCCGGTCTCAAGTGGCGCACGGTGTGCGGCGTGGCGTGAGGCAGGCGCCACGGAAGGACCGATGCGCGAGAGCGTAGCGCTCAAGCGTCCTTGTCGATGAGGCCGTGCAGCGAATCGATCACCCAGTCGATGCGGCTGGCCACCTGGCGGCGGCTCTCTTCGAGGGCGGCAATCCGAGCGCGCGCCTGCTCAAGCTCCGCTCTTAGGTCGTCGCGCTCCCGCTCGAGCGCCTTCAACCTCGGGTCGGCGCGATGGGACGCCACCGGCTCGCCTGCAACCGCAGCGGGCTTTCCAGCCGGACGCTTACCCTTCGATACTTGAGCCATGAGCTACCCTCGTTGCCGCCTGGCCGGGCTACAGCCGCTCTCAACAAGGCCCCGCAAGACGTTGATTTGACCT
>JAGVSR010000065.1 GCA_019137195.1 Alphaproteobacteria bacterium
CCGTGCAGGCCGCTGCAGCGGACGCTGTAAGCCCGGCCGTCGCGCGCGCCATCAGCCATTACCAGAACGCTGTTTATGAGCTGGAGACCAAAAGCGCGGCCGCCGTCCCCAATCCATTCGACGGCCTCGACATGACGGAGTTCCGAGCTGTTGCCCAGGCCATGCATGCCAACAATACGTTCATGACCAAGGTCCGTGATCGATTGATCGTTCCAGATTCGATCGTGGCACGGCCGGGGTTCTGCAATCGTTTGGCCAAGGAGCTCGAGGTGCCGCCGGCACATGTCGTAGCACATCTCCAAGCCCCCCCGACCACAGGCGCACACCAGAACTACAAAGCCGACACGAAGCCCGCGGCCGTCACGCAACAAACGTTCGAGGAGGCTGTTCGCCGATCGGGGCTCACCGAGGAGCAGCAGGCATTCCTGCTCGGCCTATGAGGACGCCATGGATTCCTTCGAGCTAGCCCGCATTCGGGCCGCCGGCCTCCACAACGAGCTCGTGACGGCCGGTGCGGACGCCACGAAACCTCTTGACCTCGTCCGGGCTGCCGCAGCACGCTTCTCCTTCGAATTGACATTCCTTGAGGCAGGCGATCCGGCTCTCAAAGGCGCGCGAGCACTCTTCGATCATCAGAGTGGCACCATTTGCTGCGTCGATGCCGGAAGCGACAGTGAGCGCGCCCTCCTCGTCGCCCACGAGCTGGGTCATGCAGTCGTTCATGCTGGCTCCAGCACCTGCAACGATCACGACATCGATCCCGCGAGGTCGACCGAAGCGGCGCCGGTGGGTCTACAAAAGGTCGAGGACTACGGCATCCGTGAACGCCGCGAGCTCGAGGCCAATGTATTTGCGCGCGAGTTTCTTTTTCCGCGGCCCATGGCACGTCGTCTCCACGCGACGGAAGGCCAGACGGCAGCCGCCATCGCCCGCACGCTCGATCTGCCGGTACCGCTCGTACGACAGCAGATCCTCGATGCACTCCTTCTTCCCCAATGGCCACCACCGACCGAGGCAGCGCATTCGCCTGTGTTTGCGCCGGACCCTGCCCAGGATATAGCAGCCGGTCATAGAGGCACGCCGTTCCTGTTGCGGGCAGGTCCCGGCACGGGCAAGACCCGCACCCTCGTCAAGCGCGTGCAGTCCCTACTCGCCGAGCGCATTCAGCCGGCATCGATCCTGGCACTCACCTTTTCCAACCGCACGGCCCGCGAGCTTTCTGAACGCCTCGCCAAGGTGCTGCCCGAGTCCGACAACGCAATCTGGGTCGGAACTTTCCACGGCTTCGGACTCGATCTCGTCCGCCGCTTCCACGACCGGCTCGACCTGCCGCCCGATCCAACCCTTTTCGATCGCAGCGACGCGATTTCGGTCCTCGAGCTGATACTGCCGACGCTTTCCCTCGCCCACTACCGCAATCTGTGGGACCCGGTCATCGACCTCCGCGAAATCCTCCAGTCTATCTCGCGCGCCAAGGACGAGCTGGCTGACCCGCAGCAGTACCGCGCCTTTGCCGAACGCATGGCCGCCGCCGCCGAGGACGACAAGGCGCGCGAAACTGCTGCCAAATGCCTGGATATCGCCACCGTCTACGACCACTATGAGGCAGCCAAGCACGCGCGGGGCGCCGTTGATTTCGGCGACCTCATCATGCTCCCGGCCTTGCTGCTCGAGCGCGACGAGGTAGCGCGCGCGGCTGTGCGTCTGCGCCATCGCCATTTGCTGGTCGACGAATACCAGGACGTCAACCGCGCAAGCGTTCGCCTCGTCAAGGCTGTGGTTGGCGACGGACGGAGTCTCTGGTGCGTCGGTGACGCGCGTCAGTCGATCTACCGCTTTCGGGGCGCTTCCGCTGCCAACATGGCGACCTTTGCCGATGATTTCCCGGGCGCCACCCTCGGTCAGCTCGGCATCAGCTATCGCTCCACCCAGCAGATCCTCGACACGTTCGGCACCTTCTCGGCCGGGATGCCGTTGCCGCCCGCACTTGCCAACCTGCCGCTCACTGCCGCGCGCGGAACTGGTCCGGCGCCACCCGAAATTCGCACCCTTCTCAACCCAGACGAAGAGAACGCAGGCATAACTGCGAGTGTCCGCGAGCTTGAAACCGCGGGCGTCTCCTTGCGCGACCAGGCCATCCTCTGCCGCACCAACGACCGGCTCAACGAGGTCGCCGAGGCTCTCGAGAACCGAGACATTCCCGTCCTGCATCTCGGCAGCCTCTTCGAACGCGAGGAGATTCGTGACCTCCTGAGCATGCTTAGCCTAGCGGCCGACCGCTTCGGGGCCGGGTTTGTCCGCATCGCCGGACTGCCGCGCTATACCATCCCGGCGCAGGACGTGAAGCACCTGGTCGCGCATCTTTCCGATGCTGCCGACTACGCTCTCGCCCGTCTGCCAGAGCTCGTGACGCT
>JAGVSR010000056.1 GCA_019137195.1 Alphaproteobacteria bacterium
ATTCTCTCCGTCTGGCAGCCGTCCGGGAGCTTCGGCAGCTTGTCGACGATACTGGCATCGTCGCACGTGTTGCCGGCGAAGGCCGGCGCGGTTGCTGCAAGCGACAGGGCGACTGCGAACGGGACGAATAATCTGGCTTGGGAATATCGGATGGACATGAGTGTCTCCTCAACGGACACGCCGCAACAGATCGGCGCGGTGCTTAGCGCCATGATCTTGGACTTCGACGATGTCCCGCTTTGACGCTGCGCAAACGCGCCGCACCGGACACTCGACAATATTTTGCACGGGCGCCTGATGCACGTCAGGCAGCGCTCTTGAAAATGCGGAGGCTCGCACCCAATGGCCAGCGCGGCTGGGCGCACCTAAGGCCGACGTCGCGTCTAGACCGTGCGCATGTAGAATTCGAAATCCAGCGGCTGCGGCTCAGAGAAGAAGCGGTCGGCTTCGATCTCCTTCACGGTCGCAAAGATGTCGACGAAGCGCTCGCCGAAATAGCGGCGCATGAACTCGGAGCGGCGGAACGTGTCGAGGGCCGAGAACCAGTTGGTCGGCATCGGCTGGCCCTTCTGCTCGTATCCGTTGCCGGTCGTTTCGGGACCAGGATCGATCTTGTTGACGATGCCGTGGTGCATGCCGGCGAGCACGGCTGCGAGCGCGAGGTAGGGATTGGCGTCGGCGCCCGACGAGCGGTGCTCTACGTGGCGGGCAGCGCCCGACGAGGCCGGGATGCGCAAGGACACGGTGCGATTGTTGATACCCCAGTTCGGTGTGATCGGCGCATAGCTCGCTTTGCGGAAGCGGCGATAGCTGTTCGCGTTCGGAGCGAAGATCGCCATGCCGTCGGCCATGGTCTCCTTCATGCCGCCTATGGCGTGGCGCAGGAGGTCGTTCGGCTTGGGGTGGTCGGAGGCGAACATGTTGCGGCCCGTCTCGTCGGCGAGCGAGACGTGGAGGTGCATGCCCGAGCCGGCGTAAGCCGAGTAGGGTTTGGCCATGAACGTGGCGATGAGGCCGTGGCGTTCGGCGACGCCCTTTACTGCGCGCTTGAACTGGATGGCCTCGTCGCAGGCGAGCAGGGCATCGTCGCGATGGCGAAGACCCATTTCCATCTGGCCCGGCGAATACTCGGAGATCAGCGCCTCGGCCGGCAGCCCCATCGCTCTGCATGCGGCGTAGAGGTCGTTGAAGAATGGCGCGAAGTCGTCCAGGTCCTTCATGAAATTGGCCTGGTAGTGGCGCTGCTGGGCGGGCACCGCGAGACCTTTCGGCGGCTGCGGCTTGCCGGCAAGCGCGGTCTCGTAGTCGAGCAGGTAGAACTCGAGCTCGACGGCGGCGACAGGTTTCAATCCGAGCTCCTCGTAGCGCGCAAGAATGCGGGCCAGCGCGTGGCGTGGCTCGGCGACCGAGGCTTCGCCGGAAAGCTCGTAGAACGAGGCGAGGTACTGGGCCTGCGGGGCGAGCGCCCAGGGTACGCGCTTCAAGGTTCCGGGTACCGCCCACAGGAGCCGGTCGGCGTCGCCGTCCTCCCACACCAGGCCGGTCTCATCGACGTCGCGCCCGGTGATATCCATGCTCATGTTGGAGCCTGGGAAGTAACGGCCCTTCTCGAACGCGGTCACGAGCTCTGAGCGGGTCAGGAGCTTGCCGCGCTGGACGCCGGGAAGATCGGTGAAGAGGAGCGCGAACTGCTCGACGTCAGGATTTGCGTCGAGGAAGGTCTGCGCTTCCTTGGCGAGCAGGGCTCTATCAGGTGGGGCGATCATTCGGATGGTCTCATCAGTCTTCAATGAACGTGGTCGCGCAGTGACGCAGGGTGTGTCCTCTTCCTCCCTTACGGGACGGGGTGCGTGCTCCTGCGTAGGAAGATGGCCGGACGGTCATGCGCGCAAGCCCGATTTCCCCGAGAGCTCGGCCATGCCGGCGTCGAGGACGGAGAGGAGGCGGTCCACGTGCTCCTCGCGCGTCTCGGGGCAGACGAGCATCATGTTGTGGAACGGCGTGATGACGACGCCGCGGTTCAAGCACCAGAGGTGCAGCGCGTGCTCGACCTCCGAATGGGCGTAGAGCAGGGCCTCGGTGCCGTTCCTCGGCAGCGTCGGTGCAGCGACGATCTCGGCGCGCAAGCCAACACGGACGACGGTCCACGGCATTCCGTGATGGCGAATGAGCGTGGCGATGCCCGTCTCGAGCCTTTCCGCGAGCGGCATGGCGCGGGCGTAGACCTCGTCGGTCAGAATGGTTTCGAGGACCGCGCGCATGGCCGCGAGCTGGAGCGCATTGCCGGAGAGCGTGGTGCCGATGCCGCTGTAGCCTGGCTCGCGCTTCGACAGATAGTCCTGGATTTTCGCATCGACTGCGGCGCTCCAGCCGTAGATCGCGGCCGGGATACCGCCCGAGATCGGCTTTCCGAGCACGAAGAAATCGGGTTCGAGCTTGTGCGTTCCGGTGTAGCCCTTGGGCCCTGAGCTGATCGTATGCGTCTCGTCGATGCAGAGCAGCGTGCCGTATTTGCGGGTCAGCGCGCGCAGCGCGTCGTGATAGCCCGGGTCCGGCAGCACCATGCCGCAGTTGGTCATCACGGGCTCGGCGAGGACGAGCGCCACGTCCCCGGTTGCGAGTGCTGCTTCGAGCGCAGGGATGTCGTTGAACTCGACGATCTTGGTGTTCTCGGTCACGTCGCGCACCTCGCCGACGAGTCCTGGGCGGTTCCTCGCCTTGCCGTTCTCGAAGGCGACGAAGGTGTCGTCGACGGCGCCGTGGTAGCAGCCGTTGATGACGAGCAGCTTCCTGCGGCCCGTAGCGCCGCGGGCCCAGCGGACGACCGAGCGGTTGGCGTCCGAGGCGGTGGCCGTCACCTGCCAGAAGGGCAGGCCGAAGTGGCGGGCGAGGAGGTCGCCGACGACGGCTACGTCCGGACCCGGCAGCATGGTGGTGAGGCCGCGCCCGGCCTGGTGGCGGATGGCCTCGGATATTGCCGGCGGCGAGTGGCCGAACATGGCTCCGGTGTCGCCTAGACAGAAGTCGATGTAGGCATGGGCGTCGGCGTCGATGAGTGTGACGCCGCGGGCTTCCGCGACGAACAGGGGAAACGGAGTGCCCCAATCGACCATCCAATGCATGGGCACGCCCTTCAGCCAGTGCGCGGCGGCCTCCTTGGCCAGGGCGGCAGACTTCGGGTTGCGGGCGGCGAAGGCGTCGCGCTCGGCGGCCAGCATAGTGGCGACGCGGGTTGGCTCGGGAATGGCACGATGTGGCATGGGCGCGGTCCGGCGGCTCGTGATCGACTTTGTGATCACATTTAGCCGGGTGCCGCGGGCGCGTCTACGGGGCCGAGCTCAAGTCGTCTCGCGCCGCGCCATGGCCAGCACGATCTCGGCAGCGAGGGTGCTCGGTGTGCCGTGATCGATGGCGAGACGGGCGGGGATGGTGGCGAGGCCGGTGAGCTGGCGGGCGCGCTCGGGGGTGTCGGAGAGGAGCGGCGCAACGGCGGCGGCGAGCCGATCGCCGGTGGCATCCTCCTGCATGAACTCGGGATAGATATTCGCCCCGGCGACGAGGTTGGCGAGCACGACCGATGGCGTATTCCTCGGCAGGATGCGGCGAAGGAAGGGCGCGATCAGTCGGTCGACCTTGTAAGCGACGACGGTCGGCGTACCGCAAGCAGCGAGCTCGAGGGTGACGGTGCCGGAGGCAGCGAGGGCGGCGGTCGCGAGGCGGAAGGCCATGAAGCGGTCGGCCTCGCCCTCGACGATGTGGGGCTGGACAGGCCACGCCTTGGCGTCCGCCTCGACGTGGGCGTGCATCGACGGGACGACCGGTACCAGCACCTCGGGCGTAATAGCCTTGGCGACCAGCGCCCGCAGCGTGTCGCCGAACGGAGCCATGAGGCGTGCGATCTCGGAGTGGCGACTGCCTGGCAGCACGACCAGAACCGGCTTCGCGGGATCGAGACCGAGGCGGTCGGCAAGTGGCCTGCCGTCGAGGGCGCGCAAGCCGCCGAGGCGCTCTGCGAGCGGGTGGCCGACGTAGGTGCAGGCGGGCCCGCCGAGGCGGCGGTGCGCGTCGGGCTCGAACGGAAGGAGCGCGAGGACGTGGTCGACATAGGCGCGCATCTTTCTTGCACGGCCCGGACGCCAGGCCCAGACGCTCGGGCTCACGTAGTCGACGATCGGGATCTCGGGTGCGCGGCGGCGGATGCGCCTCGCAATCCGGTGCGTGAACTCGGGACTGTCGATGATGACGACGACGTCGGGGCGGAACGCGACCGCGGCATCGACCGCCTCATGCACGCGACGGCGCAGGAGCGGCAGCCGGCGCAGTATCGTGAGCGGGCCCATGACGGCGACGTCGGAGAGGGGGAACAGCGAGGTGAGGCCGTGATGCTCCATGCCGTGCCCGCCCACGCCGGCGAACACGACCTTGCCGCCGGTCTCTTCGATCAGCGCCGGCATCAGGCGCTCGCCCAACGCGTCACCCGAGTGCTCACCGGCGATGAGGAATATCTTGAGAGGCCGTGCGTCCGGCATGCGAAGCTGCCCTCACCCGGCGAGGCGGGCCTCGATGGCCTTCAAGGCGTCGGCGGCCTTGCTACCGTCAGGGCCGCCGGCCTGTGCCATGTCGGGTCGTCCGCCACCGCCCTTGCCGCCCAGGGCTTCGGAGCCGATCCGTACGAGGTCGACGGCGTTCCAGGTCTTGGTGAGGTCGTCGGTGACACCGACCGCCAGGCCGGCTTTGCCGTCCTCGGTGACGCCGACGATGGCGACGATGCCGGAGCCGACCTCTCTCTTGCCGTCGTCGATGAGCGAGCGGAGATCCTTGGGATTCAAGCCCTCGACCGAGCGTGCAAGCAGGCTGACATTGCCAATCTTGCGCACGGCGTCACCACCAGATATTGCAGAGCCGCTGCCGGCTTTCGCGCCGCCTGAGAGGGCAAGCTGCTTCTTGGCATCGGCGAGCTGCCGCTCGAGCTGACGACGCTCCTCGACCAGCGTCTTGAGCCGGTCGATGACGTCGTCGGGACGTGTCTTCAGCACCGCCGCGACCTCCTTCAGCGTCTCGTCGGCGTGGGCGAGATAAGCGCGGGCGCCGTCTGCGGTCAGCGCCTCGATGCGGCGCACGCCGGCCGAGCTCGCGCTCTCGGCGACGATCTTGACGAGGCCGATGTCGCCGGTGCGACGAACGTGCGTGCCTCCGCAGAGCTCGACCGACCAGGCCTTGTTGGCGCCTGGAGCGCCGCTGCCCATCGAGACGACGCGAACCTCGTCGCCGTACTTCTCGCCGAAGAGAGCCATGGCGCCGGAGGCCTTGGCGTCGTCGAGCGCCATGAGGCGCGTCTCGACCGCGGAGTTCTGCAGCACGATGGCGTTGGCGATGGCCTCGACTGACTTCACCTCGTCCGCGCTCATGGGTTTCGTATGCACGAAGTCGAAGCGCAGCCGCTCGGGCGAGACGAGCGAGCCCTTCTGGGCGACGTGGGTGCCAAGCACTTGTCGCAGCGCCTCGTGCAGGAGGTGCGTCGCCGAGTGATTGGCGCGCGTCGCGGTGCGGCGCGCGTGATCGACCTCGAGCTCGACGGCGTCGCCGGCCTTGAAGGAGCCGGCCTCGACCTTGCCGAAATGCGCGAAGAGGTCGCCGAGCTTCTTCTCGGTGTCGGTTACTCGGAAGAGCGCGCCCTTCGGTCCCTTGATGACGCCCTGGTCGCCGACCTGACCGCCGCTCTCGCCGTAGAACGGCGTCTGGTTGAGGATGAGCGCGCCTTCGTCTCCGGCTTTGAGAGCCTTGGCTGGCTTGCCGTTTGTAACGAGCGCGGTGATCGTGCCTTCGGCTGTCTCGGTGTCGTAGCCGAGGAACTCGGTGGCGCCGACCTTGTCCTTGATCTCGAACCAGACGGTCTCGGTCGCGGCCTCGCCCGAGCCCTTCCAGGCGCGGCGCGCGTCCTCCTTCTGCTTCTCCATGGCGGCGGTGAAGCCCTTGGTGTCGACCGTGATGCCGCGCGGACGGAGTGCGTCCTCAGTGAGATCGAGTGGGAAGCCGTAGGTGTCGTAGAGCTTGAAGGCGACGTCGCCGGGGAGCACGGCTCCCTTCTTGAGAGAGCCAGAGGCGTCGCCGAGAAGCTTCAGGCCGTTCTCTAGCGTCTTTCTGAAACGCGTCTCCTCGAGCTTCAGCGTCTCGGTGATGAGAGTCTGGGCCGATACGAGCTCGGCGTAGGTGTCTCCCATCTGGCGAACCAGCGCCGGCACGAGGCGATGCATCAGCGGCTCGTTTGCACCGAGCAGGTGGGCGTGGCGCATGGCACGGCGCATGATGCGGCGGAGTACGTAGCCGCGGCCCTCGTTCGAGGGCAGCACGCCATCGGCGATGAGGAAGCTCGTCGAGCGCAGGTGATCGGCAATGACGCGGTGCGAGGCGCGGTGCTCGCCGGTGGCGGCGACGCCGGTTGCATCGACGGAGGCCTGGATCAGTGCCTTGAACAGATCCGTATCGTAGTTGTCGTGAACGCCCTGGAGCACGGCCGAGATGCGCTCGAGACCCATGCCGGTGTCGACCGAGGGCTTGGGCAGGTTGATGCGCTCGCCGCCCGGCAGCTGCTCGAACTGCATGAAGACGAGGTTCCAGATCTCGATGAACCGGTCGCCGTCGGCGTCGGCCGAGCCGGGCGGGCCGCCCTGAGGGCCGTTGGGATCACCCTTCGGATTGTGGTCGTAGAAGATCTCGGTGCAGGGGCCGCAGGGACCGGTGTCGCCCATGGCCCAGAAGTTGTCCGAGGTCGGGATGCGGATGATCCTCGAGTCGGCGAAGCCGGAGATCTTCTTCCAGGCGCGAAAGGCCTCGTCGTCGTCGTGGTAGACGGTGACCAGCAGGCGCTTCTTGTCGAGGCCGTACTCCTTGGTGATGAGGTTCCAGGCGAGCTCGATCGCGCGCTCCTTGAAGTAGTCGCCGAACGAGAAGTTGCCGAGCATCTCGAAGAACGTGTGGTGGCGCGCGGTGTAGCCGACGTTGTCGAGGTCGTTGTGCTTGCCGCCGGCGCGCACGCACTTCTGCGACGAGGCCGCCGTCTTGTAGGGTCGCGCCTCCTGGCCCGTGAACACGTTCTTGAACTGGACCATGCCGGCGTTGGTGAACATCAACGTCGGGTCGTTCCGCGGCACCAGCGGCGAGGAGGCCACGATCTCGTGGCCGTTCTTTCGGAAGTAGTCGAGAAACTGGGTTCTGATCTCGTTGACGCCGGTCATATGCTGGGAGGCCTGTTGCACCGCGGTGGAAATGAAGCGCCCTAGTTAGCCGAGAGGGCGGCCCCATGTCCACCTGACCGCCGCCGAGGGCCGTGGCCGGTCTGCGGCGTTTTGGACGGGCTCGCTTCGACAACGCGCGGCTCGCGGCATCGTGCGCACACTGTAGCGACGCGTCCTCAGAGACGCACCTTCCGAACAGAGAGCGGGGCGGCGTGCTGTGCCGGGATATGCCGGTCCGCGCGCCACCCCGATTGCGTCTTCGACCAGGCTCTCGTCGAGCCGCTATTTCTTGCCGCGGGCGCCCTTCTTCGGCGCCGGCTCCTCGACATCCGGGAGCACGCCGTCCTCGTCCGGCTCCTCGTCGTCGGCCTCGCCCGTCTCGGGCGCGGCCAGCATCTTGTCGACGATGAGGCCAGCATTGGCGCGGATGGCCTTCTCGATGGCGGCGGCGATCTTGGGGTTCTCCTTGAGGTATTGCTTGGTGTTCTCGCGGCCCTGACCAATGCGCTCGCCGCCGTAAGACATCCAGGCACCCGACTTCTCGATGATGCCGGCCTTGACGCCGAGGTCGACGAGCTCCCCGGTCTTGGAGATCCCCTCACCGTACATGATGTCGAACTCGACCTGCTTGAAGGGCGGCGCGACCTTGTTCTTGACCACCTTGACGCGCGTCTGGTTGCCGACGGGCTCGTCGCGGTCCTTGATCTGGCCGATGCGACGGATGTCGAGACGGACCGACGAGTAGAATTTCAGGGCGTTGCCGCCGGTCGTCGTCTCCGGATTGCCGAACATGATGCCGATCTTCATGCGGATCTGGTTGATGAAGATGACCATGCACTTCGACTTGGAGATCGAGCCGGTGAGCTTCCTCAGCGCCTGGCTCATGAGGCGGGCCTGGAGGCCGGGCAGGCTGTCGCCCATCTCTCCTTCGAGCTCGGCCTTGGGGGTCAGTGCCGCGACCGAGTCGACGACCAGCACGTCGATGGCGCCCGACCGCACAAGGGTGTCCGCAATCTCCAAGGCCTGCTCGCCGGTATCGGGCTGGGAAATGAGGAGATCCTCGACCTTGACGCCGAGCTTCTTGGCGTAGACCGGGTCCAGGGCGTGCTCGGCGTCGACGAATGCGCAAGTTCCGCCCTTCTTCTGGCTCTCGGCCACGACCGATAGCGCAAGGGTGGTCTTGCCCGAGCTTTCGGGTCCGTAGATCTCGATGATGCGTCCGCGGGGCAGGCCGCCGATGCCGAGCGCGATGTCGAGGCCGAGCGAGCCCGTGGAGATAGCCTCGACGTCGATCGACTTGTCGTTGGTGCCCAATCGCATGATCGAGCCCTTGCCGAAGTTCTTGTCGATCTGCGCGAGGGCTGCTTCCAGCGCCTGCTTCTTGTCCATGCTACCCAGTCCCCCCTCGACCACCTTGAAGTCCGCCCTGGTCATCGTCCCCACCTATACGGCTCGAGTTGCAAATCATCAATTTGGACTCGATGTACCGCATTTGTTCTTTTGGTGTCAATCACGTTTTGTTCTTCTGTGAGATCCGGGCTCGGAGCAGCGGGTTCACTCGGAGGGGGCGATGCAGAGGAGGTCGCGGGGCGTGGACTGCGGCCATGGGTGTGCCTCGGCCCGGACTTGTCCGTGACCGACCCGCAGAGTGGCCGCGGTCGCGGCCTCTCCTCAGATCTGCCGCGAGGCGGTGTCGTCGGGCTGCTCGGCTGCGGGTGCTTCGGGAGCATCGGGTGCCGGACGGGCCATCAGCACGTCGCGCGGGAGCCGCTTGACGACGTGGACGACGGTTTGGCCGTCGACGAGCGAGACGAGATGGACGACGTGCTCGTTCAGCATGCGGATGCAGCCAGACGAGGCCGCTGTGCCGATGGAGCTCGGCTCGTTGGTGCCGTGGATGCGATAGAGCGACTGACCGAGATAGATGGCGCGGGCGCCGAGTGGGTTCCTGAGGCCTCCGGTCATGCGCAAGGGCAGGCCGGGCTTGCGCGCCCGCATCTCCTTGGGCGGGATCCAGTCGGGCCAGTCAACGACCTTGGAAACGGTCTCGGTGCCGGTCCAGGTGAAGCCTTCTTTGCCGACCGCCACCGGGTATTGATAAGCCTCGCTATCGGAGAGGACGTAGTAGAGCTTGCGCCCCGCGGTGTCGATGACGACGCTGCCCGGCTCGAATCCATCGGCGTGGAAGGCGACCACGGGCGGCGCATCGGGCGAAATCTCGGGCCGGCGTCCGCCGTCGGCGAGTTCGACAACCTTGCGGCTCGGCTGCTCCGCCGGGGCCAGCCCGCCGAACCCCGCGTAGGAAGGCGGAAGCATCGACGGCGACGTCTCGGTCGAGCGCTTCGACGGCTTGAGGCGCGCGCCGTCGCTCCATACGCCCCACGGGCTCATGTCGTCTGCAGCTGCGGGCGTGGAGAACGCCATCAGGACGATCAATGCCATGAGCACGCCATGCACGGGCACGCTTTGCAGCTGCATTCACGAACTCCTCTCAAACGCCGGAACCAGCGGGACCGGCTGCCAGGGACGGTCGGCCGGCGACCCTACGACATATAGGCCGGAATTGTGGCCAGTGAAGGCCACCCGAGCGCTGCGACGATGGCATTTCGCCGAATGATCGCTGACGATGCAACCCTAGCCCGGAGATCGCACACGGCGTTCAACCGTGACGGCCGCTCGGCGCTCGCGGTCCGGCCGCCGTCGCGTCCGGATCGAGATCAGCGATGACGCATGAACGTGAGCCAAGTTCCGTCGGCGCCGATGGCAAGCCGCCACCAAGTCCACTTCTTGGCCGCGATCATATCGGTTGCCTCCTTTTGCGGCATGAGGCGCAGAAGTTCGACGTAATCAGACGGCGCAAGGCGGTCGAGCGGCTTTTCGGCGATGCCGGGCCAGACGTAGACGGCATTGTTCTCGGGGTCCGCGCCGATCGGAAGCTTCGCCGGCGCGGTGGCGAGCACGTTGGCGATAATGGCTAGGATCTCGCGTCCTTCACCATCGGCGGAGAGCGACTTCAGATGCTGGATCGGGTCGGTGCCGGCCGCGTTGCCGAGCTCGGGCGGCAACTCGTTCCACTCGATGGCGTTCCTCAAGTCCTCGATGCGGCCGGCATGCACTGCAGCCAGGATTTCGGACAACATCGAGGCGACCTGCGACGGCAGTGCGGTCCCGCCATGGCAATCGGAGACGACGGAATCTGGCTTGGCCGCGGCAGTACTTATCCCGCGCGGGCAATGGACAAGCGCAAACGAGCCGACTACGACTGCCGCGATGGTCAGCTGTCGCCAGC
>JAGVSR010000098.1 GCA_019137195.1 Alphaproteobacteria bacterium
GCGCTGCTTCTCTGGCCTGCTCTCCTGATGGCCGCGCGGGCCTTGCGCGGCACGACGCGGCGGATCGTGGTCAGCGGACTCGGCCTCACGGCGCTTCTGATCCTCGCCTTCACCGGCCATCAGCCGACGCAGGCCGCGCTGGCCGTGAGCGCCCTCCTCGCCGGAATCTCGTTTTTTTCCCTCGACGACGCCCGCCGCCTCCTCGTTGCCAGCTGGTTCGTGGCTGCAGTGCTCATGTTGCCAATGGTTCACGCCGCCTCGCGCTATCAGGCGGAGATCTCGGAGCTGCTGTTCTTCCTGCCCCGGGACCGGTTGCAGATCTGGTCCTACACGGCCGAGGAGATCGCCAAGCACCCGGTGCTCGGCATCGGCACCAACGCCACCCAGGATCTCTACAAGCAGCACAAGCGCATGAAGCAGGCAGGCGCAGGCGCCACAGGGCCGGGCGAGGGACCCCGAAAAGAAGGCGAGGCTGCTCCGCGGGCGACGCCGCTGAAGCCCCACGCGCACAACGCCTACCTGCAGGTCTTCTACGAGCTAGGCGCCATTGGCGCCGCACTCTTTGCCTGGCTCGGCTTTGCCGCCATCCGCGCCTCGAAGTCCTGGGCCTCGCCCGACCAGCAGATCCTGCACGGCCAGCTCGCTATGACGGCCGTCTTGATGGCCTCTAGCTACGGCATCTGGCAAAACTGGTACCAGACCTTGATAGCCACCGGGCCTATGCTGCTCCTGCTCGCCGCCCGGGCGAGGAGCATCCCCGCTGCCACGCGCCCGCCATGAGTAGCCGGCCTCGAGTGGCAAATGGCGCTTGCGCCACTCTCGGCGCGCCCGTCGCGGCTGCGGCTCGGCCTGTCACCGCCAATGCTCGGCGATCCAGGGCGTCGGGCGCACGTGCTTGTAGATCTTCTTGTACCACGGCGCCTCCCAGCGGCCGTCGCGCGCCTCGTCGGGATCGGGCTTGCCGGTGAAGGCAACGACCTTGGTTGCAGGCGGTAGCTTCGTCGTGAGCACGAAGTTCAGCGGCCAGCGCGGCATCAGCGTGTGCTTGAAGCTCTCGCACCACTCTGCCGGCCAGAAGGTCTTTTCGCGTATGGTGCGAGAGATGTAGGTCTGGCTGTTCGGGAAACGCGCAAGTGTGCCCTCGCCGTCCTTCTGGAACTGATCGTAGATGTAGGAATGTGCGCCGACGCGGAAGCGGTAGACCGAGGTATTGCCGATGCCGGAGCCCATCTGCGTCCAGTTCTCGATGACGCAGAACGTCTTCGTCGGCTCGAAGTCGAAGAACTCGTCGAGGCTGCCGGTGACGACGAGGTCGAGGTCCATGAAGAGGACGTCACCCGCAAGACCGGGCAGCTCGGGCGCCCACAGTGAGATCTTGCGCCAGGGCTTTCGGGACACGCGCTCGGGAATGACAATCGGCGGCAGGGGGTAGGCGACGATTTCGGGATCGAGCCCGGTGAAGTCGTCGGTGTAGCAGACGAGGCGCGTCTCGCGGCGGGTGTTACGCTTGATCATCGACCACAGCCGGTTGGCGAACTCCGCTGGATAGCGTGTTCCCCACTTCATGCACACGATGGTCTGCATCGACACCTCTCGAGCCGCCGCGCGGCCCCGGTGCCGGGATCGTCACTCGAGGCTGGTCCGCGCACGGCCTCAATCGACTGCCGCCGACGCGGCGTCAACCGCTCAAATCGTCTCCGGATGCGACGCCAAAGCCGACACAACAACAGCGGGCCGAGCCCGGCTCAGCCGTTCGAGTGCTGCGGAGGCGAGACACCTCCGCCGTGATTTCGGAGCTCAGGCTTCGACCGTGCCGTCGAGCACACCGTTCGAGCGCCAAGCGAACGTATGTCCGGTCAGCCGGCGGTAAATCTTCGGGAACAGCGGCAGTGCAAGCCAGCCGGCGAGATTGACGGCGGCCACCGCCGTGTGCGCAGGGCTCATCGGCAGCTCGAAGGCGTGGTGCGCCAGAAGTGTGAGCGACACGCACAGCATGGCGGCGAAGAAGCCCACGTACAAGATCGTCAGGACGGCGTCGTAAGCAATGGTGCGGGTGTTGGTCATGGCACGCTCGCAAGGTTGCTTCCCGTGACAAAACTGCACCGGGCGCGACGCCGATGCAAGTCTCAACATGCCAGCCTCGCGCTGGATGCGACTGTTCCCGGTGGAACAGTGTGAATACGGTTACTTCGCGTTCGCAAAAAGCCGAGGAACGGCGGAAGACAGGCCGGCCGTCGGGTCCAGGGTCCGCCAGCATGTGTCCTAACACCCGGCGGACACTTTCCAATAGCGTCCAGAGTCCATCTCCTGGTGCTTCGGATCGACTTCGAAGACCACGAGGATCGGGCATCTGCCCTGGACCGGAGCGAGCCTACAGAAGCTCAGCGGCGCACGCGGCGGCGCGGCAGGTCGGCGGGAGGAGCCTCGCCAGCCTCACCTGCCGGAACGTTGGCGCCAGCGGCATCACCTGCCGGCGTCACAACCGGTCTCTGGGCGACCTGGCTCTTCGGCTGGGCGCAGCCCGTCAGCCAGACATCGAATACGGGATGCTCGACCGCGTTCAAAGCCGGGCTCTCCGCGAACATCCAGCCGGTGAAGAGACGCTTCTGCCCGCCGTCGAGGCCTACCTCGTCGACCTCCACGAACGTCGTCGTCTTCGGCTGCTCGGTCGGAGGGCGCGAGTAGCACACGCGGGGGGTCACCTTGAGGGCACCGAACTCGACTGTCTCGTTGAGGGGCACCTCGAGCTTCTTGATGGTGGCCGTTACCTTGTCGAGGGCCGAGAACACGGCAACGCCGTTCTCTATGCGCTCTGCACTGGCAGGCGTTGCGGCGGCGAGGGCGCCCGACGCCAGGGCAGAGGCGAGGAGGGTGCGGCTCAAGCTCGTGTTCGGGATTGCCTTCGTCAAAGGAGTCGCCTCTCTCACCTCACGCGGACGGAGACTGCAAGCTGCCGGACCGGAACCCCACAACGAGAACCCGGCATGTGGGCGGCAGCAAGGCCGCACTCCACCCATAGACTGCGTCGCGCGCCCTGCCGAGAGGCAAGGCCGGACGGATCAGCCCGGCGTCCAAGGCTTGTAGTCGCCGGTCGCCTTGGGACGCTGGCCGGCGGCAAGGATCGAGCCCTGGGGCCGCCAGGCCTCGCGCGTGCCGGTCATGTTCGGCCTGTGCGGCTTCTGCCACGGACGGGGACGGTAGTCCTCCTTTGTGGGCGGCGTGTCGTGGGTGTAATGGAGCCACCCGTGCCAGTCGGGGGACACCAGCGAGGCCTCGGACAAGTTCTTGTAGGTTACCCAGCGCCGCGGGCGGCCGAGCGGACCCGTGCGGCCCGGCTTCTGCTCGTAGTACTTGTTGCCAAGCTCGTCCTCGCCGACGAGCCGGCCCTGGCGCCAGATGGCGAGCCGCGTGCCCCACGTGTTGCCGCCCCACCAGCAGAAGATTTCCTTGAATAGGCCCATCGCGTTTCCGGTCCCCGACTGGTCTCTCTAGCGTGCGCTCTTACTCCGGCCACCTTGACGCGTCCAGCGGACCAAGGATCGCGGCCGAATTGCAACAGTCCGATGGTACGGAATCGCACTAGCCTCCGGTCATGACGGCGGCACGGGCCAGGAATTCCGCGCTCTCAACAGGGGGCCGCCCGAAGCCAGATCGGCCAGCTCCCTCGAAATGCTCGCCTTTCCACCTGTCAATCCCCAGGTCGCCAACAGCCACTAGATATAGCGCCGGTTGCCTGTGCAGCCCCAATATATAGGGGCGCCACCCGTGACGAACGGCTCGAATCGTCCTAGCTTCCCTTCTGTCGGCGCGGGGATCGTGTGTCGCCTGAGCCCGCCGACATCAGCCAGAATTGAGCCAGCACCAGCGTTTGCGACGGCACGTCCTTTGGGGCGCGTTTTCCGTGCAGGGTTTGCTGTGTGCGCTCGCCGGGCGAGGGGCCCGTCCTGTTGGTAGCGTCGTGCGTTCCGCCTTTGTCACGAACACGCCAGAAACGTTGGGGGAATAGATGAAAATCACACGGCGCTTCACCACCGCGGGCCGGTCGCCCTACGAGACGATCGCGTTCCGCCGCGCCACGTCCGAGATCAAGAACCCCGACGGCTCGATCGTCTTCCGCCTCGATGGCTTCGACGTGCCCGAGCACTGGAGCCAGGTCGCGGCCGACATCCTGGCCCAGAAGTACTTCCGCAAGGCGGGCGTCCCCTCGCGCTTGAAGAAGGTCGAGGAGACGCAGGTTCCCTCCTGGCTGTGGCGGTCGGTGCCGGACGAGCGGGCGCTCGCAGACCTGCCGAAGGAGCAGCGGATCGTCGGCGAAGGCGACGGCCGGCAGGTGTTCGACCGCCTGGCCGGGACCTGGACCTACTGGGGCTGGAAGGGTGGCTACTTCACGGACGAGGAGGACGCGCGCGCCTTCTTCGACGAGCACCGCTACATGCTGGCCATGCAGATGGGTGCCCCCAACAGCCCGCAGTGGTTCAACACCGGGCTCCATTGGGCCTACGGCATCGACGGCCCCGGCCAGGGCCACTTCTACGTCGATCACGAGACGGGCGAGCTCACGGCCTCCACCTCCGCCTACGAGCATCCCCAGCCGCACGCCTGCTTCATCCAGTCGGTCAATGACGACCTCGTCAACGAGAACGGCATCATGGACCTTTGGGTCCGCGAAGCGCGCCTCTTCAAATACGGCTCGGGCACCGGCTCGAACTTCTCCGACCTCCGCGGCGCCAACGAGCGCCTCTCGGGCGGCGGCAAGTCGTCGGGCCTCATGAGCTTCCTGAAGATCGGCGACCGCGCGGCCGGCGCCATCAAGTCCGGCGGCACCACGCGCCGCGCGGCCAAGATGTGCGTCGTCGACGTCGATCACCCCGACATCGAGGAATACATCAACTGGAAGGTGAAGGAGGAGCAAAAGGTTGCCGCCCTCGTCACCGGCTCCAAGATCTGCCAGGCGCGCTTGAAGGCCGTGATGAAGGCGTGCGTCAACTGCGAGGCCGACGACGTCCTGCCGGAGGCGGGCAAGGACGAGCGCTGCTTCGACGCCGCCAAGAACCCCAAGCTCAAGCAGGCCATTCGCGAAGCCAAGCGCGACGGCGTGCCGATGAACTACGTGCTCCGCGTCGTCCAGTTCGCGAAGCAGGGCTACAAGGACATCGACTTCGCCATCTATGATACCGATTGGGACAGCGAGGCCTACCTCACGGTCTCGGGCCAGAACTCGAACAACTCGGTGCGCGTCACCGACGCGTTCCTGAACGCGGTCGTCGACGACAAGGACTGGGCGCTCACCTCGCGTACGACCAAGAAGGTCGTGAAGACCCTGAAGGCGCGCGACCTGTGGGAGAGCATCGGCCATGCTGCGTGGGCATCGGCCGACCCCGGCATCCAGTTCCACACCACCATCAACGACTGGCACACCTGCCCCAAGTCGGGTCCGATCCGCGCCTCCAACCCGTGCTCGGAGTACATGTTCCTCGACGACACGGCGTGCAATCTGGCCTCGCTGAACCTCATGATGTTCCGTCGCGAGGACCACTCCTTCGACGTCGAGGCCTTCGAGCACGCCTGCCGTCTGTGGACGGTCGTGCTCGAGATCTCGGTCCTGATGGCGCAGTTCCCGTCGAAGCAGATCGCGGAGCTTTCCTACCGCTACCGCACGCTCGGCCTCGGCTTCGCCAACATCGGCGGCCTGCTGATGGCGTCCGGCATCCCTTACGACTCGGCCGAGGGCCGCGCCATCTGCGGCGCCATCTCGGCCATCATGACCGGCGTCGCCTACGCCACGTCCGCAGAGATGGCACAGGAGCTCGGGCCCTTCCCCGGCTACGAGCCGAACCGCGCCGACATGCTGCGCGTCGTCCGCAATCACCGCCGCGCGGCCTACGGCGAGCGGGCAGGCTACGAGAAGCTGTCGGTGGCGCCGGTGCCGCTCGACCACAAGAGCCTTGCTGACGCTCGCCTCGTCGAAGCGGCCAAGCGCGCCTGGGACCACGCCATCGGCCTCGGCCAGGCGCACGGCTTCCGCAACGCGCAGGCGACGGTTGTGGCGCCGACCGGCACCATCGGCCTCGTCATGGACTGCGACACGACCGGCATCGAGCCCGACTTCGCGCTCGTGAAGTTCAAGAAGCTTGCCGGCGGCGGCTACTTCAAGATCATCAATCAGCAGGTGCCGCAGGCGTTGCGCGCGCTCGGCTACAAGGAGCACGAGATCGCCGAGATCGAGGCCTACGCGGTCGGTCACGGCTCCTTGAAGCAGGCGCCCGCCATCAACAATGCCTCGCTCAAGGCGCGCGGCTTCACGGACGAGATCATCGCCAAGATCGAAAGCGGCCTGGCGACCGCCTTCGACATCAAGTTCGTGTTCAACAAGTGGACCCTCGGCGAGGACTTCCTGGTCAACACCTTGAAGGTTCCGTCCGAGAAGCTCAGCGATCCCGCGTTCGACCTCTTCCAGCACATGGGCTTCTCCAAGAAGGAGGTCGAGGCCGCCAACAACCACGTCTGCGGCACCATGACGGTCGAGGGCGCGCCCTTCCTGAGGTCCGAGCACCTTGCAGTCTTCGACTGCGCCAACCCGTGCGGGCGCATCGGCAAGCGCTACCTCTCGGTCGAGAGCCACATCCGCATGATGGCGGCGTCGCAGCCGTTCATCTCGGGCGCCATCTCGAAGACCATCAACATGCCGAACGATGCGACCGTCGAGGACTGCAAGGAGAGCTATATGCTGTCCTGGCGGCTCGCGCTCAAGGCCAACGCGCTCTACCGCGACGGCTCGAAGCTGTCGCAGCCGTTGAACTCGCAGCTCCTCGGCGACACCGACGATGAGCAGGAGGATACGGCGGAAGCCCTCCTCGCCTCGGCACCGGCCGCCCACCGCGTGGTGGCTCTCGCCGAGAAGCTTGCGGCCCGCGTACACGAGCTCGAGGCCCAGCTCGAGGTCGAGCGCGAGAACGGCCACATGCGCGAGCGCGAGAAGCTGCCGGGCCGCCGCAAGGGCTACACCCAGAAGGCGACCGTCGGCGGACACAAGGTCTATCTCCGGACCGGCGAGTACGACGACGGGCGCCTGGGTGAGCTGTTCATCGACATGCACAAGGAGGGCGCCGCCTTCCGCAGCTTGATGAACAACTTCGCCATCGCGGTGTCGCTCGGGCTGCAATACGGCGTGCCGCTCGAGGAGTACGTGGAGGCCTTCACCTTCACCCGCTTCGAGCCCGCGGGCCTCGTGCAGGGCAACGAGACCATCAAGAACGCGACCTCGATCCTCGACTACATCTTCCGCGAGCTCGCGGTGTCGTACCTGTCGCGTCATGACCTCGCGCACGTCGACCCGCGCGAGATCGTCGGCGAGACGGGCCTCGGCTCGGGCGACGACGCCACCGACGCCCAGCTCGACCTCGACCTGCCGGAGAGCGTGACGCGCGTGGTGTCGAAGGGCTTCATGCGCGGCAATCCGCTCAGGATCGCGACGCGGGGCGGCGTGCATGCCTCGCATGGCGACTCGGGCGGGACCTCGGTCAATGCCGTGGCGCGCGTCTCGGAGGGTCTCACGACCTATCCCATGACCGAGGGCGCCACGGCCTTGAAGCCTGACACCGAGGTCATGTTCCAGAGGACGGTGGTGCAAGAGCAGAAGGTGACGGTGAAGGCGCGCGCCGGCTCCAAGGCCGACCGCATCGCCGAAGCCCGCCTCAAAGGCTACGAAGGCATCGCGTGTGAGTCCTGCGCCAACTTCACGATGGTGCGGAACGGGACGTGCCTCAAGTGCGATACGTGCGGGAATACGAGCGGGTGCTCGTGATGTGTTCGGGGTCAGACCCGAAAGGGTCTGGCCCCTGCTTTATTTGTCGCTTCAGAGCTGGGTTGGCATGTTCAAGCGCAACACTTTGTTCGTTTTGGGCGCCGCGGCCAGTCCCGGCTTTCCGTTAGGCGCCGCCCTCAAAACGGAGGTAGCAGAACACCTCAACTTTCGCGGACATGATGGTGGGATTAACATTTCAACAAAACAGTCACTCCTTTGGACCACAATAACCCGGGCCAAGATCGATCCCAGGCGAGCTGTTCAGATCGGCGAGATCGTTCGTGATGGCATTGAATTCTCTAGTTCGATCGACAACTTTCTGGAAGTTAAATCAGCGGAAAGCGATCTAGTTTTTTGCTGCAAGCTTGCGATTGCTGATCTGATCCTCGGCCATGAACGTCGCAAGCTGGAACTTCATGACAAATCTAGTCGATCGAGGAATTTGAGTGACTTCGGAGGATCTTGGCTTCAAATCTTCGCTCAGGCTTGCTTTCAGGGATGCAAAAGTTGGGAGGACGTTCCGAGCGCGCTCGATCGCATTTCTGTAATAACCTTCAATTACGATCGTGTATTCGAGCAGTTCGTCAGAATTTCCATTATGCGACTTTTCTCAGTGAGTTACACCAAAGCAGCCGAGCTTTGTTCCGCACTAAGACTTGTTCACCCTTATGGGTGCTTAGGGAATCTTCCCTGCTCTGGGAGTGACGGGGAGCTCGGCTTTGGGCAAGCATACAACGTCGATCTCAGAGGAACAGCACTGAACATCCGAACATTCACCGAGCAGGCTATCGAAAGCACTGCTCGATCCAATCTGGAGTCTCTTACAACAAACGCTGAATGCATCGTGTTTTTGGGCTTTGGATACCTCCCACAGAACCTCGAACTTCTCGAACCTAAACGGAGCCGAATCCGACGCCAAATTCTCGGGACCAGTTACGGGATTTCCGATTACGCAACGAAAATACTCATGCAACAACTCGGCAACTCCTATCGGCCGTGGGCAGGCGACCGTCAAGAGGATCACGCGCCCGTCACACTGGAGGGCAAGAAATGTTACGAGTTTTTGGATCATTTCCGAGTGGGCCTGGTCGAGTAAGGGAGCAGAGCTCGGCGGGTCTATTGGGTGAGCCTTCGCGCCGCAATCCGCGCCGGCACCGAAACATGCACAAAGAATAGCCGGTTGCGCTCGGGTTCAACTCGCCCTGCGTATCTCCGTCCCAACCACACGCGTTGTAATCCCGACCTTCATGCCCGGGATCCATGGGGCGGCAGGCGCTCGAGGCGCGGCCGCGCTTCAAGCGACTGCCCGAAATCGCTGCACGATGGATCCTGGGGACAAGCCCCGGGTCGACAGCGGAGCAAGCCCGTAGGGCGGATTAGACGCGCCTTCGCGCCTCCTGTATCTCCCCTCCTCACGTCATGGCCGGCCTCCGAGCCGGCCATCCAGGGCCACACGCACAATCTCGCCTGCTGCACTGGATGGCGGGGTCAAGCCCGGCCATGACGCAGAGGGGAGGAGCACGTAGGCCGGATCACGCGCGCCTTCGCGCAGCAATCCGCCGCGGTGTCGAGGCTTGCGCGAAGGGCGGCGGGTTACGGCTGGCGCCCTTCACCCCCACCACCCGTCATCCCGGCCGAGTGAGGGCAATTGCCCGAACGAGAGTCGGGACTCCGAGGAAAGCTCGCGCGCGAGCGCGGGCAACATCGTCGGACGTGCTGCGCACGGCTCCTGCATCTGGCTCCCGGATCGGCGACACTTTGCTTATGCCGTCCGGAATGACGAAGGACGCGGGGCAGGTCGGTACGAATGACAGCGGAGAGGGTCACCCCAGCCTGCTCAAATCCACCCGGCGCGCGTCACCGTGCTCGCGCGGCGGACGGGCGTCGCCGGCACCTTCCGCGTGGGCTTCGGTGGCGGCGTGGAGCGCGAGGCAGACGTCGACGGCGCAACGGCAGGCGACGCGGCGGCGGCCCTGGTGGCGGCGCGCTGCGCCTCGTAGGTCTTGCGCGCCCGATCGAGGAAGCCGCCCAGCGCCTTGGCCAGCGATGGGCCGGAGGCCGAGGCTTGCTTCGACGCCTCGAACGCGTCCTCGACCACCTTGAGGCGCCGGCGCAGGAACGCGGCAGCAGCGAGCATCATGGCACCGACGGCCATGCTGCGGATGGCGTCCCCGAGGCCCTTCCGTTGTGCGGCCGGCTTGGAGCGGGCCGGCGCCGGATCGGTCCAGCGGTCGCCGACCCGGGTCGCGTCCCAGCGCTGCTTGCCGACCGTACGGCTCACACGAGCCTGCGCCGCTGCATCCGGCGCGATCTCGATCAGGTAGATCTTCTCCTCGAAGCCCGGGATCGGCCGCTCGGTCTTGCCTGTCACCACGCCCTCGAGGACGACCGGCTTGGGGGCCGCAGGCGTCCGGTTGTCGGCGAGGCTGACGACACCCATGAGAAGGAACGCGAAGCCGCCGTACAGCAGGCCCCGGATCATGATTCCGAGTTGCAGAGCCCGCATGCCATGGCCGAGCCGCGTCAACAATCCGTTCATGAGCCTAGTACCGACAATGACTGAAGAGTGCCTCGTGTGATCGCCAGACCCGCGGCGTCCGCCAGCAGACGCTGCAGAGGCGATGCCCTCGCGTCGTTGAGCGCTTCGACGTCGCCATCGGGCGGTCCTGGTTCATCGACGGAGCATCCGACTTAAATCCACGGCTCGAACCCTCCGTGTGCGCGCGGCCTCGGCCAACATACGATCGGCGAGTTTACAATTTTGCATCCTGCGGCTCCCCATGGCCGGGCCTCGGCGGCGGACGCGAGATATGGTTTCCAAGCCCCTGTGGATGTGGCCAAATTGCCGCTTTGAGACTCGTCAGGCCCCGTGCCAAACCAAAATCCCATGCAACGGTACATCTTCATCACCGGTGGCGTGGTCTCCTCCCTTGGAAAAGGTCTCGCTTCCGCCGCCCTCGGCGCGCTTCTGCAAGCGCGCGGGTACTCCGTGCGTCTGCGCAAGCTGGACCCGTATCTCAACGTCGATCCGGGGACCATGAGCCCCTATCAGCACGGCGAGGTGTTCGTCACCGACGACGGGGCGGAGACCGACCTCGACCTCGGCCATTACGAGCGCTTCACGGGCGTTCCGGCACAGAAGTCGGACAACATCACCACCGGGCGCATCTACCAGGACATCCTCGCCAAGGAGCGGCGCGGCGACTATCTCGGCGGCACGGTGCAGGTGATCCCGCACGTGACGGATGCCATCAAGAATTTCGTCGTCACCGGCAACGAGGGTGTCGACTTCGTGCTGGTCGAGATCGGCGGAACGGTCGGCGACATCGAGGGCCTGCCGTTCTTCGAGGCGATTCGCCAGCTCGGCAACGAGCTGCCCCGGGGGTCCGCCGTCTACGTCCACCTGACGCTGATGCCCTACATCCCGTCCGCGGGCGAGCTCAAGACCAAGCCGACGCAGCATTCGGTCAAGGAGCTGCGCTCGATCGGCATCCAGCCCGACATCCTGCTCTGCCGCTCGGACCGCGACGTGCCGAAGGGCGAGAGGAAGAAGATTGCGCTCTTCTGCAACGTGCGCGAGGAGGCCGTCATCCAGGCCCTCGACGTCGCGTCCATCTACGACGTGCCGCTCGCCTATCACCGCGAGGGGCTCGACCGCGAGGTTCTGAACGCGTTCGGCATCACCGGCGCGCCGAAGCCCGATCTCTCCCGCTGGGAGACCATATCGCGCAACATCCAGAACCCCGAGGGCGAGGTGACGATCGCCATCGTCGGCAAGTACACAGGCCTCAAGGACGCCTACAAGTCGCTGATAGAGGCGCTCGTCCACGGCGGCATCGCCAACCGCGTGAAGGTCAAGCTCGCCTGGATCGAGAGCGAGGTGTTCGAGAGCGAGGACCCAGCGCCCCATCTCGAAGGCGTCGACGGCATCCTGGTTCCCGGCGGTTTCGGCGAGCGCGGCGCGGAAGGCAAGATTCTCGCTGCCAAGTTCGCGCGCGAGCGAAAGGTGCCCTATTTCGGCATCTGCTTCGGCATGCAGATGGCCTGCCTCGAGGCGGCGCGCAATCTGTGCGGCGTCAAGGGTGCCTCCTCGACCGAGTTCGGGGCAACCAGCGAACCCGTGGTCGGCATGATGACCGAGTGGATGCGCGGCAACGAGCTCGAGCAGCGCAAAGCCGGCGGCGACCTCGGGGGCACCATGCGGTTGGGCGCCTTCCCGGCGTCGCTCGTGCCCGGCAGCCACATTGCCGGCATCTACGGCGACACCCGCATCTCCGAGCGCCATCGCCACCGCTACGAGGTCAACACCAAGTACCGCGCGGCGCTGGAGAAGGCCGGCTTGAAGTTCGCGGGCCTGTCGCCCGACGGACTATTGCCTGAGACGGTCGAGTACCCGGACCACCCGTGGTTCATCGGCGTCCAGTTCCACCCGGAGCTGAAATCGCGCCCGTTCGAGCCGCACCCCCTCTTCCGCAGCTTCATCGCCGCGGCCATCGAGCAGAGCCGATTGGTGTAGTCGCACGTCTCGCAGGCCCGTCAGCCAGCCCCATTGCCCCTCGGCACAAGGTCCAGCGTGCGAGGCTCGGCTTCCCGGTTGTACGCATACCTGCGGTCGCGGATCGACGTTCCTCGCGAGCCGGCCCTATCCACCGAACGGATTATCGCGGCAGCCGCCGTAGAGGACGAGGTTGACGCTCTTGGCGGCGGGAGCGGCGGCAATGTCGGCGAGCGGCATGGCGCGGTTGGCGAGCGCCGCGTTGCGCTCCTTTATGGGATAGTCGGCGGGGATCAGATACGTGCCTCCGTCGACCTCTACGCCGTGCCCCGTCGTATAGATGAGGGCCACGTCCGCCGCTCGGCTCACATCATGGAACTCGGCCAGCGTCTCGCGCATCTCCTCCTGGTCGAGATCGAGCGCGACGTTGATGGAAAAGCCGGCGCCGGTCAGCGCTGCGGCGATGCGCTCGGCGTCGTGCTTTGCGCCGGGCAGCGACTTCGCTCCGACGCGGCTGTAGTCGGAGACCACGAGCACGAGCGCGACGCGCATCTCGCCCTCTTTTGCCGGCACGAGTGACCAGCCGGCTGGCTCTGCCGCAACCGGCACATCCGCCGTCATGCGCCCCTTGCTCTTGTCGCGGGTGAGACCCTTCAAGGCTCCAGGAAGATCGCCGAGCGCGAGCGACGGCCGCCGCAGGGTCTCTATCAGCGCGCTCGCGAACGGATTGCCGCCGCCCTCACCCTGGTCGAGGGCCCTCTGCCCGGAGGAGACGGCATGAAATACGAGCGTGTCGGCATGTGCCTCCGGCAACGCGAGCGGCACGAGGCAGGCCGCGATCATCGCTGCGAGACACCTCGAGATCCAGTGGCGCCACATGGCGGTCTCTACTCCTAGGCGGTTGTGCGATCCTGCCCGTTCGGCATGCGGCGTCCCAGCGTCCTCAGCGCGACGAAACCGGCGGCGGTCAAGAGCACGAGAAACAGGATCGCGTCGGAGCCGGCGCCCGAGCCGACGAAGCGATTGATGAGCGCGACGATGAGGTCGTACTTGACGAACGCGACCGCAGACGCGAGCACGCCGAGCGCCTTCCCGGCCAGTTCCACCTCGCGGTCGTGGCGGCGGTAGAAGAATAGCAGGAGCAACAGCGCCCACGCTCCGAAGCCGAAGCTCATGAACGGCACGATCGGCTTGAAGCCCTCGTTCTGCGCCGTGCCGTAGAGCGCGTCCGCCGTCTCGACGAAGGCTTGGCTCATGACGGGGAAGAAGATCATCGCCGCGGCTCCCACCACCACGCCGGCGTCGATACGGCCGATGCAATCGGGATAGCGCCGCGAAAGGCTCTCGTGCCTGAGCGCGAGACCGACGCTGATGACGCCGAGGACGATCAGGAAGAACACCTTGAACGGCAGCACGAGGCTATGCACCGTCCCCGTCAGCGACCGCCCGCCGCCGTCGTTGGCAAGCGCGCCGATGCGCTCCTGATAGCGATCCTGCGCGCGGCAGCAGTCCTCGGTCGAGGTCAAGAGCGGGCGCTCGTCCAGAGGTGTCGCGGCGAAGCAGAAGCGCTTCCGCTCGGGCTCCGGCGGCGGCTCCATCAGGCGGTCGGCGGCACACGAGCGAATGAAATCGCTGAGGCCCAGCCGCGAGCGGCTCACCTGCTCGACATTTCCGATGGCCTCTAGGATCGCCATCCGCTCGCAGACCGGCCCGTCAGGCGTGCCGCACCCCACGGGCTCACGCGTGTCGGCTGCGAGGGCCCCCGGCTTGATCTCCCAAACCGACCGAAAGCGGCTTGCGTCGAAACCGACGGCGACGCTGGCCGCAAGATAGGCGACCGTGGCGAGGACGGCGGCGAATTGCAGCTTCCCCCACCGTTCGTGCCGCCAGTAGAGATCGGTCAGCGCCGCAGCAGGAAGATAGAAGGCGGCAAGCGCCAGGATGCCGAGCGTCGGGAAGAACAGGAAGGTGTGGCTGTCCTGGGTGGCAAAGGCGAGCCAGTGCGCATCACGGAACTCGACGACGAGGACGACGGTCTCGGCGACGAATGCCACAGCGAGCAGCCCGAACACGATCGCCACGAACGCTCGCGCGCTGGTTGCCATGGTCTTCTCCCCCCGGGCTCGGCCGAAATCTTTAGCCAGTGACTAGTCGGTGGAGACGGATCCGCTTCGATCCGCGCCTACTCACGATCCTATACGCCCGCGCGCCTCACAGCTTCTGCGCGCTGACGAGCGCATAGCGGGGGCGGAACTTGCGCAGCGTCACGGTCACGCGTGAGCCGACCGGAAGCGGGTCCTGCGCCTGGGTCGAGAACACAATGACGAGACCGCTCTCTGTAACGAGCTCGGCCGAAGCGCCGTGCCACGCCTTGATGGTGCCTGTAAAGGTGTGAGAGCCGGGCTCGAAGGGGTCGACTTCCGACATCATGTTCCTCCCGTGACGATGCTTGCGGACCGGCTCCCCGACAAAGCCGGCTGATGCCCGAGACCGGGCGTGAGACTAGGCGAATCCCGCCGGACCGGACATGATCAGGCGCAAGGACGCTCCCACGCCCGCATATCACTTGTCGATTGTGGCGGATAGTGTGCGCCGGTCCGGAAATGTCGGCTCGGGTTAATGCGCCGGCCGGATGCCTCCCCGGAGGCGACCCCGCCCGACGCCCAGTCTTGGCTACCGCTGCGTACCGCCGCGCTTGGGCAGCGTAGGAAGGCGCATGGGTCGGGTCGACAGCTGGCTCTTCATGAGCGCGCGGGCGAGCTTCTGCACCTTGGGCTTCTTCTCGGCGGGCTCTTCGACGGCTCCCATGCGCTGGCCGATGACGATGAGGCGCGCGACGCGCTCGCCGGCATCCTGCAGATAGGCGCGCGACTTCCGGATGGCGGTGTCGAGGTCCATGGCGTTCGGCGTCGCGCTTTCGAGGCCGTCGATACCATGGGCGAACACGCCTTTGGCGTCGTCGGAAAGGCCGCCGCCGATCGCGATGACCGGCACGCCGAACTTCTTGGCTGCGTTGGCGACGCCCGACGGGGTCTTGCCGAAAGCGGTCTGAAAGTCGACGCGCCCCTCGCCGGTGATGGCAAGGTCCGCGCCCTGCATGTGGTTCTCGAGGCCCGTGGCAGCCACCACGAGTTCGACGCCGCGCTTCAAGGTGGCGCTGGTGAACGCAATGAGAGCGGCGCCGAGACCGCCGCCGGCACCGGCGCCCGGAACGGACTCGATGTCGATGCCGACATCGCGGCGGATGAGCGAGGCGAAGTGCGCGAGGTTGCGGTCGAGCTCGTCGACCATGGCCGGCGTCGCTCCCTTCTGCGGACCGTAGACGCGCGACGCACCCTTCTCTCCGGTGAGCGGATTGGTCACGTCGCATGCGACCGATACCTTGACCCGGCACAGCGCCGGATTGACCCAGCGGGTATCGATGGCCGCGATGTCCCACAGCCTGCCGCCACCGACCGGATCGGTGATGGGCGCGCCCTGGTAGTCGAGGAAGCGGATGCCGAGCGCCTGGGCGAGGCCGGCGCCGCCGTCGTTGGTAGCCGAGCCGCCGAGACCGACGATGATCTCCTCGGCGCCGCGGCTGATGGCGTCGTCGACGAGCTGGCCGGTGCCAAAGGTGGAGGTGGCGAGAGGATTGCGCTCAGCGCGCGGCACAAGCGGCAGGCCGGAGGCCTCGGCCATCTCGATGACCGCCGTGCGCCCGTCGCCGAGAAGGCCGTACGAGGCCTCAACAGGCTTCCCAAGCGGGCCCAGGACCTTGCACTTGACGATCTGGCCCCCGGTGGCGTCGACCAGCGACTGCACGGTACCCTCGCCGCCGTCGGCCATGGGCACCTTGACGACCTCAGCGTCCGGCCAAACACGGCGCATGCCCTTCTCGATCTCGGTCGCCACCTCGAGCGAGGTCAGGTTCTCCTTAAAGGAGTCGGGGGCAATGACAATCTTCATACGCGCGCTTCCCTAGACGGCTGTCAACGTTGAGCTTTTTGGGCCGCAAAAATCCGCGCCGCTTTGCCCACGGCGCGGTCGGGCCATGTCTCCTATGGCCTTTCGTACAATAAGGCCAGAAAACAATGTCACCACGCGGGCATTCACTTAGCTAGCGTAAAAAACGACGCGCCTCGTCGGTGAAACTGTTGTGACTCCCGCGTCGGCGGAGCTAACGTTCTCTGGCTGCAGGGAAATGGAGACGATCGATGAAGTTGACGCGCGGACATTGCCTGTGCGGGACGATCCGCTACGAATTCGAGGGCAAGCCTGACTGGGTGGCCTATTGCCACTGCGAGAGCTGCCGACGCCACACCTCGTCGGCCGCGGCGTCCATGCTCGGCGTCAAGGTCACGGCGTTCCGCTACCTCGAGGGAACACCCGGTGCCTACGAGTCGTCGCCCGGCGTCTGGCGCTACTTCTGCCCCAAGTGCGGCTCGCCCATGGCCTACACCAACGAGGAGAAGTGGCCGGGAGAGGTTCACCTCTACCTCGGCACGCTCGAGGATCCGGCCGCCTTCGTCCCGACCGCGCATGTGCATACCGGCGAGCAACTGCCCTGGTTCGATCTCCACGACGACCTGCCCCGCTTCGAGAAGCTCGGCCGCGGTCAGAAGCCGATACGGCACGGACCGAAGAAAGGGTGACGGCAATTCGATCCGGCCAACGGCTCGTCCCGACGTCTCGGTCCGGTGGAGCAGGCCCCGTCCGCAGAGGGCTGGGCAAGCCGAGTTCCCGCACATCAGAATGCCGCACCGGTCGCGGCCGGGGTGCGGGCATGCTATGAGCGCTCCATGACAGCGATCGAATCCCCGAGGCCCAACGCGCACGTCGCAGCGGGCAATGTCACGTTCGGCAACGACCTGCCGATCGCGGTGCTGGCCGGCCCGTGCCAGATGGAAAGCCGGGTGCATGCGCTCGAGATGGCGTCCGCCCTGAAGGAGATCTGCAGCCGCCTCGGCATTGGCCTCGTCTACAAGAGCTCCTTCGACAAGGCGAACCGCACCTCGCTCTCGGGCAAGCGCGGCATCGGCCTCGCGCAAGCCCTTCCCGTGTTCGCCGAGATCCGCGAGAGCCTGGGCCTGCCCATCGTCACCGACGTCCACGAGGCGGCCCAGTGTGCGCCCGTGGCCGAGGTGGTCGACATCCTGCAGATCCCGGCGTTCCTGTGCCGGCAGACCGACCTCCTCGTCGCCGCCGCCGTGACAGGGCGGGTCGTAAAGGTCAAGAAGGGCCAGTTCCTCGCCCCCTGGGACATGAGGAATGTAGTTGCCAAGGTCGTCGGCTCCGGCAACCCGAACGTGTTGCTCACCGAGCGCGGCGTCTCGTTCGGCTACAATACCCTCGTCGCCGACATGCGCTCATTGCCGCAGATGGCCGAACTCGGCGCGCCCGTCATCTTCGACGCGACCCACTCGGTGCAGCAGCCGGGAGGTCAAGGCACGTCGTCTGGCGGCGACAGGCGCTTCGTGCCTGTCCTTGCGCGCGCAGCCGTCGCCGTCGGTGTCGCGGGGCTCTTCATCGAGACCCACGAGAACCCGGACAAGGCGCCGTCCGACGGACCCAACATGGTGCCGCTGAAAGAGTTCGAAGCGCTCGTCCGCGACCTGATGGCATTCGACGCCGTGGCCAAGCGGCAGGTGTCGTAGGGCGGGCTAGTGCCCCGACCGCGAGGTTCGTCACATTCTGCGGCGCGATCTGAACGAACGTCGCGGTCGAAAAAACACTAGCAGGCCTCTGATCTGGTGTGGCTCAGAGTCTGAAGTCCGCTTAAGAGCCCAGCCGCGAGAATGGAGCGGACTTCAGATTCGTCACGCTAGCGAGGAGCGCGCAACCCGCCACCTCGGACCAGAGGCCCGACGGCAGGTTGCGGTCTGACCCACCCTCCGCATCAGAGCAGCGCGATCAGAACTTCGCCATGTAGAGTGCGGCGGTAGCGAGCACGCTAGGCTCCCTGCCGGCATCGGCGGTCGCGGGGCCGAGCGGCGGGGCGTGGTGGAGAACGACCGCGCTCCGGCATTCGCCCGGTGTACACATGGGCATCGACAGGTTGAAGCCGGCGGCCTCGAGAGAAGCGAGCGAGATCAGGGTAACGACAAGACCGGCGAGATACATGCCGGCCAGCAGTCCAACTGTACGCATAACGGTTTCAGTGGGCATGGCACATCCCCAGGTTCCAGGAGAGACGGGGCTCACCGCGACGGTCCGGACAACTCCGGCTGCGGCCGCCCCGCACTCTTTCATCCTGCGGTAACATCCTTTAACGAGACGTTAAGGTTACGATTCCCTCAACGAAAAATACCGGTCCGCACGCAAGTACGTGCCGGGCCGCCGGGAGAGACGAAAATGCGATGCCCCTATTGTGCGGGCGAGAACACGCAGGTGAAGGATAGCCGCCCGACCGAGGAGAACGCTGCCATCCGGCGCCGGCGCGTGTGCCCGGACTGCGGCGGTCGTTTCACCACCTTCGAGCGCGTGCAATTGAGGGAGCTCACGGTCGTCAAGCGCTCGGGCCGCAAGGTACCCTTCGACCGCGACAAGCTCGCCAAGTCGGTCGACGTGGCGTTGAGAAAGCGGCCGTTCGATCCCGAGCGCGTCGAGCGCATGGTGTCGGGCATCGTGCGCCAGCTCGAGAGCATGGGCGAGAGCGAGATCCCCTCGTCCACCATTGGCACCTACGTCATGGAGGCACTGCGCGGCCTCGATCCCGTCGCCTACGTGCGCTTCGCCTCGGTCTATCGTGATTTTCGCGAGGCGGCCGACTTCCAGGAGGTCCTGGGCGAGATCGCGGGCGACGAACCGCCGGCAGACACCTCTCAGAAACGATGATGCGACCAAATCCGCATGTGACTTGACGGGGATCAAACGCACCGGCCCCGCGGGTAGCCTCCGTTTACCGGCAGTCGGCATGCTTGGAGAAGCACGCGAGACGGCGGCAGTCGGTGCGCGCCAGAAGCTCGCGGCGGAGGCATCAACATGATCTCGGGCACGGCCGTCAGGTCGCGCTTTTCCGCTTGGTACGAGCGCGAAAGTACGACCGTCAATTACGACGTCTTCACGCGCCTGCCGGCGCTACTCTACTTTTCGCTCGGCATCTGGATGCAGACCCAGGCCGTCATCGACATCGCCTTCGGCGGGCATCGGCTGTCGCCTGCGCTCTATGCGGCGACACTCGTTGCCCGAACGGGCGCGCTCGCGGTATTCGTCGTGTTCGCTCTGCTGACGCTGGTGCGCTCGAGACCCGTCGCCCGCTCCGAAGGGCTGCTGCCCCGTCTCACGGCCGTCATGGGCGCCGGAGCATTCTTCGGCTTCGCCTTCCTCACCCGCCCCGAGCCAGAGCTCGTCTGGGAGATCGCGTCGACGATAGTGATTGCGATCAGCGCCGTCCTGACGAGCGTCGTCGTCATGGGCCTCGGCCGCTCGTTCAGCACCATGCCCGAAGCGCGCCGGCTGGTCACGACCGGCCCTTATGCCGTCGTGCGCCACCCGCTCTATGCAGCCGAGGCGATCTCGACCGTCGGCATCATGCTTCAGTTCCGCACGCTGCCGGCGCTGACACTGCTCGTCGTGCAGTTCGCGCTCCAGGTGAGGCGCATGATCTATGAGGAGAGGGTGCTCGCCAGTGCCTTCCCCGAGTACGCCAGCTACGCTCGCAGGACCGCCCGCGTCATTCCGGGCATATTTTGAGAAGAACGGATTTCCTTCCCGCGCGGGGGGAGGAACGAGCGCCATGACCGGTCTCGGACGCCGCGGGTTGCCTCCACCATCACGCGGAGACCCGGGACCGGTCGTGGATGTCTCGAGCCACCGGCAAATTGTGATCAGCGAGCAGAAGGGCTGGCAAGCGCAGCTAGTGCGGCGCACGCCAACCCGCCCTTGGCTGGCGCTACTTCAGCTTGTCGAGAATGCCGCCCTTCGGCGCGTCGGCCGGGGTCTCGCCGGCTGGGGCCGAGCCCGGCGCGGGGGCCTCGGCGGGGGCCGTCGACGCAGGCGGCGTGTCGAGCACGGAGCCCTTGGGAGCGGAGTTGCGCGACAGGAACGTCATCGACAGGCTGGTGATGAAGAACGCGAGCGCGAGCCCCGCCGTTACCCGGGTCAGGAAATTGGCCTGACCGCGTCCGGAAAGGAAGCTGCCGCTGTTGCCTCCGCCGATGCCGAGAGCGCCGCCCTCCGATTTCTGCAGGAGCACGACGCCGACAAGAGCGGCCGCCACCATGAGGTGGATCACGAGCAGAACGGTCATCATGGGCGAAAACGCTCCGGAATTTCTCGAGGCTAGATGGAGATTGCGCGCCTTCTACACCAGAGGTCCCGATCCCGCCAGTCCCCTACGGCCTTAAAGACCCGAGCCGTCGCGGCCAATGGGCGCGGCGCATGCATGCCCTGCGCCGTCCCGGACGGATCAAGGCGCGCGGATCAAGGCGCGCGGATCAGGGCGTGGCGCTGGCGCCCGCACCCTCAACAGCGCCAGTGCTGTCGGGCTTCGAGACCTTGACTGCAGGCTTGGTTGTAGCGGGCACCTTGATCGTCACGGAGGGTTTTGCAGCCGGTGCGATGGGGGCGGGCTTAACGTCTCCACCCGCGAGCGGCACCGGAGCGGCCGCCTTCTTGGCCTGAGCAGGCTTGGCGGCGGGCGCAGGCTTGGCAGGGACGGCCACCGGCTTCTTGGGCTTGGACTTTGGCTTGTCGTCGCCCGGTATGACACCGAGACCGCCAGCCGGACCACCGTCCTCGCTGACCGCGCCGCTCTCCTCGCCAGTCGCCTTGGCAGCACCCGGCTTGCCGGATTGCGCCGCCGGCCCGGCCGATAGCGCCGCCTGGGCCTCGGGAGTGAGCGGAACGATCCTCGGCTGCGGACAGCGGAACAGAAACTGCTCTTCGAGCTCGATGTAGCCCTGAATCTCTTTGAGACGGGCTGCCGGGAGGTTCGACTTCCCCCACGCAGGACCTTTCTCGAGATCGGCCTTGAGGTCGGTCTGCCCGATCCGCGTGTACTCGGCCTTGAGCTTCTCGCATTCCTCCTTGCCGAGCGGCTGGGCGAGCGCCGGAAGTGGAAGCGAGAGCAGGCACGCGATAAGCCGGATGGGACGCCTGGGCATGAAGCCGCCTCCTCGGATTTCCCTGCTCTCTAAACGCCTGGAGCCAATAAAGGCAAGCCGGTATCAGCGCTTATAGGCGGCGATGATACCCATGAAATCAGCAGCTTTGAGGCTGGCGCCGCCGACCAGCGCACCATTCACGTGAGCAACGGCCATCAGCTCGGCGGCATTCGACGGCTTGACCGAACCACCATAGAGAATGCGCATGCCCTTGCCTTCAGCGCCGAAGCGAGCCTCGAGCTCGGCCCTGATGGCGGCATGCACCTCGGCCACCTCGGCCGCCGTCGGCGTGAGGCCAGTGCCGATGGCCCACACGGGCTCGTAGGCGATAACCGTCGCGGCCGCCTTGGACCCTGCGGGCACGGATCCGGCGATCTGCCGCCGGACGACGGCGAGGGTCAGACCCGCACGGCGCTCGCCGGCTGTCTCGCCGATGCAAATGATGGCCACGAGCCCGGCCCGGTGTGCCGCTTCCGCCTTGGCCCTGACAGCGGCCGAGGTCTCTCCGTGATCGGTGCGCCGCTCCGAATGGCCGACGATGACCGCCGTCGCCCCAGCATCCGCCAGCATCTCGGCCGATATGTCGCCGGTGTGAGCGCCCGAGACGGCGGCGTGGCAGTCCTGGCCGCCGGTCGCGACCCCGGTGTCCTTCAGCGCTTCGGCCATGGCCATCACCAGCGGGGCCGGTGGACAGATCATGACGTCGGCCGCACCTGCCCCGGAAGCGACGGCCTTGGCGACTGCAATGGCCTCCGCGAGCGAGGCCTTGACCCCGTTCATCTTCCAGTTGCCGGCAACGAGCGGACGGACGGCGGGCACGGACATTGAACCTCCTCGGCGATCGGACTGGCGGCACCGGGCGGGCGGGCGGCATCGAGCCCCGTCTCCCGGCCTTGCATTCGGCGGACGGCTGGGCTTCATATCATGCCCGAACCGTCCGTCACCCTCTCCAAAGGGATCATGCAACCGGGCGCAAGGGAAGGCGATCCGGCGCCGCCCCGGCGCCCATCGACCGGAAGACCGCATCACCATGCTCGACGCTCTCCGCCGCGGCGCCCAAGGCTGGGTTGCCAAGGTTCTGTTCGCGCTGCTCATTCTGAGCTTCGGCGTATTCTGGAACGTGTCCGACTTCATCGGCAGCATCACTCGCGCCCCGCTTGCCAAGGTCGGCTCCACAGCAATCACCGCGGACCGGTTCCAGCACGCGTTCCAGAACCGGCTGGCCACGCTCTCCGAGAACTCAGGCCAGCGAATCACGACCGAGATGGCGGTACGGTTCGGTCTGCACCATCAGGTGATGGACGGTCTCATCGGCCAGGCAGCGCTCCTCACCCAGGCCGACGCCCTGAACCTCGGGCTGTCACAGCAGGCGCTCGTCGAGCGCCTGAAGTCGCAGAAGGAGTTCCTGGGCGCCGACGGCAAGTTCTCGCGCTCCGCCTTCGACAGCTTCCTGCGCCAAACCGGTCTGTCCGAGCAGGCCTTCATGAAGCTCTATCGGGAGGACGAGCTCAGGCGACAGATCTCGGACGCACTCGCAGCGGCGACCGCGGTGCCGCAGGCGATGATCGACGAGCGACACGCATATCAGGCCGAGACCCGCACCCTCTCGCACTTCGACATCAAGCGCGACAAGCTGCCGAAGGTGGCAGAGCCCGACGAAGCGACGCTCAAGGCCTACTTCGACGGCAAGAGCTACATGACGCCCGAGACGCGCAAGCTCGCCGTCATCGTGCTCGCACTCGACGACCTCATGAAGGAGGTGCCGGTCTCCGACGACGAAATCAAGGAGGCATACGAGGCGACCAAAGCCACGTACGACAAGCCCGAGCGTCGCCGGCTGCAGCAGATCGCCTTCAAGGATAAGGACGCCGCGGCCGCGGCCCGTGAGCAGATCGTGTCCGGCAAGAAGACCTTCGTCGATGCCGCCAAGGATGCCGGCGCGAAGGAAAGCGACATCAACCTCGGCTGGCTGTCCGAGAGCCAGATGATCGATCCGGTTATCGCCAAGGCCGCCTTCGCTCTCGCTCGCGACGCGGTGTCCGACCCGGTCGAGGGCAAGTTTGCGACCGTGCTCGTCCGCGCCATCGAGATCGAGCCCGGCAAGATGAGCACGCTCGAGGACGCGAAGGACAAGGTGCGCGAGAGCATCTCCAGGAAGAAGGCGACCGCGCTTCTCCAGGAGCGCGCCGACCTCGTGGAGGAGGACCGCAACGCGGGCAAGACCTTTGCCGATACGGCGACGAGCCAGAAGCTCAAGCTGTTCGAGGTCGAGGCCACGGCCGACAACAAGACCGCCGACGGCAAGACCGCCATCGACCACCCCGACGCTGCCGCCATCCTGTCCGCCGCTTTTTCCGCCGAGCAGGGCTCCGAGCACGAGCCGGTGACGCTCGCCAGCGACGGCTATGCCTGGTACGACGTGCAGACCGTCACGGCACCCCGGAAGAAGGAGTTCGAGGCGGTCAAGGACGAGGTCAAGAGCGACTGGACCGAGGCCGAGGTCCAGAAGCAGATCGCCGATGTCGCCAAGACGCTGGTCGACCGGCTGAACGCGGGCGAGGCCATCGAAACGGTGGCCGCGGAGGCCGGTGACAAGGTGCAAAAGAAGGACACGCTGACCCGCAACACCGTCCCTCCCGATCTCACCGAGCAGGCGATGCGCATCGCCTTCGGCCTCGCCAAGGGCAAGGCCGCCTCGGCACCCACTGCCAATGGCCAGTCACGCTCGATCTTCCGCGTCGACGACATCGTCGCCGCCCCAGCGCCGACCGACGAGGAGCGGAAGGCGCTCACGACCAGCCTCAAGGCCGAGCTCGAGAACGATGCCATCAACACGTACGTCGGCGCACTCAAGAGCAGGCTCGGCACCCAAGTGGACGAGGCGCAGCTGAAACGCCTCACCGGTACCAGCGACGAGTGACGCAGAGGCGTAACGCCCGACCATGAGCACCATGACAGCTAAGTCCGCCACCATCGAGGTCGCACCGTCGGCCGACGCCTTCGCCGAGCGCTACGCGAAAGGCGAGGCACAGGTCGTCTGGACGCGGCTCGTTGCGGATCTCGAGACGCCGGTCTCGGCCTACATGAAGCTCGCGGGTGCGGGTGGCATGAGCTTCCTGCTCGAGTCGGTGGAAGGCGGTGCCACGCGCGGGCGCTACTCGGTAATCGGCATCGAGCCCGACCTCGTCTGGCGCGCGTCGGACGCAGTGGCGGCGATCAACCGGACGCCGAAGGCGAAGCCGGACGCCTTCAAGCGGGACGTGAAGCCGACTCTCGACAGTCTGCGTGCGCTGCTGGCCGAGTCTCGCCTCGAGCTTCCGGCCGAGCTGCCGCCTATGGCCGCCGGCGTCTTCGGCTACATGGGCTACGACACCATCCGCCTCGTAGAGCACCTGCCGAACGTGAAGCCGGATGCGCTACACGTGCCAGATGCGATCATGATGCGCCCGACCATGATCGTCATCTTCGACACCGTGCGCGACGAGATGAGCCTCGTCACGCCGGTTCGCCCCGATGCCAAGACACCCGCGGCGAAAGCGTACAAGGCTGCCGTCGGCCGGCTCAAAGCTGCTGTCACGGCCCTCGACCAGCCGATCGCGCATCCGACAGTCACGACCAAAAGGCTCGCCACGCCCGAGCCGCGATCGAATACGAGCCCATCCGAGTTCCTGGCGATGGTCGCGAAGGCCAAGGAGTACATCCGCGCCGGGGACATCTTCCAGGTGGTGCTGTCGCAGCGGTTCTCGGCCCCGTTCCCACTTCCCTCCTTTGCGCTCTACCGCGCACTCCGCCGATTGAACCCCTCGCCCTACCTCTTCCATCTCGACCTAGGCAGCTTTGCGCTTGCAGGCTCCTCGCCGGAGATCCTGGTCCGCGTGCGCGACGGGCAGGTGACGATCCGCCCGATCGCCGGCACAACGCGCCGCGGCGCGACCGAGGTCGAGGACCGGGCACTCGCAGACGCGCTCTTGAAGGACCCGAAGGAGCGGTCCGAGCACCTGATGCTCTTGGATCTCGGCCGCAACGACGTCGGGCGCGTGGCAAGGACCGGCACGGTCGAGGTCACCGACCAGTTCGTGGTCGAGCGCTACAGCCACGTGATGCATATCGTGTCGAACGTCGTCGGCCGGCTCGCCAAGGGCCACGATGCCATCGACGCGCTGATGGCGGGCTTCCCGGCCGGTACAGTCTCGGGCGCCCCGAAAGTTCGCGCGATGGAGATCATCGACGAGCTCGAGAAGTCGAAGCGCGGCCCCTATGCCGGCTGCGTCGGCTATTTCACGGCCGACGGCGAGATGGATACGGCGATCGTGCTCCGCACCGCGCTGGTCAAGGACGGCGTGCTGCACGTGCAGGCGGGCGCCGGCGTTGTCTACGACTCGATCCCCGAGAACGAGCAGCAGGAGTGTATCAACAAAGCCAAAGCCGTCGTGCGCGCGGCCGAGGAAGCGGTACGCTTCGCGGTCAGTGGCACCCGGGCCAAATCCGGCCGCAGCAACGGCGGCCCGTTCGCGTGACCGTCGCATGGATAGTGACCGGAGGCCGGAGAGAACGGCGCCTCCGATGGCACCCGGACGACGCTCGATAGGCCGCCGCGCCGTCGCGCCGCAACTCGCTCGGCCAGAGCCTCGCACCATCCGCCCTACGCCGCTTGCCCGCCCTGCACCGCTCCGCTCGTCACGTCTTCAGGTGCGTCGCCACGTCCCGAAACACCTGATGGAACATTTCCTCGGTCAGCCGGCCGGTATTCGTGTTGTAGCGCGAGCATTGATAGCTGTCGAAGAGCGCAAGGCCCGGCCTTACTGCGTGGCGGGCTCCGTGACCAAACGCGAAGGCAGACTTCCGCGCGCCGAGCGCCGTCAGCGTCGACTCGTGCGCGATGCGTCCGAGCACGACAATTGCCTTCAGATTGCCAAGGGCCGCAATCCGCGCCGCGAGGAAATCGCGGCAGTTTGAAATCTCGGCCGGGAGCGGCTTGTTCTCGGGCGGCACACAGCGCACAGCGTTGGAGATCATGCAGTCGACGAGGGCGAGACCGTCGTCCGGCTGGGCGCGATAGGTGCCGGTGGCGAAGCCGAAGGCGAGCAGCGTCGAATAGAGAAGCTCACCCGCGTAGTCGCCGGTGAACGGACGGCCGGTGCGGTTGGCGCCGCGCAGCCCCGGGGCGAGCCCGACGATGAGGAGCCGCGCCCTATCGGCACCGAACGACGGTACCGGGCCGTTGAACCAGGCCGGCTCTGCCTCTCGGTTGATGTTACGGAAGGCCACAAGGCGGACGCAGCGGGCGCAATCGCCCGGCGCTTCGGGAGGGCACGGTCCAGTTGAGGAGATGAGCGACGGCATGGCACCGAGACTAGCGGAGCACCGGCCCGCTGTCCTCGCTCAGACCTCTTCCTCGGACTCGTCCACGAAGCTCGCCGGGGTCGCCTCGCGCGAGCTATAGCTGTGCGTGCCATGGCCGGCCGTGCTGCTGCCGCGTGAATAGCTGCGCGGTTCGCGAGCCGGACGCTGCGACGGGTCGCGGCCGATCTGGCTCTGCAGGTCGTCAAGATCGATGAACTGGTCGGCCTGGCGGCGAAGCTCGTCGGAGACCATTGGCGGCTGCGTCTGCAACGTCGACACGACGCTCACCCTCTTCCCCCGCTGCTGCAGAGCCGCAACCAGGGATTTGAAGTCGCCGTCGCCGGAGAACAGGACAATGTGATCAAGACTCTCGGCAAGCCGCATGGCATCGACGGCCAGCTCGATGTCCATATTGCCCTTGATCTTGCGCCGGCCGGTCGCGTCCGTGAACTCCTTCGTAGGCTTTGTAACCATCGTGTAGCCATTGTAGTCGAGCCAGTCGATCAACGGCCGGATTGACGAATACTCCTGATCTTCCGCAAGCGCTGTATAGTACAACGCCCGCACGAGATGCGCCTTTGACCGGAACAGAGCGAGCAACCGCTTGTAATCTATGTCGAAACCGAGCGCCTTCGACGTCGCATAAAGATTGGCACCGTCGATCAGCAGCGCCACACGCTCGTTCGGATAGAAAAACATCATCACCTCTAAGAGCTGCTCAATACAGCCTTATCGTTGCTTTTTTCTCTTTATGCAACAAACTTTCAGCCGAGGCAATCATCTTGGCCAACGGCCGCACAGCCTGACACGTTGTATCGGTACGGGCCAACCGTAACTGGAAAAAAAAGCAGGCTATGTCAAGCCGGTCCCGCGCAAATGTGATGTGCGTAAAACCCCTTAACAGAAAATCCTCGACTAGATTCCTCTTCCCCGCGACAATCCAATACTTCAGTGTTTCCTGCACTATCCAGCTAGATACAGGTTGCAGGGAGCTCCGGCGCCTTGACGTTGCTGCGTCATTCTCCCGCGCCTTTTGATCACATTTTTCACCGGCTTGCGTTCTACCTCCGTTCGTGACACAAATTGGTGCGTGACGCTCGGCCGGTCATTGACCGGGGCCGGGTCTTTTGTTGTTGTCACGTTCAGTCCCACAGCAGCTTGACAAGCGAGAGGTTCAGCGCCGATGGCACGCGTCACCGTCGAGGATTGCGTCGACAAAGTCCCCAACCGTTTCGAGCTGGTGCTACTCGCCGCTCACCGCGCGCGCGCCATTGCCAACGGCTCGGCACTCACCGTCGAGCCCGACAACGACAAGAACCCGGTTATTGCGCTGCGTGAGATCGCCGATCGCTCGGTTCCCGCCGACGACATGCGTGAGAGCCTCATCCACTCCATCCAGAAGAACGTCGAGGTCGACGAGCCGGAGGCGGGTGCCGCCCCGGTCGTGGTCAGCGAGCGCCGCGGCCCCATCCTCGGCCGCGACGACGCTGCGAGCGACACCCAGGTCGACGTGCTGACCGAGGAGCAGCTCCTGCGCGGTCTCGAGAGCATGACACCGCTCGAGCCCTCCTCGTCGATCGGTGGCTCCGGCGGCCCGCGCGATCGCGGTCGCTGAGGCGAGCCGCCGGCGGCCGAAAGGCGAAACTGTCGCCTTCCCGAGACGGCGAGCGCCGGGTTTCAATGACCCGTCCTCCAGAGGAGTGCGGCGGGGATGATGCGGCAATACGAGCTCGTTGAGCGCGTCCAGAAATACGATCCCAAGGCTGACGAGGCGTTGCTCAACCGCGCCTACGTCTATGCCATGAAGGCGCACGGCAACCAGAAGCGCGCCTCGGGAGAGCTCTACTTCTCGCACCCTCTCGAGGTGGCCGCGATCCTGACCGATCTGAAGCTCGACGACGCCACCATCGCCACCGCGCTTCTCCACGACACCATCGAGGACACCGACGCCACCAAGGCCGAGATCGACCAGCTATTCGGGCCCGAGATCGGCGCCCTCGTCGACGGCCTCACCAAGATCAACAAGCTCGATCTCGTCTCCAAGCAGACCGAGCAGGCCGAGAATTTCCGAAAGCTTCTGGTCGCCATCTCGACCGACATCCGTGTGCTCCTGGTCAAGCTCGCGGACCGGCTTCACAACATGCGCACGCTCGAGCACATGAAGCCCGAGAGCCGGCAGAGGAACTCGCAGGAGACGCTCGACATCTACGCTCCGCTCGCCGGCCGCATGGGTATGCAGGCCTTGCGTGACGAGCTCGAGGATCACGCCTTTCGCTGGCTCAACCCTGACGCCTATCGCGCGGTCACAGAAAAGCTCGCCGAGATCCGCGAGAAGAATGTCGGTCTGGTCGAGGAGATCCGCAGCGCGCTCGCCTCGAAGCTCGCCGAGGTCGGCATCGCCGCCGACGTGTCGGGACGCGAGAAGAAACCCTACTCCATCTGGCGCAAGATGGAGAACAAGCAGATCAGCCTCGAGCAGCTCTCCGACATCTATGCCTTTCGCGTCAGGGTCGAGACCATCGACGATTGCTACCGCGTCCTTGGTGTCGCCCACACCACGTGGCGCACGGTGCCGGGTCGCTTCAAGGACTACATCTCGACACCGAAGCAGAACAACTACCAGTCGATCCACACGACCGTGGTCGGTCCGCGCCACCAGCGCGTCGAGCTGCAGATCCGGACCCGCGAGATGCACCAGGTCGCCGAGTACGGCGTAGCCGCGCACGCACTCTACAAGGACGCCGGCAACGCGACCTCCAGCTCGGTGCCGGACCTCATCTCCAAGGAGAGCGGCCCCTACTTCTGGCTCCGAAGTCTCGTCGACACGCTGCTCCACGGCTCGAACCCCGAGGAATTCCTCGAGCATACCAAGCTCGAGCTGTTTCAGGACCAGGTGTTCTGCTTCACGCCCAAGGGCCGGCTCATCGCCCTGCCGAGGGGCGCGACGCCGCTCGACTTCGCTTACGCGGTCCACACCGACGTCGGCAACTCCGCGGTCGGCGCCTCCGTCAACGGCCGCCACGTGCCGATCGACACCCGGCTCCGAAACGGCGACGAGGTCGAGATCCGCACATCGAGGTCGCACACGCCGCCCGCAGCCTGGGAGAACCTCGCCGTCACCGGACGCGCCCGCTCCGCGATCCGCCGTGCAGCTCGCGACGCCCAGAAGAAGCAGTACGCCGAGCTAGGCCGCCGCCTCATCGCCGCTTCGCTCGAGCGCGTCGACCACGCCTACAGCGACGACGTGGTCAAAAAAGCCCTGCCGAAGCTCGGAATGAAAACCCTGGACGAGGCCCTGAGCGCGGTAGCGAGAAGCGATCTTGCGCTCGACGACGTAGTGGAGGCCATAGCGCCAGGCGCCATCGGGCTTGCCTTCAAGCGCACGGCAAGACCCGACCCGACTGCCGGCCAGAAGGGCTGGTTCACCCTCTCGCAGGTGCATGGGCTCAAGGCGCGCCTCACCACCTCGCAAACCGAGCGCATGGCCGATCCCGCGGATGCGGCCGGCGGCATCGGGGTGGTCGCAGATCAGGACTCGGACGGCTCCAAGGGGCAGGCCGCGGGAGCAAACGCCGGCAACTTCGCAGTACGCTCCTTGCGCGACATGCCGGTCAATTTCGAGCCGGGCGGCGCCGTCCCGGGCGACCGCATCGTCGGCGTGCTCATCCCCGACGAGGGCATCCGCATCTTCCAAATCCATTCACCGCGCCTGCAGGAGTTCGAGCACGCTCGCTGGATCGACGTCAGCCTAGAGGCCAACCCCGACGCCAACGAGCGCTTCCCTGCGGTCATCGTCGTCCACGCGCCGAACCGGCCAGGCTCACTCGCTCAGGTTGCAGACGTCATCGGGCAGGCCGGCGGCAACATCGACAACCTGAGGATGACACGACGCGCCTCCGACTTCACGGAGCTGCGCATATCCATCGAGGTTTTCGACCTCACCCACCTCAACCACATCGTTGCCGGCCTCAAGTCCAAGGCGATCGTGAGCAACGTGGAGCGTGTATTCGATTGAGCGAGGCCGTCACCCCGGCCCCTGCTCCCTCTGCACCGGAGTGAAGCGGCGGCGATCACATCTCGGCTGCGCTGCAGTCTTGCTTCACGGCTTCGAACTCGAGCACCCGGATTTGCCGCCCGCATACCTTCCATGTCGGCAGATCCGCCACATTGCCGAGCCGACCGGTCCACTGTAGCTGCCCGGAGCATATCCGCAATCGCACTCGTCCATGCAATCGTCACCGTACGCCCGATAGCGATTCGGGCCCCGTTAGGCGCCATTCCGCGAGGTCTGCGCCTTGGCATCAGCGGCAGCCTGACGTTCCCTTGCAGGAAGCGGCGGCCGCCAGTCGCGAACGGGCAGCCTATCCGATCACTCCCGCATCACCGTACTTGCCAAGCCGGCCGCGAGTGTGGTCACTGCCCCTCCTAGCATTCCATTTCGCAGCTGCTCCTGGGGGGCTCATGCAAGCTCGGATGTTCAGCATTGCGCCGACGCGCAGTGAGCGCTCGTTTGCCGGGAGCCCAACGGGTGAGCAGCTCGCGAGCCTCGCTGCCATGCTGATGCTGGTCGCAAGCCATTCCGCAACCTGGATGGCCTCGGAGCCAGGCGCGGTCGACGGGCCGGTTCCCGTTGCGACAGCCGCCACCGAGGCGAGGCGTACGGCCGGCACGCCGGGACGCGAGATTCTGATCGCTGGTTATGCGGGCGGACCGCTCTATCACAGAAGCGACGTGCATCTGACGCGTCCCGGCGGCACCGACCTCACACTGAAGCAGATGGGCTGGGACGGCGATATGCTCTACTTCCCCATCGACGGAGGCATTCGCAGCGTCGAGTGGTGGGGCTCGCTCGGCTTCATGGTCGATTTCCTGCACAACAAGGCCGTCCCCCGGCTCGGTAAAGGCGCCCACGGCAGGAAGCTTTCGAACCCCGTCGTCGAGACCGTCGACGCCGAAGGCATCATCGACGGCAAGCCGGCTCCATCGCGCATTCTGCTCACCGACGTCATCGAGCGCTTCGAGTTCACGCATGGGCACAACACGCTCATTTTCACGGGCCTCGTCCGCCCGTTCGCGATCACACCCAAGGTGCGGCCCTATTTCGGCGCCGGCTTCGGCTTTGCTATCCCGCACGTCGAGGTATGGTTCCCGGGCGGTGCGAAAGACGACCGCACCAACGAGTACCAGTACGCCGGACCAGCCGCGCAAGGCCTCGCCGGCATCGAGCTGCGCAAAGGCAACTGGTCCTACTTCCTCGAATACAAGCTGATGTGGGCTTCCATCGAAGGCGCGCTGACGGGCGACGAGTCGTTCCTGAACTTCATGCTTCCCGGCGACCTCGCCCGCCAGTTCCTGCGTTGGTGGAACGGCGAGGAGCCACGCCTCGGGCGATTCGAGACAACGCTGACGGCACATACCGTCGTGGGGGGTGCGGGGTACTGGTGGCAGGTTGGCGGGGCAGCACCCCTGGCGCGATAGGCGAAAGCGGCGCGGCCTCCATACATGAATTGGGCCTGCCCCGACGGCCCCACCTGCAGATCTGGGCCACACCCCAACGGGCCCTCACCGGAACGTGGATTTTCCAGTCTCATGCGGGCGTCGGCGGGTGGGTCTCGCCGACGGCTAGGCGCAGCGCTGCCGGGCTTTTGTTACCGAGTGCGCCTGGGCCGTGGCGGCGGCAAGGCCCCTGTAGCCGGCACGGGGTTCAGAGAAGCTGCGCCTCGGTCTGCGCGCTATGCCACAACCGATCGCTCGGGATAGGCTCGGCGGTCCTTATGCCCGCCTTATGCGGGACGCCGCAGATTCCAATCGAAAACTGATGCGTCGATGCCGATCCTCCGTTTCAACTGAACGGAGGCATCCATGCAGGATCTTGCTTTTCTCGCGCTCGGCATCGGCGGCTTTGCGCTGATGGCTGGCTACGCACACCTCATCAGTCGGCTGTGAGGTGCCGCCATGAGCGATCCCGTGATCGGACTGGCCGTGGCGATCGGGCTTGGTCTCTACCTCGTCTACACCCTCGTAAAACCTGAAAAATTCTGACGCCCCCAAAGGGACCCACACATGACAATCGTCGGATGGCTGCAAATCGCACTCGTGCTCGGTGCCGTGGTCGCTGCGGCTTGGCCGCTCGGCCTCTACATGGCGCGACTGTTCCAGGGGGAGGCGACCTTCCTGGCCCCGATCGTGCGACCCGTCGAGCGCGCCCTTTATCGCCTGGCGTCGGTAAAGCCGGAAACCGAGCAGACGGCGCTCGCCTACACACTAGCCATGCTCGCATTCAACGCGGCAGGCTTTGTCCTGCTTTAATACCAACTGGCAGTCCTATGCCGGTGAGTCGACGATGAGCCATCTAACCCAGATGGCAGGTCTCACGGTGCAGAATTTCCTCTCGGCAGCTACAGGCATCGCGCTGGCAGTTGCGGTGGGGCGTGCGTTCTCGCGCTCGAGTGCCGCTACGCTCGGCAACTTCTGGGTCGATGTCACACGAGCGACGCTCTATGTGCTCCTGCCCCTATCGATCGTAGTGGCGCTTGCGTTCGCAGCTCTCGGCATCCCGCAGACGCTTTCGGCCGGCCTCGAAGCAACGACCCTCGAGGGGGCGCGGCAGTCCATTGCGCTCGGCCCGGTCGCCAGCCAGGAGGCTATCAAGCAGCTCGGCACCAATGGCGGCGGTTTCTTCAACGCTAATGCAGCGCATCCGTTCGAGAACCCGAACTCGTGGAGCAACATGCTATCGATCTGGAGCATGCTCGTTGTCTCGACGGCGCTGACCTTTACATTCGGCCGCATGGTCGGCGACCTGCGCCAGGGCGTTGCTCTCCTCGCGACGATGGCCGTTCTGCTTATCGGCAGCGCAATGATCGTCTATGCCTCGGAAAGCGCGGGCAATCCGCTCCTGATCGCTGCGGGTGTCGATGCGTCGTCAGGCAACATGGAGGGCAAGGAGGTTCGCTTCGGGCAGGCGATGTCCGCTCTCTACATCGCCGTCACAACCGGACTGTCCTGCGGTGCGATCAATGCCATGCACGACTCGCTGACGCCGCTTGGCGGACTCGTGCCGATGTTCCTGATCCAGCTTGGCGAGATCCTTCCAGGTGGAGTGGGCTCGGGCCTTTACGGCATGATCGTGATGGCCATTCTGGCAGTGTTCGTCGCCGGTCTCATGGTGGGACGCACGCCGGAGTATCTCGGCAAGAAGATCGAAGCGCGCGAAATGAAGCTCGCCGTGCTCGCACTTCTGATCCTGCCGTTCGCCATCCTTGGATTCACCGCGGTCTCGGTCATGATGCCCAAGGCGCTTGAGAGCCTAAACAACGCCGGCCCGCACGGACTGTCGGAGGTGCTCTATGCCTATTCGTCAGCCGCCGGCAACAATGGCTCGGCGTTCGCGGGTCTCAACGCCAACACGCCCTGGTACAATACGACGCTCGGGCTCGCCATGCTACTTGGCCGCTTCGCCTATGTCGTCCCTGTCATGGCGATTGCCGGCTCGATCGCCGCGAAGCGCAAGGCGCCGCCATCGGTGGGAACTTTTCCAACACATGGCCCGCTGTTCATTGGCCTTCTCGCCGGCGTGATCCTGATCCTCGGCGGTTTGCAGTATTTCCCGGCACTCGCTCTCGGCCCCGTCGTCGAGCACGTCCTGATGCACGGCAGCACGCTCTTCTGAGGTCAATCCCATGTCCAAGACCGCATCACCCCATCTTTTCGACCGCGCAATCCTATCTGAGGCAGCCGTAAGTGCCGTGCGCAAGCTCGCGCCTCTTACACTGGTGCGCAACCCGGTCATGTTCGTGACGGGCGTCGTCGCGGCAATCGTCAGCCTCGTCTTCCTACGTGACCTCGCGACGGGTGCTTCGGGCCTGCTGTTCACCAGCCAGATCGCTCTCTGGCTCTGGTTCACGGTGCTGTTCGCCAACTTCGCCGAGGCCGTAGCAGAAGGGCGTGGCAAGGCACAGGCCGATGCACTTCGCCGAACGGGAAGCGATACCAAGGCCAAGCTCCTGCTTCACCCCGACGACTCCAACGACGACCTGTGGGAGCCGAAATCCTCGCTCGATCTCGAACCTGGCGACGTTGTCCTGGTCGAGGCCGGTGACACAATCCCGGCCGATGGTGAGGTCATCGAGGGTATTGCATCTGTGAACGCGAGCGCGGTCACCGGAGAGTCCGCTCCCGTCATTCGCGAATCCGGCGGCGATCGCTCGGCGGTAACCGGCGGCACGGTCGTTCTCTCGGACTGGATCAAGGTACGGGTCACGGCTGCACA
>JAGVSR010000129.1 GCA_019137195.1 Alphaproteobacteria bacterium
CGCTGCTCGATTACGGCAGCGGCCACAGCACCCTCGTCGACTGGGTCGGCCGCATCATCGACGCGCACCAGAAACGCCTTGGCATCATGCATGTTCGCGCCACCACGCGCGAGCTGTGGGAAGAGGTGCTGCCATCCGTGACCTTTGTGATGGAGCGCTACGGGGAAGGGATGGCTGAGGCGGAGCTGGTGGCGGCCTACGAACAGAAGTTCGGTGTAGCCAAGTGGCCGAAGACCAAGGTCGTGAAGTTCGATCCAGCTATTCCCGAACTGAGCAAGCTCTCAGTGACCGAGGCACATTTTGCCTACTGCATCGACGTTTTGGCATCCGTGCCGGTGCTCTCGCGGTACATGGGTACGCCAACAAGGCCGCTCGCCAATACGCTCAATCTGCTGGCGGCCCTATCACGGGGCATCTTCATGGTGACGCCCAACAGCCTGTCGCCTGAAGCCCTGCCTCACCAGCACAACCCCCATTGCACCATCATGAGCGGGGAGGAGTGGCACGAGACCCTGAAGCTCTATTGGAGCGAGCGGGCTTCGCCCGTGCTCTCGCGGGACATGACGGCCGTGGCCTTCACATCGTGGGAACCCTCACGAGATGTCCAGAACCTGCAGTACCAATTCGCTGCCACCTACGGCCTTATCGACCGTTTCCCGCAGCCATCGGCAGATTTGCCATCCGCCAGATACCGTGCGTTGAAGGCGCTGCAGAACCACAAGCTCACGACCATCTTCGAAAATGCCCAGTGGTGGGCGGGTCTGCATCCTGGCGCAGCTTTGCAGCAGGGGTTTCACACCGTTCTGCAAGGCGTGCGGTTGCCGATCGCAGAAGGGGAGTGCGCGTCACGCAAAGAACGCCTCCGACTGTGTTGACGGCCTAACTTGAGAAATAATCCACAGAAGATTGGTTATTTCTCACGTCGTGGGAAATTCTGAAGTTTCAGAAAGTGATTGCCGCATCCGCCGTGCATCGGCGGACCGGGCTGTCGTGAACGGAGCCCCGAAAGGTCTCCGCCATCCGGCTTCCATCCCTTGCGGAGTGCTGCAGCGCAGCGTGATTGCGAGTCATGCTCCGCCATCATCGCCCTCGTGGTTCAACAGCCAACGAAGGAGATGACCATGACCACAGCTCTCAAATACACCACCCATGAAGGCACCCAGAAAGTCGTGCCTCTCGATACCGTGCGTATCATTCGGCCCTTGAGCGACGACGAGAAAGATCGTGCCAAGGCAAGCCTCAAGGAAAAGCGCAACATCGATATCGATACCGACCGCGTCTCGGTCCGTATCGAGTTCACCGACAAGACCTCGAAGCTCGCCCGCGAGAATCTTGAGGCATTGCGGGCCCAGGGCGTTGCGCTCGTGAACTTGGGGTCAGAACGCTACGTGCCGGCGGTCAACATCACGGCGGCCGAGGCGTTCTCCAAGGAAGATGCCGATCGCCTCAAGGAGGACGAATACACGCTGAAGCAGACATTCCGCGCCAAGGTCGAGACCAAGGCCGGCACCATCCTCTCGTCGGCCACGCCGCAGCAGGTGATGGACCGTCGCGCCAAGGCACTCGAAGCCTCCAACACCAATGCGGCTCCCGCAGCGGCCCCCAAACCCAAAGTCGCCTAAGGTCCCATGCGCCACATCACCATCCGGCGCGTGTTCTCAGATGCCACGCTGGCTCGTCTCGATTTTGACGAGCCAGTGTCGGCTCTCGACCCTGCGACCGGCATTCTCCTGCACTACCGCTACGAGCCCGATGTCGGCGGCGTCCTACGCCTGTTCGGACCAGCCCTCGGTATTGCCCCCATCGTGGTCGGATGCACGGCCAACGACATCAACACGGTATCGACGCTGCTCCTCGACGGCATACGGCTACAGATCAACTGACCAGTGCCTTGCGTTCGCCAAATCCGGCACTTATTCAGCGCCGCTATGAACGCAGAAACCATCCATAAGACCCGCCCCATCGTCGCCATTGGCGATGTGCACGGCATGACCGACCTTCTGGCCGAGGCTCTTGCTGTGGCAGATGCAGAAGGCGCGTTTCCCGTGCTTCTGGGCGATCTCGTTGACAAGGGGCCGGACAGTGTCGGCGTCCTGCGCATGGTGGTGCCGCGCTTGGCCGCCGGCACCATGGCCATCGTACGCGGCAATCATGACGAGCGGCTATTGAAGAGCCTGACCAAACCAGACGGCAAGAAAACGCGCGTGCTGGCCGACCTCATGGCTGCAGCCGATGCAGAAGACCTTGCCGCGCAAACGAGTGACGCGCTCTCGGCCGCGCCGTACTGGATTTCAGTGGCGGGGCACATTCTCGTGCACGGTGCTTTCCATCCCGAGATGCTGAGTTGCCCGTCGAGAGGGCAGGGGGCAGACGTCCCGCGCAAGCTCAAGGCGTTGTCCC
>JAGVSR010000069.1 GCA_019137195.1 Alphaproteobacteria bacterium
GAAAGGCGGCAGCTGTCGTCGGGAGCGGCCGGCTCGCCGGCCGCAATCTCATAGCGAACGGGCTTAAAGGGATAGCGATCCGCCAGGTTCATGGGATGAGGACAGGTGTGGAGCAGCACGAGCGTATCCATCTCGAACCGCAGAACCACCTAGGCGCCCGCGAACGAGCCCCAGGGATCGAACGCAAGCCGTCCCTTCTCGTCGACGGCGACTTTGGAGAACCAGTTGACCGGCGATGCAAGATCGCGCCGCCCGAGGCCGTTCTTAGCGGCCTCGACGAGGAAGCTGTCGAAGCCGTTCTGGTACCAGTCGTTGCGGTCCTTCTGAAACGAGCTCTCTCCCCACTTGGCGGCGACCTTGGCTTTTGTCGAGCTGCCGCACACCGTGTCGTGCCAACCCATGCTGTCGGAGACGATCGAGCAGAAGATTCGGCCCATGTCAGAATAAAGGCAGTGACCCGCCGTGAGTTTGAATGTGTGCTGGCACTTCAGTGTGTCGGGCGCGTTGTAGCGCTCGAGCGGGGTTACCGGGTTGTAGAACAGCATGCCGACGTTGGCGCCACCCTCGACGTCGACCAGCCGGAGCCTCGCATTGCGCCGTATCACGAATGACCAGTGTTTGCCCCCCGGCAGGACGTCCTCGTAGCAGTCAGCTCCCATAGCTCCCTCACCTCCGCGGCGGCGCTGTCGCAGGCGACCGTCGATCGATCCGGGCCGTCCCGGGATTTTCGGACTGGGCGGGGCCGTCCCCGTCCAGAGCGCGTTGCGCGCTCGCGTCGTTCGCGCGGACTCAAACGGCCGGCGCGTGGAAACCTGGCGTCATATCCTTGAAGACGAGCGGCACCTTCTTCGGCCACACCTCGATGTCGCGCTCGACGGTGGCGCCGTAGCGCGCAGCTTCCTCGGGACGGTTGCGGCGGCGCTCCAGCGCGATAACGCGCGTTCCAAGACGGAAGGCCTCCGAGAGATCGTGGGTGACCATGACGACCGTCATGCCGCGCTCGTTCCACAACGACTGCATCAGCGCGTGGATGTCGGCGCGGATGCCGGGATCGAGTGCGCCGAACGGCTCGTCGAGGAGAAGGATCTTAGGCTTGCGCATAAGGGCCTGCGCCAGCGCAAGGCGCTGCTGCATGCCGCCCGAGAGCGCCGCGGGGTACTTCGCCTCGTGGCCCGCGAGGCCAACGGCGGCGATCAAGGCTTCGGCTTCGGCGGCGGCCTTCTTTCTCGCGGCGCCCCACAGACGGCCGAAACGCGACTGCTCGAGCTCGCGGCCGATCATCACGTTGCCGAGCACGGAGAGGTGCGGGAACACCGAGTAGCGCTGAAAGACCACGCCGCGGTCGGCGTCGGGCTCGGGCTTCAAGGGCTGGCCGTCGACGAGGATCTGTCCGCGCGACGGGCGCTCCTCGCCGAGGAGCATGCGCAGGAACGTCGTCTTACCGCAGCCGGACGGACCGACGAGGGCGATGAAGGAGCCCGGCGAGAAGGCGAGCGAGATGGCCTCGAGCACGATGGTCTCGCCGTATTCCTTCCACACGTTGTCGAGGACGATGGCGCTCACGACGGCCTCCCGGCGGCGAACCAGGGAAAGGCCTTCCGCTGCAGCACCTTCAAGCCCCAGTCCATGACGAAGGCCAGTATCGTGATCCAGGCGACGTAAGGGATGATGACGTCCATCGCGAGGTAGCGGCGGACGAGGAAGATGCGGTAGCCGAGGCCCGAGTCGGCGGCGATCGCTTCGGCGGCGATGACGAACAGCCATGCCGGCCCGAGCTCGAGGCGCACGGCGTCGATCATTCGCGGCAGGATCTGCGGCAGCACGATGCGGCTGGCGATCTGGAACGTTGAGGCCCCAAGCGTCTCGGCCTTGATGATCTGCTCGTGCGGGATGTCCTCGACCCGGAGCGCCACGTCGCGGGTGAGCTTCAGGGTCGTACCGATGACGACGAGCGCGATCTTGGAGGCTTCGCCGAGCCCCATGACGATGAACAGGATGGGCAGCAGCGCAAGCGGCGGCACCATGGAGGCGACGGCGACGATGGGGCCGAACGTCGTCCGTGCGAGGGGCAGGAGGCCGATGAATATTCCGGCGAAGAGAGCGATCGTGGTCGAGATCGCAAGAGCCGTCAGAATGCGGATCAGAGTGGCTGCGGTGTCGGACCAAAGCAGGTAGTTGCCGCTTCTCGGATCAGCCACGAAGGCGTAGCTTCTCACTGCGTCGGCCATGGCGGCCAGGCTCGGCAATAGCTTGTCGCCGGGATTGTCGGCAAGCCGCGCGGCGGAACCGAGCACGTAGGCGACCAGCACGAGGACGAACGGCAAGGCGATGAGGAGCACACTCCCCGCCCTTC
>JAGVSR010000153.1 GCA_019137195.1 Alphaproteobacteria bacterium
GCATAGCCTACAAGTCATTCGCAGCCCTCCTAGCTTGCTTCTACCTCGCGCTCTCTCAAAAACTCCGCGAGATGCTTTTCCGAAAATCGAACCATCATGTGACGGCCGCCCCGGTTGAGATCGATATATCCGAAGCCTTCCGCGCCTCCTCAAGCGCAACCTCAAGCCTGCTGATGCTTGTCCGGGGTATGAGTGCCACATCCCCTGTCACATGGTCCCTGCGATTCACAAGGATGTCGGCTGCGCTCATTATGTCTTCCAGAGCCTCGGCGAGAAGCTCCATCCCTGTTTGTCCTTTAAGCTCCTGCAGCCGGCCATCTATGGTTTTGAGCCTTTCAAGCTCCTCTCTGGTCATCTATTCCGCCTCCTCGATCCCTCTGCCATCTTTCGCTTGCGCTTCTTGGTGTCTCTCGCCTTGCGTGATGGCCTGGAGTAGTAAGCCGGCTTTTGCTCCACGGGCTCAAGCGATATGCCGTGGAGTCTCATGTCGGCCATAAACTCAAGCTCGTCTCTCCGTGCAAGAAACTCATGCGGTGGTATCACGGATTCCGCCTCCCCTTCTGACTCGGCGGTCTATACGCCGGCTTTGGTGTTGTCGGCCTCGGCTTAACTCCTCCCCGCTTCACCGAACCCTCTCTGATAGGCCTTGACAGTCCAAGCCTTCGCCTCTCCGCCTCTTCCACTATCCGCCCAACCCGATCCAGCTCATGCCACACGAGAGCCGTCGCGATTATGCCCGCAACCACAAGCCCCGCCATAATCGTCATCCCTGCTGGCATGTCGCCACCTCCTAAATATCCGCATAATAAACCGCACCCCTCAAAACTTTCGTGGCCCTGCAATAGTCGCAGCTCTCGCACCGGATCGGCTCAAGCTCCCCCGCCTTAACAGCCGAAATGCGCCCCATGTTGCCGCGGATTGAATCAAGCTCTTTTTGATACCGCTCCGGGTCTCTGAGGTCAATGACCTCTTTGTCTGGCACACTGTCCTTACTCACTGCAACCATGTAGTAGTCGGGCCAATCGCCCTCTGGCCTGCCATTGGCCAATCGCTCGATCTCGCAATAGAGCGCAGCCTGTAGTGGGTAGTCGTATTGCTCAATAAAACTGACGCGCCCGCCATGCCTCTCGCTCCACGTGGCCTCCCAGATGCTCCTTGTGGTCTTGAGGTCTACGATTCGGCGCCTCTGCGGGTTATACACGTCCACCATCGCCCGCCACTTGGCCCCCGCAAAATCGGCAGTAAACACGACCTCTTTCTGGCCCTCCAGCATATACATGCACAGCGGGTCGGCAGCGAGCGTCGCGATCATCTCGTTAGCCTGCTGATAGCCAGACCGCAGGGTTCCGGCCTTCGTAAACATCTCTGGGTGCTCGCTGATGAACTCGTCCCGCTTGCCCTCGCACCATGCGTGAACATACTGCCCGATCAGCATGGCCTCAGATGGAGCCTCGACCCACTCGCCGGAGAGGATCGCCATCTGCTGAGCCTCGCATCGTTGAAAGCCGCGATACTGAGAGCGGGACATGTATTCCCGCTCCGTATCCAGGTCATAATAGTTGGCCTTGGTTATCTGCATCGGTTAACCCCTCTTTGGCTTTTTCAAACTCCGCGGCCAAGTCACTATCCTCGCCCCGTGGCTTGGCTACCTCGAAGTAGTCCTCTCGCTTGCCCATGCCATCATTTATGGAGTTGTAAACCTTAATCAGTGAGAGAATGTCCTTTTCGGTGAAGCTCTCAAATGCGTAGCCCTGCCGATTTTCGATCATGTCTTTCGTTACCCCAAACTCGCCGAACTTGTCCAACATTTTCTTGAGCCGGTCAGCAATCGGCTCTCTCGTATCGCCCGCCAAAGTCCGCTCGCACTCCTCCACCGCAGCGTCAACGATATCTTTTGGGATTACAGCTAAGATACAAGCCCTCTGACGCCGCGCGCCGAGATTGGCCACCATCTCGTAGACATCTCGCGGATCGCTCAGTTTCTGGATTCTCCCGCGAGCCTTCCGTTCGTGGAGGACCGTAAACGTCTTTTCAGCGCGGACGTTGGTCTCCAAGTCCCAGGCGTAGGCCATGCACGTCGATTCCCCGGCCCGCTGCTCAAGCTCAGTCACGCCATACGTCATATTGCCCCAGCACTGAGCGAGGACCTCAGCGAGCCTGATCGATGGCCCGCTCACCTTTTCGTTGCCTCGGGGGTATTCGTAACTGGCAACCTCGGCGAGGCTCTTGCGCGAACATGCCTCTTTGATCCGCTGCC
>JAGVSR010000171.1 GCA_019137195.1 Alphaproteobacteria bacterium
ATTCAGTCCGCCAGCTATGACGTGGACTCTGACCACCTTGACCGGCAGAACAATGTTGGCCAGCACTTGATTGGCCGCTCTCATGGGTTGACCGTAACGGCAACCATTACGGCGGTGACAAACAAGACGAAGGACAACATTACGCTCGGTGAGGGCTGGAACATCACGAGCATTAGCCCCGACCGTCCGTCAGGCAACTTCCACGAGTTGACCATTACCGCCGTCAAGTTTATCGCGGCGTAAGGCAAAAAGGTTCGCAATAGCCCCTCCGCCGCCATGCAATGCGGAGGGAGGGCTTTTTTGACGGAGGTACGGGATGAAATGTTTGCGAGAAGTCGGCATTGTGGTTGCTTCCATCTGGGTTGCAATCCTGCTCTGCTTCGGCATGTCCGCGTTGGCGGCGGACGACGACCCTATTGCGGTAATTGCCGACGGTGAGACCGGCGAGGTGTATGTTCCGCTTGCGCTCGAAGAACGCATACGGAGGGCCATTGAAGCGACCGGCTCCGGCGTCATCCAAGAACTAGAACAAGCCGTTGGCGAGCTAGAGGCGGCCATAGAATTGCGCCTGACCGAGGACGACGGGGACGCCAGATACCAGCCGAAGGGCGACTACCAAGAGGCAGGCGACTATGCAACAATTAGCGACTTGTCCAACTCTGTCGCGGCGGTGAAGTCGGACAGCGAAAGCTATACGGATGCCGCCGCCGCCGCCGCTGTCTCGGAGTCCAAGAGCTACACGGATACCCAGCTTCTGAACGTCGCTGGCTCCCTGTCTGACTACATTGACGGCGCAGTTGCCAACAAGGTAACGACCGGCCAACTGGCGGAAGCGGTTGCGGACGCGAACGCTTACACGGACGCCGCCACCTCCAACGCGCACGCTTACGCGGAATCCGTGGCGTCGGCGGCGGAAGAAAGCGCGAACGAATACGCGGACACGCGAGCATCAGAGGCGCAGACAAACGCGCAAGCATACACCGACGCCGCGACCTCTAACCTTGCGACGAAGGCCGACGTTGCGCTGTCCGCGGTCGCCGCTGTCTCCGGTCGCGTGGACGTTGTCGAGGGCTGGGGCGACCACGGCGCGGCGGGCTATCTCACAGATTTCACCGAGACCGACCCGGCCTGGACTGCCGTTTCAGGCAGCGTCGTCTACGCGGCCAGCGCGGGCTACACGGCCGCCGTCGAGCAGGCCGCCTCCGCCTATGGCTGGGGCGATCACTCCGCCGCCGGCTACCTCACAGAGGAGACCGACACCGCAGCCCTGGCCGCCGTCGCCGGAGTCGAGAGCAATTTGATCGCCCACGCCACCGACACCGACAACCCCCACGGCGTCACCGCGGGGCAGTTGGGCGCGCTGACAGCCGAAACCGACCCCGCCTGGATCGCGGCATCGGGCTCCGTTGTCTATGCGACGACGCCCGGCTACACCGCCGCTGTCGAGCAGGCCGCCGCCGCATTCGGCTGGGGCGACCACGGCGAGGCTGGCTACCTCACGGCAGAGACCGACGCCGTTGCGCTGTCCGCTGTCGCCGCCGTCTCCGGTCGCGTGGACGTTGTCGAGGGCTGGGGCGACCACGGCGAGGCTGGCTACCTCACGGCAGAGACCGACGCCGTTGCGCTGTCGGCTGTCGCCGCCGTCTCCGGCCGCGTGGATGTTGTCGAGGGCTGGGGCGACCACGGCGCGGCGGGCTATCTCACCGAGGAAAGCGATCCAGACTTTTCGGCCTGGCTCGACAGCGACCCGCTGGCGGCGCTAGATGCGCAGGTGGGGCGGCTGGATGGCCGGATTGATGACATTACCCCCGACGCCATCGGCGCGCTCAGCGCCGAGGCCGACCCCATTTTCGCGGCATCGGCTGCGGCAGGTATCACATCGAGCAACCTCGCGGCGTGGAGCGCGGCTTACGGCTGGGGCGACCACGCGGAGGCGGGCTACGCGCTGTCGTCTACGCTACTTGGCTACCTCCCGAGCGCGCAGGCGGCGACGCAATACCTGTCGGTTACTTCGGCGGCGGCGGACTACCTGCCGCTGTCCGGCCGGACTTGTCGTTCTCGGCACGAGCATCCGCGGATTCGGCGCGACGACAAATGTTGGCGACTACGGCTTCGCGGCGGGGGCGAACACGTCCGCTGACGACGCAGGCTTCGCGGCGGGGTTTGGCACGTCCGCTGGCTACGCAGGCTTCGCGGCGGGGTCGGGCACGTCCGCTGGCGAGGGAGGCTTCGCGGCGGGGTTTGACACGTCCGCTGGCGACTACGGTTTCGCGGCGGGGGAGGGCGCGTCCGCTGGCTACTACGGCTTCGCGGCGGGGTTGGACACGTCCGCTGGCGTCTACGGCTTCGCGGCGGGTGCGAACACGTCCGCTGGCGACTTCGGCTTCGCGGCGGGGGCGGGCACGTCCGCTGGCGAGGGAGGCTTCGCGGCGGGGTTTGACACGTCCGCTGGCGACTACGGTTTCGCGGCGGGAGAGGGCACGTCCGCTGACTCCTACGGCTTCGCGGCGGGGGTGAACACGTCCGCTGGCGAATACGGCTTCGCGGCTGGGAGGGACACGTCCGCTGGCGACTTCGGCTTCGCGGCGGGGATAAACACGTCCGCTGGCGAACACGGCTTCGCGGCGGGGTGGAACACGTCCGCTGGCGAGGGAGGCTTCGCGGCGGGGCTGGCGGCAAAAGGCGCGGACGGTTCATTCGTTTTCGCGGACAACTCCGCCGGCGGGACGCCCTTCAACCGCACAAATATTCCAAACAGCTTCAGCCTCCGCGTAGCTGGCGGCATCTACGCCGAAATCGGCACCAACGTTTTCGCCGTGTCGAACGCCGTGACGAGACGATGAACGGCGTGGAGCTTGGGGCTGGCGGCGGCATCGAGGAGGAGGTGGACCCCGAGTTCGCCGCCTGGCTCGCCACCGGCCCGCTCGACGACATCGTGGTGGACGAAACCGACCCCGCCTGGACCGCGGCATCGGGCTCCGTTGTCTATGCGACGACGCCCGGCTACACGGCCGCAGTCGAGCAAGCCGCCACCGCCTACGGCTGGGGCGACCACGCCGAGGCGGGCTATCTCACAGAGGAGGCCGACGCCGCGGCGCTGTCCGCCGTCGCCGGGCTGGCCACAACGGCCCGGTGGTGCTCGGCACGAGCATCCGCGGATTCGGCGCGACGACAAATGTTGGCTCCTACGGCTTCGCGGCGGGGGCGGGCACGTCCGCTGGCCACGCAGGCTTCGCGGCGGGGAGGTGGACGTCCGCTGACGACTACGGCTTCGCGGCGGGGGAGGGCACGACCGCTGGCGACTTCGGCTTCGCGGCGGGGGCGGGCACGTCCGCTGGCTACGCAGGCTTCGCGGCGGGGTCGAGCACGTACGCTGGCGAATACGGCTTCGCGGCGGGGTCGGAAACGTCCGCTGGCGACTTCGGCTTCGCGGCGGGGGAGGGCGCGTCCGCTGGCTACGCAGGCTTCGCGGCCGGGCGGGCGGCAAAAGGCGCATTAGGCTCGTTCGTTTTCGCGGACTACTCCAGCGGGACGCCCTTCAACCGAACGAACCGCCCAAACGAATTCTCTGCGCGCGCGGCGGGCGGCGTTTACTTCGACACGCCGATGATGGCGGTAACCGGCACCGTGTCGGCGGGCAGCATCACCCTCGGCACGAACGCGCCGATCACCGACTGGCCCCAAGGCACGATCCTCGGCGCGACGATCAACGGGCCGCATACCGTCGCCACCAACGACGGCATCCTTGAGTTCACCGTGGCCTCCGGCGGCACCGGCTGGACGAACCTCTCCATCACCGGCACCGGCAACGCGCTTACCGGCGCGACGGCGACGGCAACGACGCTGACGCTCCAGCGCGGCACCATCGAAGGCGGCGGCAGCGCGGACTTCACTCCGGTCTGGGATGCCTTCACGGCGCTCTCGAACGAGGTGGCCGCCATCACCAACATGACCCTCGACCCCACGAATTTCACGATCAACCTGGAGGGCTATGTCACGACCGACGAGTTTTGGATGGTCACCGGCGCGCTCAGCAATTCCGTTCCGCACACCGCCGCCGCGGTGTACTCGCTCTATTCGACCAGTTTGCTGTCGCGGATCACCGCCCTGGAGTCGTTCATCGCCACCAACGGCAACGTTACGAACGACGTATTTTCGCCGAATCCGGCCTTCCCCGGCGCGATCCGCTGCGTGTTCTCTCCCTCTCACACCTATCTGTCCGGCGCACGCTGGAGCCTGGACTACGGCGTCACCATGCGGACGAACGGGGCTGTCGTGACCAACCTGTCACAGGGAACGTACCCGCTTCTGATCACCAACGGCGAATGGCGGTTCAAGAGCCCCACGACCGCCACGGTCAATGCCTACGGCGCCCTCACCAACACCGTGACGCTGACTTTCGCGCCCCAGGGCAAGGTGTCGTTCGGCGGGCCGGGATCGATCACCTGGGGCGGCGGCGAGTATGCCTGCTCCGCCGGCCAATCGGTCACATCCCCCGTCGGCCCCCAGACGTTCATCTACTCCGACGAGACGGCCTACGTGACGCCCGATCCGCTCGCGGCCAATGTGATCTTCGGCGAGACCCTGGCCGTCCCTTCCAACCGCACGTCGTGGGGCCGGGTCTCATTCGTCATGACGAACTACGATTATTCAGACTGGCCGGGCGCGCCGTATAACCCATCACCGGTTGTGAAGGATTCCGACGGAAATGTTGTCACCGCGAAGTGGGGCACCGTCAATCACGACTTCAACGAGAGCTACAACGCATACTGGCCCAATGTTTCGATCGGCGGCGCGCCGATCACCTATTGCTACCTGCCAGCCGGAACCCACACCTTTCACTTCGCCGAAGCCGCAGGCTATCTGCCGCCGTCGCCATGGACGGTGGCCATCACCAACGGGCAGACCACGAACAAAACCGCCGTTTGGTCGGCTGGCTCCTGGCTCCTCGTGACCTCCAACGTCTCCGGCGTCTCGTTCGACATCGGCGGCACGCCATATTCCTTGCAGGGCTATCACTCCATTTTCGGCCCATTCTCGAACTACGCGTCCTATGTGGTTACGCCCGCTTCGGCCGGAGCATCCTACATCACGCCTGAACCATTCAGCCATTCGACGGGCTGGAGAGGGACCACGACGGTCGGCATCGTCTACTCAACGATCGATGGTTCCGCGAAGGCGACTGTCTCGATCGAGCCGCCCGAGGCAGCGGCCGTTGTCACGAACTTCCAGTGCCGTTGGTTGAATTATCCCGCCAATACGCCGGTCGCTCTCGGGGTCGGCACGAGCGTCGTGAGCGTGGCGAATCAATACCTTTACGCGCCGTCATTCTGGTACTGGTACGGGGCGTCCTCGTCCGTTGTCTGTTCGGCGTCTTCGACATCCCTGGTCACGCTCACGATGACCAAGGCCGCCAAGCTCCAGTTCGTCAACGACTCGGGTTTTTCCGCCTCCTACGCCGTTGACGGCGGGGCCTGGAAAACCGACGCGCAATACCTCTATCCCGGCGAATACGAGATCACTTTCAGCACCACGAAACCCGATTATTTCGTCACTCCCGCCGCCACGAACATCACCGTCACCAATGGGCAGTCGCTGACGCTTCGTCCGACCTGGGAAAAGAAGCCCGCCGCCCTCACCGTCAACCTCGATTCCGCGGCGGCCTCGAACGGTGCCATGTGGAGCATCGACGCCGGCGCGAATTGGAACCTGTCCGGCGCCACCGTCTCGAACCTGGCATGGGGTTCGACCCAGACGGTTACCTTCGCCGATTGCCTCAACACCAACTATTATGTGACGCCGGCCGACAAGACCGTGATCCTCTACGATTGGGACAACGTTCGGGCCTATTCGTATTCCCAGATGGGCTACCTGGAGATCACCCACACCGCCCCGACGATGCTACCGGAAGTCGTCCGGGTCACGCTGGACGGCGGCGAGACCTGGCTCACAAACGACGTTACGCTGCATTTGCCCGCCGGCAACGTCAGCTATATCACCGGCTATGAATCCACGCGCTCCTACGCCCCTCCTGGGGGTAAGCAGGTATATGTGGCTGGCGCGCAGACCACCGACGTGAACATTGAGTGGAAAATGTACGGAGGCTTACAACTCACCTGTGCAAATCCTCATGGAAACTTGGGTAGCGGGGTGTATCCGGAGGGCCTGGCATGGGTTTCTTACACGCACACAGATGAAGGGTGGTTTCCTCCGCAAACAAATGGTTTTGTTATTTCCCCTGGAATTACTAACACCTACAGCGTGAGCTATGTTCAGGCGGCGCGGCTATCCGTAATCGCAAATCCCTGGCCGAATGCAGATATCAAAATCGCGAAAGAATGGTGCGACCTGTATGTTGGCTCATACGCGCTTAATGGCGTTGGCAACCAGCCATTCAGCTTTGGCTACTGGCTTGCTCCGGATGGCAGACAACTTCTCCATCGGGAAGAATATCGCTACATCCTTCCCGGCAGCTACACCTGCTCTTTTCCAGTTGTCTATGGCTGGGGAAAACCGGCGGACATCGTTTTTGAAGCACAAGAAGGAGAGACGCTCGATTTGACGGGGCAATACACACAATGAAAGACACAGCACACATCATCATGGTGGGCGCACTGCTGGCGCTGGTCGGCTGCTCGACGGTTAAGGACAAGGCAAAGGATTGGCTGGAGCAGCAGCTTGGCAATGAGCCAACGCAGCCGACGCCGGAGCAACCGCCCGCGCAGGAACCGGCAGTGGCGGATGCCGTTGCATTTGATAAGCTGGTTTGGAGCAGGGGCGGGGAAAACTTCTCCAAGGCCGTGCGCGACCCAGCATGTGCCATCACCGGCGTCAAAATCCGTGGCGGCGGTACGCCGGTTTTGAGCTACGGCGGCGAAGGCTTCCAAAAATGGCCGGTGAAAGACGAAAACGTCACGCATATTTGGGCCATCTTTTTTGATGAGGACGGGGACGGCGTATTCGAGCGGGGCGGCAAGTTTGATTGGGGCCGGAGCACCGCCGCTGATAGGCCGCTTGCGCACCTCACCCATTACAAAGGCTGGGATGGCTATCCACGCAAAGGCACCCCGTGGGCGGCAGTGATTACGGACGTGAAGGGCAAGCGGCGTAGTAACGTTGTGAAAGGGGTCTGGCCGTGAGTCTGTACGAGCGAAACCGGCAAAAGATTTACACGGAGATTTCTCGCGCCTGCATGGTGGTGAGCTTTTGCGCAATCCTCTCCATCATCGCCTGCAATTGCGCGGGGTGCTTTACCACCGACAAAATCAAAGATGATTTTTACCAGAAGGCGAAAGAGGCTGTCGCGGCGCAGGAGGAAAGCAAGTGAAATGAGGGACTATTTCATAACGAAGATTTCCATCGGGGCTCTCTCCATCGGTGCGGTTGCCTCAACGCTCCCGACTGACGCGCCAGACCCTTTGACCCTTGCCGCGCTCTTGGAAAACTACGGCCCCGCCGGAATCCTTGCAATCGCGGTTTGGGCTTTATGGAAAAAATCGGAAAAGCGAACGGAACACGACGACAAATTGCGCGAAGAAAAAGACAAGCAATTTATCGCGGCACTCCAAGAGCAGACTAAAGCCATCACCAAGCTGAAAGTTTTGATTGTAAAGTACGCATCCGCATTGCGCGGAAAGTGCGGGATGGTGGATGACGTGATTCGTGAGGACGAGGAGGAGGAGAGCCATGACAAGTAAGATTGCAATGATGGCCGCAAAGTATTTGGCGCGTGAGGTGAAAAAGTTCGCGGCTTCCGACGAGCCAGACCGAGGCGAACTTTTGGGCAAGTATAAAATCACGCCCGTCGGCAACGGCCTTTTCTGGTGTGAGATTGATGCGCACGACCCGTTGCGCTACCGCGACGAAAAAACCGGCTTGGAGTTTTCTCCCGCGCTTGGCGCGTTCAAAACCGACAAAGGCAGCATTCCTAAAATCGTCCAGCGGGTAAAAGCGTTGGGTTTGCAGTTAAAAGAAGATGATGCCGAACGCTCTTACCTTATCCACGATTCAGCCTACCAGTCCGGCACGGTGCGCGTTCGCAAGTCGGGCGCGGACTGGTCGCTTCTCACGCTCACCCGCGAGCAGGCGGACGTTCTCATGCACGACTGCCTTTCCGCAGACTCAACGCCGGAGGGAAAGCCAATCTCCCGCGCCACCGCATTTGCTGTATATCAAGCCGTGCGCCGCTTTTCCGGCGGGCCGTGGAAAACGTATCGGGCGCAGGACAAGGTGCGTGTGGCGGCGGTGGCGTTGGCGGTCGGGGGGGCAGTCGGGCGCAAGCTCCAAGAATGCCCCCGCAAGGCGTCGGGGGGCCGTGGGGGGGTGGGGGCAGGGGTGGGGTCTGGAAAACGCGGCACGGGCGAACCTGACGCCAGCGCGCGCCGGAAGGGAGCTTCTGGGGCCGGTCGGGTGGCGGGTTCTGGCGGAAAGAGGGTGTAAGGCATGTCTTCGGCGAAAAAAAGCGCGTTCCGGCTTCACCCTATGGCCGAGCAAAGCCTTGTTGTGGTTGGGGAGAGAATCGGCGTTCAACTGGACCCTATTTCCTGCTGGCGGTGGCTGAAAGAGCTTGAGGAATTGGCCGTTAAAATGGAGGGCGCGCCGCCTGAATCCATCCTGTGCGCGGACATAGACGCACCGTTCGTTTTGGGCAACGCCAAGTTGTGGTTGCCGTCGCCAGCGCAAATGGAGTTGTGCATCCGTGCCGACAACATGGAGGACGCAGACAGGTGGGCTGTCGTAGGATACGTCTTGTCTCTTGGCCGAAGCGCGGAGGATTTGCGACCCTTGTTCTCAATGCCGGACTCACAGCTAATCAAGCTGGCGCAAAAATGGATGCGCCACCTTGAAGCCAGCGCGGAATCATTGAGGATTGCCGTCGGGTGGCTTATGAATGTGTGGGCGGACGGCGTAGAGGACGGCGCGGGCGAGTCCGCAGAGGACTCGGAAGAATCCTATTTCCCAACGAGGGACTGGGGTGCGCTTGTTTCGGCACTCATGTCGGAGTATGCCGGTTTCCCGCCGGAACACTGGATGTTCAGAATGTCGTGCGCTCAACTCATGGCCCGAAAAGACGACATGCGAAAAAGGATGGCGTTGTCGGATGCAAAGATGGCCGCCGCACTCGGAAAGGCCGTGCCTTCGCTTACGGTTGAAAACTACCACGCCCTACGTCGTCAATACTTCCGCGTTGAGGCAGACTTTCAGGCTTGGGCGCGCTCTACCTTTCAGGCCGGAGAGCAAGCATGAGTGATACCGTCAGATTCAAGATAGCCGTTGACGATGGAGATGCGGCGTCGAAACTGAAACAGAACGCCGAGGCGACGCGAAAGGCGACTGCCGAACAACTTGAACACGCAAAGACGGCCATCGCCGCGTCAGAAAAAAGACTCCAGTTTTTAGAAAAAGAGCTGATAGCGGCCAAAAGGTTCTACGAAGAACAGAAGGAGTTTGCTAGGGGGGCGATTAGAGAAAAAGAGAAACTTATTGAATTGGAGATGCAATATGAAATGCAGCTCCGTAATGCCCGAAATGTCGCATGGACGCGCTCGACTCCAATAAACAACGCGAGATACATAGCAGCAGGGAAGAGGCTTGAAGAACACCAAAGCCTAATGAGAACCGCCATCCCCGACCTCGATGCCGCCCCAGAGTCCGTGAGAGCTGCGGCGGCGGAAGTTAAGAATCTGGCGGAAAGCATAGCAACGCAAAGAATTGAACTCCGTAGTGCCAGAACTGCGGCGAAGGGATACGCGCAAGCCCTGAAAGAGCTGGCGAAAGACGCGTCCAATGGGCGCTTGTCCGTCGTGACGCTGCGGCAAGCGTTTAACGGCTTCGCTCGACTGCTTACGGGTGATTTTAAAGGCGCGGCACTCTCTTTCCGGTCTTTGTTCGTCAGGATGACGGCGCAAGCTACCACTGGTGGCAGTGCAGTAATAACGGCGGCGCGGGCCGCGCTATTGAATCCGTGGACATGGATTATCAGTGCAATGTCCGCGCCGGTTATTCTGAAAATCCGGCACGACAGGGAGTCGAAGCAGGCCATCGAGGACGCAAAAGAGCTTGCGAAGATACTCGGTCAAATACAGAAGGAACACAACACCAACAGGAATGAATGGATTAACGAGCAAAAGCGGCGTGATGGAACCGGCCCGCTCGGTCAAATACAGAAGGAAGCGGCGGGGGAAAATAGCCTAGAGACAGCCCGATTCTTTGTCGGCTCATGGGAAAAGACATACAACGAATCTTTTGAAGCGGAAAGGCGCGCCGCGCAAGAGCACTTGAACGCCGAAGGCCGCCTTGCCGCTTTTAACGAGAAAAGCAAGAAATCGGGGAAAAGGGACGACGGCAAAAAGGCTGAACTCGAAGAAAAGGTGAAGGCAGCAAAGAAACGGCTCGATGCGGCGAGGTCGCTAACCTCCCAGTATTTTGAAGCCCTTGAAGTGTGGCGGAAAAGGGAAAAAGAATTGTCGGACGAGGAGGACAGAAAAGAGCGCGAGGCCAAGGATAAGAAGAAATCTAGCAGGAAAGAACGCAGGCGCAGGGCCAAAGAGAGGAGAGAGGCCAAGGAAGCATACGAAAAGGACTTGGCGGAGCATGACAATCGCGTGTTTCTATCTGGCTTGCCGAACGAAAAGTCAAAGCTGCAAGCAGAACACAGTCGCCTAACTGCCGAAAGGTCTGTAATAACTGGCACTGGCCTTGAGGCCGACAGACAACGCTTGGCTATAGATAAAGAGCTGCTTTCCGTAAATGAGCGGCTAAATGCCATTAAAAATCAAGAGAAGGACGCCCTGCGTGACATAAAAGAGGAGTCCGCCCTTATTGGTCTTGAGCGTAAGGACTGGCTGAAGAAGCGCATCGGTCAGGTGCGCAAGCGGTTTCGTGAGGAGAGCGACCCCGTGGAGCGGGCAAGACTTGCACTGACGGGGAAGCAGTTGACGCACGAATTGAAGACGCTATTAAGCGAGGATTCCGGTTCCGGCGCGGGTGCATTGGGAGAACCGGCGGATACTCGCAGGATAGGGCCGAACGGCGTTCCGATGAACGACATGCGGAAGGTATCTGCTGGCGGCGTGAAAATGGTTGCCCCTCATTTGGCACACGGGCTGAAAATGGTTGAGCAACCTTTCGGGAGCAGGAAGCGTGAGACGTGGAAGCAGGCGTCTGTTCTGGGGAGCGTCGGTCTGAATGAGATTTTCGACATGATGCACGGACAGCATCAGTCGCAAGACCCAGCGGTAAGCACAGCCGAAAACACGCGCAAGGCTGTTGAGCATCTGGAGGTAATCGCAAACAACTTGAAGGGAGTGCAGTAAGATGAATAGGCTGTGGCTTGTGAATATCCAGCACGGGATTGACTTCCGAACGGTTGACGAGTTATGCCTTGACGAGAACGGAAAGCCTATTCGGGAAAAGCAAAAAATTGACCCGTCTGAAGGCGACGGGCAGGACAACTGGGCATGGTTTGACAAGCGAAGGATTCAGGTTCAGTACCAGACGAGAACAACCCTGCAGGCGATGCGCGTTTCGTTGCACATGGAAAACGTCCCTCTAGATGTTGGCAAAACGAGAACATCCTTTGCCCTTTACTACGGGCCGAACAAGTCTTACACCCTAGCTTCGCCCGGAAAGCCGTACATGCTTACAGGTAGATCCATTGTTGCGGAAGACCACAGACTAGGCGTCATTGTCATCAGGGAGGAATGGACATACTACGACAGATGGAAAAAGGCGCCCAAGAGTTGGAAACTGCAAGGCGAGCTCTTGGATGACGACACGCAAGGGAAGTAGAGGGATTGGCTATGGACGCAAGCAGGGCGCTGGAGCGGGCAGTACAAGACGGAACCATTGGTTTTCGCGGCGTGTCCGACCCTCTCGAAAAGGCGAAAATGGCAGGGTTCGAGATTCGGGAGTTGCCGCAAACGGACGAAGAACGGCTTGTTCGGAAAAAAGGTGTGGAGCTTTTCAAGAAGCTCTATGACATGGGTGTTGACATCCCGCCCGTCCTCATAATGGACTGAACGCATGAGCGTAGATGGTTATTTTAAAACAAACTGGCGCGGCGTCGGAATGCTCCGAAACGTCGCCGCGTGGATGAATCAGGTTGGGCGCTTTCTGAACGGAATGAGCATTATTGGCGGTGTCACTTCGCGGAAAAACGGAACAATCACATTCAGTGTAACGCGACAGCATGGCGGCACCGGCGGCGAGTCCTCACCCTTTGAATACCGCTCATATTTCCGCGTCATCGACGCCAGCACCTACGACGAAAACGGAACGATCACGCTTTGCAAGATCGGCGTGACGAACGGCAGTTCTGAAATGCTGGACCCTGTAGGCAACTGCGGTGCAGTAAAAATAAACGGGGCATACGCGCCTGTTGAGGCTGACGTCAAGACTGTCACTGAGGATGGCATTTATTACGTGTGGATTCACTCTTGGCTAGACGCCTCTCTTGGGCCGCAAGCTGAAATAAGGCTGGGGGATGCTGGCGTGTCCGTGCCGCCCGAAAACCCAAACGGAGGGTTGCGCCACGGCTCGAAGCTGGCTGGGCGCGTGACGGTGGAGGACGGGAAGATAACAGACATTGTCCAGGACTACCTTTCCGGCGGCGAGCACACGGAAATCATGATGGGCAACTGCGACGGGCTTTTAATCATGTGCGGCCAAGGCGGGGCGCAGACATGAGCCTTTTGTGGAGAAGGAATTATCAACTGGACGACCCCAACAACCCCGATACGGCAAACGTCCCGTTTCTCATGGGTGACAAGTCCAAGGGCGTTCTTTTCGGCTCTGACTATTGCATGTGCGGCGCCAGATGGGGCATATTCACTCTTTGCCCGTGCCGACATCAGGTGTGGGGTGGCACGCAAATAGGCCAAGGCGGGGGGTATTTAACCTTTCCCAGCTTTATTCCGGGGACGGAATCGCCGGAACACCCAGAAGGAATACCCCACCCATACGCGGGCAGGCCAGCCTATTTGGACATATTGGACATAAACGGCAACAGGGTTCCCGCCCTGTGGATTCGCATTGAAGGTGGAAATGTAGGCGCTGGCAACGGATTCCTGCCGCCAATAGCCGTTCAGAGCTACGGAGTTCTGACGACCGTTAAGCACCAAACGGGGAAAGCCCCGTTCAAATGCACGATAAGCGCCGAACTTTGGGAGGAGGGACCGCTTGGTGAGCAGAATACGCCCGTCCGCCGGAAAATCGCCGAAGTAACAGACATTCCATGCGAGGATGGCAAGCGCGTATACCTTGGGCAGTCGAGCTATTGGGACTCAAACCAAAGCGACGCTGGAGAGGAGATAACAGACGCATGGCGTATTCCGGTGTCCAAGCAGTGCCTGCATTACGAGGAAACATGCGTCGCAAGGCTCGACCTGACTGTTACCTATACCCCGATAGGCGGCGGAACTCCGAAAAAATACTCCGTGCGAACACCTGTATTGGTCATTGACCTTGGGGCTGATGCTGAAATGGGAAGGGCCTTTGTCCGGCCTGATATATTTCCAGACGAAGCCTGCGCCTATAGGGGTTCCATTGGAGATGAGAACATACTAATGGACGTCAGGCGACTGAAAGGGCCGTTCAGGAGCAAGGCCGACGCCCTTGAAGTTTATACGGCTCACAAGGCAAAAATTGACGCCTATGCCGAGCGTTGCGCGTGTCCGCGAGTTTATCCGATGTCCGACTACTGGGACCCTCCGCCCTGCCCGTTTTGCGAAGACCCAGGCGACCCAGATGCGCCGGAAGATTGCGTGTGGTCTTTTTCGGAGTGGGATGCCATTCCGAGCAACTCGCAGGAATTGGAAGAACAAATGGGAGGGCAACCATGAGTTGTTGCGGCGAAAGGCACAAAGACGAAAACGGCAGGATAGCTCCTGTTTATCCGGCCACGCAATGCGTGGAATGCGCAGAAAAACATATTTCCCTTGCAAGCGCCTTGGCGTGGGAGTTTGGCTATGCGGCACCGAACCGGCAACGCATCATAGGAGAGCTTGGGGCGGCGGCATTGCACCTGTACAAGCGTTGGCCCAGCATGGCCCAAATGTGCCGCGACGCCCGCCACATCATCCAGAAGCGGAGAGAGTCAGAGCTTGACTGGAACCCCCTGCTTATGGAAATTGACAGACTTGTAACAAAAGAGCTTAAAAAAACAATCGCTATGGAGGACTCGCAATGAGCACGAAAATCACCGTTAACGCCTCAATGACCCTTCAACTGCCGGAAGAGTCCGTCGGGTTCAGCGCCTCGAATATCACCGTTGACGGGAACTGGATAAAGACAACGATTGAGCTTGTCCAGAACACCCAGCAGAACATCAACAGCACAATGACCGGATGGAGCGCGCTTGTCGGGCCAAGGTATGTTCTCTTGCGGTACAGAGGGACGGCAGACCTCGCTGAAATCGCGTATGCCGGAAATACCGTCATTGCGCAGATGAGACCGAGCGACATTGCCCTTATTCCGCTTGGGGATACGTGGACGAATCTGCTGGTCAAGCAGGTCAACGCCACCGAGAACGGGTTTCTCGACATCTTCCTAGTCGGATAGCACCGACACACGGGCGTTATTCTGGTGGCGGCAGGGGTGCCTTGGCAACCCCATAGGGTGCCTATAGCTACCCTATAGGGTGCCTATAGCTACCCTATAGGGTGCCTTGGCGACCCCGTAGGGGCGTGTAGCCATACAGACAGAACAGACAGACAAGACATACAGAACATACATAATCTGACTGACTGAAAAGGGTGGGGCTATTGGCATGGCTTGGCTGGGGGCGGGGGGGGCGGCTTGCCGGTGGCGCGGCGCGGAAGGCTTGGCCTTGGGCCGGTGGCGGGGAGGGGCGGGCAGTGGGGGGCGGGGCGGGCGGCTTGGCTGGCGGGCCTCCACCCTCCCTCAAAAAACGCCAATAATTGCATTTTTTCGCCTTCGTAACTCATTGCGGCAGAACCACATAAAACTATTTTCAAAAAAAGTGAAAAAACACTTGACGCTTAAAGCGCATTATGCAACTTTATATGTAAATATAAAAGCTCTTTGAAAACCGCATATTTTCGGGGCCGCCAGCCGCCCCTCCTGAAAAGCTGGCAGACTTTCCGGCAAAGCCTTGCCGCCGGAAAAAAAGCGCAAGGCAAAAAAACAAACAGGAGAAAAGAAAATGACGAAGAAAACCATCAGCAACGCTCAAACCGCCCCAGAAACCGCCGAACAAAAAGCGGCGCGGCTGGAAGCGGAAGAGGCGAAACTGCAACTGGACATCGGCAACGCAAAAATTGCGGCAATTAACGCTGGCGCGGAACTCACTATGGCGAAACACGCTGTGAGTGTCGCAACAATCAAAAAAGATGAAACGGCGCTGAAAGCCGCGCAAGCCGACTTTGTCGAGGCAAACAAATCCAAGCTGGACGCCAACGAAAAGCTGGCGGAAGCGCAGGACGCCCTGAAAGCGTGGAAATCCGCTGTGAAGGCCGAACGCGACGCCATACGCGAGCAACGGAAGGCCGAACGCGAAGAAAAGCGTCGGCAATCCGAGGGCCGGAAGGCGACACGCGCCAAGGTGCAGGCGCTCGTGTTCCTCCGCGACGATTTGCTGACGGCGAAGCACGAAGGCTTCGACGGTGGCAAGGTGGCCGAGGAACTGCTGGGCAAGGTTCGGAAGGAAATCGACGCGCTGGTGAAAGCGCACGACTTCGAGATCCCGGAAGAGCCGGACTTCGAGACCGAGGCCGCGAAGGCGTAGAACAAGCCGATCCCACTGGCAAGGGGGAGACAAACCCCTTGCCCCACTTTCCGAGCCGCGGCGGATTCCGCGGCAAACAACAGGAGAAACGAAAATGAAAGTAGAACCGGAAATCGAATTGCCGGCACGTGAACCAATGAGGCCGCGCAAGGTGCGTATCAGCGAAAAACTACAGCGCAGGGCAAAGAGGGAATTGTCACGCCTTCGCCGCGCATCCACGCGCCGCCGCAACTTGCTCGACGACTAGGAGGATTGTTCGCGCTCGCCACCTTGGAGGACAGGGTGGCGACCGCGTGGAATCAACCACGCATGAAACAATGAAACTAAACAGGAGAAAAAACATGACCACCAAACACGAAGCCGGATTGACCGTTGCCCTTACCATCGGAGGATTGCCGCTTGTTTGCGAAACGTCCGGCGAGATGATCCGTGGACCCAAAGCCGTTCGTCGCTTGCTTGACGACGTGGCCCAGCTTGCACAAGAAGCCGTCATCGTTTTGACGCTCAACAACAAAAACAAGTTAATCCGTCGCCACCTTGTGACCCTCGGGATTGCCAATGCCAGCCTTTCCCACATGCGCGAAGTGTTCCGCCCCGCCATCATGGACGGAGCGGCGGCCGTCATTCTCGCCCACAACCACCCCAGCGGAGACGCGACCCCCAGCGCTGAAGACATCGCCACCACCCGCCAAGCCGTGAGCGCCGGGAAGATCATCGGGATAAATGTCCTAGATCATATCGTTTTAGGCCGCCCCGGCTTTGTCAGCTTGCGCGAAGCCGGTTTGGTGGATTTTACATAACAACCCCAACCCCAAAAACAGAAGGAAAAGAAAATGAACAAAAAACAGACCATCGAAGCTCTGAAAAAAGCGGGATACAAAGTCAAGACTAACGTCTTTGCCCGAGAGCGTATCGAAGCGTGCAACGGAAAAGAGCGCGTTGACGTGTCATTCGGCCGGCGAACGCGATACGGGAAAAAAGCTGAAGCTGCTGGTTTCCATTGCATTCCCATTTTGCAATCTAGTGGAGAGATCATCCCCGGCCTCCGCGAAAAAGAACACCGCGCAGCAAAGAGGTTTTCGATCTCGTTTCCTGACCTGATTGTCGAGTGCTGCGGAGTCGTAAAAACACGCTTCAAAGCAGGGAAAGTTCTTTCTGAGTGAGTCGTAAAATAGGAAAAACGGCGTGTCGCAAAAAGAGCAAAACGAAAGGAATGAACATGACCCTGAATAATTACTACATCCTGCGCGCCATTGGGCGCGCACGGCAAAAGCAACGAGCAAGCAAGTTCGCAGGCGCACAAATGCCCAGCATTGCAGGGGCTATCCTCAAAGGTCTTGCGGACTTTTTGGGGCTGTGCCTGTTTGTGCTCACGATTGCCGGACTTGCATTATGGGTTTCGTACAGATGAAAACGCTGGACGAGTACACCTATAATGTCCGTTGCGACCTTTGCGGGGACTACTACCCGCGAAGCCTGAATGACGACGAGGAGCTTATCTGTTCGCTTTGCCGTGAGGAGCAGAAGCGGATGGACGAGGCGCGTGAAAACCAAGACGAGAGAAAAGGCTACGACATGACTACAAAAACAAACCAACGAACGAAAGGATAAAACACAGATGAAAACAAAAACGAAAGTGAAAACAGTTGCCGCGAAAAAGAAAATGACCGTTGCCGAAGCTGGGCGTTTAGGCGGCTCGAAGGGCGGAAAGGCGCGGGTGCCGAAAGGCTTTGCTGTGAACCGTAAGGCCATGCGAAAGGCTCACGCCACCCAGAAGAAAAAGAGGGCGGAAGCTCGTAAGGCCGAAATCGAGCAGGCGGCGGGCGACACCAAGAGACGCCTTGCGCTTATCCTGTCTGGCGCCCTGCTTGAGGCGCGGGGAGACGTGGCGCAGGTGGCGGACGCTCTACTGTCCGCAATCCGGCAAAAGCGGGTTTGTCACCTTACCTTCAAGGCGGCGGATATGTTTGAGACGACCTCCGCTTTGATAGGCAAAGTGACGGAGGTGGAGAATGGATGGGAGGTGGCCTTCGCGCCTGACTGCACTACATGGATAACCGTTCGACGCGATGAACACGACGAGCCGAAAGTCGGAGACTTCATAACCGTGACGGTTCCGAAGGTGGTTGCAATCCATAGTCAGCCGAACCCCAGCCGTCAGACATCGGCGGCACGAAAGGAACCCTAATCATGGAAACCCCGCAACTTGCCGCCGATAGTTCTGCAAGCCCTTGTTCGCGATTTCGGGTCGAGGAACGTAGCGGCGTTGTAGCTGTGTATGACACCGAACACCCTGAATATCACGATACGCCGGGATGTCATGCGGACTACCCGTGGGTGGTTTGCTCCTGGCACGGACGTTATGTCAAACCTTCATCGCCCGAATGCACGAACGGGGCCGGGCATTGGGTGTTGGAGAAATGGCAGACAGACAAGGCACACGAGGCGTGCAGGCTTCTAAACGCGAACCCCAGCCGTCAGGGGACGCGGCTTGTGCCGCGTACCCTGGACGGCGTTGTTGGCAGCCGTAAAAATAAGAAAGGTTAGAATTATGGATCAAAAAGATGTTGATAGCCTGCTTCAGCGACCAGTCCCGAACGACGCGCTTACTCTTCGCGCATACGGCATCATCGAGAGATGGCTGGATTGGGCGCGCGCACATGGGCATCTCGAACAAGCAGATGGGCTTGTGCGAGATTCGCGTGAGTTAATCAAAAACAAAGAGTTCGACCCGATAGTATGAACAAATGGGAAAAATCTGACTGTCGCTGTCGCCCAGGTGCAAAAAACTCAAAATGTACTATTTGCCACAAGCCTTTTGCGATGGATATGGGCGGCTGGGCAAAAACAACCATTATGGTGCGCGAGCATAGAGTATCGTCTTTTAGGGGAGACGATGTGGTTGAGTTCGCGCACCCACTCTGTATTGCCAACCCCAGCCGTCAGCCTCGCCGAGATAGCGGCGTAGAGCTGCACGGCGTTGTTGGAAGTCTGAATCAGGAGGGCGCGAAATGAACGGAATACATATCGACGGCGACTTTCCAACCGGAAAGGAATGCGAACACCATTGCTCGCCGTCCTGCCATCCCGCACAGATTGGGCCGGAGTGGGTCTATGGCTGTACGCATCCGGCGTGGCCGCAGAATCGCGACCGCGACTTTGTTCCAATAGTCGATTGCGGCGGCGATCCGTCCAAGTGCGACCTGTGCAATCGGACAAAGCACATTGGCCGCTATATCGGTGGGATGAAACGGCGCGTATCGAGTGCCGAAGCCAAGGCGGACAAGTATCGCCTTGCGCTTATGGATGCCGTGTCGCTTCGCCGCAAGGCTAGTACTTCCAACGCTGCAAATGAGCCTCGCAGCGATAGCAAGTAGGCTCGATTTGTCTTGTTGGGTTTCCCCGGACAAGACGGAAAGGTGAACATGAAAGACTCTTGCAAGAAGAAAGATTGCGCATACTGGCGTGACACCCCATTGGGCGATTCGCACCACAAGTGCATGAACTGTTGTCATAGTGCATGGCTCCCGAAATCGAACAATGACAATTATAAACCCAACACCGGGATCACCGGCAGGAGGAAGGATAACATGGGAAAACCTGACTACATGAAATATGACGGTCGCACAACTGAACCGCCGTATGGCAAGGAAGCCGCGCCTTCCTCCTGTACGTGTGAACTCCCTTGTTCGGTGCCCGCATGGGTGGCCGACGAAATCAAGGCAACGTGGAGAGCGGCGCGTGACGCAGGTGGGGAGATGGCCGCGTTTCGCATCATTGAGCGCATGGTTGACAGGCTGGGATACGGTCGAATCGAGAACAACCCTTCTCTTGCACCCAATGGGCCCGCCGCGCCTAAAACACCAAACACAAACGAAAAGAGGAGAAAATGAAAATGGAGCCGAACGATAAATATGCAACGAAACTAAACCCAAAGTTTTTCTTTTCCGTACCAAAAGACGACTTGGACTTGCTGGCGAAGAAAATCATTGAGACTCTTTCGCATGAGTCCCTGTCGCCGCACGACGTTATCCGTGTCGCGCTGGAAGAATGGCTGAATGCGCTTATGGGCATTGATTACGACCGCTTCAAGTTCTGGGCGGAAGTAACGGCGGAAATGATTATGGGGGGACATTACGACGCCTTTTCGGAAGTTGAAGACGAACTTGCCTATTACCAAGACCGAGAGCGTCGGGAAGTCAGGTAAGCGAAAATGGACATGGAGACGCTTTTACATTCGAGCACAAGCAGGCAAAAAACGCTTGTGACCATTTACGGAAAACCACCGAGAGCAACCGCACAGCAAAAGGGCGTTGACACAAGGTGTGGCTATCCGCGCTTCTACAAAAAGGCAAGGCAACGAGAGGAGGAAAAGAAAACGGTTCTTCTGCTGAAATTGCACAAGCCGAAAGACTACGTCATCCCAGAAGGGCCGCTGATATTCGGCCTGAAAATGGTCTGGCCGTACAGGAAAAGCGAGAAAAAGTCACTCACGCGAACAGGTCTTGAAATACCAATGGATGTAAGGCCGGACAACTCGAACCTTGTAAAAATGGTCGAAGACGCAATGACTCTTGCTGGGTACTGGAGGGACGACGCGCAGGTTACTTTTTCGCAGATTAAAAAGAGGTGGGGGCCAAAGGCATACTGGCAAATCTCAATAGAGCGTGACTGGATGGAAATGCCAACAGCATGAAAAGGAAAACAAACAACAAACCAACAAACAACGAAAGGGAAACTGAAACATGACGACAACCAAAAACAACAACGCGCTTGTTCCGACTTCTGGCGGCGGGACTGCCGCACCAGCAAAGCGAGAGCCGCCGAAAACAATCCGAGAGCTTATCAACTCGGACGTATTCAAGGCGCAGGTTGAAAGGGCGCTTCCAAAGCACCTGACGGCAGACCGGTTCATCCGCATTGCCACAACCGCGCTCCTGAAAACGCCAAAGCTGGCGGACTGTACGCAGGCTTCCGTGCTGAACTGCCTGCTCTCCCTGTCTGCTCTTGGGCTGGAGCCGGACGGACGCCTTGCGCACCTTGTCCCGTTTGAAAACCGAAAGGCTAGGCGCGTGGACTGTACGCTTATTATTGACTACAAGGGCCTTGTGGAGCTTGTCATGCGGACGGGCCGTGTGTCGAACATCCACGCGGACAAGGTGTGTGAAAACGACGTGTTCGAGTACGATAGAGGAGAAGTCAAAAAGCACACGATTGACTTGCGGCACCCACGCGGCGACGCATACGCCTATTATTGCCTTGTCCGGTTCAAAGACGGAACCGAGCGTTGCGAGGTCATGTCGAAGGACGAGGTTGAGGCGGTGCGCAAGCTGTCTCGTGCGGCCAACAGCGGGCCTTGGGTTGACCACTTCGACGAGATGGCGAAGAAAACATGCTTCCGCCGGTGCTCGAAGTGGTTGCCTCATTCGGCGGAACTGGCGAAAGCTATGGAGACCGACGACGACCGGCTTGAAACTATACAGCTTGCGAGACCTGCAAAAATCCCGACCGGCGAGCAGTCCATAAGCCTTCAACTCCCAGACCACGGCCAAGAGATTGACGAGACTACGCAAGACCCTGACCCAGAAGCAACAGACGCCGAACTTGACCCAGAAGATACGTCAGGTGGAGAGCAAGGCGGGCTGTTCGACGAAGGCGAAGGGCTTTCGGAGTCCGACAGGGAGGCGAAAGAGAAGGGCATTGACCCTGAACGGGCGGCACTTCGGCAGACTCTTGAAACGATGTACGAGGAAAGCCCGCGGCTGTTCCGGCAGTCGTGCAAGAAACTGGCCATTGACGCTTCCAACTGGCACACCTACCCGAACGAAGCCATGCGAAGGCTTGCAAGATTGATGGAGGACAGCGCAGGCACAGAGTAGTTTTCGAGCCAAGAAAACGGATGGGGCGACCAAACCCCAAGCGCCTTTCTCCTGTGCGTTAATGAAGTCTGACAGGCGGGGAAAAAGACCCGCACTTTAGAGAGCGATTAGAAACCACAACCAAAAGGAATAGGAGTAAAGAACATGAACAAAGAGAGAGTTACAGACTTGAAGGATACGGAGGACTTTGTTTTCTCGGTTGGAGACTTGGAGGGCTTCGACGACTTCCGCCACCGTCGGGAAAAGATATTCGGCGTCTGCCTTGTGAATCCAGAATGTTCACCGAGACATAGGGTGTATGCGTCTGTTCACCTGTGCGAGGGCGGAAAACCTGTTTATCTTCAAGTCGTCCAAGGCTCCGGGCCGACATTCAACGAGGCCATCCGCGACGCCTACAGGTACGCCGAACAAATAAAGGCGACGCTGGATAGGCTTGCCGTAGTGGTCGCAACCATGCGCTGTGACGGTAAGCACGACGGGCCGGAATGTGCAGACCCCGAATGTTGGGTGAGGGACGGCGGGGAGGTGGCACAATGACGGAGGCATTGACCCTAACGGCTGGTGACATAAAGCAGGCGTTTAGATTTTCGTCTGCACAGGCAATAGCCTTGTGTTCAGGCAGACCGGCGGCGGTGGCAAACGTGCCACCGCTACCGGCTGGAGAGGCCGCAGAACGTGGAACAGCACGCCACGCCGTGCTTACCGCCCGCTTTACGGGGGAGGTGGACGCGCACGGGGAGCTTTTCGACGCCTTGCCCGACGAGGAACAGGGCATGGTTGAGGCTTTGTCCGAAAAGACAAAGCGGTTCATTGAGTCTAACGGCGGCCTCTCCCCTGCATATGAAATCCTTTGCGAGCGTGAGTTTCAGGTTGACGGTTGGAGCGGGCATCCCGACTTCATGGCCGTCGCCGCAGACGGAGAAACAGTTCTTCTGGCCGACTGGAAGGGGCCAGCGGACGCGCCGGACACTGAAATAAACGCACAAATCAGGGGTTACGTCCTTTGCGCACTACAGGCGGCAGACTGCATTTGGGGCATAGAGGTGAGGTCTGCTGTCGCGGCCATTATTTCCCCGTTCAGCCCCGTCAGGCCAGTGCTTTACTTCGGGGACGACTTTCGGGAGGCGCGAGAGGAAATGGAGCGGATAAGGGCGCGCGCGCTTGAGCCGGACGCCCCGCGCACACCTGGACCCGTCCAGTGTAAGTACTGCCCCGCTCTTGGGACATCCGCCTGCCCCGAAAGCTACAGCATGGGGCTTCAACTCATGTCTCAAAGGGGAGTTGACCTGACCACCGCACCGGCGTCATGGTTGGTTGCTGTGGTCAGAGCAGGACGGGTAGTCGCCGGAATTGTTGGCCGCATTGAGGACGAAATCGAACGACGAGTCACCGCAGACCCCGAAAGCGTCGCGGGTGCTCGCATGGTGACGGGCATGACGCGCAGGAAAATAACCGAGCCTTTGACGGCGTATCAGCGGGCCATTGCAAGCGGGTATGACGCGGAAGAACTTGTATCTTCCGGCGCATTTAGCCCCAGCCTTGGCAAGCTGGAGAGGCTTCTAGGCAAAGACGTTGCGGGTGAGGTGCTGGAGGGCATTGTTGAAAAACCGGAAGGAAAGGAAAAACTGGTGATTGAATTGGAATGTGCTGAAAGGACAACAATATGACGAAACTTGAGCAACAGAAAATCAGGAGGCTTCCGAGGCAGGGGAAGGCAAAAATAACCATTGTCGGGAAACTCCAGGAGATGTTTGAAATCCGCTACCTTCCGAACTTCGGGACGGCTGTTTTGGGGGTGAAAATTGACGTTCCGACGAAGGACGGGAAGGGCATATTCTTTGACGTGGAGATATACGGGCATGACGCCGAGCGCATTTATCACCAAACGGGCATTGGCGCATGGCTGGTCATAGGCGCCTATGGCGTCCGGCGAACTTGGCAGGACAGGCAGACCTACAAGATGAAAGCGAAAATCTACTGGAAAGCCGAGTTTGTGACCGAGTTGCGGGAGGACGGGAACGGGCTTTCAGACGTGAGGCCAGAGCATTTAGACATGGAAGGCGGACAAGATGACGAAACAGACGACGACATTGGCTAACGCTGACAACACAGCTTCGCAACGCCGTTGGTGGTACAAACTGGACATTGCAAGGCACCTTGGATTCATTATGGGCATGGACGACAAGGGCGTTGCCGAGCATTTCCGCTCTATGTTGCTGGCGTTGGCGCAGGGGGAGCGCGGCATAAACGTTATGGCGGATAAAATGATGGACGAGGCGGACGCTTTCAGCGAACGCCAGCGCAATGCCGGTTTCATTGGCGCGGCCAGACGGCACGGCACCGTGCCGGAAAATGCCCCTCCGAGCATACGAAGGGAAATCGAAAAAAGCCTTGCGGCCTCCAAGCCGAAGCCGTCAGGGGAGGGCGGGAAGAAACCGCAGGCGGCGCAAAAGCCGTCCAAGAGAAAAGGTGCTGGTGGAGAGGCGGGCGACAAGTATGCGGAACTGCACTCTTGCCCGCCGGATGAACTGCCGGAATTGACGGTCGAGTTCTGCGAGGACGAAAAGCCAAGGCAGGCATTGGCTTTTTACAGGAGCGCACTGGACGAGGTTGGCGCGGACAACTACAGGAACGCTCTTTCAAGATTTATCGGGTCAGTTAATGCCGGTGAGGAAACGCCGAACAGAGGCGCGACGTTCACGAAGCACTACCTGAAACCGATTATGAACAACAAAAAATGAACAACAAAAACGAAAGGAAAAGCGACATCATGGCGAAGAAAAAGACAGAGCAACAGGAAAACGTGACCCTCAACGACGACCAGCTAAAGCAGGTCTGGGACTGGTGGGAAGGATGGGCGGACAAGGGCAATGAACCGGCCAACGACTACGAGCGGCGCAGGTTTCAGTGCTACGATTCCGCGCTGAACGCTCTTGCCGTCCTCGAAGAAACTGCCGAAAGCGACAAGGATTTTGCGGGGTCGAGAGCATATGAAGCCATGCGCGACGAACTGCAAGCCAACAGGGACGTAGCGGCGGTCATGTGCGCCGAGTTTCTCGGAATCATCAATGAGTAACTCGCTGTAATAAGGCCAGAAAAGGAGAATGAAATGACAATCTACACAGAGTTTACAATTAAACCGGCGGATTCCGGATTCGGAATGTGGCAGCGCGGCGAAAAGACGGTCGGGCCGCAGACGAGCTATGCGTATCTATCTGATCTAGTCATGGCCGGCGAGTTGATCGCTCTGGCTGCTGCATTGGCGGATGAGGATTTCATCGAGGCCGGCATCGAGGATATTCGCGGTCGCATCTACAACGAACCCGGCATGATCTATTGTGTGCTCGGGGAAGAAGGCGACGGATCTCCCTGCGTGCGCTATTTCGGCGTGGACGAAGATGAAGTCCCGGAAGATTTTTTCGACTGAGTTTGTCACAACAAACCGCGCCCGCCCGTGGGCCTTGTACGCGGGCAACACCCCGCGCCCGGCGGTTCCGGGCAAGGAGCAAAAGGAAAAGACAATGAAAACGCAAAGCAAAAAGAAAAGGAAAGCACGATGAAAACGCAAAGCAATCCCATAGGCACCCTATGGGGTGCCTTGGCGACCCTATAGGCACCCTGTAGGGTTGTGTAGCCATACATGACAGACAGAACAAACATACAGGACAGACATAATCCCTGACCGTCCGTTATATTACTAAAACTATAGAGATGTATTATACAAATACGGCAAAGTGTCGGACGGTCGGACGGGTTAAAAATGGGTTGGCTTTGAAAACCAAAAAAGCAGGGAGAGAGGCGGGGAGCCACCATTGCGGGCGACAGGAGGCGGGCAGGACGAGTTTTTGCGGGAAAAACGGGTCGGGGGTAGGGTTGAGAGGGAAAACGCGCCAGAACGCATTTTTGGGGAAAACGGGAAAGGGGAGAGGATGCGAGGTGGAGAAGGTTGACGGTTTCGCCGTTTCTGACGTGCCAAAAAAGATAGCCGTTAACAAAAAATAGCTTGCCACTCCCCGCCAGCTTTGGCAGAACGTTGGCGGAATGAAGGTTGCTCTGACCATCGGAATCAACAATTACCTGACAGCGCCTCTTGCCGGTTGCGTTCAGGATGCGAGGGGCTGGGCGGCGTTTTTTGAGGACGCAGGGTTCGACGAGGTGACAACCCTGACAGACCGAGAAGCGAAACTTGCGAGGGTGACGAAGGAAATCCGCAAGATGCTGTCGAACGCAAAGGCGGGCGACGTGTTGCGGGTTCATTTTTCCGGTCACGGAACGAGGGTGCCGGACATTGACGGGGATGAACCGGACGGCATGGACGAGGCGTGGGTTCTGTTCGACGGCATTTGGCTGGACGACCACATTGACGAGATTCTTACCGAGCTTCCCGACGGCGTTGACCTTGCAGTCATAAACGACAGTTGTCATTCCGGCGGTTCCACGCGCTCAACGGCTTTGCTTGGGGGGGAGCACCCCTATGGTGTGCCGCGATTTATGCCGTACACAGCCGCTGTCACCGGTTCGGTGGAGAGCATGGCGAACTCCGTCCGCGCCATTTTTTCCGGTTCAAAGCCTTCTGCGCGGCGACGAGGCGGGCGGGCTTCTAGGGCGGCGCGGGCGCAGGAGCAGATGAATCACCTGTTGCTTGCCGGTGCGAAGCCGACCGAGCAGGCATGGGATACGACCTTTGACGGCCAGCCTTGGGGGGCGTTGTCCTACCATGCGCTCGCGATCCTGAACGAGAAGCCGAACCTCACGTGGGACGAGCTTCACCGGCGAATCCGCCAGCGCCTGCCGTCCCCCGACGCGCCGCAATCGCCGCAGTTGGAAGGCCCGGCCTCCGGCCTGTTGCGGAGGGTGAAGGGATGAACCTCAAACGGGCAGATGTTCCTCGTGTGCCGCACGTGCCGTCGCAAGTCGAAGCGGCCATCGCCTACGTCGGGTCGCTCCCGTTGGCGTTCAAGGACTGGTCAATCGGGACGAAAGGAATGCGCGACATGGTGGGGATGCTCCGTCTGTCGAACCCCGAGGCGTTCGAGGCCCGGGTCATGACCATTCTCGAAATCGGCACCTGCCGAAGCCTGACCGCCTGCCTGATGGCGCAGGTTGGCGTCGTCTACACGCTCGACGTGGCCCACTACCCCGAGACGAAGGCGATCCTGGAGAATGCCCCGGCCGGAACGCGCTCGCGGATCGTGCACGTGAACTCCGGCGACGCCGAGCGAGGCCGCGCGTTGCTGGCGCGAATGCGGTTCGACGCGGTTTTCATCGACGGTTGCCACAGATACGAGGCCGTCGTGAAGGACATCGAGTTCGCCGCGCCTCTTTCAGACGCGCTGATATTCCACGACTACGACGACCGGCATTCCGACGGCGTCGTCCGGGCGGTCGATGCGTTCGCCGCCTCCTGCCCGCTGGCGTTCGCCTCGAAAGACACCAGCCTCGCGTTCTGCCGCGTGCGATGAACTCGGAGCGCGTTATTGCCTACACCGTCTGCACGGGCGGATACGACTTGGTTCAACCGCCCCCTCCCGACACTTCGGGCGTCCGGTGGATCCTGTTCACGGACGGCGACCCTGTGGACGGCTATGAAACCGTCCGCGTTCCATCCTGCGACCGCAAGGGTTCGCGCCTGTGGAAAATGCTTCCGCACCGGCATCTGCCGCCGCACGACGTAAGCGTCTACTTCGATGCCTGCCACAAATGGCGGGAAAGTCCGCGCGCCATGCTCGACCAGCTGCCGACAGGCGCGGAATGGATCGGCTCGCGCCACCAGTCCGCGAGGAACGTGTGGGAACACGCGCACCAAGTCCTGCGGTTCGATCTGGACGTGCGCGACGCCGTGGCACGGACGCTGCGCCTGTACGTCGGCATCGAGGCGGATTGCGCCTGCATTCCAATGACCGAAAACAACGTGATCGTGCGCCGGAACACGCCCGCCGTGGCGCGATGCAACGAGGAATGGCACCGGCTTTACACCGAAACCCCATGCGTGAGGGATCAAATGACGCTTCCGATGGCCTTCCTGCTGTCCGGCGTGAGGCCGGCGACCATGCCGTTCAGCGGCCGGAACAATCGGTTCTACAACGGATTTCTCAAACACGCGAACAACGAACAGCGCAAGGTGCGATGCCGACGAACTGGGCCGGTCGTCGTGGCGACGGTTTCCGTTCCGCCTGACCCCGTGTTCGCTCACACCCGCCCGTGGATGGAGCGGTTCTGCCGCGAGCACGGCTACGTGTTCGAGGTAATCACCGAGCAAGGGCCGCACCGTTCGGCGCACTGGACGAAGTTCGAGGCCGGCCGATTCTTCGAGCAGTACAACGCCCGCGCCGTCCTGCTGCTCGACTCCGACATTCTCATCAAGCCCGGTTCGCCGTCCCCAGTGGATCTCGAACCGAAGTCCGGCGTGTGGGCATTCAATTCCATGACGCTTGATTACATGGTGCCATGCGCCCAGGAGCAGATGGAACTGTTCGAGAAAACGGCCCGCCATGAAATGCAGTCCATCCCGCCGTGTCCGCACTACATGAACAGCGGCGTGGTGCTCGTGTGGGACGATGCGGAGGACTTTTTCGCGCCGCTTCCGTTTGAATCGCCAGTGTCCACGACTAGGAACTGGCCTCGCTTCGACGACCAGAACATGATGAACCACCGCGCCCGCGGGCGTTTCCGCGAGCTGCCGCGCTCGTGGAATTTCGGTCATCCGGGGCGAACGGGCAATATGGACCGCATGAAAATGCGCGATATTTTCTTCTTGCATCTGAACGGCGCGGATGACAAGGTGCGAACCGTAGAGGAAATGCTGAAGTGGGAATGCTTCAAAACATCGACGAATACGGTGCGGAATGAGCGAGAAGAAAACAGCCAAGGCGAAACTGGGGATTGAATACGTCCCGACCGACAAGTTGATTCCCTACGCTCGCAACGCCAAGACCCACTCGCCCGAACAAGTCGCCGCCATCGCCGGTTCCATTCGGGAGTTTGGTTTCAACAACCCAGTCCTGATCGACCCCGAGAACGGAATCATCGCCGGACATGGCCGCGTCCTCGCCGCGCAAAAGCTGGAACTGGCCGACGTGCCGTGCATCCGGCTTGGCCATTTGACGGAAGCGCAGAAGCGGGCCTACATCCTCGCGGACAACAAGCTCGCGGAATACGGCTCCGGTTGGGACAACCGGATGCTCGCGCTTGAACTCGACCAACTGCTTGCAGACGGGTTCAAGCCCCTCGATCTTGGGTTCGACGCTGGCGACATGGGAAAGCTGTCGAAGGATTTTCTCGACCTCGAAAACCCCGTTGGCTGGAACGAGGACATGATTCCGGTTCAGGCCGAAGAACGAACGAGCGCGAACAACGCCGATGTCACCGACAACACCTATTGCGCGTTCCGCAATTCCAAGTGCATCGACCTTGTGACTGGCCCTTGCCTTCATGCGTGTGCCTACTGCTTCGTTCGGACATCCAAGGCTGGACTCGGGCAGAAGGGGTTGAAAAATCTTTCCGACGCTGCGCTGAAAAAGGCCATACAGGAGGTCGTCACCAATAACTCCAAGATGCTCACGCTCGGGAACTGCATGGACCCGTGCATCAAGCCTGCGCGTGAACTGCTTGGGAAAGCCCTGCGGCTCTCCACCGAAAACGGCATCTTTACCGAACTGCAAACCAAAGACCCCGGCGCCGCGCTGGCGGTGATTCGGGAAAACAAGATTCCGGTTGAACTCGTTTCGGTAAAAGCGTCGTTCTCGATGCTGGACGACGAAGGTGGCAAGGCGGCAGAACCGGGTGCGCCGTTGGTGTCGGCCAGGATCGCGGCCATGGCCGAACTTTCCGACATGGGCGTTGACGTTCTGTTCCGCCATTGTCCGCTCATTTTTGGGTACATCCCGCAGAACCTTGGGGAGATCGTCGCCAACAGCAAGGCTCTGGCCTACTTCTTTGAGCCGTTGCGGTTGGCCGCGACCACCATCGCCCATAACGTGCCGCTCGGAAAGTCCATGACTCGGCACGGGGGCGATTTGTACAAGTGGCTCGACACCTATATGCTCAAAGACGACTCCGGGAAAATCGTCATGTACGGGGCCATGCACTACTACAGCTACGACCGCGACGCGATATTCCCCGAACTGGACGCGGCCATGCAGAGTGTGACGGAACGGGGAATCCCGTTCACGGCCTGCACGGGGTTCTATGGCCTCGCTCTCGAAAAGTACAACACGACCGGGATTCCGTACGGGTGCTGGACGGCCAACAGGGAAAAGGCCGGCATCGCCACCGAAAACAACGCTTTGCATTGTCGAATCTGCCAACAGCGCATGAACGAGGTTCGCCCGTCCATGCTTCGCGACCTGCCGGAGGACGAGATGGTTCTTGAACTTGACCGCATCCAGCAGGCAAACCTTCCGATTTATAAAGAAATGTAGAGAGGGGGTGAATTAGTCATGGCAACTTGTGGAGGCTCCGGAAAGGGCGGGACGAAAAAGATCACGTCGAAGCGTAGCAAGGCGTATCTCGCGAAGGTTTCGAAGAACTCGATCAACCCCCGCCAGCGGCGTAGAGCCGCGGCTTCGCTGGGCATCAAGAAACGCGTGCGCAAGTAATCGCCCTCGGGCGGTTGCACCGAACCTCTCGCCGTAACTGGCGGGGGGTTCTTTTTGTCTTGTAGATAAGCCGCGCCCGTGCTAGATGTGAACCATGAACAAACCTGCGGTCGAAATGGTGGCGACGGACAAGCTGATTCCGTATGCCAGAAACGCCAAAAAGCACGACGAGGCCCAAGTTGCCCTCATAGCCGGTTCAATCCGCCAATTCGGGTTCAACAACCCTATTCTCATAGCGGAGGACAACGGGATCGTGGCCGGCCACGGGCGGGTGCTGGCGGCTATGAAGTTGGGGCTGGCGGAAGTGCCGTGCATCCGCCTGTCGCACCTGGACGAGAACCAGCGGCGGGCCTACATCTTGGCCGACAACCGGCTTGCGGAACTCGGTGGCGGGTGGGACTTGGATATGCTGGCTGCGGAAATGGACGCGCTCGGAGAGGTTGAGATCGACGTGGGAGAACTTGGGTTCGACGAGGCGTTTCTTTCGCTGATGGATCTCACCGAAACCGAAAGCGAAGTTGACGCAGAGGCGCAAATCGACAAGGCCGAAGAACTGCGCGTCAAGTGGGGCGTTGAAAGCGGGCAGCTGTGGCAGTTAGGTGAGCATCGCCTGATTTGCGGGGACTGCACGGATAAAGCGGTGGTGGAGAAGGTGATGCAGAATGAACGAGCTGCGATCACTTTCACAAGTCCGCCATATAACGCGGGTGTTTCCGCTAAGTTGCGCGGAAACACAAGCATTGACGACAATTTATACAAGAACGAATACAACGACAACAAACCGCAAATTGAATACTTGGAATTATTGCAAAATTTTACCTCTCAGTCATTGTTGGCTAGCGAATATGTGTTCGTGAATATTCAGTTTTTATCAGGCAATAAAAGGGCGTTTGTTGATTACTTGAACGTGTTTCGAGACCAATTAGCAGACATTGCGATTTGGGACAAGGTACACGCTGCGCCTGCTGCGGCGCAGCGTGTAATGGATTCGAGGTTTGAGTTCGTTCTGATATTTTCGGAAAAAGCAAATAGGGCGATAGGCACGCGAGAATTCAGGGGGATGGTACATAACGTTTATACCGGCAACCCACAGCGCCACAACGATTATGCAGGATCGCACGCAGCGACATTTCCTGTTGATTTTCCTGAGCATTTTATCAATACGTTCACTAACGATAACGAGTTGATTTTTGAACCTTTTTGTGGCACTGGTACAACCATTATCGCTTGCGAGCGGTTAGGGCGCAAATGTCGAGCGGTTGAGATAAGTCCAGCCTACGTTGCAGTAGCAATTCAGCGCTGGGTTGACGTGACTGGCAAAGAGCCCGTGCTGATTTGACATGGGCCGCCCACCACTCAATGTGAATCCCGACGACGTGCGGAAGCTCGCCGCGATCAACTGCACCGACAAGGAAATTGCCGCATTCTGCCAATGTTCGGAGGGATACCTGCGGACCAATATGCGCGACGCGCTCGACCAAGGCCGCGCCATGTGCAAGGTTTCCATCAAGCGCAAGCTGTGGGAGGCCATGAACAAGGGCAACATAGCCGCGGCCATTTTTCTAGGCAAGGCCGTATGCGGAATGCGCGAAGTGTCCGAAATGATCGTAGGCGGGAAGTCGGCGGTGGAGGAAATGACAGACGATGAACTACGAGAGCGTACTGAACGAATACGAGCTTTGCGAGATGCCCGAAAGCGAGCTGGAGAGGCTGGAGCGCCAGCTTATGATCGAATGCGAGGCGAGGACGGCGAGGCGCGACCTGTTGAGCTTCATCCAGTTCGTCTGGTGGAAACCGACGCCGCTGATAATAGGCCGTCACACGATGGCGCTATGCGACCGGCTGACGAGGGCGGTTGACGACTTCCTTGAGGGCAGGTCAACGTTTTTGGATATAGCTTGCCCGTTCCGGCACGGAAAGAGCGACATAGCCAGCCGTGCGCTACCGGCGTATTTCCTTGGGCGGTGCCATGAGGTACACCCGGACGTGATCATGTCGGGCTATGGGTCCGACCTTGTGCAGGGGTTCTCCCGCGACGTTCAAGAGATAATGCGCGGGAAGGCGTACCAGCACCTATTCCCCGGCGTGGTGCCGACTTCATCCGTGGCGTCGGGGTGGCGCACGGCTGGTTCTACGGGGGAAGTCACGGCGGCGGGGCTCGGCGGCTCCATCGTCGGCAGGGGGGCGCACCTGCTTGTTATTGACGACTACTGCAAAAACCGCGCCGAAGCCAGAAGCGAGGCGTTCCAGCTTCGCACATGGGAGAGCTTTCAAAACGACCTGATGACACGGCGCGCGCCGGTGTGCCTTGTCGTGCTGGTTGCGACGCCGTGGCACGTCAAAGACCTGCGCGGGAAGATTGCAGAAGCCGAAAAAGAGAGCGACAACTTCCCACGGTTTGAGCGCATTGTGTTTCCGGCAAAGGTGATGGACGAGAAAACCGGCGCATGGACGGGGCGTTTTTTGTTCGAGGAACGCTTTCCGCGTGAATGGTATCTTACGCAGTACGCTACACTACAGAAGCTGGCGGCGGCTCAACTGGACTGTCACCCCGTCCATGAGGGTGGTAATCGCTTCCCGGTTGAGAACGTCCGGCGCGTTCCGCTGTCCGAGTTCCCGAAAACGAAAATGGTGCGAGGGTGGGACATGGCCTCCAGTTCCAAAGAGCGCGATAGTGACGACCCTGACTATACGGCCGGGGCGTTGTGCGGCCTTACTTATGACGAGATTAACAGGCCGGTCTTGTGGATTTACGACATAGAGGCGTTCCGGCACGAAGCACCTGAACGGGACAAGCGCATGATGGCGACGGCTGAACGTGACGGAATTGGCGTCTTGGTCAAAATGGAGGCGTTCGGCGCGTACAAGGATGCTTACCTGTACGCAAAAAAGACGCTGGCGGGCCGTTCGGTGGTCAGGCCAAGCAACATGCTTGGCGACAAGTCCGCAAAATTGGCTTGCCTTGAGCCGCTCTTTGAGGCAGGAAATATCGTCGTCCCAGTGGATGCACCGTGGTATGACCTGTTTGCAAAGCAATTTGGGGAGTTCCCCGACAGCGACCACGACGACATACCAGATGCCGTCGCGGTTGCCTTTGACGGGCTGATAAAGAGAGGGAGCATGTTCATATGAAGCGCGACAAGAAAACACCCGCCGCAACCCAAACGAGCCAGACTGGAGGCCCGCGCCAAAGGCCGGATATTCACCACCCTATTCTTTCCGTTCGGCTGGGTGCCATAACGACAAACCTGCTGGCCTTGCGAGGCGGAAAGGAATACGTGAGAGCGCGCCTGTCGCGCTTTCCGGCGGAAAGTGATATTGATTTCCTTGGCGTCACATCCGGCGAAGCCGTCAGTTCCAAGCTGAAAAACCTAAAGTTGAGCGAGTGCGAGGGGCGACGCGACAGGGCATACGTGCCGAATTACGCCGGACGAATTGCCGAAAAGCTGAACCAGTATGTATTCCAGACCCCCGTACTGCGCGACGGGATAGACCCGAAGTTCGCCATTAACTGCACGGCGACGGGAGAGACGATAGGGCAGTTCATGGCCGAAGCGTCCTCCCTCATTACCGCTTGCCGGTGGTGCTGGGCAAGCGTTGGCAGGCCGTTTGGCAAAAAGGGGGAGAGCTTGAAAAGCCGCGCCGAAAGAGGCGATAGGGTTTTCTGGCGTCTGTGGGAGCCGTCCGAGGTAATAAACTGGGAGTTTGACGCCGCAGGGAACCTGATTTTCGTCGTCACAAGCGAAAATGTAAGCTCCCAGTTTTCGCCTTGGGAGAACCGAAGCGACAAAAAGCGCGTTACGGTTTGGGAGAGGGGGAAAATAACCGTGTTCGACGGGGATGCGTTTTCAGAGGCGGAAACCGGCCTTGATTTCGTTCCGTTCAAGATGATTGGGGCCGCTGCAGAAACGCCGTGGTGGTTCGACGACGTTGAAATGTGCCAGAAAACACTACTGGACAAACAGAGTGCGCTTGACACGGCCATTTTCAAGATGGTCTATCCGATTCTGGTATTGCCCTCCAGTGCC
>JAGVSR010000158.1 GCA_019137195.1 Alphaproteobacteria bacterium
GACCGACAGCCAGCGGGGGCCGATCACAGCCAGCAGGACACCGCAGCGATCGAGGTTCACCTCGACCGCGCTGCGAAAATCGCGCCCCTTCTCGATCGTATCCACGTCGATGAAGAGCCTGTCCTTACCGAATGTGGAGCGAAGGTGCTGATAGATGCTGCGCGCGTCGGCGCTCGCATCGTCTCTCCGGTAGCTGATAAAGATCTTGTCGCCCATGCGCCGCCCCTGTCGAGGATAGCCGAGTGAGCACGACCACAGTCTTCCTACGGAGTTGCACAGCCGGCCCGGAGATCACGTCCGATAGAGCCGGCTGTGTTCGCAATGAATATTTTTGGCAGCGTGATCGTCCCGCCGCAAGGCCCTGTCGATGATAGGCTCGCGCGTCCAGATCCCGCAAGCTGCGTGAAGGCGAGATACGGCGATAGGCGGCACGCGGGGCAAACCGCCGATCTCGCCGTGGCTCGACACCCCGGCGCCCTTGTGCCTGCGTTTCAGCGGAACGCCTTGTCGACGTTCTTCGCCTTGTCGAGGCTCTTCGCAGCCGAAGCGTTCTTCATGCCGCCGATGCGGGCCGAGTTGAGATCCGCGTCGGTGAAGTCCGCGCCTGTGACATCGGCCCCGCCGAAGTCGGCACCCGCGGCCTCGCTGCCCGATAGCACTGTACCGGATAGATTGGCATTCGCGAACGACACGTACTCGAGCAGCGCGCGCGACAGGTTCGCACCGGCGAGGTTGGCGTCTGCGAGGTCGCTACTCTTGAGCGACGTCCGGATGAGCCCCATGGACTGGTTCGCCTCCTCCGCCGCGAGGTTCGCGCCCGCGAGGTTCACGCCTTTCATGCTGCACTTCGAGTAATCGCCGATGAGGCGCGCCTTGGACAGGTTGGCTCCATCGAGCTTGGAGCCGATGAGCTGGGTACCGAACAGGTTGGCACCTTCGAGGTTTGCACCCGTGAAATCGGACTTCAGCGCCCACGCCTGATCGAGCACGACACCTGAGAGGTTCGCGCCGGCGAGATTTACCCCGATCATGCGCGCGAGTTTCAGGTTCACCCGCCTCAAGTCCATGTTCGACAAGTCGAGCCCGTTGAGTGACCGGTCGGAGAGGTCGAGCGTTTCGCCTTCCTTCAGCGCGGCGATCTTCGTCTCGATGTCGGCCCGGCTCATCTCGGCCTTGGTGTAGGCCTCCGACGACAGGTCGACCATGTCGAGCATGTCCTGAGCCGCCACAGGGCCGGTACCGGCCGCAGCCGCGAGTAGAGCCGTCAAGACAGCAAGAGCCTGCCGGGCCCTATTCCAGCGTGGAGCGTTCGTCATCGGCGTCTTCCCTTGGCTTGCAGCGCGGCGAGCCGGCGCGGCATATTGTTGTTGGCTTCCCGGAGGCACCATGGAGCCGATGCCCCGAGGCTCGCTTTCCGCTACCAACGTTCACGGAGCGCGATCTGTAACCCGAGTCACCTGCCTAGGATTTATTCGATGGCCGAAGTCGGGTAAGGCATAGCGCAACAACCGCCATCAACGCGCACTGAGCGTCCATGCCGAGCACCTCCCCCGTCGAGCGCTGGCTGACCCTGTTTCCAGCCTTCACCGTGCTGGCGCCGGAAGATTTGGCCGAGGCGCGGGCGAACGTTCGCTTTCTGGCACTTGAAGAGGGCGCCGTCGCGTATCACACCGGGGCGGAATGCCCGAGCTACGTCATGTGCCTCGAAGGCGGCACGCGAACGTTCAAGGTATCGCCTGCCGGCCGCGAACTGCTCATCTACCGCGTGGCACCCGGCGGCACCTGCGTTCTGACCACCCAATGTCTGCTCGCCGGCGGGACGTTTCCGGCCGAAAGCGTCGCCGAGGCGCCGACAAGACTCGCGGCACTGCCGGCCACGACGTTCCACGCCTTGATGGAACGCTCGCCACCCTTCCGCCGCTTCGTGCTCGACGATTATGCGAGCCTTCTCACCAGTATGATCTCGCTCGTCGACGAGGTCGCGTTCTCGAGCCTCGATGAGCGCCTGGCCCGCCTCCTGGTCACCGAGGCCGGACCCGCCGGTATCGTCGCCAAGACTCATCAGCAGCTCGCCGCCGATCTCGGCAGCGTCCGAGAGGTGATCAGCCGCTATCTCGGCGAGTGGGAAAAGACGGGCTGGATCCGCACCTCCCGAGGCTCGATCGCACTCCTCGACAAGAAGGCGTTGGCCGGGTACCGCAGCCGGCGGTGATAATGGTTCCCCCGTTGTTCCTGCTAATAATTCTCTGTCTTCCCACCGCTTGCATTGGCCGTACGAGCTGACAAGACACCTTGGCGGACGCCCTCTGGCGCAGCGGTTGGAGCGAACGCGCGGTGCAGACTGCCACATCTTAGGAAATCGCGGAGGGCAGACTGTTCACGAGGCCGTCGCTCCATCTCGGTCCGGCAGCGGCGGAGTGGGCCCGCCCGACCACCCCCATCCGCCCACGCTCCCCATATTCCCTTGGACGACCGGATCGACACCGCCACGACCAACCGCATCACGCGCACAAGGCAGGGCAGCGCGGGCCGTCCTGCCGATCCCGGCGCGCGTTGGTCGGAAAGCGAGATTTCTCAACTGCAGTCGACACTTGCCGCCGGACGACGGATCCCGGATCTGGCTTGCGACCGCACCCCCACACCGTTCTGTCACGCAGCAGCTCGAGACGCTCGGCCTCTTGACGCGCAGTCCCGCCACCGCAGGGCAGGCCGCAGGACGCACGCGCTCGAGGGGCACCCTTCGTCCATAGCCACCCGGCAGGCTCTACCCGCAGAAACACCGGTGGCCGGACGAATGGCACGACGGCCACACTTGGGCTTTTTTTGCGGATAGAGAGTAGGCTGGTTATGCTTGAGCTGTCCTGAAACGAGACCAAGTCTATATTGTTGATGATTCGGTGGTGTTCGGACCGCCGCGGGAGGGCGTGCTCCCGGAGAACAAAAAATCCAGCGGAGGATCCAACCCGTGCGCACGATGATGCCGAAACTCTCCTGCTCCGCCCCGTTCGCTGCAGTGCTGGTTGCGCTCGGCTCGCTCACGGCGCCTGCAGCTTCCGCCGGTGTCCTCTCGACCCTGACAGGAACTTGGGGTGGCGCCGGCACGGCGACGTTCGAGGGTGGCAGCCGCGAGAAGCTCAAGTGCAACGGCTACTATCGGGACCTCGGTAGCGACCTCAGCATGGTCATCCGCTGCGCGAGCCCGAGCGGCGCCAAGATCGAGCTCAGGGGCACGCTCAAAGACAACGGCGGCAAGATCTCCGGCACCTGGGAGGAGCGAACCTACAATGCCGCTGGAGCCATCTCCGGCTCCGCTGGCCCAGGAACGCTGCGTGTCGGCATCACCGGCGCCATTACCGGCAACATGTCGGTCACCTTCGGCCAGACGAGCCAGAGCGTCGCCATCTCGACGACCGGCACCACGCTGCGCACCGTCAACATCAGCTTCAGCCGCCGCTGAGCAACGGCAAGGACGGACCCATGACCAAGCAATCGGCTTTCGTCGCAGCCCTTCTACTCGCAGGCTGCGTCATCGCGCCGGCTGCCGAGGCCGGCTGGCTCAAGCGGCCCGTCGAGGGCGACACCGCCTATGCCGAGAGCCGCTATGGCAATGGCCGCATCTCGGGTCCCGTGCGCACGACCCGCACCGGCTATGAGGTTCGTCTGCCTCGCGGCACCTGGGTCCCGTGCCGCACGAGCTGCTCGGAGACGCTACGCGTCGAGACCATCGACCTGTTCGAGACCGACGGCCGCATGAGTGGCTACGGCACGCTCACCAACGAGTGTGGCATCTTCGGCTGCATCGAATGGCGCGGCGGCTGGTAGCCCTGGTTGCCACAGGGTTCCGAGTGTCGCGGCGCGCCGCCTGCCCATTCATCCCTACCATTCGTCACGACCGCGCAACCCGGGGCGAAATCGACCCCGGCGCAGCAGCGTCGCCCGACGCCTGCGGCCGATCGAGCTTATCGAGCCAGTCGTAAATCGCATCGTAGGACCCGAACATGTAGTGGTCCGAGTGCCCCGCGCCAGGAAGCGTGACGAGCTTTTTCGGCTCGGCCGAGAGCCGGAAGATCTCGCGCCCCATCTCAACAGGAATGATGTCGTCGCGCTCGCCGTGGATGACGAGCAGCGGCGCCCGTATGCGGCCGACGTAGGCGCGCGTGTCGTAGCGCTCGGTCATGACGTAGCGTGACGGTAGATAGGGATAGTGGAGCTCGGCGAGATCGACCATGGACGTGTAGGGCGCATCCAGGATGACACCGCCCACCGGCTTTTCGGCCGCAACCTGCACCGCCACGCCTGACCCGAGCGACTCTCCGTAAAGCACGATGCCGGTGGCACCGACACCGCGGGCTCTGAGCGCCTCATAGGCAAGGAGCGCGTCCGCCACGTTCGCCTTTTCGGACGGCTCGCCGTCGCGGCCGCTGAAGCCGCGATATGTCATCATGAACATGCCGTAGCCGCGCGCCATGTATTTCCTGATGCGCTCGGAGCGGGCCTCGAGGCCGCCGGCGTTGCCGTGAAAATAGAGTATGGTCGGCCGGCCGGGCTTCGCAGCGCCGAACCAGGCGAGACCTTTGTGTCCGTCTGCGGCAGGATACTCGACCTCCGCCACGTCTTTGAGCCCCACGCCGTCGGGCGTGAACCGGCGTGTGTCCGGATAATACATGAGCCGGCGTTGCAGATAGGAGGTTACCGTTCCAACCAGGATCGCCAAGAGCAGCAGCCCGGCACCGAGTTTCACGATGAAGGTCATACTGGCTAGGCCCCTCGGTCCGGCGGATCATCTACAGCAATCGGCACCGGATCTATGCCCGGAAACCAGCAACGAATCGACCTCTGGTAACGGGACATTAACCTTGTTCGCGGCTCTTTAGGGCCGTCGGAACAAGGAGTGTCAGTGATGCGTCTCACTTCCGCGTTTCTTAACGCCACGTCCCCCGCGCGAAGGGTCACTTTGGCCTGTGCATGCCTGCTGATGGCCGGCTGCAGCCAGTCGTTCATGCAGACCGGCTCGGTGGATAGCGGCTCCGCACCCATCCGGACCGGCAGCGTGTCCCCGCCGACCGCCCCAGCGCGCTATGCGCCTCCCCAGCGGCCAGCTCCGGGCTATTCCTGGAATGGCAATCCGGCGCGCCTCAGCTACGGCTACGGCAGCGAGCCAGCTGCTACGCAAGCTCATGCTGCCGCCCGGCCGGCAGCGCCCGTCGCCGGGCCTGTCTGGCACGCGACCGCCCGCCCGCCTGAGCGTGTTCCAAACACCCAGGCGGTCAATGCTGCGCCCGCCGTCAACACGAATATGGTGACCGTCGCGCAGGGCGACACGCTGTATGCGATCTCGCGCCGGCACGGCACGTCCGTCGCGAGCCTCATGGACACCAATCACCTCAGATCCATCGATGTCTATCCGGGACAACAGCTCGCCCTACCCACCCGTGCTCGCTGAAATGACCGGGGCTGACGCCCGGGGGTCGACGAGTTCGTCCGACGGATCGTCGTAGCATGCCACCAGCCGGTCGGCGCGTTCCGGCCCCGGCAGATGGCCCGCGGCCGACCCCTTGCTGTGCGCGAACTGAGGCGACCAGGACGCCACCTCCTCGCGAGAAAACCAGCCCTGCGCACGTCCGTGCTTGATGGCCCAGCAGTCCGCCTCCCGCTCACTCCAGATGGTCGGCGCGAACGCATGCCCCAGCACGTGGTGAGCGCACTCGTGGCCGAAGAAAAAGAGCTGCAGCTTTTCTGGAAGGCCCGCGAGCCGCCCACGGTTCAGGACGATGACCGGCATGCGCCCGATGATCCGGGCCCCGCCCACGTCACCGAGATCGTCGACATGCATGGTGCGCACTGTCAGGCCGCGAAAGTCCTGACAGGTCACGGCGGTGCCGCCGATCATGGGCGCCGCCTCCACCCCCTCCGACCGGGAGGACGCGGATACGGCAAGACTTGCGATCACGGCCCAACCGGCCGCCGAGGCAATTTTCACTGACCGCTCCCTCAGGGGGAAGATGAAGGTATGAGTCGCGTGACATTCATAAGCCTACTGTAACGATCGGTCTGTGCAAGGGGATTAGTGCCGAGTTGAATTTGACGCGTGAGCCGGCCCAATGCGCCATCGGCGGCTTCTCCGGCGAAGCCTCAATGTGCTCAAAATGCCGTGTCACTCCACCATTGTCTCCCAATTGCCCGGAACAAACGAAGGACATCCTCATGAAACCGAGCAGGGAGAACCCGGCCAAGAGGCACCCGGCACTCTGGCCGCTCGCGACCATCATGGTCGTTCTCGGTGCGCTCCCCTCTCGCGCGCTGGAAGAGCCGCCGGGCGAGTGGCCGCAACTCGAGGCGTGCGAAAAGAGGCTTTGCACCATGATCCTCGAGAAGAAGCCCGAAGGCGATGACCTGACCTGCAGCCTGTCCAAGACCTGGGCCTCGGACACCATCAAGGGTGGTGAGAAGAAGTCGGTCAAATGGGGTTTCGGAGACGCACGCTGCACGACCGCGATCAAGCTCGGTCACGCCGACATCCTGAACGCGCTGACGAAACCGACCCACACGATCAGCGTTTCGAAGCAAGCCGTCAAATGCGAGGTCGAGCGCGAGGGCGAGCTGAAGCCGCTCAAGGCCGTTGCCTCACCACGTATCGATTTTAAGAACGGCAAGGCCGACAAGATCTGGATCAATCTCGAGGAGGTCGACGGTCCGACGGACGTCAAGGGCACCATCTGGACCGCCGCACAGCTCGAAGACACACTCGGCATCTTCCACCGCAACATGGTGAAGCAGGTCAACAAGTTCATGACCAAGAAGTGCTGGGAGAAGTACGGACCGGGTGCGGCAGCGTACGCGGCGCGCGAGGCGAAGAAGGCCAAGCAGAAGGCGGCCAAAGAGGCCAAGGCCAAGGCCGCTGACAAGGCCGCCCGCGATGCCGAGGCGAAGGCCGCGCGGTCGGCGGCGCAGGCCGCGGAGCAAAGGTGAGCATGAGCCGAAGAACGTCGACCCGCACTCATAGATCCATGGTTATTGTAGCCGCCCTCGCCTGTCTCGCCTGCCGACCGGATAGCGCGGACGCCGGCCCCCTCCACGACGTGCCGCTGGAGCAGCAGTGCTTGAAGCAGCTCATCCAGTCGAGCGAGCCAGAAATCGACTGCGAGCACCTCGCCTGGTTTACGGACGGCGAGCGCGAGGACTTGAAGAAGCTCACGCGCGGCTACCTGCTCGATGCGAGTTGTGCCGTCAAGGTCAAGATCGCACGCAAGAACCTCGACCAAGCCCTCGCCACTGCCGACACGGTCTTCACCTCGCCGGCCCAGCCGATGACCTGCGAGCTCGAGACCAGTCGCGGCAAGGTCACCATCAACGGCACCTTCTCGCCGCGCGTCGTGTTCAAAGGAGGTGTCGCGGTCGAGGCGACGCCCGGACTCGGCGACATCTCCGGAATCAACAGCTACCTTGCCTGGCCGGTCGTTCACTACATCAACTATTCGGAGCGCATCACCAAGCCGATGATGCTGATGATCAATGCCTATAAGAGCAGCCTGGCGCCTGCCACGGCCGCAGAGAAGTGAGGCCCGCGATGACGAGCAGGCTGATACCACGTTTCCCTCTGAGGCGCGCCGCCGGTCTACTGCTCGCCGTTGCAGCGATGTTGCCTTCCTCTCCGGTTGCGGCCGGAACAGCGGCCGGGCCCAGCGTCGTCTACCGTTCGCCGACCTGCCAGTGCTGTGAGCGTTGGGTAGAGCACATGCGCTCGGAGGGCATCGGCCTCGCCATGCAAGACCTGCCGCAGAGCCGCCTCACACGGCTCAAGGAAAGCCTCGGGTTGAAGCCCGAGCAGGCCTCCTGTCATACGGCCGTCATCGAAGGCTATGTCGTCGAGGGGCACGTGCCGGCGAGTGACGTGAAGCGCCTCTTGGCAGAGAAGCCCGACGCCCTCGGCCTCGCTGTGCCGAAGATGCCGATCGGATCGCCCGGCATGGAGCAGGGAGGACGGACCGACCCCTACGAGGTCCTTCTGGTCAAGAAGGATGGCACAACCGAAGTCTGGTCGCGCCACTGACGTGAACCGTCGCGTTTGCATGGCCGGTCGCGAGACGCGAGCAGGTCGGAGCGACCGACGTGCGGCAAGGGTGGCGGCTTGGCTCGTTGCTCGCCTCTCCCTGCTCTCTCGCCGCCCCCCCTAAACCGCCACCTGCGCGCCGACCTCCACCACGCGGTCTATGGGAATCTGGAAGTACGTCGTGGCGTCCTGAGCGCTCCTCGACATTTCGATGAACAGCGCTTCCTGCCAGAAGGGCATCTCGGATTTCTTGGTCGTCCGCAGCGTTCGCCGCGACAGGAAGAACGATGTGGCTCCAATGTCGATGCTCAAGTCGCGCTTGCGGCATAGCTCGATGATCTTCGGCACCGACGGCGTCTCCATGAAGCCGTAGTGGGCGATCACCCGCACGAAGGTCTCGTTGGAGCGGTCGATCTGCAGCCGCTCGTGACGCGGTACGCGCGGTGTCTCCTCGGTCTTGATCGAGAGGATGATGTTGCGCTCGTGCAGCACCCGGTTGTGCTTCAGGTTGTGCATGAGCGCCGTCGGCGCCGCGTCCGGGTCGCCAGACAGGAACACGGCCGTGCCGTTGACGCGTGTCGGCGGCTTCTGCTCGAGCTTCCTGACGAGCCAGGACAGGTCGGCCTCGTTCTTGCGCGCGACCCTAGTCAGGATGCCGTAGCCCCGGACCCATGTTGCCATGATGAGCGCCATGGTGCCGGCGAGCGCAAGCGGCAGCCAGCCGCCTTCGAGGACCTTGAGAAGGTTTGCGGTGAGGAACGTCTGCTCGATGAGAGCGAGCGGGAACATCAGGAGCGCGGCCCGCCACAGCGGCCACTTCCACAGCTTCCAGATGACGAAGAAGGCCATGGCGCTGTCGATCAGCATCGCCGCCGTCACCGACACGCCATAGGCCGAGGCCAGACGGCTCGAGGAGCCGAAGGCAAAGACCACGAGCAGCACAAGCGCTAGAATGGTCCAGTTGACGCGGGGCAGATAGATCTGACCAGCAATCTCCTCGGAGGTGTGCTTGATGGCAAGTCGCGGCAGGAGGCCGAGCTGCACCGCCTGCCGGGTGAGCGAGAAGGCGCCGGTGATGACGGCCTGCGAAGCAATGACAGTCGCCATGGTGGCAAGCAGCACCATAGGGATCAGTGCCTCCTCGGGATAGAGCCGGAAGAAGGGGTTCTCCAGGGCGTCAGGGTGCGAGAGGATGAGCGCGCCCTGTCCGAAGTAGTTGATCAAGAGTGCCGGCAGAACGAAGAACGCCCATCCGAGCTGGATGGGCGCGCGGCCGAAATGGCCGAGGTCGGCGTAGAGCGCTTCTGCGCCCGTGACGGCCAGGAACACGAGTCCCATCACCGTGAGCCCGAGCAGCCCGTGGCTCATGACGAACCTCAGGCCGTAATACGGGCTGATGGCAGCGAGTACGCTGGGGTCGTCCGAGACGTGGATCAGCCCCCCCCAGGCCATGGCCGCGAACCACACGGCCGTGATCGGCCCGAAAACGAACGCGACGCTACCCGTGCCCTTGGATTGCATGGTGAAGAGGCCAATCAGCACCACGGCCGCGATGGCCGGCACGTAGTGATCGAACACGGGCGACACGAGCTTGATGCCCTCGACCGCGGACAGCACCGAGATTGCCGGCGTGATGACCGCGTCACCGAAAAAGAACGAGGCGCCGGCAATGCCGAGCGCGAACAGGAGCGGG
>JAGVSR010000058.1 GCA_019137195.1 Alphaproteobacteria bacterium
AGATGAAGCCGCGGTTGACGAGCGACAGGCGGTGCGAGGAGAACGAGGCCGGCATCGAGATACCGTAGGCTCCGTAGCCGTAGAGGAACGCAGGCGCCGAGCCGTCGAGCGGCGTCGAGCAGTGATAGAGGAGCGTCACAGGCACGAGTTCGCCGTCGGGCGCGGGCGCGAAAAGGCGGCGCGTCACGTAGTCGGCCGGATTGTGACCCGAGGGGATCTCCTGGCGCTTGCGAAGCACGCGCGTGCGCTTCTCCACGTCGTAGTCGTACGTTTCCGCCGGCGTCGTCATGGACGAGTAGGTGAAGCGAATGGTCGAGGTGTCGAATTCGAACCCGTGGAACATGCCAAGAGCATAGGCCTCCTCGTCGAAGGCGATCGCATGCTCCGCGTCGTCGGCGAGCCGGCGCACGATGATGCGCGGCAGCCCGTCCTCGCGCTCGAGCCGGACCAGATGCTCTTTGTAGACCACCACCTCGATGATGAGCCGTCCTGGACGGTGGGGCACGATCTCGCGCCAGTTCGCGCGCTGCGGTGAGGATACGGGCGCCTCGACGATGCGGAAGTCCTCTGCGTCACCGGAGTTGGTGGTGATGACGAGCCGGTCGCGATGATGCTCGACGTGGTACTCGTGACCCGTCTCCCGGGCCGCGACCAGGCGAGGCGCCGTCTCTGGTGCCTCGGCGTCGATGAGGTAGATCTCGGTCGACTGGTGATCGTGGGCGTTGATGAGCACGAAGCGGCCGGACTGCGTGCGCCCGAGCGCGACGTAGAAGCCGTGATCCTTTTCCTCGTAGACGAGCACGTCGTCGGCAACGGCCGTGCCGATGGTGTGCCGATGGACGTAGAGCGGGCGCTGGTTCCCGTCGAGACGGATGTAGAACAGCGTACGGCTGTCCGCCGCCCAGACGATGTCGCCCCGCGTTTCGGGAATGACGTCGGCAAGGTCCTGCCCGGTCTCGAGGTCGCGGATGCGGATCGTGTACAGCTCAGAGCCCTTGTCGTCGGTGGCATAGGCGAGCAGCTTGTGATCGGGGCTGTGCTGATGGGCACCGAGGTCCCAGAACGTCTTGCCGTCGGCTTCCACGTTGCCGTCGAGAAGCACGGTCTCCTCTCCGCCGCCGCGCCTCTGGCGGATGAGCTGCAGGTACTGCTTGCCCTTGACGAACGACGAGAAGTACTCGAACGGCCCGTCGGGCGACGGGACCATGCGGTCGTCGGGCTTGAGACGCCCCTTCATCTCCTCGAACAGCACCTCCTGCAGCGCCGTAGTGTCGGCGAAAGCCGCCTTCGTGTAGGCGTTCTCGGCCTCGAGATAGGCCCTGATCTCGGAATCGAGACGCGAGGGGTCCCGCATCACCTCCTGCCAGTTGCGGGCGCGGAGCCAGTCGTAGTCGTCGACCAGCGTCGTGCCGTGCCAGGTCGTGGTCACTGGCCGGCGGGCCGCAATGGGTGGGTCGGGCAGGTCGATGGGGCGCGCAGACAACGGCAGGTCTCCTGGAGACGTGAGTGGGCCCGGGAAGGTCACGGCCGCCGACGCGAAAGTCAATTGTCGAGACAACCGGGGCAGGCTCAGGCAGCGTGCGGACCATTGCCACTGATCGCTCTTGCCTTTCAGACGGTTAATACCGCGGATGCAGAAGGGCTGTCAGAGTATTCGCAGGACTTCGATCAGAAAAAACTGACTAACACTGAGTAGCGCACTGCAATGTACGTATGCGGCCGAAAGTGAATTGCAAGCTTCGCGGCAATTGCATATATTTTTAAACATTAGCCAAATCTGGATCGATTTGAGCTGGCGGCGTTGACATATTCCGGCGAATGAGGTCCAAATATTAAGGTGGGAATAGGGGTTGCGGAAGCTGGATTGATACTATGCTTCAATAGTATTGATGCCATCGCGGCTCGGCTGGTCGGAAACATAGACTGCGCAGCAAAAGTATTGCTTCGCGAGCCAGCAAGTATCCGGCGAAGGAGAGAGGGTTAACCTTATGGAAAACGAACCCCCTAAACCAGGGCTCGTCGAGCTGACCGCTCAGATCGTGTCGGCCTATGTCAGCAAGAATCCTGTCGCCACCGCGGACCTGCCACAACTCATCAGCGATACCCACGCCGCCTTGAGCCGGACCGCCGGCCTTGCCGCCGAGCCGGACCGGGAGGACTCGAAGCCGCGCGTGCCGGTCAAGAAGTCGATCATGCCGGACTACCTCATCTGTCTCGAGGACGGCAAAAAGTTCAAGTCACTGAAGCGGCACCTTAGAACGCACTACAATCTCTCGCCCGAGGAGTACCGGGAGAAGTGGGGCTTGCCGGCCGACTACCCGATGGTTGCGCCCAACTACGCTCGCGCCCGCTCCCATCTCGCCAAGCAGATGGGCCTCGGCACCAAGCGTGAGAAGTAGGTAGCGCGCTGCCGATCAGGGTACGCGACAGGCCTTGCGCCTTTGAGCGTGCGCGTGTGCGAGCGCCTCGACCTCAAGGCGCAGCGCCGACAGAAGCTGGCTGTGGCGGGCGAGGTCGTACGTCCAGTGACCGGCGAGACCCCGCCGTCGCTCGGCCCTGAGGGCCCGCTCGATCTTGGCGATCAAAGCCGCATGGCCGGCAGCGTCGAGGCTCTCGATCTCGGATGGCCACACGGAGATGAGGCGTGGCAGGTCCCGCGCCCGGTCATAGCGTGCTGCCCTGGCCGGCGCGGCCGCCTCGGCCCGTACGCACTTGGTCCTCCGGCCGGCGGCGCTCACACTCCGTCCGCCTTCACGCCTGCCTCTCGTCTCCGATGCCATGACGCAACGCTCCCTGGTCCTCGACCGGAATGCTCTCATGCTCTTCTGGCGCGGGGAGAACTTGGCGCTGACGGCGATTGCGGGCGGACTTATCCCCCTCGTTCACTCACACGGTAGTCTCATCAACAACAGGGCGCGGTCTGCGCCTATAGTCAGGGTCCGAGCCAATCATCAGACCGAGAGCTCAACCGAGATGACAAGCCCCGCAGCGACATCCGCAATAGGCGCAACGCTACTCGAAGCAGCTCGCAATATCGCCGCAGAGGCCAGGCAGAGCGGAGCCACGTGCCGAGACCTGAGATTGCTCATCGAGTCGGCCGTCGCGCAGGTGTTCGGTGTCGCTCACGACGATCTCGACCGGCGAACCCGCGGGCGGAAGAAGGTTGCGCTCGCCCGCCAGGCAGGGATGTATCTGGCTCACGTCGTGTGCGGGCTGAGCCTCAAGGATGCCGGCGGCCTCTTTCACCGCGATCGCACGACGGCAGCGCACGCTTGTCAGGTGATCGAGGATCGACGCGACGATCCGCGCTTCGATTATGCCATGCAACTGCTCGAATGGATCGTGCCGGCGCTCATCGTGCCGCGGCGGCCGAACCTGACCCACTAGCGATCGACGAAGGCTTCCATACATGTCCAGCAATGATGCAAGGCGCGCCGGCTCGGCCGGCGCCCCGGAGATCTCGCGCGCTCTTCGCCTCCTCGCCCGCAGGGGTGCTAGGTCGCTCGGATCCGAGGTCGAGGTCACAAGCGCTGACGGTGGCGGCGGACGATACCTGCCGGCGAATGTCTGGTCCCATCTTCTGCGGAACCGCTGGGTCGAGCGGGACGGCGCCGACGGACGTTGGCGGCTTTCTCAGCACGGCCGCGCCGAGCTCAAGCGCAAGATGAGCATGATGCCTGAGGACGATGCCGCTGGCCTGCGCATGGGCATTCGCCGGCCCAAGCCGGACAAGCCAGGATTCGACGCGGCCGAATGTCCTGTCGGATGGCTCGCGCGCCGCCGAGACAAGAACGGGGAGCCGATGATTTCGCCCGAGCAGCTCGCGGCAGCCGAGCGTCTGAGGGCCGATTTCTGGTTTGCCGGCATGACACCGAAGGTGACGACGAACTGGACGGCAGCGCTGGGTGCGGGGCGTGGCCAGCGCTCACCGGCGGGTGCGGGCGTCGACATCCAGGACGCCGTGATCGCTGCGGGAATGCGTGTGCGCCAGGCTCTTGCGGCGGTCGGACCCGAGCATTCGGGCCTCCTCGTCGATGTCTGCTGTCACTTGAAGGGCCTCGAGCAGGTCGAGCGCGGCCTGTCGTGGCCGCCACGCACGGCCAAGGTGGTGCTCGGCATCGCCCTCAACCAGCTTGCACGGCATTACGGTCTCACGCCGTCGCGGCCGAACGCCGAAACATGCAGGGCTCGCGTCCGCCATTGGGGTGCCGAGGGTTATCGGCCAAGCGTCGACGGTGCCGCGAGTGAGGAGGGACTACGCGGTGGAGCCGGCGAGGGCGGCGCGGGCGTCGGCACGGATGCGCTCGATCATGGAGGCGAGGCCGTTTGAACGCTGCGGCGTCAAGTGCTCCTTGAGACCGAGAGCCCTGAAGTCTGGCTCAGGATCGTACACCGCAGCCTCGGCGGGTGTCATACCGTCGTAGATGGCGAACAGAATGGCGACGAGACCGCGCACGATGTGGGCGTCGCTGTCGCCGGTGAAATGCAGCCGGCCTGCGGGCGTGCCGCCATTGCCGACGCTGGTGACGAGCCACACTTGGCTTGCGCAGCCACGCACTTTCGTCGCCTCTGTCTTCAGCTCGTCGGCCATTGGCGCGAGCGTACGCCCGAGCTCGATCACGTAGCGGTAGCGGTCCTCCCAGTCATCGAGGAGCGCGAAGTCGGCGCGGATGTCGGCGATGCCCATGGCGGCGTTCCGGAGCGCCGCGGGACCTGCGGCCGGACCACACACATAGTCGCTCGGGAGGCCCTTCCGCAACCCGGCCTGCGTCATAGACCTGCGGCGTCGGCCGTTTGACCCCGCCAGGCGGGAACGAGGTCGTCCGCGTTTAGCGTGTCGCGACCGGAGACCGGATGCGGCGCTGCCGCCGCGCCGTTTTGTCCAGACGCAAAGCCCGGTCCCTTGCTGGTGACGTAGGTGATCGCCGCGTCATAGGCGAGCCCGCCTGCGAATTCGGCCTTGGCTTTGAACACCTCCCACGCCTCGCCGGCACGGGTACAGGTGGCCCGGTTCCGGTCGCAGAAGGTGACTGTCCAGTCGACGGCCGCCGAGGCCTTCTGGTAGAGGGCCTGCTGCTGCGCCTTGTCGGACGGCATCATCGCGATTCCGAGTCCGACCAAGACCGCAAATCTGAAGAACGACATGGCTGACTTCCCCATATGGACTGCCTTCCCATCCCCGGCAGCTCATGAACGAGAGATACGCCTCCGGGCTTTAGGTTCGGCGCACGCACGTGGCGCGATTTTATTCGAATTGGATCTTTCCGGCCCCAGCCGCTGTTGCGGTTAAGACCGTGTTAAGGAGCGGCTTTCCATAGTCCGACAGGGCCGCCGCGGCCCGCCGGCAGGGGAAGGCTATGAGCTATCGACAGCAGGTCAGGGTGGCACTCGGGACGTTCCTCGTGTTCACGCTGGCCTTTGTCGTCAACCTGTTCCACCTCCAGCCCGTGCCGAACGACCGCTCGCGGAGGGCCGAGCCGGCGAGCCGGTCGGGGCTCGAGACGGCGGCAATCCGCGTCGACCCCGCGGCCGAAAGTGCGGGCTCCGCGCCGGCGCCGGCAATGCCGGACGCAACGGTGACGGCGCTCGTGACGTTGACGCGGGCCGTGGAGCGTGAGCTTCGGAGCCGGGGCTACCTCGGCGACCCGACCGATAACGCTGACATTCTGACGCGCTCCGCCATCCTCGCCTACGAGTGGGACAACGGCATGCCGCTGACGGCGACGCCGTCCGAGTCGCTTCTGCAGAGCCTGATCCTGGGCGCTCCTGCCGGAGGCACACTTGGCGCCTCCGCCGCCCTGCCGAGTCCCGCGGCAGAGGATCTCATACGCACGGTGCAGCAGACCTTGAACCTTCTTGGCTACACGTCGCTGAAACCGGACGGCCGGCTCGGCGCCGGCACCCAGAAGGCGCTCCGCTCCTTCGAGGCGCGCCAGGGCATGCCGCAAACGGGCCGCATCTCGGTATCGGTCGTAAAGAGGCTCATCGACCTCGCAGGCAAGGGCAAGCTTGCCGACCGGCGCTGAGAGGCGCACCAGCTGCGGGAAGTGCGCGCCACGCTCTTGCCATCGCGGCGTTGCTCGTGCTGATACGCGCCACACCCCCCTGCCCAGCAGAACGATCGATCGACCCTCGCATGCGCATCAGGACCGACATCTGGGTCAAGGCCTACATCCGCCGGCTCGCCGTCGCGGGCGTGGCCGCCGCCGTCGTGCGCCATGGCGATGACCATGCCGGCGCCGTGTTCATCCGCGTCAACCGGCTCGACGGCAACTCGCTCCTCTTCGGGCCTGCGCCTGCCGGCCTCGAAGGCGCGGCGTTCGACCGGCAGTGGGTTGCCTGCGTCGCGGCGCAGGGCGTGCCGGACGCCGAGGTCGAGGCCTATCTCGAGCGCGAGCAGCGCATCGATCCCGACCTCTGGATCGTCGAGGCCGAGGACCGCGCCGGCCGTCATTTTCTCGAGGGCTGGCTTGCCGACGTGAGCAGGTAGGGCGTGCTGGTCTGCCAGCGCCGCCCGATGCTGGAAATACTCTCTGGCTGCAGATCCTCGATCGTCACGCCGCTTGTTAACCCCTCGTTAACTGCTGCGGTCGTGAAATCGAGCAGCGATTCGGATCGGCGGTCTCATGCGATCATGGGTCGAAAACGAAGTCGGGAAGAGACGAACGGCGTACGTAACTCACGAGAGGCACCTATCAATGGCCTGCATCCTCACGTTTCGCGCACCCGAGTCCTGCTCCCTGCGCCGCACCGACCCGCAAGCCGTCCCGGCTGGCAGAGCGTCGGCCGAGGTCGTGATCTTTCCCGGGGTCCGCTACGACTACCAGGCGAGCAGTCCCGGCAAGTCCAAGCCTCAGCGTCGCCCCAAGCGCGATCTGCTCGAGATCGAGCGCTAGGCTGCGTTCGCAACGGCGGTGACGCTCCGGTATCCAGGGTCAAGGATCCCTGGTAGCGCGCTCCAGTGCATGCCGGTCACGGGCGCAAGTGCCCGTGCCTCACGAGCCCTGCCGGCGCGGGTGATAGGCGCAGCGCGCACCAGAGAGGACATCGAGATTGCGGGGCAGATAGGCGCTCCCCTGATCCGGGGCCCTGATGACGACGAGCCCCTTCGAGGCGACGACCTGCAGCGCCGCATCGTCCTTGAGCATGCCCGAGCCGGTGAGCGCGGTGACCTCGGCGTGAGCTTCCTCTGAGGGCACGATCACGAGTGACACGTCGAGCGCCCGTGTCGGCTGCGTCACGGCCGAATAGATGTTCTCGCCGGCCGGATTGAAGATCGACAGCACCCAGCCGGGCGTCGGCAGGTGGGCAGTCACTGAGACCGTGCCGTCGCGCGCATCGAACAGGCAGACCGCATAGCGCGACTCGGGCCCCATGTAGGGAATGCTCTGCGACGCGGGCGTGACGGGCGGCAGAATCTCGAGCCGGTGCGGCTTGAGGCCCTTGGTGAGCTCAAGGTAGCCCTGCGATGTCGACATTTCGGGGGCCGCGAGCGCAATGCAGAGATGCAGTACGCCGGCGGCACAGAGGCCGACGGCCACATGACGCAAGCTGGGGCGGAAGAGATCGAATAGGAAGCGCATCATCGGCAGGTCGTCCGCTTGATGCTCGGCAAGAGCTCCGCGACGGGATCGCCGTCGCGCGCGACGGCCAGTGTGCCGAGGTCGATGGCGTGGAATGCGACGGAAAGCTGGCCTGCGCCTCCAACTGGCAGCCAGTTCTCGGGACGCGCGTCGCGGGCAAGCGCGACCGTGAAGCTCCCGTCTGGGTGCAGGGCGACGGTGTCGCTCGTAAAGCTGTAGCGGTCAGCGGCATTGGGGATCAGCCGGCCGTCGCCGTCGTAGACCGTGATGCTCCACCAGTGGCTCGCGATGTCACGGCCCTCGAGCAGATACTCGCACGAGGAGTGCAGCCGGTTGCCGTCGCTGTCGCTGGTGGCGATGTAGAACCTCGCCCCCTCGGGGCTGAGGGGGAGAGCGCCGAGCCGCGCGAAATGGGTACGCGTGTAGGGGTCGGCGTCGGTGCGGGATGCCGCGGTCCAGGTCACCCATGGCCCGGAGGCCTCGGTCGTGAGCCTCGTGCCGGCATCGACCATGTAGCAGCTCGATGCCGTTCCGGCCGCGACCACGCTCGCCGTGAAGGCGGACACGCGCAGGATCGAGCTCGTGGCGGCGAGAATGCGCTTCTTGATCTGGTGCAGCCGAAAGCTCATGGCGCCCGATCCCGTCTATTCTTCAGGCCGCGACACGCGCGGACCTTGCAAAGGCGGCGCGAGCGCGGCGCTCTTGCCCGGCAACGCTTGCCCAGGAGCGTGTGGAGCCTGTCCGGGCGCAACCTGTCCCTGCTGCGGCGCCCCGCGCGGGGCGGCTCCTTTCTTTGCGGGCTCGGCCGGGGCGGCAGGAGGTACCGGCTCGGGCAGTCCGGCGGCCTTCCTCATGTCGCCAGCGATACGGCCGAGCGCTTCGCGCGTAGCGTCCGACATGAGCGCGGCCTGCTTGACGCCATCGCCCGACATGGCCCCGGCTGCCGTCGGGTCGCTCGCCCTCAGTTCGTCGAGGCGTTGCTGCTCGGCAACCTGAACGGGATGCGGCTCGAGGCCCGGAATGGTAGGGATGTTGAGGTCGGAGTGGGCGACGGCCATGAAGTCGTGCCACACCGGCGCCGCTTGGTGTCCGCCGGTGGCGCCGCCCGTCATCGGCCGGTTGTCGTCGTTGCCGAGCCAGACGCTGGCGACGTACTTGCCGGTGAAGCCCACGAACCACACGTCCTTGGGTCCGGTCGACGTTCCGGTCTTGCCGGCTGAATGGGTGAAGTCCAGGATCGCCGATTTCGCGGTTCCGTCAGTAACGACCTTCTGCAGCATCTGGTTCATCATTGCCGCGACCTCGGGCTTGACGATCTGCTCCGCCGGCGGCTCGTCGTTCTCGCGGCTATAGACGAGCTCGCCCTTGGAGTTGACGAGGTCCAGAATGGCGTACGGCGTGGCCTTCTTTCCGCCGTTGGCGAAGACAGCGATGCCACCCGTGTGCTCGAGCGGCGTGATGCCGTAGTCGCCGAGCGCCATCGAGCAGGTCTTGCGGATTCCGCTGATGCCGACCCGCTGAGTGAGCTCGATCACCTTCTCGCGGCCGACCGCGAACGAAAGCTCGGCCGCGACCGTGTTGAGCGACTTGGCGAGCGCCATCCACAGCGGCATGCTGCCGCCGCCGCCGTGACTGCCGCCGTAGTTTTGCGGGTGCCAGTTGCCGCACGAGCGGGACGAGTCGCGCACCGTCGTCGTCGGCTTGTAGCCGTTCTCGAGCGCCGCGGCGTAGACGTAGACTTTGAACGACGAGCCCGGCTGTCGCTTGGCGTGGGTGGCTCGGTTGAACTGGCTTTCGCCATAGTCGGGGCCGCCGACCATGGCGCGCACGGCGCCGTCGGTCTCGAGGGCTACGAGCGCGCCTGCGTTGTAGCGGTGAGAGCGGCCGTCCTTGCGGATGGCGCCGACGAGGGCGTCATCGGCCTTCTTCTGCAAGTCGAGGTCCACGGTGGTGCGCGCGGTCAAGACGTACTGGTTCTTGCCCTCGGCGATGCGCTGTACCTCCTCGAATGCCCAGTCGAGGAACCAGTCGGGGCTGGTCGAGGTCTTGGGCTCGACGAGCTTGGCCGGGTGGAGGCGCGCCTCGTGGACTTGAGCCGCAGTGTAGAAGCCGGCCTCGACCAGGTTGTCGAGCACCTCGTT
>JAGVSR010000172.1 GCA_019137195.1 Alphaproteobacteria bacterium
CCCTGAAGGTCTCAAGGACGGAGCGGTCTTTGACCTCCACCTTGCCGTAGGTCGATTCGATCGCGCCGCGCGACTCAAGGTCCGCAAGGCAACGCCGCATCGTTGTGCGGGTCACGCCCAGGAGCTGCGCCAGCTGCTCTTGCGTAATGTCTACGGAACTGGAGCGTTCGGCAAGGGAAAGCAGGCGCCTGCAAACGCGTGCTCGGACTGTGAGGGCCAGCGTTTCGGACAGTATCCTCACCGTGGTGGCCAAGGTGATCATATTCAAACGATAGAACGATTGCCAGTAGATTGGCTTTGCAGTCAGAGCCGCGTGAATGGCGTGACTGGGCAGGTGGAGCAGGCGGCAGTCGGTTGCCGCCGATACGGTAACAAGCCGTTGCGCGTCCGCGAGCTCAGCCAAGTCGCCGATCCAAAAGCCGGCCTCGGCTCGGTGGATGACAACTGGCTCCTCCGCTACCAGGGGGAAGGTGATGAGCAGGCTGCCGCTCGCGAGACCATAGACTCCATCGGGCCGGTCTCCGGCTTGGTAGACGAATTGTCCGACAGCGAAGCGCCGCCATCGCCCTTCTCGTGCCACCCAGCACTTGAACTCCGCGGGCTCGTTGGCAAGCCAGCCGACGTTGTCCAGGGAGCAGGGTTTCGTCGCCGTCCGATCTGACATTCAACCTCCGGAGTCTTTTGCGTTTGAAGACTAACTGGGCGATTTCTTGCTCCGAATGGTCCAAAAGTACCTTTTCCAACGACCTAGAGGCATCATACTGTCTTTCAGAAATCAACAAATCTCTTATGGTTGCAGGGAGGCTCCCGCATGACGCCTTTGGTAACTCTTCTATGTCGCCTACTAAGCGCGGGCTTGGCGCTTGCGGTTGCGGGGACTGTCGCGGTGGCCCAGGACAAGAAGCCCAATATTCTTGTCATCTGGGGCGACGACATCGGAACCTGGAACATCAGCCACAACAACCGGGGCATGATGGGGTACCAGACCCCCAACATCGATCGCATTGCCAAGGAAGGTGTCAGCTTCACAGATTATTACGGCCAGCAGAGTTGCACCGCGGGGCGTGCAGCCTTCATCAACGGCTCGGTTCCGGTGCGCACCGGCATGACCAAGGTCGGAATGCCGGCGGCCAAGGAAGGCTGGCAGAAGACCGATGTCACAATGGCCACGGTATTGAAAAGCCAAGGCTACGCCACGGGTCAGTTCGGCAAGAACCATCAAGGCGACCGTGACGAGCATCTTCCGACGATGCATGGTTTCGACGAGTTTCTCGGCAACCTCTACCACCTCAATGCCGAGGAGGAGCCGGAGAACCGTGACTATCCTGGCGACATGAAACTCGCCAACGGCAAGACGTTCCGCGAGCAGTTCGGTCCGCGTGGCGTGCTCAGCTGCAAGGCCGATGGCAAGGGTGGACAATCCTGCACCGATACCGGTCCGCTGACGAAGAAGCGCATGGAGACGATCGACGAGGAGACCCTCGCCGCCGCCAAGGACTTCATCAAGCGTCAGCATGCAGCCGGGAAGCCGTTCTTCACTTGGTGGAATGCCACGCGCATGCATTTCCGCACGCATGTCAAGCAGGAGCACACGGGCATCAGCGGACCGAGCGGTGACGAATATCACGACGGCATGGTCGAGCATGACACCATGGTCGGCGAGCTGCTCAAGTTGCTCGACGAGCTTGGCATTGCCAACGACACCATCGTTCAGTACTCGACCGACAATGGGCCCCACTACAATACCTGGCCCGACGCCGGAACGACTCCGTTCCACGGTGAGAAGAACTCCAATTGGGAGGGTGCCTATCGCGTGCCGGCGTTCGTCCGCTGGCCCGGCAAGTTCCAGGCGGGCGTCACGCTCAATGGCATCGTCGCTCACGAGGACTGGCTGCCGACCTTCGCGGCCGTCGCCGGAGCTCCCGACATCAAAGAGAAGCTGCGCAACGGAGTCGAGCTCAACGGCCGGCCGTACAAGAACTACATCGACGGCTACAACATGCTCGACTACCTCTCGGGCAAGGCGAAGGAGTCCCCGCGCAAGGAGTTCCTCTACTCGGACGACGGAGGACATATCGTAGCGATCCGGGTTGGCGACTGGAAGGCCGTCTATGCCGAGAACCGCGCCGATCGCCTGCAGATCTGGAAAGAGCCGTTCGTCCAGCTGCGTGCGCCGGATCTCTACAATCTGCGTCGCGATCCTTTCGAGAAATCCAAGATCGGTGCCAACGTTTACGAGGATTGGTACATCGATCGCGCCTACCTTCTCGGACCGATGCAGGTGGTTGCGAGCAAGTTCCTCCTCACGCTCAAGGACTATCCGCCAAGTCAGACTCCCGGCGACTGGAGCCTCCACACCCTGGAGCAGCAAATCAAGGTCATGAGCGTAGGCGGCAACTAAGGCAGACCCTCGGCGGGGCGCCTCACCAGGGGCGCCCCGTCCTCGTTCATGCGCCCTTGGTCATGAACATGAGGAGGGATACCGGTGTGAGCTGTATGGTCCACCAGCCAGGCATTCATCGTGTGGGGGACCGCGCTGCGATGTCCTTCCTTTGCGTGGCTTGCAATTCATGAACCTGCCGACGCTTCAGAAGTTTGTTTTCGGGGCAGGGCTCTACAATCTGGTGCTCGCGGCCGGAATGGCTGTTCCTGCAGTCACTCGATCTCTCGGCGTCAACATTGCCGATCCCGTTCTCGGTCAATTGATCGCCGGGTTCCTACTCTTCACCGCCGTTGTGCAAGTCTTCGGTGCCCGCGATCTGGCGACATTCGGGTGGGTCATCTATTGGGAAGGCATCCTCAGATGGATCGCCGCCGCGCTTCTCATATATTACGGCTTCTACGGCCACCTCGGCGCCACCGCCGGAATACTCGGCGTCGGTGATTTCATGATCGGGGCGATCTTCGTTCTGATTCTGCCTGGCGTCATAGGAAAATCGGCGGTTTCCCTGCTGACGGGCAGGTAGGCCCGTTTCTGGTGGAACAGTGTGGAGTTGTCGGATGAGACACGGATGGCAGATCGTTGCTCCTCTCGCTGCAGCGCTTGGCTGGACCACACCGGCCATGGCGGACGATCCGCTGCGGTCGTGGAACGACAGCGAAGCGAAGGCGGCGATCGTGTCGTTTGTGGAAAAGGTCGTGTCGGAGGATTCGCCGACATTCGTTCCCGAGACCGAGCGCATCGCGACGTTCGACAACGACGGAACGCTGTGGTCAGAGCAGCCGTTCTATTTCCAGCTCGCCTTTGCACTCGACCGAGTGAAGGCGCTCAGCAACGAGCACCCCGAATGGAAGGAGCGGGAACCTTTCGCCTCGGTCCTCAAGGGGGATATCAAGGCGGTCCTCGCGGGCGGAGAGCACGCGCTTCTCGAGCTTGTCATGGCCACCCACGCCGGAACGACGACGGACGACTTCAGCCGGACGGTGACCGAGTGGATCGCGTCAGCGCAGCATCCAAAGACTGGCAAGCGCTATACAGCGATGGTCTACCAGCCCATGCTGGAATTGCTCGCCTACCTGCGGGCGAACGGCTTCAAGACCTACATCGTCTCGGGAGGCGGCATAGAATTCATGCGGCCGTGGGCGGAGCAGGTCTATGGCGTGCCGCCTGAGCAGGTCGTCGGTTCGAGCATAAAAACCAAGTTCGAGATGCGCGAGGGTAAGCCGGCGCTCGTCCGACTGCCCGAGATCAATTTCATCGACGACAAGGAAGGCAAGCCTGTCGGTATCAATCAGCACATCGGACGGAAACCCATCGCGGCGTTCGGCAACTCCGACGGTGACCTGCAGATGCTGCAATGGACCTGCTCCGGCGATCGCACCGCCTTCTGCCTTTACGTCCACCATACGGATAGTGACCGGGAGTGGGCGTACGACCGGAAATCCTCGATTGGCCGACTCGACAAGGGCCTCGACGAGGCCGCGGCCAAGGGCTGGACGGTCGTCGATATGAAGAACGACTGGAAGCGCGTCTTCCCGGACGGGCCATAGCCCAGGTCGTGTCCGGTCCGGAATTCCCGCCGCTGAACCAGTCAATATGGGCTTCTGGCTCATGGGCCCGAAGCGCGCCCATGCTGGCGGATCGGGCAGTGATCTGCCATCATTCGAACCAGTCGGGCGGCAGGCGGACCGGGGCATGGAGACTAGCAATGGGAATACTCGTGTGAGGTTGCCCGCCGGCCGTGGGTGGGCGGCCTCGCTCCAGCTTTGCTTGATCGCTGTCCTGGCATCGTCGGCCGCTCTCGTGGTCGCCTTGCGGGCGAGCGACGCTGCGGAGAACGAGTCCGCAGCAGCACGTGCGCGCTACGTCGGATCGGACCAATGCGCGTCGTGTCATCCGGCGCAGCACGCCGACTGGCTGTCGTCACAGCACAAGGCCGCCATGCAGGTGGCCACTGAGGCGACGGTGCTCGGGGATTTCTCGGGCTCGACGTTCTCCGCCGGTGGCGTCACCGCCACCTTCTTCAAGAAGGACCAGAAATTCTGGGTACGAACGGACGGCGCGGACGGGAAGCCGGCCGACTTCGAGATCGGCTACACGTTCGGCGTCTATCCGCTCCAGCAGTATCTGATCGAGCTGCCGGGCGGGCGCTTGCAGGCTTTCGGCATCGCCTGGGACGCTCGGGCTGTCGGCGAGGGAGGGCAGCGCTGGTATCACCTTTATCCGAACGATGGTCTCAAGGCCGGCGATCCGCTGCATTGGACCGGGATCGATCAGAACTGGAACTACCAGTGCGCGTTCTGCCACTCGACCGATCTCGAGAAGAACTACGATCCTGCCACCCGCACGTTCAAGACGACCTGGTCCGAGATCAGCGTCGGCTGCGAAGCCTGTCACGGTCCCGGCTCGGGTCACATGACATGGGCTTCTGGCAACGAAGCAGCACGTGCAGGGGGGGCGGCATCTACAAAGGGGCTCGCCGTTTCGTTCGACGAGCGGCACGGTGTCAGGTGGGCGATGGGCGAGTCCGGACAGGCGGCGCGCTCGGTTCCGCGTTCGTCGGGCCGGGAGATCGAGGCCTGCGCAGCCTGCCACTCCCGTCGCGGTCAGTTTGCGAGCACCTCGGGCGGACCGGGTAGTCTGTACGATGCCTTCCGGCCGGCCGGACTGGAGAGCGGCCTCTACTTCAGCGACGGGCAGCAGCGCGACGAGGTTTATACATTCGGCTCGTTCCTGCAGAGCCGCATGCATGGAGCTGGCGTGACGTGCTCGGACTGCCACAATCCCCATACGGGCAAACTGCGGGTGAGCGGCAATGCCGTCTGCACCCAATGCCATGCGGCTCAGCGCTTCGACGCCGTATCTCATCATCGCCATTCGGCAGGCTCGGAGGGCGCCAAATGTGTGTCGTGCCACATGCCGACCACAACCTACATGGGCGTGGACGCACGCCACGATCATTCGCTACGCATTGCGCGCCCGGATCGCAGCATCTTTCTCGGGACACCGAACGCATGCAACGGCTGCCATCGCGACAAGAGCGCCGCTTGGGCGAAGGATGCCATCCAGGCGTGGTATCCGTCGCCGAAACCGGGGTTTCAGGAATTCGCCGATGCGTTCGATCTTGCCGACCGCATGGCACCGGGAGCTCAGGCTGCGCTCCTCGATATCGTCCGGTCGCAGGCGACGTCGCCGATCGTGCGTGCAAGCGCCATCGCTCGAGCCAGCCGCTTTGCATCGCCGGAGGTTCTGAAGCTCGCCGCGTTCGCACTCGGGCTCGACGAGCCTCAGGTGCAGGAGGCCGCGATTGCCATCGTCGCGTTTGCTGACGACGACACACGCCGATCTCTACTCGTGCCGATGCTGAGGTCGAGGACGCGTCTTGTACGTATGGCGGCTGCGCGCGCGCTGGCGGGCAGACCAATGCAAGCTCTCCAAGGCGAGGACCTGGCGGCCTTCAAGGCGGCGCGCGACGAATATGTGGCCGCTCAGCTGTTCAACGCCGAGCGTCCGGAGAGTCACCTCAACCTCGGGCATCTGTATCGCGATGAGGGCAATGCAGACGCGGCGCGGACATCGTTCGAGGCAGCGACCGGTCTCGACAAGAGTTTCGTGGCCGCCAGCATCTCGCTTGCCGATCTCGAGCGCACCTCTGGTGGGGAGGCCGCGGCCGAGGCCATCCTGCGCAAGGCGCTCGCCGAAAATCCCGCGTCCGGCGCAACACAGCATGCGCTCGGTCTCAGTCTCATCCGACTGAAGCGCTTCGACGAGGCGCTCGGCTATCTCGCCAAGGCTGTAGAGTCCGAGCCGGACGATCCGAGACATGGCTACGTGCTCGGCGTTGCTCTGCACGATACCGGCAAGCGAGCCGAGGCGGTGAGTGTGTTGAAAAACACGCTGTTGCGGCACCCGTACGATCGGGATGTACTGATGGCCCTAGCCTCATACGAGGCCGAGGCCGGCGATCTCGACGGGGCACTCGAGGCAGCCGAGCTCCTGCTGCGGCTCGAGCCTGGCCGACAGGATTACGAGCAGCTCGTTGCGCGGCTCAATCAGGAGCGGCAGAGGTAGAATACCAAAGCGATCCTGGGCGGTGCCGGTCCTCCGCGGACGATCCCTTGCACACAATGCGGGACGGTCAATTGCCGGTCGGGAACAGGAAGGTCATGATCGCTCGTGCAGCCCAACCATCGGGGCCAGCGTTGTCCGGCGACTCTGCCCAATAGCGTACGCCGCCGCCGAGACTGACGGGTTGGTTGCCGAGCTTCACAAGCTTGGTGACGCTGGCATTGACAGGCACGGACCAGGCACTCGATTCCCAATTATAGGTAGACTCGGTATTGAGGGCGAATGTCCAGGCGTCGGCGGTCGTGTAGGAGACGAAGGGCTGCAGGAACGTGCTGCTGACATCAGTCCGACCATCGTCGCCAGCGAAGGACCAGATGTGATTGGCCAGCAGGCCGATGGTCCAGGAGCCTTGTTGGGTGAGAGCAACCGCTGTCGGGCCGGCACCCCATTTCTCAGCGCTTAGCAGCGAGTCGGTTCCGGTTGGCAGCAAGAACACAGGTCCGACACCCCAGATGATGCCGTTGGTCGGCCGCTTCGGTGAGAAGAAGAGGCTCTGGACCGTGTCGCTGAGGCCGGCCTGGTCACCCGCCAGCGGCGCGATGTCGTCCTGCCAGACGATGGGAACGATCGTTCGTGAGATCAGGTTCCAGTCATCGTTGAGCGAGACAGGAACGACGGGCTGAACATTGAGGGTGACTTTCCGTCCGTTGCCGAGTGGGCCAATGCCCTCGTCGTAGTTGAGCTGGAACGGTACGCTGATCAGAGAGGCGACCGGGTTCGATAGTTGCTTGGCCAGCCCCTCAGCATCCTCTGCGTGGACGGAAGGCAAAGCGGCCAGCGGCATTAGAAGCGCAAATGCACCCGCCCATCGCCCGAACAAGCTTGCCATAATCCCCCCCCTGTTGCCGTGAGGGCCGGCCGGACTCAGAAGCGCGTCGTGAGCCCCATCACGGGCCCGTGCTGAATGACGTCGTACTCGTATTTCCGGTTGCCCGAGCCTTCAGAGTAGTCGACGGACAGAGCCCGGTAGCCGAGATAGGCATCGATCTCGTAGGTGTCTGTCAGGCACATCTGCCAATTATAAGCTGCCAGGGCCTGCCACGTGAAATCGCTGCCGGCGCCGAAGCCTCCGATGTCGCCGCGCATCGTCAGCGACTGGCCCTTGTCGACATCGTAGCGAACGCGCGCGCCAATGAACGGGTCGACCCAATCGACGGACCCCGATCGTGCGAAGACGCGCGTACCGGAGCGCGTGAGATCGAGGATGCCGAGGGGACCGTTCAGCGTTGCCGACGCGGATACGTCGACCGACAGGTCGAGCTCCTGGTGCCAGTACCGCCCGCCGGCCAGTAGGTCGACAGCTGTGTGGCCGGGCGCGGACGGGGCCCCTGCTGCCCAGACCTCGTAAGCAGCCCCCAGCTCGATGGTCGCCTGCTCGTATCCGGCATCGACATCTGCCTTTAGGTTGGCATTGACGAACTTGCCCTGACGGGAGCGCTCGAAGCCCGCCGAGCCGGCAAGCTTCGAGTATACGATGTCGTTGAACAAGGCGAGGCGTCCGTTGCGCAGCTCGGCGTAGCTCATCCACGTGGGAAGGCTCGACCAGTCGAGCGCATTGATCACGTCGTCCGGCGAGACCTCGACGTCGAACGAGCGCCCTCGCACCGCTGCATCGCCGGAAAGCCACGGCAGCCAACCGTAGGTCGTGAATGACAACGTCCAGTCGTTGGTGGACTTCGGGCCGCCTGTCTCGTCCGCCTGCGCGGAACCTGCTGCGCCAAACATCGCAACAAGAGCAACGAACGGATGAGTTATCGACGAGAAGCGACGTGCCATGATGACTTCGCCTTGAGATGAAATATGCGGTCAACCGGGTTCAATTACATCAAAGTCGGGGGCCCGGTTTGAAAGAAACAGCGCTTTTCCCATTGCATTATTGGGGTTTTTGCACGCTTTTCGGCGGCTTGTGGCCCAGTTACATCACTTTTGACCTCACATGTCGGCGGCGGCCTTGCAGGGTCGCAGGAGCCGAGGGCATTCGGGCACCCGTTTGCCGCGATGCGGTGGCAGTGGCGACGGTGGTCAGCTCTGCGTTTGCCAGCCGGCCCCGAATATTGATCCCTATGGTGCGTACCCAGTCCGGCTCTGAACGCTCGGCCGTACCGCTTCGCTCCACGCTTCCGCTGTTAGAGCCGGACAGCAGGCGGTTGTGACCCTCCCTCAACGTGTGTGGCATGGCACATGGTCGTCGTTTGCCGGAGCCTCAGGCGCGGTTCGTGAAGTGGCAGCCGTCGTTGCCGGTCCCGATGATGTCGCAGCGATGTGTGAGCCGGTCGAGGCGGGCCTGGCTGTCGCCTTCGAGGGACCAATAGCCAGCCGCCACTGTGCTGGGCGTGGTCGTGGCGCGACGTGGCGTTGAATTTCGAGCCCGGCGCAGAGAATAAGGTGACCGCCCATTCGGCGACATGTCCCGACCGTTGAGACAGCATGGCGGTCGGCTGTGGGCGGTGCGCCATATTGGTCTGCATGTCGGGCAAGTGTTTACTGTCTCCGCCCGGAACGGAGCAATTTGATAAAATTTGATGCAACTCTCAAAGAAAGGCGTCACGTCTGACCACGTACTTTGCCTCGGAAAAGGTTCGTGAGACAGCGATCGGTCTCATGTGAGTTTGCGGGGCACAGTCATGAAGCAGCACATCAATACGTTTGCTCGCAATGAGTCCGGCGCTGTCGCGATCATGTTCGCGTTGGCTCTGGTGGTTCTCCTTGGGGCGGTCGGTGGGGCCGTCGACTATGCCCGAGCCGTCAGCGCGAAAACCAAACTTGGCAGTGCTGCCGATGCGGCGGCTCTCGCTGGGGTCGTAGCACCGCAGCATGAGCGGATTGGCGCCGCGATGCGCTCGTTCAGCGCCAATCACGGTAGCACCGTGGTGCCACAGGTCACCGTCGTCGGAGATACAGTGCGAGTGGTCGCAACCGAACCGGTTCCGACGACGTTTCTGAATATCGTGGGGATACGTGAGATCCCCACCGGCGTCGAGAGCGAGGCCGTCATGGCGGTTTCCTCGGCGGCACCGCAGTGCATCTTGCTCCTGGAGGGGAGCGAGACCGGACTCCACGGCAACAGCCACGCCAAGCTCGACGCCGATTGCGGTATCCACGTCAATTCCGCCCACACGACCGAAGCTCTGTTTACCA
>JAGVSR010000165.1 GCA_019137195.1 Alphaproteobacteria bacterium
GAGAACTTCGTCACGCGCGTCGGGAAGTTGACGATGCGGAAGCGCTCGACGGGACCGCTGTCGTAGAGAACGGTTTCGACCGGCCACATCTCTTCGAGCGACAGATCGGTGCGCCAGTTGATGAGGAACGGGAAGACCTCGCGACCGTCGAACGGGATCGTCGCCGACCCCTCGTCGAACGCCTCGTCTTTCTCCGTCGTCGGGAACTGGACAAAGGTGATCTGGTGCGTCGTGGCGATAGGCAGGTGCATCGTGCCGGTGATCTTGTCCGGCATGTAGCAGGTGAGCGCCGGGCAGACATAGGCTTCGCCTGCGCGCCACACCTGCGACACGAACGACCTGAGCGTGATCGACTTCGCCGCGACACTGACGCTTTCGACGGTGGCGAGATCGACGGCGACGCCGTTCGAGATGATGATCTGGCGGTCGACGTAAAGCCACGGCGGAATGTCTTCGAGGAAGAGCACCGTGTCGTTCGAGCCGGTCTGGCGCGTGAGCTTCGTCCGCCGGGGCCACTCCGGCACGACGAAGGTCTTGTTCTGCTGCGCGAGCATGGTCATGCGCATCTGGCGGTGACGCATGACGCCCTGCGAGTCTATGGCGCGCGCCTCGAACTCGACGGTCTTGCGCGGGAGCGCGCGCTTGCGGAGTCGCTGCTCTTTCCCGCTGCGCGACACCAGCACCTCGGTCAGATATTCATACTTGATGACGACCGGCGAGCGATCCCAATTCGGCCAGAGCGGGGAGTCCCACAGAACCGCGCGCTGCCCGGTGATCGGCAGCAGCGGCTCCTCCACAGCGCTCGAAAGGATGCGCAGGCGGCCGTCGATCGTCGCGGCGCCCTCGCCCATGACGTAGAGCGTGAAGCCCTCGACGGCGAGCGGTGGATAGAGGCGAGGGTGCTCGTGGTTCGAAACGAAGTCGATGCCGTCAAGCTGCCCCTCGTAGACCCATTGGTTCACGGTGACGGGCGTGAGATAGGCGGTCCACAGCTTGACGTTGAACTGCACGTTGACCGACACCGAACCGAGTTCGATCAGCGGCGGGATGAGCCAGAAGCGATTGTAGTAGTCGTCGGCATAGCTGCGAAGAATCGCGCCCGCGTAGTTGCGCGGCAGCGTCGGACGCGGCCGGCGCTCGGCGAAGACGCCCGCGAGGAGCTTGACGCCATCGTTCGTCGACTCATACTCGGCGATGGGAAGCCCCGCGCCAGCGCGAAGCATCGGCTCGTCGTAGATGAGCGTGCCGGGGAGATCGAAACTCACGTCGGGTTCTCCGGGTAGGCGTAGCCGATATACTGACTCGTCTGACGCCGACGCACGCCGAGGCCGTCTCCGGTGTAGCGCGACGCCCGGCCAACGGAAGCGTCGCTACGGCAAATCTCCGGGAACGCTTTCCACGTCTCCGAGCCGATGGCGAAGGGTTGCTCCGGCGCCAGATCGCGCATGTTGACGTAGCGAATGCCCGGCGGCGAGCCGAGCGGCACATAGCGACCGGAGGCCTCCGTCATGTAGAGATTGATCGGCACCATGATCTGCGCGTTGCTCACCTCGCCGTGCGCCATCTCCATGAGCGGATCGTTCGGGCCGTCTCCGAGGCCGCCCATCGCGAACGCCGCCCACGCGGGCGTGACGCCGTTGAACGCTTCGGGCGGCCCGATAGGACTGTTGTTGTTGTCGCTCTGCACAACGTTCCATGCCGAGAACCGCCGGATCGGATAGGGGTTGTTGGGATGGATGATGCGCACGCCGCCGCTGCCGATCAGCGACGGGTTCGGATGACCTCCCGCCGAACGCTTGCTCAAGGCTCCGAAGTGGTGGCTGTAGGACGACGAGCGCAGACTGGTGAAGCCGTCATCGGTGTCTGTCGGCGTTTCCAAGAAGCGCGGGCCGTTGGCGATGGACATGACCTCGCCGCCGGTGTAGGCGCCGGCGCGGTTCATGTAGCCGGCGTAGACGTGGCGATAGTAATTAAACTCGTAGGTGAACACGAGCGCAATCCACGGGTTCTTCTGCGTCGGCGTCCATGTCCCGGTCGGATGGAAGCCGAACATGGACACTTTCGACGGCGCAAGCTGCGTCACGCCGTCTTGCGCGCGGACGTTGAACACGTCGAG
>JAGVSR010000128.1 GCA_019137195.1 Alphaproteobacteria bacterium
AACATCACGATGACGGTGCTGAAGGGCCGCAAGACTGCCATTTCCAACGTGCTCCTCATGGGGCTCTGGGGCATCGCGATCTTTTTCCTGTTCTCGCTCTACAATCCATCGAACCTCTCGCTCGACAAAATGTTCTGGTGGTATGTCGTGCATATCTGGGTCGAGGGCGTTTGGGAGCTGGTGATGGCCGCCATCCTCGCCTACCTGATGCTGAAGCTCACGGGTGTCGACCGCGAGGTCGTCGAGAAGTGGCTCTACATGATCGTCGCGCTGTCGTTGTTCACGGGGCTACTGGGCACCGGGCACCACTATTACTGGATCGGCACGCCGGCTTACTGGCAGCCCTTGGGCTCGATCTTCTCGGCGCTCGAAATCCTGCCCTTCTTCGCCATGGTGCTCTTCACCTTCACCATGGTCTGGAAGCGCCGCCGGGAGCATCCCAATAATGCCGCCGTGCTGTGGAGTCTCGGCTGTGCGGTGCTCGCGTTCTTCGGCGCCGGCGTTTGGGGCTTCATGCATACCCTGTCGTCCGTCAACTACTACACGCACGGGACTCAGGTGACGCCGGCGCACGGCCATCTCGCCTTCTTCGGCGCATACGTCTGCCTAAATCTCGCGATCATGGCGTACGCGATCCCGCACCTCAGGGGACGCGAGCCCTATAACCAGGTGCTCAACATGGTCAGCTTCTGGGTCATGGCGGGCGGCATGGCGTTCATGACCTTCGTGCTCACATTCGCGGGCGTCGTGCAAACCCACTTGCAGCGCGTGAAGGGCGAGGCCTTCATGGACGTGCAGGATCAGGTTGCCATGTTCTACCAGATGCGGCTCCTCGCCGGCGTCATCGTGGTCGTAGGCGCGCTCCTCTACCTCTATGCCATCGCCGTACCCGGCAAGGGCGAGGTGATCGAGCGCGGTACGCTGCAGCCCGCAGAGTGATGGAGACCACGATGGCCACGGTGCAGCCGTTCTCGCGTCGGCAGGGGGAGCAATCGCTCCCCTTCTACCGCCCCGCAGGAAACGAGTGCGAGCTGTTCGAAAGCGCATGGAAGCTGCGCCTGCCGCTGCTTCTCAAGGGACCGACGGGGTGCGGGAAGACACGGTTCGTCGCCCACATGGCGGCCCGTCTCGGCCTGCCACTCACGACGGTCTCCTGTCACGACGACCTGACCGCGGCCGACCTCACTGGCCGCTATCTCCTCAAAGGCGGCGAGACCGAATGGTTCGACGGTCCGCTGACACGGGCCGTGCGCGCGGGCGGCATCTGCTATCTCGACGAGGTGGTCGAGGCGAGGAAGGACGTAACGGTCGTTCTGCATCCCCTGACAGACGACCGTCGCATCCTGCCCCTCGAGAGGACTGGCGAGGTGCTTGCAGCACCCGACAGCTTCATGATCGTCGTCTCCTACAATCCCGGCTACCAGAACATCCTCAAGTCTCTCAAACCCTCGACCCGGCAGCGCTTCATAGCGATCGACTTCGATTTCCCTTCCCCTCTCGTCGAAGCCGAGATCGTCGCTGCCGAGTCGGGGCTCCCCATCGACCGCATCAAGCCCCTGGTGCAGCTCGCGGGCCGTCTGCGTGCGCTGAAGGGGCAGGACCTCGAGGAGGGAGTCTCAACACGCCTCCTCGTCTACTGCGCGAGCCTCATCGCCGCCGGCGTCAGCCACGAGGCGGCCGTGCGCACGGCTCTGATCGAGCCGCTCTCCGACGACGTCGACGTGAAGGAAGGTCTTATGCACGTCGTTGCCGCGGTGCTCGGCTGAATCGCTAACGAAGCCGGTGAGCCATGAGCCTCCTGCACCTCCTCGAGCCGGAAGAGACGGTCGGCAATCTCTGGCACCGCCTGGTTGGCGGCCACACCACCGTTGCCTCGTTCCCGGAGGCTGCCGTGCGCTTCGAAGGCGTGGCAGCACGTCTCCGGGTCTTCTTCCGCGGATTGGGTGGAGAGGCTGGCGTCGAGATTCGAAGCGCGGCACCCGAGGTCTCGCATCACCGGCTGACCGGCCGCCGCCGCCTCGGCTCACGATCGGAGCGCATCGCGTGCGCGCGCTTCGACGGTGACCACCTGTCGTTACCGGACACAATCGACGTCTTTCCAGACAGCCGGCTCAACGAGGATCTCTATTACTGGCTCGCGGCATGGAGCGCGGTCGGCGGCGCGAACGCTGATGAGTTGCCGCGCCACCCGGTACGCCGGGACCTCGCGCGCATCGGCCGCGCCGTCCGCATATCGGACTGCGTCGTCGAGCGTTTCCCGGGCCTCTCGACCATTCATCACCGCTTGAAGGCGGCAACGCTCGCCCAGCGCCCCCAGCGCCGGCTGCCGGAGACCGAAGCCCGAATCGAGGTGACCATCTGCAAGGCGCTCGGCGACGCCGGTACATTGTCCGTCGAGCCGCTCGATATCGCCGCCCTCGCGAGCAGATCGCTCTCCCCACGTGAGAGGGGCGAGATCGTTGGCGAAGCGCCCCTCGACTACCGCACCTACCTGCCCGTGCCGCTGTGGGGCGAGATCGACCCGCGGCCCCGGCGCGAGGCGAGGAACGAGAGCGAGGCCGAGCCAGGGAGCGGGAAGAGCGCGGGAGGGGACGGTCGTGTAAGGCGCGCGAGACGAAGGGCGACCGACCAAGTCAACCGCAAAGGCGGGCTCTTCGTGCATCGCTTCGAGAAGATCCTGACCTGGGCCGAGCACCTGAACCTCCATCGCGACGTAGAGGACGATGACGAGGACAGCGCCCGCAAGGCCGCCGACGATCATGACGAGATCGGCGTCGGCAAGCTCGAGCGAAAAGCCTCGACCCGCCTCAAGATCGATCTCGACCTCGCCCCCGCCGATGTCGACCTCGAGCGCCTGTCCGCCAAGCTCTCCTATCCCGAGTGGGACTATCGCCGGCAGGCGATGCTGGCCGATCATGTACGCATTCTTGAGCGCCAGGGCGAGACGGCCCCGGTGGGCACCGGATGGACGCCGGGACCCAAGATGGAGCGGCGCATTCGCGCGGTACGGCGTCAGTTCGAGGCCCTGCGCCCGCGTCGCGAGCTCCTCGGGCGCCAGCTCGACGGCCACGAGCTCGACATGGATGCACTGATCCGTTCCAAAGCCGACATGATCGCCTGCGGCGAGGGCTCCGATCACATCTACCGCCAGACCCGGGAGCAATCGCGCGACCTCTCGGTCGCCGTCCTCATCGACGCATCTCGATCGACAGAGAGCTTCGTCGAGGACCGGATGGTGCTCGACGTCGAGCGCGAGGCCCTCGTGGCACTGGCAGAGGGGCTCGATGCCTGTGGCGACGAGGCAGCCGTCCTATCGTTCTCGTCGCTGCGGCGCGACCGCGTGTTCGTCTCTCGCCTCAAGGCTTTCGGCGAGAAGGCAGGGCCTCACGTGCGCGCGCGAATATCCGCTCTGAAGCCGGGCTTCTATACGCGCCTCGGAGCCGCTATCCGGCACACGTCGCGGCTCCTCGCCGCGCGGCCATCGCGGAAGAAGCTTCTCATCGTGCTGACAGACGGCAAGCCCAACGACCTCGATCATTACGAGGGCCGCTACGGCGTCGAGGACACGCGCCACGCCATCATAGAGGCGCGCCGCGCGGGGCAGGCCGTCTTCGGTATCACCATCGATAGCAAGGCGCAGGGCTATTTCCCCCGCATCTTCGGGGCCAGAGGGTTTGCCATCGTCGGCCATCCCAGCCGGCTCACTCAGGCGCTTCCCGTTCTATATCGCCATCTCATCGCCTGAAGGATACGAACGATCATGGCCCCACACCTCGTACTCGGCGTTCCGCTCATGGATGCGGATCACGGACGGCTCGAAGAAATCCTGGCTACCGGCCCCTCTACCCCGGACGCGGCACTTCGATCGCTCTTCAGCGAGCTCGAAACTGAGATCCGTGCTCATTTCGACCGCGAGGAGGAGCTCATGAAGGCCCATGGGCTTCCGATCTACTCATGCCATGTCGTCCAGCATCGTCTGTTTCTGAGGGAGCTCGACCATGGGCGCGAGGCGGTCGCGCGCGACGACATGGACGAGCTGCGGCAATTCCTGACCACGACGCTGCCGAGGCTCTTGGCTCAGCACGTCGATACCGTGGATCGCGTCACGGCGTCGTTCCTGCGCTCGGCCATCGACGAGTCGAGCACAGAAGGGCTGCCCCGCGCCGCGGGCGTACCGCTGTGAGCGCAAGCAGATACGAAGACGGGGGCAGGCTGCCCGAGGCTCCTGCGCTAACCGCTGCCCGCCTCGCCATGCCGCCGGGCAACCCGATGATGTGGATCCTGATCGGTTGCGAGGTGCTCGTCTTTGGTCTCGGGCTGCTCTATTTCGCCGTCCTCCGCAATCTAGATCCTGCGGGGTTCCTCGCCGGCCAGAGCGAGCTCGACCGCCTGGCCGGGACCATCAACACAGCGGTTCTCCTGACAAGCGGCCTCTTCGCGGCGCTCGCCGTCGCAGCACGAGAGCATGGGAGGCGCACCAGGGCCCGAGCCTTGCTGACCCTGGCCGGTCTGCTCGGTCTCGTCTTCCTTGGGATCAAGGCCGACGAGTACGCGATCGAGATCGGTAACGGCCATGGGCTCAGCGAACCCGGCTTCTTCATGCTTTACTTCCTCATCACCGGCTTTCACGCGCTGCACGTCGTCTTCGGGCTCGTCGTGCTCGCCATCGCCGGCATCTGGGACGATCTCGAGACCATCGAGACGGCGACATCCTTCTGGCACATGGTCGATCTCATCTGGGTGATGATCTTCCCCTGCCTGTACCTCATGAGGTGAGGATGACCGTGCGACCACTCGCGTTGACCTGGCTCACGCTGATCGCGCTGACGGCCCTTTCCGGCTTTGCGGCGCAGGTGACCGGCGAGGCCCGACTTGGGACCTACGGGCTCGTGGCACTCTCCGCCCTTGTCATCGCTAAGGCACGTCTGATCCTCGCCTACTATCTCAGACTTGGCGCGGCCCCGAGCTTTCTCGCAGGTTTCACGGTGGCGATCGCAGCCGTTATGGGTGCTGCCACGGTACTGATGCTGGTACCGCTCCGCCCCTGACGGAGGGTGGTGCCGGAAGCGATACGCCGCGCAAAAGGCAAGAAGGAGTGAAGGCTGGCGCGCTGCTCGCTCCCTACTCTTGGCATATTGGAAAACGACGTGCGGATGGGCTTTGCTTCGTCGAGCGTGAAGACGCAGCAATCGCGTCCCGGATAGAAGCGGACAACCCAGAGCCGGTTCAGCAGCGAGTTCCGAGGCTCGTGTTCGATCCGGCAGCGCGGAGCGGCGGTTCCCCAGGAACAGTCCCGTCCTCGGGCTTTGGGCTGCAAACACGGCCGCAGGTTTCAGGGAGCAAGGCGAATCATCAGCAGCGGCCCACCGCCAAAGCGGCCGTGCGCGCGTAAGGGAAAAAAGGACGACGGCTGATGCAGCCGCCGTCCGCGCATTCGGGAGCAAGCAGTCCCGACGCGAAGATCAATCGCGAGTGAGGCTCGTGGCGTTGAAGTTCTTGTCGAGCTTGATGTCCCACTGGCCACCAAATTTGCACTTGGCATCGTCTACCTCGAACGCGCCGGTGCCCTCGGTTTCCTTCTCCGCTTCGCCGCCCTCGCAACCCATGGCGGCCAGTGTCTCGCCGATCTTCTTTGCCTCGTCGGCCGATGGCTTCGAATCGGCGAGCGCACCGGTCGCACCGAAAGCGAGCGTTGCCGCGAGAATGATTGAGCGCTTCATGATCAGTCGCCTCCGTTAAGCGAATTATTGAGCTTCTAACGCCTAATCCCAATGATGCTGCGCAGCAATATACCTCCCGAAGAATGGGAAAATATCCCTGCGGGCGTTTCGGACTTTTTCCCGAACATTCGAGCCTAGAGTGTTTGTGTGCAGCTTAGGACCGCGGAGACCTGTGGCAGCTGGCGAGGTTGCCGATCCGATCGGCCGCGCGCGAATCGCGCTTGGTGCAACGATGCGGCCTCTCTCAATGCGCACAATTCAGGCAACCACTGCCAGCAATACCCGCGAACGGCGCATCGTGAATTCGCCGTCACACGACGTACCGTCCTACGCTCGAGCTCTATATCCCGCGCCGCCACACGGCGCGCAGCGGTGAGTCCGATTTCGAGGGGGTAAAGAAGTGATGCTCTCGTTTCGGGACTTTTTCCCGGCTTTCGGCAGCGAACTTCCTGCGTTTTGAAACCCATCGGCAACAGGCGCTGAGAAGCATCTCTCGCCATTGCATTTCGGGATTTCGACGCGTTGACGCGACGGATCCGTCCACCCCTTCATCACGTCCAGGATCGACAGCCGACGGCGAGCGCCTCGACGCTCGCACACGGCTCGAGAGGAACACACCTCACGGCACGGGATCACTGACAACCATGATCAAGCTCAGAACCGCACTACTGCTTGGCACTGCCGCGGCTACCTTCAGCGCTGCCGCGGCACAGGAGACGGCCCCGCCACAGTCCGTTACCGCCGCAGCGGAGAGCCAGGGCATCGCGCCCGCGGTAGAGGGCAACGAGCTTCCCCAGGTCGAGGTCATCCAGAAAAAGGAGGAGCCGAACCCGATCAAGAAAGCCGAGCCACCGCCGCAGCCGAAGGCAGGTACAGAACCCGAGCCGCGCAAGGTCGTCAAGAAACCACCACCGGCCCCAGAGGCCGCCCCCGAGCCCGTCGCCACTCAGCCGTCGGAGCCCGCGTCCGGTCTTGCGGCTGGCGGGACTGCGAGCGCTGGCGTCGCCAGCGGATCGGTGCAGATGTCGCCGCTTCCTGGCAGCGAGCTCCCGATCGCAAAAGTGCCATCTGCAATCGGCCGTGCGTCTGCCAAGGATATCGCCCGCACGAGCGAGTCATCCGCCCCCGATGTCCTCAACCGCAGCGTACCCGGCGTGACGCTCACCGACGCGCAGGGCAACGTGTTCCAGAGGACACTGCAATACCGTGGTTTCGATAGCTCGCCTGTCAACGGCGTTGCCCAGGGCCTTGCCGTCTACCAGAACGGAGTGCGCATCAACGAGAGCTTCGGTGACATCGTAAACTGGGACTTTCTGCCGTCCTCCGCCATCGACAACATCGCCATTGTCGGCGCCAATCCTGTGTTCGGCTTGAACGCCATCGGCGGCGCAGCCGTCGTCACCATGCGCAACGGCTTCAACTTCGACGGCACCGAGATCACGACCAAGTTCGGCTCGTTCGGGCGCGTCGAGGGTTCGTTCGCGACCGGCGCCAAGAGCGGTCCATGGGCCGCATTCGCGACCGTCGAGGGCATCAAGGACGACGGCTTCCGCGACTTCTCGGAATCCGAGATAAGGCGTGCCTATGCCGATATCGGCGTCAAGACGAGCGATGTCGAGCTACACTTGAACTTGACGCTCGCCGACAACTCGGTCGGCGTCACAGCCGCCGCCCCGACGCAACTCCTCGACCTCGACTGGTCTCGCACCTTCACGTCTCCGCAGACGACCGAGAACGAGCTGGCGATGGTGTCGCTGAACGGCAGCGTCAAGGCGACCCCGACCCTGACCCTGGGCGGCCTCGCCTATTACCGAATGTTCAAGCAGAAGCACGACGACGGCAACATCGCCGAGGCCAGCCCCTGTCCCGGCGATCCGGCCACGCTCTGCGTCGGGGAGGAGGACGAATCGGGGCCGGCTACGGCGGTGGACGGCCGGACGCTCGCGTTCGACCCGGATCTCAACTACGGCACTATCGATCGCACCTCACAGGACGCCGACGGTTATGGCGGCGCCCTGCAGGCAGTCGAGAAATCGCGCCTGTTCGGGTTCGGCAATCAGTTCCTGATCGGCATCAGCTACGACCACGGAAAGGTCGACTACACAGCCTCGAGCGAGCTCGGCTTCTTCAAGCCCCGCTTCGTGGTGTCAGGCTTCTCCAATCCGTTTCAGCTCGACGAGCCGGACGACTTCGCCGCACGCTCGCTCACGACCAAGAACGACTACGTCGGCGTCTACTTCTCCGACACCCTCGACGTCACCGACCAGCTCGCCGTTACGGTCGGTGGCCGCTATAACTACGCGCGCATAGACCTTCAGAATAACGCATTCGATCCCACGGAAGGCGAGGAGGACCCGCTCACCGGCACACACAGCTACGAGCGCTTCAACCCGACGGTCGGCGCCGCGTACACTTTCGCCCCGGGCCTTACGGTATTCGCGAACTATGCTGAGGCGAACCGCGCCCCGACCGCGGCCGAACTCGCCTGTGCTGATCCCGAGAACCCCTGCCTCATCGAAAGCTTCCTGACCGCCGATCCACCTCTGAAGCAGGTCGTCAGCAAGACCTGGGAGGCCGGGCTCAGGGGGCAAATCAACGGCGGAGAGAAGCAGAAGCTCGAGTGGTCCCTCGGCTACTTCCATGCCCTCAACGAGGACGACATCATCTCGGTCGCAGCTCCGGTCTCGGGCCGAGGCTATTTCCAGAACGCCGGCGACACCCTTCGCCAAGGCGTCGAGGTCGCACTTCAGTACCGCGATGCGCGGTGGTCTGCCTACGCGAGCTACAGCTACGTCGATGCTACGTTCCGCAACAGCCTCGTACTCGCCTCTCCCGACAATCCATTCGCGGCCGACTGTCCCGGAGCCGACGATGCGACCTGCGTCCTCGTACGTCCGGGCGACACACTGCCCGGCATTCCCCAGCACCGCTTCAAGGCGGGAGTCGACTACTGGTTGACCACCAAGTGGCTCGTCGGTGCCGACCTCACGTCCGCGAGCGACCAAGTGTTCTTCGGTGACGAGGGCAACGACGCTCCGAAGCTCGGCGGCTATACGGTCGTCGATCTGCACACCTCCTACGACATCAACGAGCACGTGCAGATCTTCGGTCTCGTCAACAACGTCTTCGACGAGCGCTATGGCATCTTCGGCAACTTCTTCAATGTCGAGGCTGGCAACGAGGGCGCCGAGGCTGACGGATTGGGCGACGAGTTTTTCCAGGGCTACAATGCCACCATCACGCCTGCTCCTCCGGTCGCAGCCTATGGTGGAGTGAAGATGAGGTTCTGAGCCCGAGTCCCGAGGCGCAGGGGCGCATCACGCGATGTCGCCCCTGCTGCTTGCAAGGCGCCTGCAGTCACTCGTCGCGCAAGCCTTTTGGCGAATTCCTGGCAACCGATACGATTGGTGGAGAGCACGCCTGTCTGGCTGCCTGAAAAGGACTCGTTCCCTGATTTTCCAGTGGAACCTGGCGCTCGGCTCCGGCGCAGCTGGGACCTTAGCCGGAGAGGGCATCGGGTCGAGGTCGCACGCGACCAGACCTTGGGAGGTGAAGACGACGAGGGACGACAGCAAAGAGACGTGACGAGGTGCTGTGCGCTTGGAGCGAGGTTCCATGCCATCCGCTCGTCCGGCGCATCGTGCGATTGCACGGCCGCGAGGACCGTCAGTCTCGCTTGCGACTTTCGAGCGAGAAGCGGATGAGCTCGGAGGTCGTCTCGAGGCCCAGTTTCTCCTTGAGGCGCGAGCACGAATTGGCCACCGTCTTATAGGCGATGCCGAGCGTCTCTGCGATTCCGGTCA
>JAGVSR010000050.1 GCA_019137195.1 Alphaproteobacteria bacterium
ATCAGGCGCTGATCGAGTGGCTCGAGCGGGAGAGCGCGACGGACGGAGCCTGGGCGAAGAGAATGGCGGAGAAGGAGACGGTCAATCTCGTCTGGTACGCGATCCTGGCCAAGGACTTCCCAAAGGCGCTGGCGGTGGCCGAGAGCGCCCATGGCAAGCGGCCCACGGACCTCGCCATCGAGATCAATCGTGCCCATGCCTTGATGCTCTCAGGGCGCGATGCGGAGGCACGAGCGATCTACCGCGCTCATAAGGGAGCCATCATTCCCGTCAAGCCTACCAGCGTTCCGTGGGATCAGGCCGTCGCGAGCGATTTCAACGAGCTCAGGAAGCTGGGCATCGAGCGCCCGCTCATGGACGACGTCATCGAGGATCTCGGCCTGTCCCGTCCAGGAGACGGAACGGTCCCGTGACAGTGGGGAGCATGAGCCTCCAAGATCCTTTCGTCGAAGCAGCTACATCCGCGGAGCGAGCGAAACCGGTGTCGCAACAGCGCAAGATCCGAACCAGCCTCAGGTGCCCGCGAGCTTCACATCCTCGTGGAACTTGTTGCCGGCCGTTGTAGCCCTGACGAACCCGGCGCGGATGACGAAGTCGCCAAAGCGTTCGCCGTCCTTGCGCTCCTTCGCGTAGCGCTTCAGAAGCGGATCGAGAAGTTTCAGGATCTTCTCCTTGTCGACGTTCTCTGCATAGAGCTTGGAGAGGCGCGAGCCATCGAACGCCGCGCCAAGGTAGAGGTTGTAGAGCCCGGGATTTCGGCCGACAAAGCCTATCTCGGCGAGGTACGGCCGCGCACAGCCGTTAGGACAGCCTGTCATACGCACGACGATCTCGTCGTCACGGAGCCCCGCCGCGTCGAGCGAGTCTTCGAGAGCGGTGATCAGCTCGGGCAGGAAGCGCTCGCTCTCGGCGAGTGCAAGCCCACAGGTCGGCAGCGCCACACACGCCATCGAGCTGCGGCGCATGCCCGACGAGGTCGCGATCTTGACGCCGTGCTTCGCGAGTGTGGCCTCGATCGCCGTCCTCGCCTTGGCCGGCACGTTGGCGATGATGACGTTCTGGTTCGAGGTCAAGACGAAGTCGACACCGCCCGCAGCCGCGATCTCTCGCAGCGCAGTCCTGAGCTTCATCGCGGGCGTGTCCTTGATGCGGCCGTTCTCGACGAAGAGGGTCAGGTGCCACTTCTTGTCGTGGCCCTTTCCGTCCAGGGATTGGCGCCAGCCGATCGGATCGCCGGTGCCGGAGAAGGCGGGTATGGGGTGCCACTTGCCGAGCTTGGCGCCGAGCCGCTTCTCGACCTCGTCACGGTACTTGTCGATGCCCACCCGCTCGATGGTGTACTTGAGCCGCGCGTTCTTCCGCACCTCGCGATTGCCCCAGTCGCGCTGCACTGTCATCACCTTCTCGGCCACGTCCACCGCCTGCTCGGGCGTGCAGAAGCCGAGGTGATCCGCCGTACGCGGGAACGTGTCGAGCTCACCGTGGGTCATGCCCATGCCGCCGCCGACAGTCACGTTCCAGCCCACGACCTCGCCCTTCTCGACCACAGCAATGAAGCCGAGGTCGTGCGCGTAGACGTCGACGTCGTTGTCGGGCGGCACCGCGATGACCGTCTTGAACTTGCGTGGCAGGTAATGCGTGCCGTAGATCGGCTCCGTCTCCGGCGCGGCCTTTCCGCTTTTCTCGACCAGCTTCTCGCCGTCGAGCCAAATCTCGTGGTAGGCGCCGGTCCGGGGCAACAGATGCTCGGAAACCTTCACCGCGAGATCGTAGGCCTGACGATGCGCCTTCGACAGGAACGGGTTCGCCGCCGACATGATGTTGCGGTTGACGTCGCCGCAGGCAGCGATCGTATCGAGGCAGGCGGCATTGATGGCCTGCATGGTGCGCTTCAGGTTCGACTTGATGACGCCATGGTACTGGAAGGTCGCGCGCGTGGTGAGGCGAAGCGTCTTGTTTGCGTAGCTCTCCGCAATGTCGTCGAGCATGAGCCACTGCTTCGGCGTGACGACGCCTCCCGGAATCCGGAGGCGAATCATGAACGAATACGCCTTCTCGAGCTTCTTTTTGGTCCTCTCGCCGCGGTGGTCACGGTCGTCCTGCATGTAGGA
>JAGVSR010000042.1 GCA_019137195.1 Alphaproteobacteria bacterium
CATCTCCGAGAAGCTGTCCGACCGCATGGTCGAGATCGCGGTGTCGGGCACCGACAAGGACCAGAGAATCGGCCTCAAGCACCGGCCGGATCCAGACCTCACGCTTGCCTACGAGCACAAGCGCGTCAGCCAGGCGGTCGGCAACCTGCGTGACGCCTATGCCGACCTCATGCTGCACTTCTTCGCCGTCGCCGCCGGCCACTTCGGCGACAAGGCCTACACGCTGAAGCCGCTCGTAACCACCTTCGCGTCCTGGGTCGGCTACGACCTAGATGGCCGCACGGACATCAAGTGGAGTTTCTCCTTCATCGTTCGTCTTCGCGAGAAGCGCGCCGCGCTCGCCGACATCCTCGAGCGCACGACCGAGCTTCTGCCCTACCTCGGACCGTCCGACGAGATGCAGCGTCTCATCCGGCGTTTGAAGGGCAAGCTCGACCTCGCCATCTCGGCCGTCGACGAGCAGCTCGGCATGCTCGAGAAAGTCGCACCCGGCGGAGCGACGCTTGCGGCCGCCGCCAACACCATTACCAAGGCCGACAGTTACAATCTGACGTCGACCCAGCGTATCACGGGCGTGCTCGACGAGATGATCGCGGCCGCGCCGACCGGTGAGGCCAAGGGCCGTCTGGCCGCCCTTTCGGCGCTCGTCCGTGCCACCGGCCTCGGCACCTCGCACATCCACCTGCGTGTCAACGCAGTCCAGATCAACAACGCCTTCCGCGCCTTCGTGCATGAGCCGTGGACCAAGGACCTGACCGAGCGTCAGGCGCTGGCCCGTATCGTCGACATGATCAAGAACGCGAAACCCGAGAAGGTCAACTTCGAGACGCTCGACCTCGAGACTGCGACGGCCATCCGCCAGTTCGCGCTCGCTGCCCAGATCGCCAAGCACGTCGATGGCGATACGCCGATCCGCTACCTAATCGCCGAGTGCGAAAGTCCGGCAACGATGCTGATCGCGCTCTTCTTCGCCAAGCTGTTCGGCGTCGAGAAGATCATCGACATCTCGCCATTGTTCGAGACGCCTGCCGCCCTCGAGACCGGCGCGCGCCTGATCGAGCGGCTCTTGGCTGAGGATGCCTATCGCGAGTACGTGACCGGCCGCGGACGGCTCTGCATCCAGACCGGCTACTCCGACGCTGGCCGCTTCATCGGCCAGATCGCCGCCGGCCTCGCCCATGAACGCCTGCACCTCGGCCTCGCGGAGGTCGTGGCCAAGGCCAAGCTGCCCGGCGTCGAGACGCTCATCTACTCGACCCACGGCGAGAGCATGGGCCGCGGCACGCACCCCGGCCCCATGCGCCGCCGTCTGCGCTATGTTCTTTCCGGCGAGGCACGCTGGCGCTTCTTCGACAAGAAGCTGCCGATCAAGCACGAGACGAGCTTCCAGGGCGGTGACGGCTACATCTATTTCGCCAACCGTGAGTTCGCGAAGCGCTCGCTGACCACGATCGTCATGGACGGGCGCGATCCGGGCGAGGGCGAGGATCCGTTCTACACCGATACCAATCTCACCCTCGACTTCCAGCTACGGCTCCGGGCCTACCAGCAGCAGCTCTTTGCCCACCCCGGCTACCGCGCGCTGCTCGGCGCCTTCGGGGCCAACCTCCTGTTCAAGACCGGATCGCGCCCGGTCAAGCGCCAGGGCGACCATCACTCGGACCGCGGCGACCCGGCACGCATGCGTGCCATCCCGAACAACGCACTCCTGCAGCAGTTCGGCTATCTCGCCAACGTCGTCGCCGGCCTTGGCGCTGGCGTCGGGTCCGAGCGCGAGCGTTTCGTTGAGCTTGCCAAGCGCTCGCCTCGCTTGAGGCCACTGATCGAGATGATCGCCCGCGCCAAGCAGCTGTCGAGCCTGAACGCTGTCGGCGCCAATGCAGTGCCGTTCGACGCCGGCTTCTGGGCATCGCGGGCTTCGTGGGGTCGCGAGCCGCACCTGGACGGCGCCTTCAAGACGCTGGCCGCGCATCTCCTCGACGACGACCGTTCGGAGAAGATCGCCGGCCTTGCGCACTACCTGCGCCTCGACGCCATCGAGCTGCACGGCATTCTCGAGGAGATCGGTCTCGAGGGTGGCAAGATCCCGGACGACCACCGGCTCGAGCTCGACCTCCTGCAGGCGATCCGCCTGGCACTCATCATGCGCGTCTTCATCCTCGCCGCGCAGCTGCCGCGCTTCACGCCGACCAACGAGGTCACGTACGACGAGATCTTCAGGAAGGCGCTTTCGCTCGAGGTGCCCGACGTGGTTTCCGTCATGCGCCAGGCCTTCCCGAAGCGCACCAATGCCGCCTATGACGAGGCAGCCTTCGACGAGAAGGCGACCTACCTTCCGAAGGGCATTGACGACTACGCGAGGATCGACGCCGAGATCCTGGAGCCGATGGAGAAGGCTTACGAGCTCATCCGTGATCTCGGCACCGGCATCTCTCACCACTGGGGCGCCTTCGGCTGACGGAAGCACGGCGGTCTGTGAAGCCGCCCTGACCGCTCGGGACCGTCGGCCGCGACACGGCCCGTCCCGTACGGAGTTCAGACCTTGGTCCGATGCGAAAGAGACCGTCGGTCGCTTGTCGCCTTGCGCATGCCTGGGCAACATCACACCTCGCCCGGCGCCTCGGATGCCAGGCGGAGGTCCAGCCATGATGTTCCGCTACTCGTCGCGCCATTGCATAGAGCGGAGAATTGCCGGCAAGCGCCGCGAACGATGTCACGCCCCGCCGGATGCCGGCTTCACGCTGCTCGAGCTCCTGGTCGTCATGGGCATCGTCGTGCTCATCGCCACTATCGCCGCGCCCCAGGTGCTACGCTACCTCGGTAAGGCGAGAACCGAGACGGCGCGTGCCCAGATCTCTGCCATCTCGACCGCGCTGGAGCTCTACGCCCTCGACATGGGCGGCTTCCCCGCTCAGAACGTAGGGTTGAAGGCCCTCGTTGCCCCGCCGACCGGCGCCGCCCGATGGCAGGGTCCCTATTTGAAGCGGGCCAACGGCCTGCTCGACCCGTGGGGGCAGCCATATCGCTACAGGTTCCCTGGCCGTGCGGGACAGCCGGAAGTATTCACCCTCGGACGCGACAACGCCCCCGGCGGCGGCGCCGAAGATCAGGATGTGGGGACCTAGCGAAGGGCCGAAAGCCGGTTGGGCGTGGCCGCCTCGGCCAGCTGGCCGCCCGCTCGTTCACTCGCTCAATGCGTCTTGCTGGCCGTTTCGTGCTTCAAATGCACGAGCACTGCCTCGACGCGGTTCCGCACCTGCAGCTTCTGCAGGACGCCGGTCATGTAGTGCTTCACGGTTTTTTCGCTCAAGGAGAACTTGCGTGCGATCTCCTTGTTCGTGAGGCCCGCCGCGGCCGCCTTGAGGATTTGCTCCTCGCGGATCGTAAGCTCGATGTCCGGCCGCCGCTCGGCATGTGCTGCAGCCCGGCTTGTGCGCATGCGCGAGAGGATGCGGGCCGCGAACTGCGGCGTGATGTACGTCTCGCCCTTGTTGACGACCCGCACGGTGCCGGCGAGATCGGCCCCCGTGATCCCTTTGAGAACATAACCCTTGGCGCCGGCCTCCATCGCCGCCATCACGTCCTCCTCGCGCTCCGAGACGGTGAGCATGATGGTCTTCACACCCGGCGAGACGAGCGCGATCTTACGCGCTGCCTCGATGCCGCCACCCGGCATAGAGACGTCGATCAGCATGATGTCGGGGCGCTGCTCGGCGGCAATGCGGATCGCGTCCTCTCCCGAGGCGCCGGTCGCGATGACCTCGAAGTCGGCGTGAGTGCTGAGAGTTCCGGCGACACCCTCTCTCAGGAGCGGATGATCGTCGACGACGGCGATACGCACACGGTCAGACATGGGGCTCTCTCACGCTGTTGAAGGGGAACCTCACATTGAGTTCTGTACCCCTGCCGATTTCGGATTGCACGTCAAGATTTCCGCCGAGCGAGCGCACGCGGTGGCGAAGTCCGATCAGCCCAAGGCGCTCCGTCTCTTGCTCCAGCTGATCGAGCCGGAATCCGGGCCCCTCGTCGATAACGTCGATCTCGATCGCATGCTCGTCCGCACGGGCCTCTACGCGCTGCCCCTTTCCACCGGCATGGCGGAAGCCGTTGTTGAGGCCTTCTTGGGCAACCCGGTAGAGGCAGATCTTGAGCGACAGCGGCAGCTGAGCCGGGAGTGGGCCGAACTTGCGTGTGACGACGGTGCCCGTGGCCCGCTCGTGGGCCCGGATCGCCATGTTGAGCGTCTCTTCGGGCGAGATGTTCTTGAGTTCCGGAAGTGCCAGGCCCGACGAGATGTTGCGGATCTCCCGCAGGGCCTCGGTCAATGCGCGCTTGATGATGTCGAGAGCGCTTGCCGTCCATTGAGGCGGCTGCTTTGCCGGGTCGGCCACCGTCGCGCCGCCCTCCCGCCAGACGAGCGGCCTGAGCTCGTCGAGCCGGAGCAGTGCAAGCGCCAAGTGCTGAGCCGGCCCGTCGTGGAGCTCCGAGCTGACGCGGCGCAAGTAGCGCTCGTTGAGCTCGCTCGAACGCCGGTTGGCCTGCTGCAGTCGGAAGCGAAGAAGCGTGTTTTGCTCGTTGAGCATCACCTCGTCGGTGATCCGCTGCTCGAGCGTCTGCCGCTGGAAATCAATGAGCCGCGAGGCTTTGAACACGATCGCGAACAGCACCGAGAACATGCCGAGGGTAACCGCACCGACCATGAGCCAGGTCCAGAGCCGCGTCTTGGCAAGATCGGCTTCCAGCGAGCTCGCGGTCACGTAATATTCCGCGATACCGATGATCCGGTCGGAGCCTGAGAGATGCAATGGCGTGTAGATCTCGAAAAGTCGGCCTATGGACGCTGGGACCGGGAGATCGTCGCCGTCTGGAAGCCCGTATTCGACCTGTACCTTGCCCTCGAGTGTCGCCAGAAGCTCGGGTGTTTGTGGGCCGGCGGTGTTGATCAGATCCCGCTCCTTCTTGCCCGCATAGGCGATGATCCCGTCCTTGCTCCAGATCCTCAGTGACAGAAGCCGCTCGTGGAGCGCCGGAGCCTCGAGCATCGCATCGATCGCAGCGATCTCTTCTTTCGACAGCTTCTTCTCGGTCGCCAGCGACTGGGCGAGCGGCTCGAAGAAACTTTCCATGTACAGGGCCGACGCATTGGCCGCATTGCCGATCGCGAGCGTCACGATCCTGTCGGTCATCCAGCTGCCGAGAAGTCCGATGCCGAGCAGGATGACGATCGAGGCGGCAACGGCAAAGCGTACGGCCAGCGACTGCGAGCGCGTCTCGGCCCGCCGGTCGCGACTCTCTGCACTGCTACGCAGGCGGTTGGACTTTGGTCTGATGCGCGCACCTACCAAGGCCTCCATCCGTAACGCGACCTCGGGACCTAGTGGAAACGCCCGCATTCGAGAACCATCGGAAAACTAGAATGTCCGCTCACTATTGAGTGACTTGGCTGGGATGGCAAGCGCGTTCCCCCTTACCGAGGGAGGAGAAGCGTATCGTGGTCAAGACGCCGGCAGATCGTCCGTATTCGCCCGGGCGGTGCAATAGCCGCGCGTTCCGTCTCGATGGCCGTTTCTGCGGGTGGATAATTCGAGCCTCATCGGCGTTCGTCGGCGGCGGGCCTGAGCCGCGCAACAGGAGTGTTTTCGATGTCTGACTTTATCGTCAATCTCGCCGACCTTACGAAGATCCTGGAGCAGATCAGGATCGCGGAGCGGCACGCGGCCGGTGAGAATCTCGTAGACATCATTGGAGCGGATTCCGCGCTACTGCCGCTGGGCCTGCGAACGGTAGATGGCCGATACAACAACTTGCTGCCCGGCCAGAGCGAGTCCGGCGCTGCCGACACCATCTTTCCGCGCCTTCTGCCGCCGACCTATCGCAACGACGCCGACGGAGATACGATGGCGCTCGGTCCGCCGGGCTCCGGTGCGCCGACCATCACCAACACCAACTACGACCCGACCATTCCCGGCTCGCACAGCGTTGCCGATGCCGACCCCCGCATCATTTCGAACCTCATCGTAGACCAGACGATCAGCAACCCGGCGGCCGTGGAGGCCTGGTTCGCCAATCCGATCTCCGTCGAGACGTGGCAGGCCGCCCACCCGGGACTGATCCCCATCCGGCCAGGCACGGGCACCGGCAATCCGCTCGAGCTCGAGATCACGAGCGCGGACCTGGCTTTGATCCCGAACCAGTCTCCGGACATCGGGTTATCACCCTCCAACAGTGGCTGGATGACCCTTTTCGGTCAGTTCTTCGACCACGGCCTCGACCTCGTTTCCAAGGGCGGTAACGGCACGGTCTACATGCCGTTGCAGCCAGATGATCCGTTGTACGACTTCGGTGCCGACGGAATCGTCAGCGCCGACGACGGCTTCGGTGGCGACGGACTCATGGGGACCGCTGACGACAGCCCGAACTTCATGGCCCTGACTCGCGTCACCCCTGCCGTCGACCCTCAAACCGGTCTACCCACGGAAGCGACCAACACCACGACTCCGTTCGTGGATCAGAACCAGACTTACACTTCGCACGCCTCGCACCAAGTTTTCCTGCGCGAGTACAAGTTCTCGGTCGATAGCGACAACGACGGCACGGCCGACTCCCATGCCGTCAATACCGGCCGGCTGCTCGACGGGGCCAATGGCGGTCTCCCCACGTGGGCCGAGGTGAAGGCCCAGGCGCTGAGCATGCTCGGCATCGAGCTCACCGACTTCGACGTTCACAATGTGCCGCTGCTGGTCACCGACGAGTATGGCCGCTTTATCCCAGGCGCGAACGGCTTTGCGCAGATCGTGCTGCAGGACGGCTCGACCGTTGAAGGCACCGCGGACGGCTTGCTGATTCCCGCCAACGCGGCGAGAACCGGGCACGCGTTCCTCGACGACATTGCTCATCATGCCGCGCCGGGCCTCTATGATTCGAACGGCGACGGCATCAAGGACGCCTTGCAGGTGGCGGACTCCGATCCTGGCATCGCGGACGACGGCGACCCCAGCACCTACGACGACGAGATGCTTGGATCGCATTTCATCACCGGCGACGGCCGCGGTAACGAGAATATCGGCCTGAGCGCGGTACATTTCATCTTCCATGCTGAGCACAACCGCATCGTCGAGGCGAACAAGATCACGATCCTCGAGAGCGGCGATCTTGCAGTCATCAACGAGTGGCTCACGACGCCGCTCGCCGATACCGCCGGCATTCCGGCCGATCCGGCAGGCCTCGCGGCCTTTGCGGCTACGCTCGACTGGAACGGCGAGCGCATGTTCCAGGCCGCCCGTTTCACGACCGAGATGCAGTATCAGCATATGGTGTTCGAGGAGTTCGCGCGCCGTATCCAGCCGAACGTCGACCCGTTCGTGTTTACCAACACAGCCGACATCGACCCGGCCATCGTCGCCGAGTTCGCTCATACGGTGTACCGGTTCGGCCACTCGATGCTGACCGACACCATCGATCGCTTCGACCCCGATCTGTCGCTCGTGAACAGCGACGGCGCCGTCGATGATGCGTCCCAGATCGGCCTCATCCAAGCCTTCCTGAACCCCCAGGCATTCTCGGCCAGTGCCAGTGGCACCGGCAGCGACGTGGACGCCGCCACCGCCATCATTCTCGGCATGACGCGGCAAGTCGGCAACGAGATCGACGAATTCGTGGTCGAGGCGTTGCGCAACAACCTGGTCGGTCTGCCGCTCGACCTCGCCGCCTTGAACATCGCCCGTGGCCGCGACACCGGCATTCCGTCCTTGAACGAGGCCCGGACCCAGTTCTATGCCCAGACCGGCGACGCGCAGGTAAAGCCCTACACGAGCTGGATCGACTTCGCTCAGCACCTGAAACACCCGGAAAGCGTCATCAACTTCATCGCCGCCTACGGCACCCACGCCACCATCACTTCGGCCGCGACGCTCGATGCCAAGCGTGACGCCGCCATGGAGCTCATTTTCGGCACCGATATCGACAATAACGGGAACGTACCGTCGGCCGAGGAGCGTGCGGCTTTCCTGAATGGCGATCCGGAGCTGACCGGCCTGAACGACGTCGACTTCTGGATTGGCGGCCTCGCCGAGCAGCTGATGGAGTTCGGAGGGCAGCTGGGATCGACCTTCAACTTCGTGTTCGAGAACCAGATGGAGCGCCTGCAGAACGGCGATCGCTTCTATTACCTGTCGCGCACGCAGGGCATGAACCTACTGAACCAGCTCGAGGCAAACACCTTTGCCGACATCGTGATGCGCAATACCAATCTCGGCGACGTGCATTCCACCCACTTGGCCGCCGAGATCTTCGAGGTTCCGGACCTGATCCTCGAGCTCGACCCGGCGATCCGCCAGCAGACGGGGCTCGGGCCGAATGGCGACGCCGACCCGGTACAGGCAACGGCCCTTCTTCAGATTCTCAATCCCAAGGTGGTCCGCATCAACGGCACCGTGGATGTCGATGGTGACGGCCAGGTGGACGGCAATGTCCTGAAGTTCTCGGGCGGCGAGCACGTCGTCCTGGGTGGAACCGAGGGCAACGACCGTCTCATCAGTGATAAGGGCATCGACACACTTTGGGGCGACGGCGGCAACGACTACCTCAATGCCGGCATGGAGTCGGATCAGGTCTTCGGCGGCGACGGCGACGACATCATCGAGGATCCCTTCGGCGACGACTTCCTTCGCGGCGAGGCCGGCAACGACGTCATCGTCAACGGTCACGGTCTCGACCTCCTGTTTGGCGGCTCCGGCAACGATTTTCTCGCCGCCGCGACCGACACCACCGAGTTCTTCGGTGGTACGGGCGACGACTTCATCCTCGGCGGCTCGGCACCTGACGTGCTTCTCGGCAACGAGGGCGACGACTGGCTCGAGGGTGGCGAGGGGTTCGACAGCCTTTCGGGCGAGAACTCCGAGCTGTTCTTCAATTCGCCGATCGTCGGCCATGACGTCATGAACGGCCAAGGCAACGATACCGACTACGACGGCGAGAATGGCGACGACATCATGTTCCAGGGCGCGGGCATCCAGCGCAACAATGGTATGCAAGGCTTCGACTGGGCTATTCACAAGGGCGACATGGTAGCCGCCAACACGGACCTGTCGAACCTGCTCGGCGCGGGTGGCGTTACCCCGGCGTTCATCCTCCGTGACCGATTCGACTCGGTCGAGGGACTGTCCGGCTGGCAGTTCGACGACGTCCTGAGCGGCGCCTCGCGTCTGATCGTCGCTGGCGGCGGCTTCGACTCGACCCTCAACAAGGCCGGCGTCGACCGCATCGATGGACTTGCTGAGCTCATCGGGGCCGCGGGCGACGTCAATCCCCTGTTGGTGCCGGGTGCGGCTCCGGACACGGCCATCCTGACGAGCGACCGCGCGTTTGCGGGTGGAGAGATCATCCTCGGCGGCGACGGCAGCGATACGATTGCGGGCAATCTTGGCGACGACATCATCGACGGCGACGCCTGGCTCAACGTCAGGATTCGCATCAACGACG
>JAGVSR010000139.1 GCA_019137195.1 Alphaproteobacteria bacterium
GTCGAAGGTGCCAAACATGGGCAGCACTCCTCAGTTCTTCCAAGTCGGGCCGCCGTCGACGCCGACCGGGTTGCCGGTCACCGGGTCGAGGAAAAGCTCGACCTTGGTGCCGTCCTTGTCGCGGGCGTAGACCTCGGCGCAGGAGGACTTCAATTTGGTCTTCAGGACCGTGTAGCCGTGGTCGGCGACGATCTTCTCGATCGCCTCGACCTTCATCCACTTCTCCACAGGCTCAGTGGTGCAAGGCTTGCCGAAGCCGGTGGCTCCTGCACCGGTGGCGAGCGAGGCGAGAATAGCGGCGATGGCGAGCTGGGCTTTCATGACGTGTTCCTTTTCTGACGATTGGTTGAGCGGCGGTGGAGGCCGGAGACCGGGTTTATGATCAGTCTTCGGACTCCTGCTCGGTCACGGCACCGGTCGCGGGATCGAGGTAAAGCTCGGCCCGCTTGCCGTCCTTCGACACCTTGGCCTCGGCGCAGCTGTCATCGAGCTCGATCTCGGACACCTTGTAGCCCTGGGCCGTCAGCTTCTCGGTGAGTTGCTGGGTCGTGAGCCACTGGTCCTTCGTAGTCTTGGTGCAGCTCCCGTCCGAGCTGGCGGCTGCTGCATTGGCACCGAGCGCGAGGGTTGCCGCCGCGATCAGAAACTTGTTGAGCATTGCGTGTCTCCACTGTCTGGTATTGGCTTCGTCTCCGGCTTGTCCGGAGCGTGCCGACACTCTGCGCGATGGTCCGTGATCGCCGCCTGATGCCCGCGGTCATGTTCCCGTCAGCTTGTGTCGGGCACTGTGCAGCCTCCAGTATTTCGCTTGAATTCAGACGCATGAGCCTCAAGAGATCGAACCGAAGAGCGAACGCAGCGTATCTCGCCCCGCTGCTGGCGGGCGCGATTGCGCTTGCGCTGGCGCCGCCGGCCAAGGCCGAGCGGCGCGGCGGGCGTGATCGCGACGACGATCACGAGCGTGCCCGCCACGCGGTGGAGAAGGTCGAGTTAAAGCCGCTGGCCGAGATCCTGGAGGCGCTCCGCGGCAAGATCCCGGGCGAGGTGGTGGGTATCGAGATCGAGGAGGAGCATGGAGTCTGGACATACGAGCTCAAAATCGTCGACCCGGCGGGTCACCTCAAGAAGCTGCACGTCGAGGGTGCGACGGGGCGCCTGATCGAGCAAAAGAACGAGCCCGAGACGAAGGACGACGACTGATGCGCGTACTCGTGGTCGAGGATGAAGCCCGCATTGCCGACGATGTGGCCCGGGGGCTGGCTGCCGCCGGGTTCGTGGTCGAGACGGTCTCTGACGGCGAGGAGGCGCTGTTTCGCGGCGACACCGAGGACTTCGACGTGGTGGTGCTCGACCTCGGGCTTCCGAAGCTCGACGGCCTTTCCGTTCTCAAGCGCTGGCGCCAGGGCGGGAGGCGCATGCCGGTGATCGCGCTCACGGCGCGTGGCAGCTGGATGGAGCGGGTGGAGGGCATCGAGGCCGGTGCCGACGACTACCTGCCCAAGCCGTTCCGTATGGAGGAGCTCGTCGCTCGCGTGCGTGCCCTCGTCCGCCGCGCCTCCGGCCACGCCTCGTCCGTGATCGCTGCGGGCCCGCTCATCCTCGACGAGCGGCGCATGCAGGTCTCGGTCGATGGCATACCGGTCGATCTGGCGCCGCTCGAGTACCGTGCCGTGGCCTACCTCCTCCACAACCAGGGCCGCGTGGTCTCGCAGGGCGAGCTCAGCGAGCACATTCACGGGCTCGACGACGCCTTCGAATCGAATGCCATCGAGGCACTCATCGCCCGCGTACGCCGCAAGATCGGCAGCGACGTGATCCGGACCAGGCGCGGCTTCGGCTATCTGATCGACGGCGGCGGATCATGATCCGGCACTCGCTGCGCTGGCGTCTCGCCCTCGGCGGTGGTCTCGCCATAGCCGCCGCGCTGGCGCTGGCGGGTATGGCATTGACGAGCCTCTTCGAGCGCCATCTCGTGCGCTCGCTTGCCGGCGACCTCGATGCGACGCTGCGTCTCGTGCTGGGCTCGCTCGAGCTACTGCCGGCGGGCGGGCTCTCGCTCACCCGCGAGCCAGCGGACCCGCGTTTCGAGGAGCCGCTGTCGGGCCTCTACTGGCAGGTGACCCGCGACCGTTCCGCGGCGCTTCGCTCGCGCTCGCTATGGGACGCGACGCTGCCGCTGCCCTCCGACGAGCTGGAGCCCGGAGCGTCGCATCATCACCGCATCCCGGGACCGGCGGGCGCCGAGCTTCTCGCCGCCGAGCGCCGCGTGCTCGTCGAAGGCCAGGGCGCAGCCGCCGCCGACGTCCGGGTCACGGTTGCGGCCGACATGGCCCGGGTGAGCGAGGCGCGCCGGGAGTTCACGGCCGATCTCGTCAAGGCGCTTTCTCTGCTCGGGCTCGCGCTCGGCCTCGCCATGTGGGTGCAGATCGGCCTCGGCCTCAGGCCACTCGAGGGTTTGCGCGAAAGCATCTTCGCCATTCGCCGCGGCCGTGCCGCCGCTGTCGCCCGACCGGTGCCGCGCGAGGTCGAGCCGCTGGTCGACGAGATCAACGCGCTGCTCTCGGCGCAGGCCCGTGACATGGAGCGCTCGCGTGGCCGTGCCGCCGACCTCGCGCACGGCCTCAAGACGCCCTTGGCGGCACTTGCTGCGGATGCTCGGCGGTTGCGGGAGCGAGGGGAGGCTGGCATCGCCGGCGACATCGAAGCGGTTGGTGAGGCCATGCGCCGCCACGTCGAGCGCGAGCTGGCACGCGTGCGCATCAGGGGGCACTCCGGCTCTGCAGACGGGACGGCGACACTGGTCCGTCCGCTGGTCGAGCAGGTCGTCGCCACGCTCACCCGCACGCCCGACGGCGAGAGGGTTCGGTTCGAGGTCGTCGTGCCAGATTCGCTCGCGTTGCGGATGGACAAGGCCGATCTGGCGGAGGTGCTCGGCAACCTCGTCGAGAATGCCGCGCGCTTCGCACGGTCTCGCGTGCTCATCACGGCGACCGGAGCCGACAGCGGAGCGACCCTCGCCATCGAGGACGATGGCCCCGGCGTCGCCGCCGCCGATCTGGCGACGATCCTCGAGCGCGGCAGCCGCCTCGACAGCCGCGGCGCCGGTGCCGGCCTCGGCCTCGCTATCGTCTCCGACGTGCTCGACGCCTATGGCCGCCGGCTGACGCTGCAAGCCTCTCCGCTGGGTGGACTCAAGGCGGTCATCTGAGCCGTAGGCAACGGCCGCCCCGCCGCCTTCGTGCGGTGGCTCATCTCGGCAAGCTCCGTCGTGCATGAGATAGACCGCTGCCTGAACAAGCTCGGCGATCCGGAGATCGCCCGGGTGCCGCGCGTCGAGGAGCGCATCAACGACGTCAATGCTCGTGTGAACAGCCTCGGCGGATGGTCCGCCCGGGCGACGGGGTTTTGAAAAATCGCACGTGCAACTCTTCAAACCGCGCCGCAGCTCCCGCGGCGTTCCCAATGTTCTGGTCTAACTTATTGATTTGTTGGTGGGTGATGAAGGACTCGAACCTTCGACCCGCTGATTAAGAGTCAGCTGCTCTACCATCTGAGCTAATCACCCGTGCCGCCGAATGGGGGAGGCGAGGCCTCTCCAGGACAGCAAAGGGGCCTCACCGGCCCCAGTTGCGGTCCCTCTAGCACCGGCATTCCCCCCTGTCCAGCCGGTTCGCTGCGTAAACTTGACCGGGACTGCCGGAAGGAGTGGAAAGCGTGCTGTGCGAGCAGGTTGCGGGCCTGCTCAGAGCCCGGCCGCCATGCCCCCGTCGACCAGGAGTTCGGCGCCCGTGACGTAGGACGAGTCGTCCGAGGCGAAGAACAGCGCGGCCCTGGCGACATCGACGGGTGCCCCGAAGCGGCGCAGCGGAGCCCGCTCGAGGAGCGCTTTCGACGTGAACTGGTTTTTCAGGACTCGCTCGGTCAAGGCAGTCTCGATGAAGCCTGGCGAGACCGTGTTCACGCGAATGCCGTAGGGCGCGTATTCCACAGCGAGCGCGCGTGTGAGCGCTGCAACCGCGCCCTTGGTCGCTGCGTAGCCGGCCACCTGGCGTACGGGCTGGTGACCCATGAGCGAGGCTATGTTGACGAGGGAGGCCGCGCCCGCGGCCCGGAGGAGCTCGAATCCATCGCGGGCGACGCGCACGACGCCGTCGAGGTTGACCTCACGTATTCTCGTCCAGTCGGCGTCCGAGAGGTGGCGGAAGTCGGCCCGGATGTTGAGGCCGGCGTTGTTGACGAGGACGTCGAGCCTGCCTTTGTCTGCGGCGATGGTGCGGAAGAGGTGCGAGACATCCTGGCCGCGCGACACGTCGACGGTCATCGCCGTTGCGGAGAAGCCCTTAGCCGCGAGGTCTGCGGTGGCCTTCGCTGCGGCCTCACCATCGATGTCGGTGACGTAGACGTGGGCGCCCTCGGCGGCGAACAGCTCCGCTATCGCGAGGCCGATGCCGGCGCCCGCTCCTGTTACGGCTGCAATCTTGGCCGAGAGCCGTCCCATCCCGCACTCTCTGCTCACGCCGGGAAGCGGTGGCCGGCGTCGCGGAACGTGCTCTTGATGCGGCGCACAGTGCCGGACGCCCCGCGCATGACCACCGTCTCGGTCTCGGCGAAGTCGCCGCGGAAGCGCACGCCGTCCAAGAGCGAGCCATCGGTGACGCCAGTTGCCGAGAAGATCACGTCGCCCTTGGCCATGTCCTCAAGGTTGAACTTGCGGTTGATGTCGGCGATCCCCATCTTGGCCGCGCGGTTCCTCTCGTCGTCGTTGGACGGCCTCAGGCGCCCCTGGATCTGTCCGCCGATGCAGCGGATGGCGGCGGCGGCGAGCACGCCCTCGGGGGCGCCGCCGGAGCCGAGGTAGATGTCGATGCCCGTCTCCTTGGGGTCGAGGCACCAGATGACGCCGGCGATGTCGCCGTCAGGGATGAGGCGCACGCTGGCACCGGCCTCGCGCACGGCCTTGATGAGCTCGGCGTGGCGTGGGCGGTCGAGGATACAGGCGGTGATCTCGGGAACCGGCACGCCCTTGGCGGCGGCAAGTGCCTTCACGTTCTCGCCCGGGGACTTGTCGAGGTCGACGATGCCGTCGGGGTAGCCGGGCCCGATGGCGATCTTGTCCATATACATGTCGGGGGCGTGGAGCAGGCCGCCCTTTTCCGAAATGGCGAGCACGGCGAGCGCGTTCGGCATCGACTTGGCGCAGATGGTGGTGCCTTCGAGCGGATCGACGGCGATGTCGACCTGGGGGCCGGTGCCGGCACCGACCTTCTCTCCGATGTAGAGCATCGGCGCCTCATCCATCTCGCCCTCGCCGATGACGACGGTGCCGCGGATGTTGAGCGTGGCAAGCTCGCGGCGCATGGCGTCGACGGCCGCCTTGTCGGCCGCTTTCTCGTTGCCGCGACCCCGCAACCTTGCCGCGGCGATGGCGGCCGCCTCGGTCACACGCGCCACCTCGAGCACCAGCACGCGGTCGAGACCGGTCGATATCTGTTCGTTGCCCATAGTCCTATCCCTCGTGATCAAGGGAGTAGGGAGCTGGGAGCGGGGCGAAGGCGGATCATGCCGGCTTCTAGTCCCAGACGCTCCACTCGCTACTCACACTCCCTCATTCCAATTCCTCGATGCGGATCATCTGCGGCTTGCCTGTGAGCTTGCCGTCCCTGACGATGGCGTCGAGCGCTCTCCTGATCTGGTCCTCGGTCGTCTCGTGGGTCACGAGGATGACGGTCGCCGCAGCGGGTGGCGTGGCACCTGCCTGGTGACGGCTCTGGCGCTGCACAATGCTCTCGAGACTCACGCTCTCGTCCGCCATACGCCGCGTAATGGCAGCCATGGCGCCCGGACGGTCCTCGACTGCGAGCCGGATGTAGAACGAGCCCTGGTGGAGCCCGGCCTCGGCTCGCTTGTAGGGCTTGAGGCTTGCCGAAGGATGAACGAACGGCGGCATGACGAGGCCCCGGGCGATGTCGACGATGTCGGAGGCGACGGCAGAGGCGGTCGGCTTCGAGCCGGCGCCGGGTCCGACGAGGAGAAGCGTGCCGACGAAGTCGCCATCGATGGCGACCGAGTTCGTCACGCCAGCGACCTCGGCGAGCGTCGCGCCCTTGGGCACCAGTACCGGGTTGACGCGGGCCTCGACACCGGTCGGCGTCTGCTCGGCCATGCCGAGGAGCTTGATGCGATAGCCGAGGTCGCTCGCGGCGTCGATGTCGCCGGCCGTGATGTTCTCTATACCCTCGACTCTGATCTGGCTGCAGTCGACGGCAGTACCGAAAGCGAGACTGGTCAAGAGTGCGAGCTTGTGGGCAGCATCGAAGCCGCCGATGTCGAAGGTCGGGTCGGCCTCCGCGTAGCCCTTCTCCTGGGCCTCCTTCAAAACGTCTGCAAAGGCGAGGTGCTCGTTCTGCATTTTCGTCAGGATGAAATTGCAGGTGCCGTTGAGAATCCCGTAGACGCGGCGCACCTCATTGGCAGCGAGCGCCTCGCGCAGCATCTTTATGACGGGGATGCCGCCTGCGACGGCGGCCTCGAAGTTCAGCGCGACGTTGTGCTTCTCGGCGAGACGCGCCAGCGCGAGGCCGTGCTTGGCGAGAAGGGCCTTGTTGGCGGTGACGACGTGCTTGCCGGCTGCGAGCGCGGCCTCGACGGATGCGCGCGCCGCGCCCTCGTCGCCGCCGATGAGCTCGACGAAGACGTCGATTGCGGGATCGACGGCGAGCTTCACCGGATCGTCGAACCAGATCGCACCGTCGAAGCTCGCGGCGCGCGGCTTGGCGCGGCTGCGTGCGCATACGGCGGTGACGCGGATCTGGCGTCCGAGCGCCTGCTCGAGATGCTCGCGGCGAGAGGCGAGAAGTTGCAGGAGGCCAGTGCCGACAGTGCCGAGACCGGCGACGCCAAGATGAAGTGGGGCTTTCATGGAGTGGAGTGGGCCTAACGGCTCGCCTTCTGCTGGATGGGGACGACGTTGCTTGCCGTGTCCGGCTTGTCGGCGAGGAACTTCTTGATCGAGCGCGCGGCCTGGCGGATGCGGTGCTCGTTTTCGACGAGGGCGATGCGCACGAAGCCTTCACCGTACTCGCCGAAGCCCAGCCCCGGCGAGACGGCGACGTCGGCCCTCTCGATCAGGAGCTTCGCGAACTCGACGCTGCCGAGGTGGGCGAAGGAGGCCGGGATCGGGCACCAGGCGAACATGGTGGCGGGTGGGGGCGGGATGTCCCAGCCGGCGCGGGCGAAGCTCTCGACGAGGCAGTCGCGGCGGCTCTTGTAGACGGCCCGGATCTCGTCGACGCAGTCCTGCGGGCCGTTCAACGCGGCTGCAGCGGCGACCTGGATCGGCGTGAAGGCGCCGTAGTCGAGGTAGCTTTTCACGCGGGCAAGGGCGCCGATGAGCCGCTCGTTGCCGACAGCGAAGCCCATGCGCCAGCCCGGCATGTTGTAGGTCTTGGAGAGCGAGGTGAACTCGACGGTGATGTCCATCGCGCCCGGAACCTGCAACACGGACGGAGGCGGGGTGCCGTCGTAATAGAGCTCGGCGTAGGCGATGTCGGACAGAATGAAGAGGCCGAGCTTCTTCGCCAGCGCCACGGCCTCCTTGTAGAAATCGAGGTCCGCCACCATCGCCGTCGGGTTCGACGGGTAGGAGAGGATCATCGCCAAAGGCTTCGGGATCGAGTGCTTCACGGCCTGCTCGACGGCGCGCAGGAACTCCTCGCCTGTGCCGGCTTTGACGTGGCGCATGTTGGCGCCCGCGATGATGAAGCCGAACTCGTGGATGGGATAGGTCGGGTTCGGCACGATGATGACGTCGCCCGGCGCGGTGATGGCCTGGGCCATGTTGGCGAAGCCCTCTTTCGAGCCGAGGGTCGCAACGACCTCTCTTTCAGGGTCGAGCGTCACGCCGAAGCGGCGCTCGTAGTAGGCGGCCTGGGCGCGTCTCAGGCCGGGAATGCCCTTCGAAGCAGAGTAACGGTGCGTTTTCGGCTTGGCGACGGTCTCGACCAGCTTGTCGATGATGTGCTGAGGGGCCGGCATGTCGGGGTTGCCCATGCCGAGGTCGATGATGTCGGCGCCGCGGGCCCGCGCCGCGGCCTTGAGCCGGTTCACCTCGGCGAACACGTACGGCGGCAGGCGTTTGATGCGGTGGAAGTCTTCCATTACGGGCGGCTCTTCTCTGAGGTCGGTTCACGACCAGTACGGTCTGGGTACAGCAAACCCGGCAGGCCCGAAGGCCCGCCTGACGACCGCGACGCGGCTCGCCTGTTTAGGCCCTGGTGGCCACGCCCGTCCAGAGGCTTGGCCCGGCGTCCGGCACATCCACTGTCGCCGGTTGCGGCGACCACTCATATTATCGATAGGGCCCGGTGCGCCTTGCAGGACGTGGATAAGTCTGCGACTTACGATGCGGGCCGAGGTCGCAGCCTGGACGGTTCATATACATTGATCCGGCCTCCACGAGAGTCTATGTTGCGCCGCAACAAGAACGGATGGCCCGTGCAGGGAAACGAGAGCCCGACCAATGACCAAGCCGAACGCCCAGCCGCCGGCCGAAGCGCCGGCTTATCGCATTGAAAATCCAGAAGAGTTCACGCGGAACATGCTCAAGCTGTTCGAGGAGGGCGGGCGCGTCGTCTCGACCTACCTCGAGCGTCCAGATTCGCGCATGTCGCCCTATTCGGCCGCGAGTGAGCTCACGGAAGCGACCAAGACCATGAGCGAGATCGCTCAGGCATGGATGAGCGACCCGACCCGGCTCGCCGAGGCCAATGCGAGCCTCATGCGCTCCTACATGGAGCTGTGGAACAACTCGATCCGCCGCTTTATGGGCGAGGACGTGAAGCCCGTGGTCGAGCCGGAGCCGTCGGACAACCGCTTCAAGGATCCTGAGTGGTCCGAGAACCCCTATTTCGACTTCTGGAAGCAGGCTTATCTCGTGACCACCCACTGGGGCGAGAAGATCCTCGAGCACACAGCCGGGCTCGACGAGCGCTCGCGGCAGAAGGCCGAGTTCTATTTCCGCCAGATGACGAGTGCGCTTTCTCCCTCCAACTTCCCCATGACCAACCCCGAGGTCGTGCGCGAGACGTTCGCGTCCAACGGACGCAACCTCGTGCAGGGCATGACCCACCTCGTGCAGGACATGGAGCGGTCTGGCGATCTGCTGAAGATCAGCCAGACCGATACGAGCGCGTTCGAGGTCGGCAAGAACCTCGCCGTCACGCCCGGCAAGGTCGTGTTCCAGAACGACGTCCTGCAACTCATCCAGTACTCGCCGACGACCGAGAAAGTCTACGAGACGCCGATCCTCATCGTGCCGCCGTGGATCAATAAATTCTATATCCTCGACCTCACGCCGGCGAAGAGCTTCGTCAAGTTCGCGGTCGACCAGGGCTTCACGGTGTTCCTGGTGTCGTGGGTCAACCCCGACGAGAACCTCTCGCACAAGACCTTCGAGGACTACATGCAGGAGGGTATCCTGACCGCGGCCGACGCCGTGCGCCGGGAGTGCGGCACGAAGCAGACCAACGTGCTCGGCTACTGCGTCGGCGGCACGCTGCTCGGCACCACGCTGGCCTATCTTGCGGCCCGTGGCGAGGCGCCGTTCAAGTCGGCGACGTTCCTCACCACGCAGGTCGACTTCTCGCAGGCAGGTGATCTGCTCCTCTTCACCAACGATTCGCAGCTCACCTCGCTCGAGGAAATGATGGCGGAGCGCGGCTATCTCGACGGCTCGCGCATGGCGAACGTGTTCAACATGATGCGGCCGAAGGATCTCATCTGGCCGTACATCGTCAACAACTACCTGCTCGGCAAGAAGCCGTTTCCGTTCGATCTCCTGTTCTGGAACCAGGACTCGACGCGCATGGCGGCGGCGAACCACGCCTTCTACCTGCGGGAGTTCTACAACGAGAACAAGCTGACCGAGGGCCGGCTGACGATGGGCGGCATCAAGCTCGACCTCAAGAAGGTCAGGCTGCCTGTGTACGAGCTTGCCACCAAGGAGGACCACATCGCCCCCGCGAAGTCGGTCTTTATCGGTGCCAAGCACTTCGGCGGGCCAGTCGAGTTCGTGCTGGCGGGCTCGGGGCACATTGCGGGCGTCGTCAATCCGCCGGACAAGATCAAGTACCAGTACTGGACCGCACCAAAGGCTGCCGCCGATACGCTCGAGGAGTGGATGGGCATGTCCAAGGAGCACCCGGGCTCGTGGTGGCCTCACTGGGCTGACTGGCTCGCCAAGCAGTCGGGCCCGAAGATCGAGCCGCGTGAGCCCGGCGCCACCAACGGCGTCATCGAGGATGCGCCCGGCAGCTACGTGAAGGCGAAGTCCTAGGCGTTCACGATCGACGCAGGACATGCTGCTGCGCGGGCTCCGGCTCGCGCCGCCTCGTTTTAGCCGGCTACACGCGCGAACAGAACCTGGGTGTCGCCGTAGGTGCGGCGGTCGAGCTCTTGGTAGCCCTCGGGCAGGGTGAGCGCGGCGCTCGCGCGCTCCTCGACGACAACGACGGCATCGGGAGTGAGCCACTTGCCATCGCGTAGCGCGACGAGCGCCCTTTCCGCGAGCCCCTGGCCGTAGGGCGGATCGAGAAAGGCAAGTCCATAGGGCGGCATGTTGCCAGCGGGTCCGAGGTCTGTGGCGTCGCGGCGGAAGATGCGGGTGACGCCGGTCAGGCCCAGGCTCTCGACATTGGTGCGGATGAGGGCGCGGGCCTCCGGGCTCTCCTCGACGAACAGAGAATAGGCGGCGCCGCGTGACAGCGCCTCGAGCCCGAGTGCGCCGGTGCCAGCAAAGAGATCGATGACGCGCTGGCCCGCGATGTCGAAGTCAGCGATGCCGTGGGCGAGGATATTGAATACGCTCTCGCGCACGCGATCCGCGGTCGGCCGCAGGCCTGCGTGCTCCGGGGCCGCGATCGGCCGCCCGCGGTAATTGCCGCCGACGATCCTCATGGCTTCTCCTGCGCGGACGACTTGCTGCCTTTCTGCCGCGCACGGCGGGCCTCGGGGCTTTCGGAGAGGCCGAAGCGGCTCGCCATCTCGGGACCGAGCTGGTCGGCGAGGGCTTTCCTGCGCACAAGCTCGACGGCACCCGGCGTGAGGTCGAGCAGCTGGAACGGTCCAAACGAGATGCGGATCAGCCGGTTCACGGTAAGACCGAGGTGAGTCAGAATCTTTCTCACCTCGCGGTTCTTGCCTTCACGTATGCCGACGGTGAGCCAGCAGTTGCCGCTCTGCACGCTGTCGATGGTCGCCTCGACGGGGCCGTACTCGATACCCTCGATGGTGACGCCGTCCTTCAGCTTGTCGAGCTCCGCCTCGCTGACGCGGCCGTGTGCGCGTACGCGGTAGCGCCGGAGCCAGCCGGTTGCCGGCAGCTCCATGTGGCGCGCGAGCTCGCCATCGTTGGTGAGAAGGAGCAGGCCCTCGGTGTTATAGTCGAGGCGGCCGATGGAGATGACGCGCGGCAGCTCGGGCGGCAGCTTCTCGAACACGGTCGGCCGGCCCTCGGGGTCGGAGTGGGTGGTCACGAGGCCCTTGGGCTTGTGATAGCGCCAAAGGCGCACGGGCTCGGGGCCGGGCAGGGGCTTGCCGTCGACCATGATGCGATCGCCGGGGCCGACCTCGCAGGCGGGTGTCCGCAAGACCTTGCCGTTGACGGTGACGCGGCCGTCCTCGATCCAGCGCTCCGCCTCGCGGCGCGAGCATAGACCCGCGCGCGCCATGGCCTTGGCGATGCGCATGGGCTCGGCAAGCTGCGCCGCGCGCGCTTCGGGCGCGGGTTTCGGAGTGTCGCCAGCAGGCGATCTCTGCTGCGGCCTGCCCTTTCCCGGCGGCCTCGGCTGTTGACGTGGCGGTCGTTTCTGCATGAGGGTTCCTGGCACTCTCTCGGCCTGGTGGCGACCGGGAGAGGAGATGATCGAGGATGCCCTTATGACACCGCCCGGACGGATCGGCCATATGGATGTGGCGCTCGAGGAAGCCCGGCTTGCCGCAGTGCGCGGCGAGGTGCCGGTCGGCGCCGTTGTGGTGGCGGCGCACGGGCACATTCTCGCCCGGGCCGGCAATCGCACGCGGGAGCTCAACGACCCATCGGCGCATGCCGAGATGCTGGCGATTCGTGCGGCGTGTGCGGCCCTCGGCTCCGAGCGGCTCACGGGGTGCGATCTCTACGTCACGCTCGAGCCGTGCCCGATGTGCGCCGGGGTCATCTCGTTCGCGCGTATCCGCCGCCTCTACTTCGGCGCATCCGATCCCAAGGGTGGCGGCGTCGAGCATGGGCCGCGCGTGTTCTCGCATCCGACCTGCCATCACCAGCCGGAGATCTATTCGGGCATTGCGGAGAGGGAGGCGGGGGCAATACTGAAGGCGTTCTTCGCTGAGAGACGGGACGCGTGAGGAGGCGATCTCTCGTCTACCAGTCGACCATGCCGTGCCAGGCGCAATCTATTGCGGCATCTCGCGCGAGGTCTGGCGCGGGCCTCAGCGCCGGGCGTTCAGTTGTTTCCCGCCAGGCTGTCCAGATAGGCGATGATGGCATCGATGTCATCCGGCTCGAACGTGAACTCGGGCATGTCGGGATGGCCCGAGACGATTCCTTCGGCCAGAGCCTCCGCCAGGTCGGAGGCCGGGTAGCGCGTTACGATGGTGCGCAACGGCGGAGCGTCTGGACGAGCACTCGCACCGTCCTTGCCTGTTGCGTGGCATCGCTGACAATTCGCCTCGAGAATCTGGCGGCCTCGCTCCAGCGTTGTGGACTGCGGCTGTGCGCTCGCGGTCAGGGCGAGGCTGCCTGCTGCGATTGCGAGTACGGGGCCTGTCAGCTTCATGTGTGGTCGTCCCGAGGAGATGTCCGGCGCCCGTGCTGTCACGGCAACGGCAGTGGCCGTGAGCGCCTGATGCACGCCGTGTTTCATTTTCGTACCAGATTGGCAACGACCAATTGTGTCATCGCAGGAGATCCCGTTCGACGTTCCGCCGCTGTCTGGGGCCGACGCGCCAAGACCTTTAGGCTTGCGCTCCGTCGTGGGCGCACCTGCACAGCCACTGTTTGCGCGTGGCCGGCTCATCAACTGCGCGCGGATACCGTCGATCGCAGGTCGAAGCCAATGATCGTCGGTATGACACCGGCAAAACTGCGGCGGCTGCGGCGAGATCGGGACCCTGCGTTGCCCCAACGGCACCGATTCGCGATTCCCCCTTCCCGCGTCTCAGTCCATGTCGCTGCGGTGCGGCCCGAGCTGACCCTGACGTGGAGCAGCAGCGATCTGGGCAGGAGCCGCACTGTGGTCCTCGATGGTCTCCGCGCCGAGCACGCGGGCGAGTTGGGCCTTGAGGCGGGCTTTCGCCGGCTCAGCTGCGGCGAGGATTTCGCTTACCCTCAGGAAGTCGAGCACCTGGAAGCTGCTGGTGCCGGCCTCGATGTAGACGTCAGGCTGGCGCACGGCGAGCTTGGCGCGGATGATGGAGCGCTCGAACAGGAACGAGGAGGCCATCAGGGCCTCGAAGGCCGTGGGGTGCGGACGCTTGTCGTTGGGTGTCGGTGCGCCCGTCACGTCGATCGCGACGACGACGTCGGCCTCGCCGAAGAGGAGATCGAACGGTAGCGGGTTGGTGAGGCCGCCGTCGATCAACGCGCGTCCGTCGACAATGACGGGATCGAAGATGACGGGAAGCGCCATGCTGGCTGCGATCGCCTGCTGCAACGGCCCCGACGTGAAGACAACGGGCTCCTGGCGGTAGAAGTCGGAGGCGACGAGCTTCAACGGAATCGGCAGGCGCGCGAAATCGCGAGCGACACCCTTCGGCAGGATGATGTCGAGTAGGCCCACAGGGTCGAGGAGGGCCGGCGAGGCGCCGAACAGATTCCAGACGCGCGAGAAGCCGCGACCTCGCGCGTTGACGAGGTCCTTGAGGAGGTCGAAGCGGGCACCCAAGACGTCGCGGGTGTGGGCGCTGATCTCGCGGCCCGAGAGGCCGGAGGCATAGGCCGCACCGTAGATGGCGCCAATGGACGTTCCGGCGATCACCTTCGGGCGGATGCCGAGCTCGTCGAAGGCCTCGAGCATGAGAGCGTGAGCGAGGCCGCGGGCCCCGCCGCCGCCGAGGGCCAGCGCGATGGTCGGCTGCGGAACGGCGCGAGGGGCGGCCGGCTCGGACGGCGCCGTGCCGGTGTGACGGGAGGTGAGGCGCCGGCGGAGGAGGGACATCAGCTTCTCGTTCTCTGTTGCCTGCCGCTCATCGGGACCTTGGATCGTGGTGGGCATGGCCGAAGGTCAGCCGCCCTGCGGAGACGCCGGCATGCAGGCTGGTATTGCGTGTCGTCATCTTAGCCTCATACTTGCGGAGATAGGCCTCAACAATTCGCAACCTGCCAGCGCCGCCGACGCCTTCCGCTTCTGCGACACCTTTGTTGATACCACCTTAATCGTGTGTTCGCGAAGCGGGCCGGCATCGATGGGGAAGGTCGAGCGCAGTCTGTTGGGTGAATTTTGCGGTTTCGGGTTGACCATCACGGATCGAGCGCACTCCCGACGGCGGCAGCGAAGCCATCTTGAGCGGAGCCGGCAACGATCGGGCATCCGTGCTGAGAAACTGGTGGAGTTGGAGCGCGTGCGGGACAAGGGAATTGGCACAATCAGCCCGGCCGCTCGTGGAAGTGGTCGTAGATCTTCTGCGCGAGGTCTGCGGAGATGCCCTCGGCTGCCTTCAGGTCCTCGACGCCGGCGCGCGACACCGCTTTTGCCGAGCCGAAGTGCTTCAGAAGTGCGCGCTTCCTGGTCGGGCCGATGCCTGGGATCTCATCGAGCGGATTGGCACCGAGCGCCTTGGCGCGCCTGGCGCGGTGGGAGCCGATAACGAATCGGTGGGCCTCGTCGCGAAGCCGTTGCACGAAGTAGAGCACGGGATCGCGCGTCTCGAGCATGAAGGGCTGCGCGCGGCCGGGCATGTGGAAATGCTCGCGTCCGGCATCACGGTCCGGGCCTTTGGCGACGCCAATGACGGCCACGTCCGGGATGCCGAGGTCGGCGAGCACCTGGCAGGCGACGGCGAGCTGTCCCGCGCCACCATCGATGAGCACGAGGTCGGGACGTTCCGGTGTCTCGCCGTCGCTAGGTATCTTGGTCTCGAGTGCGGTCCCTGTGGGTGTCTCCTCTCGCTCGTGGGCACGAGCGTCGTCGCCACGTTCCTCGCTCGTGGGGAGCGACTGATGAGGGGCGGAGACGGAGAGCTCGGTGTCGGGGGCTCCCGCCACGCTGCGTCCCTCCCCGGCATCGTCGCCTCGTTTCCTTGCGACGCGAGCGGGCGGGGACGTGGCACCCTCAGAAGCAGAGCAGGTCTCCTCCATGGCGAGCCGCTTAAACCGGCGGGTCAATACTTCCCGCATCATGGCGTAGTCGTCGCCCGGGGTGAGTCCCTGCTCGCGGATGTTGAACTTCCGGTACTCCTTCTTGATGAAGCCTTCGGGACCGGCGACGATCATGGCGCCTACGGCATTGGTGCCCGAGATGTGGCTGTTGTCGTAGACCTCGATACGGCGCGGGGGCTCGGGGAGGCCGAAACGCTCGGCGAGGGCTTCGAGGAGGCGGGCCTGCGACGAGCTTTCGGCGAGCTTGCGGCCAAGCGCCTCGCGGGCGTTCGTCAACGCGTGATCAACGAGTCCGGACTTCAGTCCGCGCTGCGGGGTGCGGATCTCCACTTTGCGGTCAGCCTTGGTCGAGAGCGCCTCGGCCAGCAGCTCGCGCTCGGCGAGGTCGTGCGAGAGGAGGATCAGGCGCGGCACAGGCTTGTCGTCGTAGAACTGGGCAATGAAGGAGGCCAGCACCTCCTCGGCGGAGAGGGCCTTGTCGGCTTTCGGATAGTAGGCGCGGTTGCCCCAGTTCTGCCCGGTGCGGAAAAAGAACACCTGGATGCACGTCTGCCCGCCTTCCTGGTAAGCCGCGAAGACATCAGCCTCCTCGATGCCTTCAGGGTTGATCGACTGGTCGGCGGTGACGTGGGCGAGTGCCCACAGGCGGTTCCTGTACTTGGCGGCGTCCTCGAACTCGAGGCGGTCGGCGGCCTCCTGCATGAGCCGCTGGTACATCTCGCGGACGTTCTGGCTCTCGCCGCGCAGAAAGCGCACGGCCTCGGCGACGAGCGCGGCATAGTCCTCGAGAGAGATCTCATTCGTGCAGGGCGCAGCACAGCGCTTGATCTGGAAGAGCAGGCAGGGGCGCGTGCGGGTCTCGTAGACCGAATCCGAGCACGAGCGCAGCAGGAACGCGCGTTGCAGCATGTTGATGGTGCGATTGACGGCCCCAGCGGAGGCGAAGGGGCCGAAGTAGTCGCCTTTAGCCGTTCGTGCGCCGCGGTGCTTCAGGATCTGCGGGGCCTCGGTGTCGCGCCGGATGAGGATGTAGGGGAACGACTTGTCGTCCCGCATGACGACGTTGTAGCGCGGCTTGAAACGCTTGATGAGGTTGGCCTCGAGAAGCAGCGCCTCGGCCTCGGTGCGGACGGAGACGAACTCCATCGACGCCGTCGAGGCGATCATGCGCTCGATGCGATTCGAATGGCCGTGGCCGCGCGCGTAGGACGCGACGCGCGCCTTCAGGCTCCGCGCCTTGCCGACGTAGATGACGTCGCCGGCGGCATCGAGCATGCGGTAGACGCCGGGCTGGGCAGCGAGTGTTTTCAAGTAGCCGGCAATGACCTCGGGGCCGGTCTCGACCGGTTTGCTGCCGGGGCTTTCCGCCGTGCCGCCGTCCTCAACGGACGGGGCCTTGGGTTCCTGGGACATGGGGGGAACCATTGGGGTCCGCGCGGCCGACGTCAAGATGGGGGCGGTTGCGGGCTCGAAGGTGCATGACCCTCTACTCTAGCCCTCTCCCGTGGGAGGGCGTTGACGTATGGCGGGAGCGAATATCGACCTAGAGAATAAGATCGCCCTTCGAGAGACCGGAAACGTCGAGGACGAGGAGGCGGAAGTCGGCATGTCCATCGCCATTGGCGTCGCCCTCGACGTACCCGTTGCGGCCGGTATCGTGGAAGCGCAGCTCGCCGTCGCGGCGATGGAAGCTCTGGCTTCCGATCCAGCGAAAGGGCTGGTTGCCCGAGGTGCCCGGCATGGCGTCGATGCTGTGGACGTCGATGCGGTCGCGCCCGTGCTCGAAGCCGGCAATGCGGTCCGTGCCGGCACCTCTGCTATCGGCGGCTGCGGCGAGAATGAACCGGTCGGCACCGGCGCTGCCGACGAGCCGGTCGCTGCCGGCGCTGGCGAGGAGACGGTCGTTGCCGCTGCCGCCGTCGAGGGTGTCGTTCCCGCTGCCCCCGACCAGCACGTCGTTGCCGCCATCGCCGTAGAGGCGGTCATTTCCGGCAAACCCGTAGATCCAGTCGTTGCCCCCCAGGCCGTGGATCGTCTCCGCGGCCGCGGTGCCGGCGACGAGGTCGCCCAAGTCAGTCGCGCCGTCCGGCCGGGCGAGCGCCGGAAACGGCCGGTCGAGATCTCGGTCGGGTGCAACGGCCGGGATGAAGCCGTCGCTCAACGCGCGGGCCACGAACCGGCCGACGAGAACCGGGTCGTTGGTGTAGTCGACCACGAACACGGCCTTGCCATTGGCTAGGAAGTCGCGCTTCAGGATCTCGATCTGGGCTTCGTCGGGGGCGAAGGCGTTATTCTCGTCCGAGCTTCCACCGCGCAGATACAAGTCCTCGACAGCGATGCCGCCGATCGCGCCGAGGAGCGCCGCCTTGCGTCCAGGATCGAGCCCGGCGAGCGCGTCGATGATGTAGCCGCCGTTCTGCTGGATGACGAAGAAGTCCGGGTTAGTCTCGCGCGCGTGCGCCGTCATGGCGGCGATGAAGTCGATCATACGGGCCGCGGCGTCGCGCTCGTCGTTCGGGGCCGGGTCGCCGGGCAGGCGCCCGGCGGCTCCTGCCTCGACGGCCCAGAAATAGTAAGCGTCGACGATGTCGAGGTAGGCGGCGTCGAAACCTTGCGCGACAATGCTGTCGAGGGACCCTGTCTTGGCATCGTTGAAGACGAGGTCCTGCCAGCCGGCCTCCCAGTAGCGGACCTTTCGGCTCTCCGGCCAGTCGGGATTGACCGGGCCAAGCCAGTGGGGGGCTGCGGCTGTCAGGCTGCCGGTCGCAAGGCCTGTCGAGGTCCAGGCCGGGTTCCAGTTGTCGCGGAATTCGCTCGCCTCGCCGATCGAAACATAGGCGACGGAGACCCCGCCGCCGGGCTTGTCTTCGATCGCGGCGACCTCTTCTGCAGTGAACATGCCCGAATCGCGGCCGTTCCTGGAATAGTCGACGACGACCATGTCGTGCGGGCTCGCCGCGTAGGGGGCGGGGTCGAGGTCGGCGCCCGATAGCCCCTGCAACTGATAGCCCCAGCTGGTGACCGGAACGGTACCGTGCGACGTCTGAAGCTCCAGCATGGTTCAATCCTCGCCACGCTCAGGGGGCACAACGAACTCAAAATTAAGAAGTGGCCAATTAGTACAATTTGAGGGGCGCTTTGAGTATCGTTTAAAGGCCTTCGAACTAATATCCGTGACAATCAGCCGGGGGTCTGCCGGCAAGTCTGATTCCGTGCGAGGTCCACGTAGTGGTGTCGCAGAGCAATAATGGATCGCGGTTCGGTCGCCGCCCTCTGGACGGGGCAGGTACCCCCGATGGCGCGTCCGGTCGCAGCTCCAACCTCGAGCAGGCGCGCTCACATGTGGCCGAGCTGGTGGCCCAGTGGCACGCCGGGAATGCAGCGACGCGGGGGCCTATTCTCATTCAGATCCGCTCGATTCAGGACCAGATCTCGGGGCTCAGACACCGATTTCCGCAGCTCGCGGCCCGCCCGTCGGAGATGTCGTGGGTCGACATCTGGAGCCCGCCCTGAGCTGACAGGCTCCTAGGTCACAAAACCGCCACGCAGGACGGCCTTTTTGGGGCGGCCAATCCGAAGGTCGTGCTTGAGAGGTGGTCCATGCGTATCGCGGCAGGCCTTGTCCTGGCTCTCGGCATCGCGGCCTTCACGCCAGCCTTCACGCTGGCCTTCACACCGGCCGTCGCGGCGCCGAAGGCGAAGAGCGCAGCTCCTCCCGATTTCAGGCGTGTGGAATCGGTGCTGGCGTGGATCGACGGCTACCGCCAGCATCCAGATCCTGATCGCGTGCCCGACATGGTCAAGGCGCTCGGTGGCCTAGGACTTCTGCGCGACTACGACCAGGCCGGCATCTACGTCGGATTCACGGCCGGCGTCATCGGCTCGAACTCGACGGTAGCCGAGCGGCTCGTCTCGCGCATGTTCCCGCTTTCACCCGAGGACCAGCCGCTCGTGATAAAGGCGATCGCCTCCTCAGGGCTGCCCGGCTGGAAGGGCCTGATGGCGACGTTCGTCGAGCGCATGCCGGCGCGGAAGGTTCTGATCGACAAGTACCTCTATGGCGACGGCAAGACCCTCGACGACATCCCGCTCGACGAGGGGGGCTCGTACGCGCTCGACGCACTGTGGGGCTACTACTTCGCGACCGGCAGCCAGGTGCCAGTGCGCCGCATCGTGTCGGCGCTCGCGTGGGCGGGCGAGCGCGACGATGTCGCGAAGCTCACCATCGGCGCCATGGCGAAATGGACGCTGGCGACGAATGCAACGCGTGATCTCGAACTCTTGCAGATCCTGAAGCGTCAGGAGCCGGACGAGGTGAGCGTGCGCCGCGAGCTCAACGAGGTTATCCTTGCGGCCGAGACGTTCGAGACCGGGAAGCTCAGGAAGGACGCGCTCGCTGCCATAGACGAGCTCAAGGCCAAGGGGCCGGAAAGCCGGCGCACGTTCGCGTGGTGGGGTCAGGCGGGACAGACGGCGCTGGCGCTCGGCTGCGTGGCGGCGAGCGTCACGGGTGCCAGTGCGGTGGCGGTCGGGATTCCGTGCGTGGTCGGCGGCGCGGTGTCGTCGGCGGCCTTGAAATACATGGCGCCATAGTGCTGCCGGCAAACGTCGGCGCGCAATTGCAGACCCAGCCGCTCATCCTTACCGTCTCTTCTGGGAAGACGCTCAGGGTGAGTGGCTATGATCTTGCGCCGTAAGCAGGGCCGAGAGGAGCGCGGTGAGGCGCGCGGCGTTGCGGCCGTCGAAGCGGAGCTCGATCGAAAGCGTGCGCGAGGCTTCGCGCAATTGGGATCGCGCGCCGCTCCCTCCGTCGAGGCGAACGACGTCCTTGTCTGTGGTGACGAGGCTTGCGCCTCTTGCCGTGGCCTCGGCAAGCAGGCGCGCTGCATCGTTCTCTGTGAACGCGTGATGGTCGGGAAACGCGCGCCTGGCGACAAGGGCACCGCCCTCCGCCTCGACAAGATTGAAGAAGCGATCCGGATTGGCGATACCCGCATAGGCGAGGACAGGCCGCTCCTTCAGCCACGAGGTGTCGCCCGCGGGGGCTACGAAGGCAGCCAGCACCGGGCCCTTGAACGAGCGCCGGAACTGACGCTCGATGTCGGTCTCCTCATCCGGGGACGCTGTGCCGCGGTTCACGACGACGCAATGGGCGAGATCGAGTTGGGTCGCAAGCGGTGCGCGTAGCGGTCCGGCGGGGATGACGGAACCGTTGCCGAGACCGCGCTTGCCGTCGACGAGCGCGATGGCGAGGTCCTTCGCTACCGCCGGGTTCTGCAATCCGTCGTCCATGACGATGACGCGGAGATCGCGCGCGCCGCGGCTGGGTGGCGTGAGATCGATGGCTTCGGCACCGCGTCGGCGATCGCGCGCGATCATCACGGGCGCCGCACGGGCAAGAAGCCGCGGCTCGTCGCCGGTGCCGGCTGCCGTGTCGGTCTGAGGTATGATCCAGTGCGGACCCTCGATGCTGCCGCGGTAACCGCGCGTCAGGAAAACCGGTTCGCACCCCAGGTCCGAGAGCTGGCGTGCGATCGCGAGCGCAAGCGGGGTCTTGCCCGTCCCCCCGGCGGTGAAATTGCCGATGCAGACCACGGGAGACGCCGGCCGATAGGGGTGTCTCGCGCTCTCGATGCGGCGGCGGGACAGGAAGCCGTAGAGGCGCGAGGCCGGCGCGAGGAGGCGCTGCATGCGCCGGTCACGAGGCTCGGTGCCGTACCACCAGTGCGGCTCGTCAAGAGACACCGGTGAGCTCTCCGGACGCGGCGACGTAGGGACGAAGTGCCTTCAGTGTGCGCTCGAGCGCCCCGCCCAGCGTCAGCATGGCGGTCCTGGCTCCGCGGCGCATGCGCTCGCGCTCGGCCTCGTCGGACACCAGTGCCGCCACCCGCTCGGCCAGCGTCTCGGCCGAGGTCACCTCCGCGGCGCCCTTGTGGCGGAGGAGCGCGCGATACGTGTCGCGGAAGTTGGCATGATGCGGGCCCGTCAGCACGGCCGCGCCGAGTGCGACGGCCTCTATCGGGTTCTGGCCACCGTGCTCGACCAGCGAGCCGCCGATGAAGGCGACCGGCGACAAAGTGTAGAAGAGACCCAGCTCGCCGATGGTATCGGCCAGATAGATGTCGGTATCGGGCGCGGGCATTGCGCCGCTCGAGCGCTGGGCGACGGCGAGGCCGCGTGCCCGCAAGGCCGCGGCGAGCGCGTCGCCGCGTTCCGGATGGCGCGGGGCGATGATGGTCAGGAAATCCGGGAAGCGGTCCTTCAAGGTCGCGTGCGCCGCGGCGACGATCTCCTCCTCGCCCTCGTGCGTGCTGGCCACGGTGAGACGCGGCCGATTGCCGACGGCCGCCGTGAGCCGCGCGAGCTCGCCCTCGTCGACCGGCGGCGCCGGACTGTCGATCTTCAGGTTGCCGGTCAGGAGCACGTTGCGGCCGCCGAGCGACTTGAACGCGCGCACGAGGCGCTCGTTCTGGGCGAGGATGACGTCGAAGGCCGAAAACAGTGGCCTGGCCACGCCCGCATTTCGCTGCCAGCGGCGGAAGCTTCTCGGCGACATGCGGGCGTTGACGAGGGCGAGCGGAATCTTGCGTCTGCTCGTCTCGAGAATGAGGTTCGGCCAGATCTCGCTTTCGGTGAAGACGGCGAGATCGGGCCGCCAGTGGTCGAGGAACCGCTCGGCGTACTCGGGTGTGTCGAGCGGGGCGACTTGGTGAATGGCGAACGAGGGAAGGCGTGCGGCGGCAAGTGCGGCCGATGTAACGGTGCCGGTGGTGAGCACGAAGCCGAGCCCGGGAGCCGCCTGTGCGAGTGCGTGCATCAGCGGCAGCACGGCGTTGGTCTCGCCGACGCTCGCGGCATGGATCCAGGCGAGCTTGCCTTCGGGGCGCGCGCGGCTCGCGATACCGTAGCGCTCGTTGCGGCGCCGAGGGTCCTCCTTGCCCTGGCGCTCGCGGATGCGGAGGAGCACCGGCGCGATCGGCTTCATCGCCCTGGTCGCCGTGCGATAGAGCTTGAGGCGCAGGCCGCTCTCGACTGGGGCCGTAGAAAGATCGGCAGGCTTCGGGGGCGTCGCGCGGGTGGGATCGGCGCCTGCGAGCTCGTAGGCACGCCGGGTTGCCGAGTTCAGGGCGTCGCTGACTTTCATGCGCCAGGCCTCGATGCCCTCCTCGTCCAGGTCGTGCGGCACGAAAATCGGATCACCAATAACGTAGGCGAGCCTGCCGAAGGGCAAATTGACGGTCATGCGGCTCCAGGTCTTGAAGGCGACATAGCGCGACGTGGCGGCGGCAAATGGAATGATCGGGCGGCCGGACATGCGTGCGAGCGTTACGATGCCGGGACCGGCGATGCGGGCGGGGCCCGGCGGCACGTCTGCCGTCATGGCGAGAGTCGTTCCTCGCGAAAGAAGGCGAAGGGCGGTGCGGAGGGCGCTTGCTCCGCCGCGGTCCTTTGCGCGCTCGCCAGCGCCGGCGCCGAGGACGACGGATATCCTGAAGCGGCCGAGCAACTCGGCGATGGCGATCGCGTCGCCGTGCTTGGCGACCATGGCGGACACGTTGATGTCGGTCGTGTGCAGCGCCGGCAGCATCATGAACTGCCCGTGCCACATGGCGAAAATGAAGGGGTGATTGGCAGCGATGCGCTCTGCCGCGTCCGACGGCTCGACGACGAGCGTCGAGGTGTCGCGCACGAACGACACGAGCCGTGCGCCGGATCGGCCCGCGAAACGGAAAAGTCGCGACTTCGTATCCGGCTTCAGCGCCATCGAGGGGTCCCGGCCAGGAGTGTGAACAGGGGTTATGGAGCTTTCCCCGGCAAGCCCCTTGAAGCAGGTCACTATAGCGAATATCAAGCGATTGCAAATGCCTGCGCTCCTGCGCCGAGGGCGCGTCCGCGACTTGGCGCAGCGGGGAGCTTGGCAGGGAGCGCGGGGCACAGCAGAAGCAGCGGATGATCAAGCTTCCTAAACCGATTCGCCGTGCCTGGAAGCGCGCCAACAGGCGCGTGCGCGAGGGGATCGTGAACAACTCGCCGCCCTGGCTCGTCGAGCATGCGGGGCCGGCCGGCGCCTACCTCGATATGCTGTTCGTCGACCACGGAATCCTGCGCTATTTCTATGTCAACCAGCACCGGCTCGGAGACAAGGCGTGGCGGTCGGCACAGCCGGCGCCGTGGCATATTCGGCGGCTTGCGCGCCAGGGCGTCAAGACTATCGTCAACCTCAGAGGCGAGCGGCTGTGCGGGGCGTATTATCTCGAGCAGAGGGCGTGTGCCGATGCCGGGATCAAGCTCGTCAACTTCACGATCCGCTCGCGCGCTGCGCCGTCCAAGGAGGAGATCCGGGCCGCCCGCGACCTCATCGGGTCGATCGAGTATCCGGCGCTTCTGCACTGCAAGTCGGGCGCCGACCGGGCGGGGCTCATGAGCGTGCTGTTCCGGCACGTGCATGAAGGCGAGCCGATCGAGACGGCGCTCTCCGAGCTGTCCTGGCGCTATGGGCACGTGCGCCAGGCCGACACCGGCGTCCTCGACTATTTCTTCGAGCGGTATCTTGCGGACAATGCCAAGAGTCCGATCCCGTTCTTCGACTGGGTCGAGACCGTGTACGATCCGGACGAGCTCAAGGCCTCGTTCCACGCCTCGGGGTGGGCCAACCGTCTCGTCAACGGGATCCTCAGGCGCGAATAGTCAGAACTCTACTTTACGAACGCGCCGGCCTCATCGGCCGCTCGGACGGCCGAGGTGATGAGCGCGACCGCGCCCGACCTCGGCGCTTTGGCCTCGGCGCTCGCTGAGATCTTGTCGGAAAGGGTCTTGTTGGCTTTCGCGAGCTGGGCGTCTGAGACGCCCTTCAGGCATCCGCCCGCCGTCGGGATAGTGTAGACGGTTGCGGCATGGTCGAGGTCGCCTTCGGCATCGATGGCGATCGCCTTGGCGTGATGGCCGAGGCTGGAAACGCGCTCGGCGTAGCGCTTCTGCTGAGCGAACGGTGTGCGCACGTCCGCCTCGTCGCCGAGCACGAAGATGCGTCGCTTCGCGTCGACCGGGATCGCGTCGGCGAGATCCATAGGATCGAGCATGACCGTGAGAAGCTGCTCCTTGGTCGGCTTCACGCCCGCCTTGGCGAGGTCCTTTGCTCTCAGCTCGACGAGCTCGAACGCGCCCGAGCCGAGCACGGCGCAATCGACGTCACTGCGGCCAAGCGACAGCAGCGTCGCGGCAATGGTCGTACCGCCCGACTGGCCGGCCAGAGCCACGCGATCGAGCCCGATGCGCTCCTTCCGGCGGTCGATGGCAGCGTTGATGATCATGGTTTCCCGCGGCTTCCGGCGCTCGCCGTGGTTGCCCGACGAGCCATTGAGCCCGACCCGGGAAATCATGACGTATCGAACACCGAGCCTGTCGGCCCATCGCTGCAGAAGATCTCGCGCGCTCGCGAGATTTTTTTGCATCGTGTCCTGGTCGGCGATGCGCTCGGGCGAGATGTCGCCGTCGAGGAACACGACGGCACGGCGGTCGCGCTCGTGGCCTTTGGTCGCGAACCAGGCGATGCATTCGGTGCCCCATTTGGTGGCAACATGGATGCGTTGCGGATCGCTTTCGCAGAGCTCCTTCGACTGGGCCTCGGCGCTCAGAACAGACGGAAACCGGGACGGGGGTGGAGCCTCGGCACGTGCCATGTTGGCCGCGCCAGAGACGGCAACGACGATTGCCGAGGTAACCAGAAACGACGATACCCTGGATCTCTTCATGACGCCTGCTCCCTGGCAGGTTCTCCTGCCTAATCAGGGGCATTGTTGCCTCATGACCTGGTGATCGTCTGTCTCCGCCGGAACAAGCCGGAATTGATCTGCCGAGCCGCGAGACCGCCCTTGGCTGCCAGCGATTTCGACCGTTCACCCGTGTTCGGGGTCCAGACCTCGTCGCCTGCCCACGGGTCCGTGTGATGGAGCGCTACCGCCGTTCCTCAACGCGCCTGACCGATTCGACGGCATGGCTCGGCGCGTTTTTCCTAGCCCTCAGAGGGTCTTGGCTCATCGATGGATCATCCGAACAGATTTCACGAGCTAGAGCGCGGGGGCATGTTTTTCGGCGACGCGGCTGACGACAGCTGACAGGTGAGGCTCGAAGGAGCGGTCGATCTCGGCGGCGCGTGTGTAGCTCCTCTCGGCCGTCTCCTTGTCGCCGCGGGCGGCGTGGCAGGCTCCCAGGAGCCATTGTGTGTTGGCGTGGTCCGGCGTCTCGGCGGCGAGACGCCAGATCTCCGGGCAGCCGGTCTCGAAGTCGCGGCGCTTGACGAGCAGGAAGGCCCGGTTGCGGCGTGCCTGGAGCGAGTGCGGGCTCAACTCGAGGACACGCGTGTAGTCGGCGAGGGCACGATCAAGGTCGCCCATCGCCTCGTAGGCAGCGCCACGGGCGAGCATGGGCCCGGATTTGTCGACAGAGAGGCCAATGGCCTTTGCGAGGTCAGGCACGGCCTTGACCGGCTGCCCCATGGCCATCAGAGCAAGCCCGCGATTGTACCAGGCTTCGCGGGCGCGCGTGTCGTGCGACAGGGCGTTCGAATAGCTCTCGACCGCCGCCTCCAGACGGCCCTCAAGCCGCAGCACGACGCCCCGGTCGATCCAGGCTGCGGTGTTCGAGGGATCGATGGAGATGAGGCGATCCAGGATCGCCAGAGCGTCGGCATATTGCTTGTTGTCGCGCAGTATCGCAGCCCGGAGCGTGAGGGCGGAGCGGTCTTTCGGGGCGACGGCAAGCGCTGCCGCGGTACCCGCCAGCGCTCCATCCAGGTTACCCGTCTCCTGGTCGAGCAGCGCCTTGCCGGAGATCGCTTCGCCCGCCGTGGGATCCAGCGCCAGAGCCTGATCGTAGGCCTCGCCCGCTGCTGTCGTCTCGTGCTTCAGGGCATGCAGCCGGCCCTTCAAGATCCAGTGACGCGGATCGCTGCTGTCGATGGCGATGGCCCTGGCGGCGGCAGCGAGTGCGGAATCGATGTTGCCCGCGTCCTCGTCGAGGTCGGCCAGCATGTGCAGGATGCGTGTGTCGCTCGGGCTCGCAGCCTCGGCGGCAGCGAGATCAGCGTGGGCGTCGTTCGTCTTTCCGAGCGCGCGGTGGGCGCGGGCGCGGCCGAGGAGCGCCGGCACGCTACGCGCATCACCAGCGAGGATCTTGCCGAAATCCGCCGCGGCGCCGGCAGGATCGTTGAGGGCGAGCAGGATGTCCGCGCGTGTGGCGAGGAGATCGGCGCGGCCGGGCGCGAGCGCGATGGCGTGAGCGCAGTCCGCGAGCGCGGGCACCAGCGCACCCTTTGCACGTTGGGCGTCGATCCGGAGAGCATAGAGGCCGACGTCGGCACGGGCGAGGCGAATGGCCTGGGTAACGTCCTCTATGGCTCTCTCCGTTTCGCGGCGCGCGAGGAGCGCGCGGGCCCGCGTGGCGAGCGCCAGAACGCGATCGTCGCGGGAGAGCTTCGCGTCGCCGAGCATGCGGGTACAGCCGGCGAGGATGGCCGCCGTTTGGTCCGAGAGGCAATCCTGGCGCGCGATAACGGCTGGGCTCGGCTTCCTGACGGCTGACTTGCCGGGTGTCGCGAGGGACTTCGCCGACTTGGTCGCCTTGTTGGCGTGTGCCGCGGTCTTCGTCTGCCGGACGTGCCGCGCTCCGGCATCGGCGTGCGCCGCTGCTACAACGCAGGCTATGAGACAGACGAGAAACCGCACGCACTTCCCCCGCACGCGATGCACCACCCCTGACGTGAGCTTGCCCGCGATCAGTTAGGGTTCGATTGGCGGAGTGGTTAGCGGAGGGTTAGGTGCTGTGCCGGGGTGTGTCTCTGCGCCGTCATTCCGTGCGCGGCGCGGCGCTCGCAGTGGACCGATGACAGGGGATCTCGACGGCGATGCCCAGCCACCTCTCGATTGAGAGTTCGCAGCCCGGCTCAGCGGTCTGCCGCGCCGCGCGCGGGACGACGGGCTGTTGTGGCGTCCTATTCTCCGGCCACGATCGCAGCCCGCGGCGAGACGAGCCCCAGCTGCTTCTTGGCGCGGTCGCGGAGCACGTCGATGGGACGCAGCTTGCCCTCGGCCTCGTAGTGCCAGAAGGTCCAGCCGTTGCAGGCGGCCTTGCCCTGCACCTCGGCGCCGACGCGGTGGATCGAGCCCTGTAACCCGGGCACGGCCAGCGAGCCGTCTGCCTTCACCTCAGCGCGCACGCGGCGGCGCTCGTCGAAGAGCGGGCTGCCGGGAGAGAGGATGCCGAGCTCGATGATGGCGCCGAACGGCACGCGCGGCTCGGCGCGCTTCGAGGGCACCGTCTCGAGCGTGCGGGCCGGCAGCTTCTCGATCCTCGCGATGCGCTCCTCGGCGGCTTTCGCGTAATCCGGATCGCGCTCGATACCGATGAAGCGGCGGCCGAGCTTCTTGGCGACGGCGCCTGTGGTGCCGGTGCCGAAGAAGGGATCGAGCACGACGTCGCCTGGGTTGGTGGTGGCGATGAGGACGCGGGCGAGCAAAGCCTCGGGCTTCTGTGTCGGGTGCGCTTTGCGGCCGCCGTCGTCCTTCAGGCGCTCTGGGCCGGAGCAGATCGGAAACAGCCAGTCGGAGCGCATCTGCAGGTCGTCGTTCAGGACCTTCAGGCTCTCGTAGTTGAACGTCGCGCGGCTCTTCTGATCGCGCGTGGCCCAGATGAGGGTCTCGTGGGCGTTGGTGAAGCGCTTGCCGCGGAAGTTCGGCATCGGGTTCACCTTGCGCCAGACGACATCGTTCTGGATCCAGAAGCCGAGGTCCTGGAGCGCAACGCCCAAGCGGAAGATGTTGTGATAAGAGCCGATGACCCAAATGGCGCCGTCGGGCTTGAGGATACGTCGGCACTCGCCGAGCCACGCCTTGGAGAAGCGGTCGTAGTCGGCGAAGCTCTGGAACTTGTCCCACGCGTCGTCGACGCCGTCGACGCGCGTGTTGTTGGGGCGCATGAGATCGCCCTCGAGCTGCAAATTGTAGGGTGGGTCGGCGAAGACGAGATCTACTGAGCCGTCAGGAACGGCGCGGATCTCGCTAAGGCAGTCTCCAACCAGGATCTGGCCCGGGGCCGAAGCCGGGCGTCCACGACGACGCAATACCATTGAACGCAACTCTTGAACGCTTCGACGAGGTGCCAGGGATCCATGCGTTACCCCAACGCTACGAGTTCTAGATCCCCCCGTGGTTAAGGAACAGTAAACCCGGATGGTTAAGAAAGCGTAAACGCCGAGCGCCGCGTTAGGCGATTTTTAACTATCCCGTCTTTGAGGCGAACGAAGGGCGAACGCGAGTTGCGGGGGCAAGCCTCTTTTGTTTCCTTCGAGCCGCTGTTCACGCGGCCCGGTTTGTCGACATCATGGCCGGCCGCCAAGCCGACCATCCAGGGCGAGACGCAAGATCTCAGCTTGACTGCTGGATGGCCGGGTCAGGCCCGGCCGTGACGTGGGAAAGCTCAACTTGATGGGTGCGGGTCATAGCTACTTTTGCCCGCCCTTCTCCTGGGCTTTGCGTAGCGCGGCAGCGAAGGCGTTCTCGGCGGGGGCTTGAGAGGCTTTCGGCGGCGGCGCGAAGGAGCGAGCGGCATTCGTGCCGGTGCCAGACGACGCGCGCGGGCCACTCGACGAATAGGGGCCGGAGGAACGCTGTCCGCCGCTGTTACCCGCGCCCGCGGCGGCATTGCGTGACGCGCCGCTCGTATCGATCGCACCCGACTTCATGGTGAGCGCGATGCGCTTTCTCTCGACGTCCACGTCTTTGACGCGGACCCTGACCACGTCGCCCGCCTTTACGACCTCGCGCGGGTCCTTGACGAAGCGGTCGGCGAGCTCGGAGACATGCACGAGGCCGTCCTGATGCACACCTACGTCGACGAAGGCTCCAAACGCGGTGACGTTGGTGACGACGCCCTCGAGCGCCATGCCGGGGCGCAGGTCGGAGATCTTCTCGACGCCTTCCTTGAACTCGGCGGTTCTGAACTCGGGGCGCGGATCGCGGCCGGGCTTCTCGAGCTCGACGAGAATATCGGATACGGTCGGGAGGCCGAAGCGCTCGTCGGCGAACTGCGCGGGCTTCAGGGACTTTAGGAACGTGCGATCACCGATGATGGATTTCACGGGGCGCTTGGCCGCCTCCGCGATGCGCTCGACGACCTCGTAGGCCTCCGGGTGAACGGCAGAGGCATCGAGCGGGTTCGGCCCGTTCATGATCCTCAGGAAGCCTGCAGCCTGCTCGAACGCCTTGGGGCCCAGGCGCGACACCTTCTTGATGTCGGTGCGCTTCTTGAAGGCTCCGTTCTCGTTCCGGTGCAGCACGATGTTCTGGGCGATGGTGCTGTTCAAGCCGGCGACGCGCGCGAGGAGCGGCGCGGAGGCCGTGTTCACATCGACGCCGACCGAGTTCACGCAATCCTCGACGACCGCGTCGAGCGAGCGGGCAAGCTCGGCTTGGTTGACGTCGTGCTGGTACTGGCCGACGCCGATGGCCTTGGGCTCGATCTTGACGAGCTCGGCCAAGGGGTCCTGCAGGCGGCGCGCGATGGAGACGGCGCCTCTCAGCGAGACGTCGAGGCTCGGGAACTCATTGGCGGCCAGCTCGGAGGCGGAATAGACGGAGGCGCCGGCCTCGGACACCATGACCTTGGTGAGCTTCAATTCCGGCATCTTCTTCATGAGGTCGCCGGCGAGCCTGTCAGTCTCGCGGGAGGCCGTGCCG
>JAGVSR010000031.1 GCA_019137195.1 Alphaproteobacteria bacterium
AGCCGCAACGGTCTCGCCGGCCTCGGTGAGCTGGGCCTCAAGCTCGGTAACACGCCGCCTGAGCGCCTCGGTGTCCGTTTTGGCGCGCCCGATGTCCCGGCTGTTAATGTCAAGCAGGGCGGAGATTTGGTCGTCTGTGGCGCCCTCAAAGAGCTTAGAGATGTCTTCACGCTTCATGGTAGTTCCTTTCCGGCTTTCAGTTTGTTATCGCGGTCTCTTTCCGCTTGGCCTTGCTAGTTTATCGTCATTCCGGACAAATACAAAAGCCGCACTGCTGCGCGGCTAATTGCCTTAGATGTTCTCGTCCAGCGAGACCGGGTCTCCCGGGAGCTTGACGGGCACTCCCGTATCAAGCGCCTTAATGATGTCTTCTATCACGTACTCGTCGCCGGGGTACGCGTGGAACGGGGTTGGATAATTATCCCCGAACCGCTCAAGGTACCGCTCGCGTAAATCGTCCACGAGCTGCTCAAGGTCGGCGCTCATCGAATCACCTCCAGAATATCCTTAAAGATTTGATATGACTTGGGCAGGTATTGCTTGATCGCTTCCAGCGATTCAGGGGTCGTGATCTCGGCGGCAAACATTTCCGCGAAGGCCTCTTTACTCACGTCGCGATTGTTCCAGTAGCCCCGCCCGTGCCCCACGTCAAATGGATAACCAATAAGCATCTCGGACTCAAATATATCAGACAAATCTGCGCGCGCGACACGGCTCAGTTCTGCCTTTATCGACTTAGCAAAGGCCACGTGCAGCGTTTCCCGGCTTGTCTGCGGCAAGTAATTCTCCAGGAATAGTTTATTTCTAAATAGGTCCTGCGCAGTGACCGCACCAGCCTGGTACCGACCGATGAGGTCCGCAAGGCTTGCGTCTTTTAGAGCAATCTGCTTGAGCTTCGCCGCCGTTGGCACCCGGAGCGTATCCAAAACATTTGCGTAGGCGAAGTCCCCGAGCATCGCGTTGATCTCCTCACGAATCGTGCGCCCAAAGACCCCACCTTTGAAGGTCTCCGATATGCCCTGGAAGTAGTTTTTGTTTCCATAAGTCAGGTTCGCCCCAAAGTCTAGACTGTGGCCAATCTCATGGAAAATGGTGTTGTACTTAGGGGCGTAGTCCGTCGGCCGTTGATCGCGGGCCTGATTATAATGTATGCGGCGGGTGGCGGCATTATACTTGTCGCTAGTGGCGCTCAGGCCAGCAAATTTAACGTCGTCAACGTGGAAGTTCCAAGCGCGCCTGACTTCTTCCGGTGCCGCCTTGAGGAGCGCGTCCATGTCGGCGACTTGCTTCTTGCTGAGTGTGCTCTCAAGTGTGCCATACTTTAGGGCCTGCGGCTTAGGCGGCGGCGGCGGCGGTACCGGCTTAGGCGGCGACGGCTTGACCGGTCCTACCGTTGCGGCCCGACCGGAGATAACGCCCATGCGCTCCTTCGCCTCAATCAGTCCGGCGCCCTCGCTAACGCGCGTGTACTGCGCTTGAAGCTCTCGTATCTTGCCTTGGGCTTCTCTGCGGAGGACGTCGTCTCCCGCCGCTTTCGCTGCGTTCCGTATATCCTTCTGTTGCCGGACCGCGGTCTCTAGCCGACGTTGCTCCTGCGTCCAGGCATACCGGCTTCGCGTTTTGCCGTCAATCGTAATCGCCTCTTGACTAGCCGCTTTATACTTCTCCAGCTGCGTATAGGTGTGCGTTGCCGGCGACACGCCCCGAATGATCGGGAACACGACGTGCCGGCAATTCCACTCGCCGATTGGCCGCTTGAGTGCCTGCTGCACTCGCTCAAAGTGTCGCCAGGTGTACTGCTTGCCTTGATAGGGCAAGTGATCTTCGGCGCAAAGGCTGTGCGCTGATATTTCAACGCCGTCAGCCCCGAACGCCTCCCCGACCTGCTGCATAATCTCAGCCTGCACTTGCCGGGCGCCATCCAGCACGTTCTGCCGGACCGCCGAATCCAGCCGGCGCGTAAGTCCGGACGGATATTGAACCCGGAGGCCGTCGGCCGCCAGCTGTCGGAGGCTGTTGCTGCTGAGCGTCGTCCGGCTCAGGTTGAGGAGTGTGTCCTGCGTCTGCTTGGCCTGCGCTGAGATGATCCTATTATAAATGACCTTTAGGAGGTCCCGGTTTCGCGTTGCCGTCGGATAATACAAGTCGGCAAAAGACTCGTTGGCCGCAGCGACGGCCTTGAAGAGCGCGTTGACTTCTTTTATGCTCTGCCCGGTCGCCTTAACGACCGCGCGCTTTATGTCGTTCATGTTCATCCCGGCGCGTCTGAGCTCCTTAAGCTTGTGAATGTCAGACGCGCTGAGCGTACCGATCTGCTTGAGGTGGGCGCCGATGGTCTGCAGGTAAACGTCCGTCACCTCTTGCATGCGCGCTTGGTAAATGGCCTCTATCTGAGCAAGCTGCTTGTCTGTCAGCATCGATGGTCACCGCCCCTAGAGCGAGATGTCAATCGGCGGTTCTAGCTCATCGGCCAACTCGTCAATGGCCGCCTGGGCCTCGTCAAGCGTGCCGCCGCGCACCCATTGCCTGAGCTCAGCCTTCGTAACCATGCCGCGAGACTGAAGCTCGGAGAGCTGTGAGAAAGCCTCAGAGCTAGACTCGATCATGCTGGTGTCCCAGTCAATCGCGATTTCCCACTGACCTCTCGCGCCAGCGGGCGTCACGCCAAAGCGCTCAGCCAGCACGTCAACCGAATAGCTCAAGTCGTCAAGGGCCTGCTCCCAAGTGCGCCGAATCTCGCAGACCGTCGCGAACGTGTCGTAAACCGCCGCGCGCACCTCATCCCGGTTGGCGTAGTTCTGCACCTGGCGCTCCGTTAGGATGCCCTGGGAAAGCCCGCAGACCTTCTCAAGCCTGCGATACAAAGACTGTAGGCGTGCCTCCATGGCCTCCTGGCGGATGCCCGGCGCGTAGTACGTCCAGCCTCCTTTGTCATCCAGGCTCGTCCGGGGAACTGGGATGAAGGGATCATCTGTGTCCTGAACGGTCCGGCGTACGTCTTCGATGCCGACGCGCGAAGGCTGGTAGTCTGATGTGCTCATCCAAAGGGAGCTATCAAGGCCTAGCATCGGCCGCGTAAGCCGGAACTCGCGGCGGTAAATGTTCAGGTGCTCAACGAGCTCTTCAATCTCGCGCTCGGCGCCGTGCGTGAGCGGCACGCCGTAGGTCTTCTCGTCTCGGCGGTTGTCTCGCGGGCATTTGAGGAACGCAAAGAGCAGCCGGTCGGTGCCGGCGATCGTAATCTCTGGTGTAATATCTGCCCACTGTGGGATCAGCCCAAGGTGAACCTCTCGGCCGGTCGCCGTTGTCGCGCGGGTGCGAATGACCTGCACGCCGGACGCGTCCAGTGTATAATCGGCCCAGCGATAATAGGGAACCTCGTCTATCGTGGCTGTGTCGGCAAGGAGCGTGGCGCTCGTCAGACGCCTGCCCCTAACCTCGCTGATGAAAAGCCGGCTTTGATCAATAACATCGATTTGCACCTCGCCGTGCGTCACGCTCGGCACGAGAACCTTGCCGCCTTTGCCAAGCATCTGCGCGGTAACCCATTCGGTATCATTCCAAAGGTCGCGCAGCACGCCGGAAATGAGCTCGACGCGCTTGCCCGAGCCGTCCACAGTGATGGTTGAATCGGCGAACGTGAGCCGGGCCAGTTTGTTGGCCAGCGTGGCCGTGATGTTCTCGCCGGTAATATCCTCGTAGCGCCGAGCGCGCTCCTCAGTCTCCGGCGTGCGCACGGGCCGCTTATCGAAGAGCCGCCGAACCCACTCAATAAAAGTTTGCCACATGGTCTTTATGCTCCTCTCGTCAGCCACACGCGATTCATCGCGTAGCGCACAGCGTCAATGGCGTGGTTGTCTTTGTCCGGATAACCGGCAACCGGTGTGCCGTCTCGGCTCCGCTCATACTCATATTCCTGAAATTCTTTCGCCGCGTGCGGACACCGGACCGGATCAATAACGATCTCGGTTAGACTTTGGAGCCACTTCAGTGATGCTGCCACGCTGCCGGGGCCTTTCGTCGCGCCGACGCAAAGCATGCCGTATGA
>JAGVSR010000093.1 GCA_019137195.1 Alphaproteobacteria bacterium
ACGGCGGTATCGAGACGTTTGAGCTCCTGAAAGATGCTTTGAACGTCGACGACGCGGCGAACCGTATTGGCGTGGTGAGCGAGTTGATTGAGGTTGTTGGCAATGGAGCGGACGAGGCGTTCCAGGGTCTTCAATTCATGAGCGACGGCGGCGGGTACTCGGGGGTCGCCGGCAAGCCCGCTGGCGACGAGCTCGCGGACGAGCGTTGTCGGCGTCAGACCCTCGGCCTTTGCGCGTTCTGAGAGGACGGCGTGAAGGTCGTTGCTGAGCGCCACTTTGATGATCTTGGCGCGGGCTTTGTAGGCAACTCGATAGTCCTTCATGTATCGCTGTCGGTGGTCCATGGCATCGGCTTCAATTAGGGGCTAAGTCGTGCGGTATCGGTGGGGGCGCCGGGGGAGGCTTGCCGCCCTCGGCTGGGTCCAGGGCTAGCCTTGGCAAGATGCGTTTTCGGCCCAAACAGTTCTGACTGTTTCGGGGTGAAATGTTTCGGGATGTTCGTCCCGAATACTTTCGCGGCATTCGCCCCGAAAACGCTATCTTGCAACCACGCACGTCGAACGGTCTTGTCTTCACTCTATTGACCGCGTGCCTGCTGTCAAAGCGAGTTCGTGCATTCGCCTTGACGTTATTGCCTCAACTCGCGTCATCACGTTTCACGCAGAGCCGCTCGATTTCAATCGGCGTCACCAAGGCTCTGGAGCCGTGCGGGTGAAAAAGAAAAAGGAAGCAGTTCTTCGAGCTGCAATCACGAAAAAGGGCTAAGCCCCTTTTCTGTTACTCTGGTCGCGCAAGCGCGCTTCAACCGCTTTCTGGCGTCGCTCTATCATGGCGATATATTTCGCCTCGCGCTCGATGGAGATGGCATGGCGTCCTGCCTTGAATGCGGCTACGCCCGTCGTTCCGCCTCAAGCGAAGTTGTCGAGGACGATGTCGCCTTCATTGGTGAAAATCTCAACGAGCCTGCGGGTGAGGAGCTCCGGTTTCTCGGTCGGATGTCCCGTTCGCTTATAGCCATCGCGGCCGATGAGATAACTCATGACATTGCGCATGCGGGCCTGGGTGAGGAAATTGAAGGTACGCGGCTGAGCGTAGGTTCCGCCGTCGTTGATGAGCCAGAGGCCCATTTCATAGGCGCTTCTGAAGGTCGTCTTCTTCACAGCCGGCATCGGGTTGTCCTTCACCCAGATGAGCGGCATCCTGAAGGTGAAGATGCCACGTCGTTCGAGCTCGTGCGCAATCCAACCGGCCTGGCGGTATCAGAAGAACAGCACCATGCTGGCGTTGGGTTTGAGGATACGGCGGTACTCGGCACACACGGCGAAGACGAAGTCGAGATAGGCCTCTTCTGTAGGGAACTTGTCCCACTCCCCGAAGTCGGCCTTGACGATTTTGTCGTGGCGCATGGTGAGCCCGCCCTTACCGGAGATGTTGTAAGGAAAGTCGGCGCAGATGAAGTCGATTGCAGCGTCTGGTATCTTGGCCATCATCTCCAGACATTCGCCCTGGATGATTCGGTGAAGCGGTGCGTGCTGCACGGGTGCTGGCGATGACGCAGTTTGCGTGGGAGACTTGCGTCCGAGCTTTGCGGTCTGTAACGCCGCGGCCTTGAGCGGCTCGAGGATACGTGCCGTTGTGCTTCTAATGGCTGTCGCTGATGTTGCTCCCTGTGTCTGTGCTGCCGGATTGTATGTTGGTTTCATTGGGTGTTGGATTAGAGATAATAAAAGGCACCGTGCGGTGCCTAGGTTGCCGTCGATGTTATTTCGATGAGCGGTGCTTGTGTGATGCGCTATAGCCGAGGAAGTCGCGGGCGAACTGGCCGACGAAGCTCCTGATGTTGGCGGCGTCGTGCAGGACGTGTCGGGCGCTATTCGACACGGCTTCGCCGGTCACGAGGACCGGAGCGTCCAGTGCTGCAAGGAATTCATGGAAGATTACCCGGGCTTGGGTGACTTCCGTTTCGCTCAAGAATCGGCGTTGAGCGTGGTCTGCACAGTACGCATCGAGGTAGAGGCAGGCAAAGCGCCTGAAGCTGAAGTCGTGGTTCATAGGAAGGTGGTTAGGA
>JAGVSR010000174.1 GCA_019137195.1 Alphaproteobacteria bacterium
AGGGGAACGGTGACCGACAAGAGCTCGCTGAAGCCGGGGCGCCGCAGCGCCATCAAACACCACGCGGACCACCCGCGGCACTGCCGCGCCCCGCTCCCCGTCCCTAGACCCTCGCGGCAAGTCCTGCCGGCGAGGATGCACTCGCTCGGCCCACACCGTTCGCCAGGGGAGCGAGATCGCTAGTAGCGACGAAACGACCGCCGCCGGGTTCCCATTCGCTGCACACGATCCGCTCGGCCCGCTTTCAACGCCGAACGCCCCAATCGCCCACCATCCTGCCGGAATCTGCTGCTTCTACTGGTGCTGATTTCCATCGAACACACCGGACCCCCGCCATGCTCCCCGTCCGCCCAGCGCTCACCGCCATCCTTATCGCCGTCGCCGCGCTCCCGGCCGCAGGTCCCGTGCGCGCCGACAACCCGCTGTCCGGAGCCGATACCCGCGGTGACGCCGGGCAACCGTCGAAGATCTGGATGAACGAGACCGATCTCCGGGCGGCGCTAGCGGGCAAGGCCGTCGCTGGCGAGTACCCGAGTGGGCGCGAGTTCCACGAGACCTACGAGGCCGACGGCCGGGTCGCCTACGCCGACGACCTGCGCGCCTCCGGCGGCCACTGGTCGATCGAGTCCGGGGCCTTCTGCACCATCTACGACGATGACCCGATGGGCGGCTGCTTCCGCGTGCATAAGGTCGGCTCGAATTGCTACGAGTTCTATTTTGTCGCCCGCACCGAGGAGGAGGCTAGGGCGGCCCAGAAGGAGCCCTCGTGGACCGCGCGCGCCTGGCTCGAACAGGAGCCCGCCACCTGCAAGGACCACATCAGCGCCTGAATATGCTTTCCCGTGCCATGGTCGGCGGACTCCGAGCAGGCCATCCAGGCCCGCAGCCGCGGCGTCCCGCCGCAAGCGCGGTGGCCGGGTCGGGCGAGGACACGGCGCGACCCTACCCCTGTGGCATCGCAACCGCTCGTTCCCGATAAAAGGAAGGCTTGACCCGCGCCCCTTGACTTGTTGCTGCTTCTTTTAAATCCTGCCCATATAGCTGCTCTGCCGGCCGGCCGCCTTTCGGGGCTAGGCCGGCGGAGCCTTTGGTTGTAGAGCCAGGCAGGCGACAATCAATCTGAACGGAAACGGATAGAAGGAGACATAACATCCGCAAGCCAATGCGCAGCCCCGCACCCCGCGAGCAGTCCGGCCCCCGCATCAACGATGCCATCCGCGCCCGCGAGGTCCGCCTCATCGACGAGACCGGACAGAACGTCGGCATCGTCAGCAGATTCGATGCCATGGCCAAGGCCGAGGAGGCCGGTCTCGACCTCGTCGAGATCTCGCCCGACGCCGAGCCTCCCGTCTGCAAGATCCTGGACTTCGGCAAGTTCAAGTACCAGGAGCAGAAAAAGGCCGCCGAGGCACGCAAGCATCAGAAGGTCGTCGAGATCAAGGAGATCAAGATGCGCCCCGGCATCGACGACCACGACTACGATGTGAAGATGCGGGCCATCCAGCGCTTCTTCGAGGAAGGGGACAAGGTCAAGATCACGCTCCGCTTCCGTGGCCGCGAGATGGCCCACCAGGAGATCGGCATGAACGTGCTGAGGCGCGTAAAGGCCGACACCGAGGCCGTGGCCAAGGTCGAGAGCGAGCCGCGCTTCGAAGGCAAGCAGATGGTCATGGTGCTGGCGCCGAAGTGACGCCGCGGCCCCGACGCGAGGCGGCCCGCGAGGTGATGGCGGTGCAGCAGCCTCGCGAGGCTGCTGTCGTCCGGGCGGGTGTCAGAGCCCGATCGGACCGTAGAGCCAGACGACCCAGGTACCGAGTGCGAGGAACGGGCCGAACGGGATCGCCGTCCGGCGGTCTATTCCGCCGCGTCGCACCGCCATCACGGCGACCGCGAAGAGCGCCGTGAGACATGCCACGAGGAGCGTCGGCGATAGCCCCTCGAAGCCGGTCCAGGCTCCCGAGGCGGCGAGGAGCTTGGCGTCGCCGAGCCCCAAGCCTGCCCGGTCGCGCAACATCTGGTACGCTACAGAAATGAGCCACAGCGCGCCAAACCCCGCCGCAGCTGCCCCGAGCCGCGCCCACGGGCTGTCCCAGTCGAGGAGCCCCGCCAGCCCGATCCCCAACGCCACGAGAGGGAGCGTCAGCTGGTCCGGAAGGCGGAACGTCTCGAGATCGATCGCGCTGAGGAGCAGGAGACCGCCTGCGAGGACAACACTCGCGACCACCGTCGTCGCCGGCATCTCACCCGAGCCCGCGACCGGCAACGCCAGAGCCCCGTAGACGAGCCCGAGCGCGACGACAGTCGGCAGCCGCGTCACGAGCCGTTGTCCGAGCTGCGCCCGCGAAAGACGAGTGCCATCGCGAGCCCCGCAATGAACCCGCCGATGTGCGCCATGTAAGCGACGCCGCCGGTATCGGCCTGGCCGCGGTCGATCAGCGTCCCCGCCCCGCTGAAAACTTGCAGGACGATCCAGAACCCGAGCACCACCAGCGCCGGCAGCAGCACCACCATGTTGCCGACGAGAACCTTCACCTTCGCGTGCGGGAACATCAGGATATAGGCGCCGAGTACGCCCGCAATTGCCCCCGAGGCACCGACATTCGGTATGCTCGAGCTGGGATTGAGCATGTACTGCGCCGCCGTAGCCCCGAGTCCCGCCAGGAGATAGAAGGCGAGAAACGCCATATGCCCCAGCCGGTCCTCCACGTTGTCGCCGAAGATCCAGAGATAGAGCATGTTTCCGCCCAGGTGCATGAGCCCCCCGTGCATGAACATCGCGGACAGGATGGTGACGGCATCCGCTGCCGGCGCGTTGCTGAACCGGCCAGGAATGAAGGCCCATTTGGTGATGAACGGCTCGTCGCCCTGCACCTCGAGGATGAACATGATCACGCACAGGCCGATCAGGACGAATGTCACGTAGGGCGTGCGCCGCCGCTGGCTGTTGTCGTCTCCGAGCGGAAACATGACGTCCCCTGTTGAAGGCGTTCCTTCGTTTGATTCACAATAGGCGCCAATCTTCGCCCTTGTCTACTTGCGTTAACCAAGCGAAAACTTGCCGCTGTGCATGTCTCACCAGAGCGTAACGGCCAGAACCGTGCCGCTCTTGGGGGACGCTGCACTGTCGGACGCGTGCCGGCCCTTGCCCACTGCGGCGGCGTCCGCTACCGCTCGGAGCCCATGAAACTCTACCGTGCCTTCGTCACCGTCGGCGGCCTCACGCTCGTGAGCCGCGTCCTGGGCTTTGTCCGCGACATCCTGTTTGCTTGGGCCTTCGGCTCCGGCATGGTGGCCGACGCCTTCAACGTCGCCTTCCGCTTCCCGAACCTGTTCCGTCGCCTTTTCGGCGAAGGCGCCTTTAACTCGGCCTTCGTTCCCCTTTTCGCCAAGGAGCTCGAAGGCAACGGCCGCGACGCCGCACGCCGCTTCGCCAGCGAGGCGATGAGCGGTCTCGTCTTCGTGCTGGTGCTGCTCTCGGCCATCTTCATGGTCGGCATGCCGTGGCTCATGTATCTTCTTGCCCCGGGCTTCAGCGAGACACCGGAAAAGTTCGACCTTGCCGTTCTGCTGACCCGTATCACCTTCCCCTACCTGCTCTGCATGTCGCTGGTAGCGCTGTTCTCGGGCGTCCTGAACTCGTTCGGCAAGTTCGTCGAGAGCTCGGCAGTCTCGATTGTCTTGAATCTCACTTTGACGGTCGCGATTTTCGTTGGCTTCGCCCTCGGCTATCACAACGATCCCGCCGGTGGCATCGTGCAGGCCATCGGCGTGTTCGTCGCCGGTCTCCTGCAGCTCTGGCTCCTGTGGGACGGCCTCAGGCGCAACGACTTCCTGCTCCGGCTCGGCCGTCCCCGCCTGACCGACGGCGTGCGCCGTCTCGTCTCGCTCGGCATCCCGGGCGTGGTCGCCGGCGGTGTCACCCAGCTCAACATCATGATCGGCACCATGATCGCATCCATGCAGCCGGGGGCCGTCTCGCAGCTCTACTACGCCGACCGCCTCTACGAGCTGCCGCTGGCCATCGTCGGCATCGCCATCGGCGTCGTGCTCTTGCCCGAGGTCTCTCGCCAGCTCCGCGCAGGCAACCACGACGGAATAATGGACAGCCAGAACAGAAGCCTAGAGTTCGCGATGCTCTTGACCGTGCCGGCGGCCACCGCCCTCGCCGTCGTACCCGAGCCGATCGTGAGCGTCCTCTACGAGCGCGGGGCCTTCACGGCCCTCGACACCAGCCAGACCGCGAGCGCGCTGTGGCTGTTTGCTCTCGGCTTGCCGGCGTTCGTCCTCATCAAGGTCTTCTCGCCCGCCTACTTCGCCCGCGAGGACACCAGGACGCCGATGCGCTACGCCTCGATCAGCCTGACGGCAAACACGCTGGGCTCCATCGCACTGTTCTTCGTGTTCCGCGAGATGGGGCTCCTGCCGCAGCTCGGCATCGCCGTCGCAACCACCCTCGGTGGCTGGCTCAACGCCGGCCTACTGTGGTCCACGCTGGCGAAGCGCGGACACTTCGAGGCCGACAGCCGATTCCGACGGTCGCTGGCGATGATCGTGCTCTCGAGCCTCGTCATGGCCGCGGTCCTGTCGGGTGCTGCCCTGCTCCTCGACCCGTGGCTCGAAGCCGGCCATCCCTTCTGGGTCCGCGGTGCGGCGCTCGCGGCCCTCGTGGCCGCCGGTCTCCTCACCTACGCCGTCATGATCCTGGCCACCGGCACGCTCCGCCTCGATCAATTGAAGAAGCTCACGCGGCAAGCCCATTGACCGGCCGAACGAGGCCTTGCGCCAGGCCCTCTGCCGCGCCATAACCCGCGCCGACACTGGGGATCCACATAGAATGACCAAGAAGAAGCCCATCACCGAGCGCGTCTTTTCGGGCATGCAGCCGACCGGCAGTCTGCATCTCGGCAACTATCTCGGCGCCATGATCAACTGGATCGAGATGCAGAAGACGCGCGAGTGCATCTATTGCGTTGTCGACCTGCACGCCATCACGGTCTGGCAGGATCCAGCCGAGCTCCGCCAGTCGATCCGCCAGGTCACCGCCGCCTATATCGCGGCCGGCCTCGACCCGAAGAAGAGCATCGTCTTCAACCAGTCGCAGGTCGCCGCTCACGCCGAGCTCGCCTGGGTGTTCAACTGTGTCGCGCGCCTGGGCTGGCTCAATCGCATGACCCAGTTCAAGGAGAAGGCCGGCAAGGACCGCGAGCAGGCGTCCGTCGGACTCTACGCCTATCCGAACCTGATGGCTGCCGACATCCTCGCCTACCGCGCCACCCACGTTCCGGTCGGCGAGGACCAGAAGCAGCACCTCGAGCTCGCGCGCGACATCGCCCAGAAGTTCAACAACGATTTCAAGACGTCGATCGAGGCATTGGGCCACCCAGACGGCATCTTCTTCCCGCAGCCGGAGCCGGTCATCACCGGGCCCGCGACGCGCGTCATGAGCCTGCGCGACGGTACCAAGAAGATGTCGAAGTCGGACCCCTCGGACCTGTCGCGCATCAACTTGACCGACGATGCCGACGCCATCGCCACCAAAATCAGAAAGGCAAAGACCGACCCCGAGCCACTTCCCTCGGACGAGAAGGGCTTCGAGGGCCGCCCCGAGGCCGAGAACCTGGTCGGCATCTACGCGGCACTCACCCACCGCACGGTGGAGTCCGTGCTCACTGATTTCGGCGGCCAGCAGTTCTCGACCTTCAAGAAGGCTTTGGCCGAGGTCGCAACCGATCGCCTGGGCCGCATCGGCGACGAGACGCGGCGCCTCATGGCCGAGCCGGGCTACATCGACCACGTGCTGGCCGACGGCGCCGCCCGCGCCCGCGCCATCGCCACCCCGATCATGGACCAGGTGAAGGACATCGTCGGGCTGTTGCGGTCATGAGGGAGTGCAGCACGCTGGTGTCTAGCAACGGCGCATCTGGATCTCGAGGCCACCTGCGCTCGTTGGCAAGCGCGCGTGACCGGCTCGGAGCGATCCTCACTGGAACCTGAGACCTAGCACCTGGACCGTTTTCGTGTCACGATCCGCACCCATGGTCGAAATTCGCAAGCGCCGCTCGTTCGAGGCCGGACACGCCCGCAAGTTCCTGCTCATCGTTGACGAGAGCCAGGAGGTGGAGAGCGCGCTTTATTACGCGGCTGCCCGCATCGCCCACTCGTCGGGCACGCTGGTCATGCTCTACGTCATTGAGCCTCAGGACTTCCAGCATTGGGCCGGAGTCAAGCAGGTGCAGATCGACGAGGAGACAATCAAGGCCAAAGCGCTGTTCCGCATGTTCAAGCGCAAGCTCGGCCTCGCGGGGTTCGACGTCATTCCCTGCGAAGAGGTCATTCGCAAAGGACAGAAGCCGGAGCAGATTCTGTCCGTCATTGCAGACGATGAGGACATTGCCATTCTTGTACTCGGCGCCGCCATCGATCAGAAGGGCCCAGGCCCGCTGGTCTCGGCCCTGGCCGCCGGACGGCTCGCCGGCACCTTCCCGATCCCCATCACCATCGTGCCGGGCAACCTCGCCCTAGAGGACATCAAGGCCCTCGCCTGACGCGGTTGGGCCGCCCCTCGTGAAGCCGTTACTGACCGTCCTCGGCGAACGTCGTGACCGGCCTGACGGTGGGTCTCTGAGGCGCCTGAGGCTTCATGCTCTCGGGCAGCACGGCCCCGCTAACGGCACCGTTGTTCGGCAACTTGTTCACCACCGCAGCCGGAGGAGCCGCAGCCGCGCCACTGTTGGCCGGTTTCGTCCCGGCAGGAGGCACGGCCGGAGCGGTGTCGCCGTTCGGGGCCGCAGGCGCCGTGCCGGTGACTTTGACCTTGGGCTTGGCATTGCCTGCCGCGCTGGAGCCGCCTACCTTGACGCTCGTGGCCGGCTCCGTCACGGCGCCAGGTTGCGCCGCGCCGGGCTTGGCGGCAGCCGCCTGCTTGGCCTGCTCCTTGGCCTTGGCACGCGCCTCGGCCCTCGCCTTAGCCCTGGCCTCGCGCGCCGCGAGACGCTTCTGGCGGCCGCAGTCCCACGAGGTGACGTCGTCGCGGACGCTGATCGCCTGCCGGCCTTCGGCCACCGGCATGGTGTCGATCGTTTGCGCGCCGAAGAGTTCTTTCCAGCCGCTGTTCTGGAAGCCGTGTTCCAAGAGGCTCGCCGCCCGCAGCGTCCGTTCCGGCGAGCTTCTCTCTCCGAGCACGACGGCGACCATCTTTCTGCCGTCGCGCGTCGCGCTGCCGACGACGTTGAAGCCCGAGTCGCAGATGAAGCCGGTCTTCATGCCGTCCGCGCCCTCGAACGATTTCAAGAGGCCGTTGTGCGTACGCATGTAGAGCTTGCCGAGCCGGACGGCAGGCATCGCCCAGTAGGCGGCATATCCAGGGTAGTCGCGGGAGATGGCCCGCGCGAGCTTGGCGAGGTCGCGGGCCGTCGTCACCTGGTCCGGAGCCGGCAGGCCGTTGGGGTTGGAGAAGTGCGTTCGCGTCATGCCGAGGCGCTTCGCCGTCGCGTTCATCTCTGCGACGAACGCCTCCTGGCTTCCGGCCACTGCCTCGGCCAGCATCACGGCCACGTCGTTCGCCGACTTGACGATCAGGATCTGCAGCGCCTGATCGACGGTGATGCTACCGCCAACCGCGAGGCCGAGCTTGCTGGGTGGCTGCTGGAACGCGTTGTCGCTACACGAAATCGATTGCGCGAGCTTCACCTTGCCGGCCTTGATGGCGTCGAACGTGACATACGCCGTCATCATTTTGGTGAGCGAGGCCGGATGCCACTGGTCGTCGATGTCCTCGGCGTAGATCACACGGCCGTCGGCGGCGTCGAAAAGGAGCGTCGGTCCGGCCGAGGCAGGTGGAACCGCGAGGAGCAGCATCATGGCAATGGCGGCTAGGAACCGGCCGGCGCGCATCAGGACCCTCGTCGAGCGGAAGAGTGCCCCCCGGTACCACATTCGCGCTTCGGCCAGCAATGGTAGACGTCCCCAGGGAGACCAAAAGTCGTGACGTGTGGGATAGATGTCTCGGAGAGGCGAGCATATCCCGGAGTCGCCTGCGCGCGGATTTCGTTCAACGAATAGCCATTGGAATCAGAGAGCAAGGCGACCCGGCGTACGCCCCGCATCGATCCGCATACGATGGCCATGTGCGCCCGTGGCGGCCGGCTCCGCGCAGCGGTGTCCCCACGCGCAAACAAAGGTGGTGCCCCAGGAGGGACTCGAACCCCCACGCCGTTGCCGGCAACAGATTTTGAGTCTGCCGCGTCTACCGTTCCGCCACTGGGGCCACGCTGAAGCGGGCGCAATACACCGAAGGCCCGGCACCGTCAAATGACGACATCGGGCCTACCGCCACGTGAAGTCGGTGCGGCCGGTGCCGTGGCGATGCTCGGCGATCTCGACAGCGTCGCCGACATGCGGCGCGGTCGACTTTGCAACCAACACCTGCGCCGCTCGTCCGTCGTCGAGCCTGACGTCGACCGTAAGTCCCTGCTCGACGGTGAGGCTGCTCTTGCCGTTGTAGGGCCCGACCGCGGTCACGGTGCCGGGCACCTTGCGCGTCGTGACGCTCGCATCGAGCCCCTCGAACCAGAACGCCGCCACGAGGCCCGCGAGAACCGCCGCGACGCCCCCGGCGCGCTTCAGCCATTGCAGCCTGACCTCGCGCTCGAGTTGGCGCCGCAAATCCTCACGCATGACGTCAGGCCGCCTTCGTCTCGCCCGCCACCAGCCGCACAATGTCGGCCATGATGTCGTTCAGCTGGAAGTCCTTGGGCGTGTAGACGGCCGCCACCCCGAACGCCTTGAGCTTGACGGCGTCCTCCGGCGGGATGATGCCGCCGACCACGACCGGCACGTCGCCGAGGCCCTCGGCCCGCATGCGGTCCATGACCTCGCGCACCAGCGGCACATGGCTGCCGGACAAGATCGAGAGCCCCACCACATGCACCGCCTCGTCGAGTGCGGCACGCACGATCTGCGACGGCGTCAGCCGGATGCCCTCGTAGACGACCTCCATGCCGACGTCGCGAGCGCGGACCGCGATCTGCTCCGCCCCGTTCGAATGTCCATCGAGCCCTGGCTTGCCGACCAGGAATTTGACCCGGCGTCCGAGCTTCTTGCTCAACGCATCGACCTGAGCCCGCGTCTCGTCGAGTCCTGCGCCTTCGCGCTGCACCGCGGCTTGGGCGACGCCCGTTGGCGCCCGGTACTCGCCGAAGATGCGTCGGAGCGCACCGCCCCACTCGCCCGTTGTGACGCCCGCCTTCGCGCACGCGATCGAGCTCTCCATGATGTTGCGGCCTTCCGTGGCCGCCGTCTCCAGGTCCGCCATCGCCTTCGCCACCGCCTTGGCGTCACGCGCCGCGCGCCAGGCCTTGAGCTTCTCGATCTGCTCCGCCTCGACCGCCGGATCGACGACCATGATGGCACCCTCGCCGGCAACCAGCGGCGACGGTTCCGTCTCGGTCCACTTGTTGACGCCGACCACGATCTGGTCGCCGGTCTCGATGCCCCGGAGCCGCTCCGTATTGCTCTCGACGAGCCGCCGCTTCATGTAGTCGATCGACGCGACGGCGCCGCCGAGCTTCTCGATGGTCTCGAGCTCGGCCTTGGCCTGCTCTTTGAGCGCGGCAACCTTGCGCTCCATTTCCTTCGAGCCGTCGAAGATGTCGCCGTACTCGAGGAGGTCGGTTTCGTAGGCGAGGATCTGCTGCATGCGCAGCGACCACTGCTGATCCCACGGCCGCGGCAGGCCCAGGGCCTCATTCCAGGCCGGCAGCTGCACGGCCCGCGCGCGCGCCTTCTTGGACAGCGTCACGGCCAGCATCTCGATCAGGATGCGGTAGACGTTGTTCTCGGGCTGCGGCTCGGTCAGCCCGAGGCTGTTGACCTGCACGCCGTAACGGAACAGACGGTTCTTGGCGTCGGTGACGCCGTAGCGGGTGGACGTGATCTCGTCCCACAGCTCGACGAACGCCCGCATCTTGCAGATTTCAGTGACGAACCTGAGGCCCGCGTTGACGAAGAACGACACGCGTCCCACCACGTTGCCGAACTCCGCAGCCGGCACCTCACCCGACTTCTTCACCGTGTCGAGCACGGCGAGCGCGGTGGCCAGCGCGTAGGCGAGCTCCTGCACCGGCGTCGCGCCGGCCTCCTGCAGGTGGTAGGAGCAAACGTTGGTCGGGTTCCACTTCGGCATCTCGCGCGTCGAGAACACGATCGTGTCCTTGATCAGCCTGAGCGACGGCTCGGGCGGAAACACATAGGTGCCACGCGAGAGATATTCCTTGATGATGTCGTTCTGGATGGTGCCGGTGAGCTTGCCCCTGGCCGCTCCCTGCTCGTCGGCGAAGGCAGCATAGAGCGCGAGCAGCCACGCCGCTGTCGCGTTGATCGTCATCGAGGTGTTCATCTGGTCGAGCGGAATGCCGTCGAGGAGCGTCCGCATGTCGCCGAGATGGCTGACCGGCACGCCGACCTTGCCGACCTCGCCGCGCGCGAGCTCGTGGTCGCTGTCGTACCCGGTCTGAGTAGGCAGGTCGAAAGCGATCGAGAGGCCTGTCTGCCCCTTCGACAGGTTCTTCTTGTAGAGCGCATTCGACTTGGCCGCCGTCGAATGGCCCGCGTAGGTGCGGAACAGCCAGGGCTTGTCGCGTTCGGTCTTGGTCATGGAGTAGCCTGCGCTCGCAAGTGTAAAGGCCTGTCACGCGCCGAGCCAGCGGCCGGGCGTCGCTTCTGATAGCCTAACTTGGGCTGCTCGCAATCCGAAAGTTCTGTTTGGCCGCGGGTCGCGGCTCAGAGCTTGACCGGACCCGTCTTGGGCGAGGGCTTCATCCACTCCGAGACGGTGTAGATGGCTCTGACGAAGGCGAGGCAAAGGACCATGCCTACGACCATGCCGAGCGTCGCCGACAGCACGATGTGGGCATCCTTGTCGGAGGCGAGGTTGATCCCGGCCTGGTCCAGGGCATAGACGCCCGACAGCGCCCCAAAGAACGAGAACCCGGCGGCAATCGTGGTCAGCCAGATAAGCTCCGACGTGCTCATGACCAGCGTAGCGGCGGCGAGCGCCAGCGTGCATGCCACGTACCAGGCCGTGTCCTTGGCATTGAGAATATCGGTGATGATGTCCGTCATTGCCTGTTCTCCGATGCCTCTGGGCGACGGGTAACGACCGTACCCGGACGGCAGCGCCCTGCGATGCCGCAAGCCCGGCAAATCCGAGTCAGAATAGGTGTTTTACATTAACTCTCCGTTGCATCGCGGTGAGCCGCCGCAGCCGGACCTCTTTATTGCGGCGCGAAAAAATGCTTGAACCGGTGACGAAATTCGGGTGGAGAGTGGTCGCGGGCGAGCGGCCGCCCCGCTTGCGGTTGCACCTCGTTCAGGGAGAGACGAGATCGATGTCGAGCCAGACTGCGGTTAAGAAGGATGTGGCGGGTATGACGGCCGCGGAGTTCGTCTCCGGCGCCGGCAAGAAGGACCTCTACGAGGTTGGCGAGATTCCGCCGCTCGGCCACGTGCCCAAGAACATGTACGCCTGGGCGATCCGCGCAGAGCGCCACGGCGAGCCCGACACGGCCATGCAGGTCGAGGTCGTCCCCACCTGGGAGCTCGACAGCCACGACGTGCTCGTTCTCGTCATGGCCGCCGGCGTCAACTACAACGGCGTCTGGGCCTCGCTCGGCACACCCATATCGCCCATTCGTGACGTCCATAAGAACCCCTATCACATCGCCGGCTCCGATGCGTCTGGCATCGTCTGGGCCGTCGGCTCCAAGGTGAAGCGCTGGAAGGTCGGCGACGAGGTCGTCGTCCACTGCAACCAGGACGACGGCGACGACGAGGAGTGCAACGGCGGCGATCCGATGTTCTCGCCCAGCCAGCGCATCTGGGGCTACGAGACGCCGGACGGCTCCTTCTCGCAGTTCACCCGTGTTCAGGACCGCCAGCTCCTCGAGCGCCCGAAGCACCTGACGTGGGAGGAGAGCGCCTGCTACACGCTCACCCTCGCCACCGCTTATCGCATGCTGTTCGGCCACCGTCCGCATGTGCTGCGCCCGGGCCACAACGTGCTCATCTGGGGCGCCTCGGGCGGCCTCGGCTGCTTCGGCGTCCAGCTTTGCGCCACGTCGGGTGCCAACGCCATCGGCGTCGTGTCCGACGAGGACAAGCGCGACTTCGTCATGCAGCTCGGCGCCAAGGGCGTCATCAACCGCAAAGACTTCAAGTGCTGGGGTCAGCTGCCGAAGGTCAACTCGCCCGAGTACAATGCGTGGCTCAAGGAGATGCGCGGCTTCGGCAAGGCGATCTGGGACATCACCGGCAAGGGCGTGAACGTCGACTGCGTGTTCGAGCACCCGGGCGAGGCGACCTTCCCGGTCTCGGTCCAGGTCGTGAAGCGCGGCGGCATGGTTGTCATCTGCGCCGGCACCTCGGGTTACAACCTGACCATGGACGCCCGCTATCTCTGGATGCACCAGAAGCGCGTCCAGGGCAGCCACTTCGCCAACCTGCAGCAGGCCAGCCAAGCCAACAAGCTCGTCGTCGAGCGTCGCATCGATCCCTGCATGTCAGAGGTCTTCTCCTGGGCTCAGATCCCCAAAGCCCACATGCGAATGCTCAAGAACGAGCACAAGCCGGGCAACATGGCCGTGCTCGTCTCGGCGCCCACGACCGGCCTGCGCACCTACGAGGACATCCTCGAAGCGAGCCAGCAGCGTTTCGGCGCTGCGTAAGCGTTCCGGCCTCAAACCTTGCAGTCTAGGGCGCTCCGAAAGGAGCGCCCTTTTCGTCGTGTGAGAACGGCCCGAGGCTACTTTGTGATCACTTTGCCCTTGTAGCGGCCGCCGCAGAGCGAATCCGTCAGGTTGTCACAAAGGTACGTGCCGCCGCCGCTGGCCCCCTCGTACTTTCCGGTGCCGCCCGTGATCGTGTACTTCGATTCCTTGAGATGCGAGCCTTCCTCGAGGGAATCGAAAAGCTTGTCCCCGTCCGGATAATTGTAGACGCAGGTGCCGGCAGCCTTGAAGCTCCCGTCCGGCATGTACTCGTATTTCAACTTGCAGTCCTCGGTGTACTTGGCATCCGCTGGATTGTCGGGCACGGCCACGCAACGGCCCACCCAATCGGCGAGCTTGTGCCCCTTTTCGAGTTCCTTCTCCTCCCACTTGTCGGCGACGCAGGCGAGCACCCCGGCCACCTCGTGAACTTGCCCTGCCTCGGCAGGTCCGACCGCTGCCACGAAAAGGCCGGAGACGAACAATGCCATGAGCTTCCTTGCAACCATCGCACTCTCCCTGATCTGAGGATCTTGCGGCGACCTGCGGAGCGTCACTGGCAGACCGCCTCCCTCGACGCTGGCAGCACTGGGCAATGTTGCGCAGTATGCTACCGTAGCTGCGGGCCTGGATTTCGCGGCCAACTCTCTGAATTTCCAAATGCCGGGAGTAGTCCATGGCCGAACCGGCGCAGGACGACCTTAGCGACCGGGAAAAGGCCGCCATCCACATGGCCCTCGACCGCGTGCTCGCGAGTCGCGCCTTCGAGCAGTCGCGGCGGCGCCGCGACTTCCTCGCATTCGTCGTCGGCGAGACGCTGGCTGGCCGTGGCGATCGCCTCAAGGGATACACGATCGGCCGCGAGGTCTTCGACCGGCCCGAAAGCTTCGATCCCAACATCGACCCGATCGTGCGTATGGAGGCCGGCCGCCTGCGCGACCGTCTGCGCGAGTATTACGAGACCGAAGGTGCGAGCGAGCCGATCCGCATCGAGCTCGCCAAGGGCAGCTACACGCCGCACTTCATTACCAGGAAGCAGGCCGGGTCGCCGCCGGCGCCCCTTCCCGAAAGCCCATCGGAGCGGGACCTGGCCACCCCCTTGCAGCCGGCTCCGGACCAGAGTGTGCCATCGGCCGGCCTGCCGCCTCCGGCGCGGACGAGGCTCGAGCGCCGCCCGGGATCGGCATTCGTCGTTGCATTCCTGATTTTGCTCGTCGCGGCCGGCGCCTGGATCGCGCAGCGTCCCAAATTGCCCGTAACCTCGCCCGGCACGTCGGCCGCAGAGCCGTCCGAGCCGGTCATTGCCGTGCTTCCCTTCTTGAATCTCAGTGGCGACCCGGCCCAGGACTATTTCAGCGATGGGCTCACCGAGGATCTCCTGACCTCGCTTGCACGCGTCCGCGACCTGAAGGTGCTCGCCCGCAACACGACCTTCCAGTTCAAGGGCAAGGCGGTCGATGTGAAGAAGCTCGGGCAAGACCTCGCAGCACGTTACATTCTCGAAGGCAGCGCCCGCCGCACGGGCGACGACCTGCGCGTCACCGCCCAGTTGATCGACGCCACGACCGGCGCCCACGTCTGGGCAGAGCGTTACGACCGCAACATGGCCGACGTCGCCCTGGTCGAGGACGAGATTGTCGACAACATCGTGGGCCGCATCGCGGGCAGCTACGGCGCCATCGAGATGAGCGAGGCGAGACGAGCAGCCAGGAAGAGCCCGGACGAGGTTCGTGCCTACGATCTCGTGCTGCGCGCCCGCGAGATCATGCAGTGGGACTGGACGCCCGAGAACTTCGAAGCCGCTGGATCCGCCCTGCGTCAGGCCATTGCCCTCGATCACGAGAATGGCAAGGCCTACCGCGAGCTGGCCTGGCTCGGCATCGTGGGCTGGGTGTTCGGGCTCGACGCCAAGCCCGAGCCAGCAGCCGATATCACCGCGAGGGCCATTCGCGCCGTCCAGCTCGATCCCGACGACGCGCGCGGCCGCATGGTGGCGGCAGCCGGCTTCTTTTTCAGCAAGGATCTGGACCCGTTCCGGAGCGAGGCGGACAAAGCCATCGCGCTGGCGCCGCACGATGCAGAGATCATTGCCACTATCGGCTGCATGCTGTCGAGCGCGGGCGATCGCGCACGCGGAGTGGCGCTCGCCGAGAAGGCGCACGCCATCAACGCCGATGCGTCCATCGGCTGGTACCACTCGACGGTCTACACCGCCGCCTACCTTGCCGGAGACATGAAGCGCGCACTCGAGGTCGCGAACGACAACCAGGACCTCGAGGTCTTCTATTCCTATGTCGAGATCATCCCCATCTACGGGCAGCTCGGTATGAAGAAGGAAGCTCGCGTCGCATGGGGCAAATTGCTGAAGCTGGTTCCTGACGCCTCGGCCGCGACCTTCGAGAGCTGGTGGCGTCTCTGGAATATCAGCGACGACGAGCTCTCGAAGCTGATGTACGGCGTCCGCCTCTCGGGCGTCCTCGACCCCGTGCAGAGCGCTCGCCCTTAGCGCCCCGCGTCGCGCCGCTCTGACTGCGCTGGCTGCGGGAGCGCGAAGACAACGAGGCTGCCGCCGAGATCGAAATGGTTCCGAAGCCCTGCATATCGCGGCAGCGCCGAGAAGCCGTCGAGGGAAGCGTCGAGCCTGAAACACGGCCCCGGCCGGCGACGGCGTCACAGTGCCTTCACCCGCCGTTCCCCAGCTTCTTGATCTCCATGATGCCGCGATTGAGCTCGGCACCCAAGATGATGACGATGGCAGTGAACTGGAAGAAGATGAGGGCGACCATGAGCTGAGAAAGACCGGCGTAGAACCGTGTCCAGTCGCTGAAGTTGAGATAGTACGAGTAGAAGGCCGCGATCGTGAGCCACAAGACGACCGTGAGCGCGATGCCCGGCCAGATGTCCTTTAGCGTCCGCCGCCCGGCCGCGAGCCAAAGATGGAAGGCGATCAGCTGCGCAGTGATGACGGAAGCCGACAGCGCATACCGCCACGCCGCCGAGAACCAGGACTGGTCGAACAGCGACCGTGCCCATTCCGGCTCGTACTGCGCCGCGATCGTCGGCCCGACGACTACGAACCACGTTAGCACCAGCATGGAGACGGCGCTGACCGCCACGAACAGCATGCTGATCAGGAGACACAGAGGATAGGAGCGCGTCTCGAGCACTCTGTAGGCCTCGTTCAGCGCCGCGCGCATGGTCTCGATGGCGCTCGTAGCGAAGAAGAGGGCGAAGAAGCCCGACACCGTGAGAAGATCGAAGCGGTTGTTGGCAAGCACGCCCTGCACCTCGGGAGCCAGCGCCTTGGCAACGCTCTCGGGCAGGATCTGAAACAGCTGAGCGACCGCCGCATCGGCGAGCTCGCGCCCGCCGAAAATGCCGGACAGGGCTCCGACAAAGATGCAAAATGGAAATAGCGATACGACAAACGAGAACGCCACCGCGCCGGCAAGCGCGAATCCCGAATGCTCGTAGAGCCGGTAGATGGAATTGAGCAGCGTGCCGTAACGCTTCATGGGGTGGCGGTAGCTCCTGTCGTCCCGGGCGCAACCTATATGGGGCCGATGGGCTCCGGTCCAAGGCGGTATTGCCGCGTCTCGACCCAAATCCGGTATCCCTGCGCCCCAGAGGCAACACCGAGGCACCGCAGAGGCGCCCGGAGTTCCACGCTCCGTATGGTCGAAATGCAGCGCGCGGAGCAAGCCCAGCACATGGACACTACCAAGATCCGTCGTTGCTGCCTTGTGACACGCGTCCGGGGCCGGAACATGGACGAGCCCAGCGAACATGCCGTAAACATGCGCATGTCGTAGGCGTACGTCTGCGGCCACCCGCAAGGTCCGCACGCATTGTGAACGGCAGGTAGCGACCGATGACCTCTCGTCTCGACGACCTCCTCACGATCCTCATGCTCGCTCGCGGTCGGCTGGACGAGGAGCTGGCGAGCCAGCCGCGGGAGTCCGGCAAGCGGCCCCAGGCGCCGTCCCGGGGCGATGATGGTAACGACTTGGCCGGAGGCAGCATTCTCGGCTGCGACTCGACCTATGAGCACCTCGATCTTGCCCGTGGCCATATCGGCGCGGCCATCACGTTCATCGAGAAGGCCGGCGAGGCCCTGTCGCGTTTCCCCGTCGTTGCCGCAACCGCCAGCGACCAAAACGAGCGCGAGGCGGCCGCTGATCCACCGGCCGCCGCAACGATTGTCGAACCTGAGCCGATTGCAGCAGCGACGGATGCCGAGCACGATGCAACATCGAGCCCGCTGACACACATTCGCGACATCGACGTCGAGCTCGCTGCGAGGCTCACGCGGGCAGGGGTCCACTCGCCAGCCGACATCGCCCGCTGGCGCGCCGTCGACGTTGCGCGCATCGCCGCCGACCTAGGCCTCGGCCGCCGCATCAGCAAGGAAAACTGGATCGAGCAGGCTGCACTCCTCGTCGCCCGGGAGGGCGCGCGGCTGCATGTCGATGTTACCCCGCCGGCCGCCACGCACGAGCAGAGCCCGCTGGCGTCGCCTGTCTGCTATCTCTCGTCCGTCGAGCGCCAATCGATCGCGACCAACGGACCCGCGAGCGATTTGGATACCGGCGAGCCCGAGGAGGAGCCCACGTTGCCGGCAGAGGCGATGCCGCCCACGTCCGCACCATCGCTCGGCGCCGATAGGACGGCCGATGCGTCACCGACCCCGGAGGCCAAGACCGGCGAGCCGACTCGTCCTGGTTTTGACCGGCTCCAGGATCGCGAGACGCTGCTCGAGCGCCTCGACTACATCGCCGCATCGTTTGCCACCGCGTCGGCCGCAAACTTGCCCGGCCCGCGGCCGCCGACAGCATCAGACACGTCCGGCACGTCCGACGTCCCGTCAACCGGCACACCGGCTCCACGTCAGCCTGAGAGGCAGGCGCCTCGGCGAGCCAATAGTGAGCCGACTCCGGCGCACGGGCGGGACACCGGCCCGGACGACAGCCTTGAGGCCATGCCCGGACAGCCATCGCTGCCCCACCCGACTGCGCCCGAGCGACGATCCGAGCCGGTGTGCGAGGGCGCGGCAACGACCGCAGCAGACGCAGCCCCGTGCCTCGTCCAGCCACGCGAGCCTGACCAGCCACCGGAAGCAGGGCGAGCGCCCGAGCCCGAGCCCGAGCGGACGCCGGAGCTTGATCCCGACCCGGGCCTCACTCGCTTCCTCGAGCGCCGTCGCGCCGCCAAAATCCGCCGCGGGGGCTCCGCCTCGTCGGAGCAGCGGTTCGCCGCGCCAGACCCGGGCCATGCCGAGGCCGAGGTCTCGATCCGCATCCCGCGCGCCGTGCCGCCGTCCGAGCCCGCCGCCACTCTGGAGTTCATCGAGGCGCTCGACCCCGGCGGCCCCGTGCGCGACGGCCCGCTGACCGACTTGCCGGTCAACGAGCCCTCGAGGCGCAACCTTGCCTTCGCCGAGGAGGCACGCGTCGAGATCGTGCGCCGGCGACCGGCCACAAAGCCGCGCTACGACTGGCTCGAGGGTGGGTCGGCCAGTGACGGGGCGCAATCCAGCACCGACAAGCGTCCCGGGCACTTGAAGGACGAGTGATCACGTCGGCAGATGGACTGTCCGGCCACCGTCATCGGCCTGCGACGCTCGCGCCGCCCCCTGATCCGGCGGCCGTCTGCCCCGGTACCAATGTGTCGCGAGCGCGCCTGGCCCGTTGCGTCTTGCCTTCGAGGCCCGGGCCGGTAATTTGCCCGCCCACGAGACAGGATTGAAACGTCAAAAACTGAAGCGGGATCGGGCGCCAGGCGCCGGACTTGCCCGGGAGGAGATGACCCTATGTCGATAGCCGAGCTGAAGTCCCCGACCGACGTGCTTGCCGGAGGCGCCGATGCCCTCCTCGGCCGCTGTGCCGACGCCGTGACGGCTGCCGACAAAGTGCTCGCCGCGGCCAAGACGGGCGTGCGCGCCAAGATCCAGGAGACCGGCGGCATCGACGCCGCACAGCACGCCGCCCACGGCCTCGCCTGGCTCGCCACCACGGTCGAATCGCTCCGCCAGATGCAGCTATGGGCCGCCCGCCTGAAGGACGAGGGCAAGCTCGGCGAGTTCGAGCAGCTGATCCTCGCCGCCGCCTTCGCAGAGTACGGCGCTCAGATCGCGGGCGGCATCCCCATGAGCCAGCTCGAGATCATCCGCCCCGCGGCGATGGGCGTCCCCAAGTCGGTCGTCCGCGCCTACGAGGATCAGGTTGCTGACCTCGTCGCCGACTGCAGTCACGAGAGCGTGAAGGCGCGCCTCGCCGAGCACATCAGACACGCCCAGGGCTCGACCACCTTCGGCAACTCGGGTCTCGACGAGACCATGAGCGAGATCCACGAGCAGATGAGGAAGTTCTCGGAGGCCGAGGTCGTGCCCCATGCGCACGAGTGGCACCTCGCCAACGAGTACATCCCGCTCGAGATCATCCAGCATGTCGCCGAGCTCGGCGTATTCGGCCTGACGCTCCCTGAGGAATACGGCGGCCTCGGCCTCGGCAAGCTCGCCATGTGCGTTGTCTCCGAGGAGCTGTCGCGCGGATACATCGGCGTCGGCTCGCTCGGCACCCGTGCCGAGATCGCGGGCGAGCTCATCCTGCAGAACGGCACGCCGGAGCAGAAGGCGAAGTACCTGCCCAAGATCGCCGCTGGCGAGTGGCTGCCGACAGCAGTCTTCACCGAGCCCAACACCGGCTCCGACCTCGCCAGCCTCAAGACCCGTGCAGTGAAGGACGGCACCGTCTACAAGATCACCGGTCAGAAGACGTGGATCACGCACCCTGTCCGCGCCGACATCATGACCGTTCTGACCCGCACCAACCCGGACGAGAAGGGCTACAAAGGCCTTTCGATGTTCATCGCCGAGAAGCCGCGCGGCGACGATGCCAACCCCTTCCCCGCCAGCGGCATGACGGGCGGCGAGATCGAGGTTCTGGGCTACCGCGGCATGAAGGAGTACGACATCTCCTTCGACGGCTTCGAGGTGCCGGCCGAGAACTTGCTCGGCGGCGCCGAGGGTCAGGGCTTCAAGCAGCTGATGAACACGTTCGAGGGTGCGCGCATCCAGACCGCGGCCCGCGCCGTCGGCGTCGCCCAGTGCGCCATGGACCTGGGCCTCAAGTACGCGCTCGAGCGCATCCAGTTCGGCAAGCCCATCTACGAGTTCCCGCGCGTCGCCAACAAGGTCGTGATGATGGCCGTCGAGACCATGATCGCGCGCCAGCTCTCCTACTTCGCAGCCCGCGAGAAGGACGAGGGCCACCGCTGCGACCTAGAGGCTGGCATGGCGAAGCTCTTGGGCGCTCGCGTCGCCTGGGCCAATGCCGACAACGCCCTCCAGATCCATGGCGGCAACGGCTTCGCCCTCGAGTACCCCGTTTCCCGCGTGCTCTGCGACGCCCGCATCCTGAACATCTTCGAGGGCGCCGCCGAGATCCAGGCCCAGGTCATCGCGCGCCGGTTGCTGGAGGACAAATAAGAACTGCGGAAGACCGACCCGCGACGTCGCCCCTACGCGTGACGGGACCGATTGGATGGTGTCCGGCCGGTTGGCCGGACACCAATTTTTTTGTTTCGATCGTAACGGCAGCCGGCGCCCTCCGTTAACCACGATTGCCGCTCGCATGCCGGAGGAGCCCCGGAGCACGCACTTCCGTAAAATCGTAGGATCTGCCTTCAGATGCCGTTTACCCAAACGTCCTATTCAAAACGATTGAGTACCACCGTCCCGAGGGTTCGCTGGATGACGACCAAGGCCGCTGAAACCCATGCCCTTCTGAAGGCCCGCCTTGCCGGCAACGTCGGCTCTCGCCCGCCGGCCGCCGCGTCGGCACCGGTCTACGCGGCAGCCCCTGTCCAGACGATGCCGCCGCGCCCCGCCCCTCCCGTTTCCGTTCCCCAGGTCCTTCCCGAGGTCACCGAGGACCTGCCGCCCGACGAGCGCAAGTCGAAACGGCGCCCCACCCGCATGGGCGGCGTCATTCAGTTAGACGATGGTAGCCACGGCATTTTCTGCTCGGTGCGCGACATGTCTGCGACCGGAGCGCGTCTCTCGCTGTCGAGTGGCAATCATTACGACTTTGCCGCCCGCCAGCGCGATGTCCCGCCCAGATTCTGGCTCTATATCAAGCAAGACCGCATGCAGGTCCCCTGCGAGGTGATCCGCCGCGTCGGCCACCAGGAGATCGGAGTCCGCTTCCTCGCCGCGCCGACGTTCACCTGAGCCGGAGCGTACGGCGCCACGACGCCGCTTGCCACGGCCACCGCATCAGCGCCGGCTCAGGACGGTTGACGGCGCACGCTGGCCGCTGGGATCACTGCTGCTGCATACGGCGCATACCCTTGCCGGGACCGGTCGTCTCGAGCGCCGTTTTGCAGGCGGCAGATACCTTGTCCTTGTTCGCCTCGAGACACATACGGATCTCGCGCCGTGCGTGCTGCTTGCCGGCACAGTAGGTCTTGATCTCGTCGCTGCAGGCCGATGCAACCGGACCCTGCTGGGCCTGTACGGCGCTGCCGGCCACCGTGACAGCAACGGCGAGCACGGTAGCCGAAAGAATGGTGCGCATGGTCATGGTACGTCTCCTATGATGCACTAGCCGCTCGCCTGCCGCTCCGAAGTCCATTCCGACCCGAGCGGAAGCGGCCTAATTGTTTTAAAAATATCCGACAGCGCAGCGGCTTCAGTCACTGAAGTCACGAAGAAGGCTGCGTTGGCCGGCAATTGACCGGCACCAGGAGCAGATCTCGATCATGGGGACTGCAGACGTACCCGGAGTTGCGAGCTCAAGCGCGTCCGCAACAGCCGGACCCCGCGTTCCGACACGAGGCACCCCAAAGCAATGACTGGAGCGACGACCCGATCCGAAAGAAAGCGGCCGTCCTCTGATGTGGCGTGTCTGAAGTCCGCGCCATTTCTGCGCCTGGGCTCATGGACGGACTTCGGAATCTGAGGCACACGGAACTAATGGCTTGCCGGGGTTCTTTCGACCGCGGCGTTCGATCCGAGCGCGACGAGGACAGTGACGACCTTCGTGGTCGGGCACTAGGCCGCCAGCGCGCCGCGCGCACGCTCGACGAGCTGCGTCACAATCTCGAGGTCGGGAGCATCGCCGGAACGCAGGATTCGCTGTCCGTCCCCCGTGCCGGCAAACGCGAGCAGCGCCGCCGACAGCGCCACCGGATCGGCGCTCGCAATCTCCTCCACCGTCCGGTAGCCGGCACCGGCGAGAAGCTGTGCCTGTGTCCCGGTGAGCCCCGGCAGCGCGAGCACGAGGCGCGCCTCGTGCTGCCATCGCTCGATTGTCCCGGCATCGAACCGCCTGTCGGCGAGCATCAGCGCAGTCGCCTCGGCATCGGCCTCCAGGAACTCGGCAACCGTCTTGATGCCGCCCATCGCGAGCCGCTCTGCGAGCTTGGGACCGATCGAGGGCGCCCGCTCGAGATCGTCCCCGAGGTCGAGCCGGCCGCGCGTCTTTAAGATGCGCGACGACAGCGCGTCGCGTGCCGGCGGCAGCGGCGTTGCCGGTCGCACCGCGGGCTGAGCCGGCCGCGCGACTGGTAGAGAGGCGGCAGCGGTGGCCTGAGAGGTCGCGGCGGATGCATGAGCAGGAGCAGCCGGCAGGGCGCGCAGCTGCGCAAGACGCTGCCGGCGGAGGGCCTCGCGACGCTGAAGCCGCGGCGCCTCGACTTCCACGTGCCACAGGTCCCGCACCGCACGGTCGTCCTCGGGCAGGGTCTCCTCCACGCGCCCGGTCCGCATCAGCTCGTCGTACATGCGCTGGACCTCTGTCCGCGCGGCATGGTCGGTGACCTTCTTGGTCAGCCATTTGGCGGGGATCTTGAGCGCAGCGAGTACAGTCTCGGCCGTGAGCGCAACCTCGGGCGCCGTCGCCCCCGACTCGGTAATGGCGCGATCGAGCACCGTCGCGAAGCTTCCAGCCGCGTAGACGAGGAGCCCGCCGATAACCTCGCGCACATGGCGATCGAGACCCGCCGGAGGATCGACAGCGCCCTTGTTCAGATCGTAATGCGCAATCAGCGTTTCATAATGCGCGTTCGCGCGCTCGGCGCCTGCGATCACCAGCGCCGCCAGCCAGTCCGAACCGGTTCCGGCCGCAATCGGTCCCTCCCCGGTACGCGCCGATCCCGCGCGGTAGAGGTCGTCGTAGGAGCGGCTGACGCTCCATTCGAGCGCGCGGTGCAGGCTGTTTTCGGCGTCCGACTGGCCGGTATGGAACGGATGCACGGGATCGGTGACGTAGTGGCTCAATACACCCGCGGCCCGCACCGCCTGCTCCCACGCACCCTCCGTGAGCGCCGTAACGAGCTCGCCATACCAGTGCCGGCACCGCTCCGGCGCGCCACCCCAGTAGCCATCGCGCACGTGCAGCACGTGGTTCTTGAAGTCCTTGAACTCGTCGTCGGGCGCCTTTGCGCCCACCATGTAGGTATCGGCGTGCTTGAGGAAGAGCCGCCGCCAGCTCTCGGCGTCCGGCCGCTCGAGGTGGGTCAGCGCATCGAGCGCCAGCTTATGATGCGTGCCGTTGGCGTGCGCCGCGCGCACGATGGTGAAAAGGAGCGACATGCAATGTCCCCATGGCCCGCGCGCACAAGGCGCCATTGCCAGGGAGACCTATCGTGAGTCGCAAGCCCGGCCGCCGGAGATCGCGGTGCTTTTCCCCCGAAACCAGCGAGCGACGCCAGGAATGATCGGCCTTGCGCGGCCTGCCGCCTCGCGACCCCGGCCCATCAATCGCGCCGTCATCCCGGGGGCAGGCCCCGGGATGACGTCAGCCTGCGATCTTGGAGAAATCGGCCACGTTCTGCGTCGCGGCTCGGATCTCGGACAGAAGGGCGAGGCGGTTTTTCCTCAACTCGGCTTCCGGCACGTTGACCGTCACCTTGTCGAAGAACGCGTCGACCGGCGCCCGCAGCTCGGCGAGTGCGTTCATCGCACCCTTGAAGTTCTCGACGTTGATCGCCGCCACCGTATCCTGCTTCACGCTCTCGATGGCCGCCGCCAGCGCCAGCTCCTCCTTGTCCTGGAGGAGCTTCAGGTCGTAGGCCCCCGCGTAGCTCGTCTTGTCCTTCTTCTCCTCGAGGACGAGGATGTTCGACGCCCGCTTGACGCCCGCCAAGAGGTTCGCGCCGTCGTCGGTCTTGAGGAACTCGCCGAGCGCATCGACCCGCTTGACGATGAGCGCGAGGTCGTCCTGGCCCTCGAGCGAGAACACGGCGTCGATGAGGTCGTGCCGCGCGCCCTTCTCGCGCAGATGCACCTTCAAGCGATCGGCGAAGAAGGAGAGGAGGTCATTTGCGATCTTACTGAATGGCGTTAGCAATTCCTGGATCGGCACCTCACCGACTTGGACTCTCAATGACACAAAACCTTCTGATTCTGGACTCTCAAAACCTCTCAGTGCGCTCAGTGTCGTCGAAATCAGCGGCAGCCGCAAATCATTCTCCAGCACGATCCGGATCACACCCAGCGCCGCGCGGCGAAGCTGGTAGGGATCACCCGAGCCCGTCGGTTTCTCGCCGATGGCCCAGAAGCCGACCAGCGTGTCGAGCTTGTCGGCGAGCGCGACGGCAATCGCCACGCTGTCGCCGTCCTCCTCCTTCGGCACCGAGTCGGTCGGACCCTTGGGCTTGTAGTGAAGCTCGATCGCCCGCGCGATGTGTGGGTCCATGTGCTCGGCTTCGGCGTAGTAGCGGCCCATCAAGCCCTGCAGCTCCGGGAACTCGCCGACCATGCCCGACACGAGATCGGCCTTGCAGAGCTGCGCCGCGCGCCCCGCGAGATCGGGCTCGGCGTCGACCGCACCCGCGATCTGACGCGCGAGCTCCGTCAGCCGCTCCATTCGGTCCCACTGCGTCCCGAGCTTCTCGTGGAAGGTGATGCCCTTGAGCTCGAAGTGCATCGGCTCGAGGCGGCGCTTCAGATCCTGGTCCCAGAAGAACTTGGCATCCGAGAGCCGCGCCCGGATCACCTTCTCGTTGCCGGCGACGATTGCCGTACCGCCGTCGGATGCGGTCAGGTTCGAGACCATGATGAAGCGGTTCGCCAGCTTCTTGGTTTTCGGGTCTCGGAGAGAGAAGCACTTCTGATGGTTTTTCATCGACGTCATCAGGCACTCGCCCGGCACGTCCAGGAACTCCTTGTCGAAGGCGCCGATGAGCACCACCGGCCACTCGGTGAGCCCAGCGTTCTCGTTGAGCAGCGCCTCGTCCTCGACCAGCTCGAGCTTGGCCTTCTTCGCGAGCGCCGCCGCCTGATCGCGGATTTCGGCGAACCGAGCCACGGGATCGAGCATCACCGCGTTGGCTTCGAGCTTCGCCTGATAGTCGGCGAAATCCTCGACCTCGAACGGCCGGTTGCCGTGGAAGCGATGTCCGCGCGTCGAGTTGCCGGATTTGATGCCCGCGACCTCGAACGGCACCACGGCGCCGCCGAGCAGACAGATGATGGAATGGAGCGGCCGCACCCACTGGAACGTGCCCGTCCCCCAGCGCATGGACTTCGGCCACGGAAACTTATGGAGCACCGCCGGCACCACCTCGGCCACAATCTCGCTCGCCTCGCGCCCCGGCTTATCGATCTTCGCGACGTAGTAATCGCCCTTCTTCTCGTCCTTCACGATCTGGGCGTCGTCGATGGAGGCGAGCCCCGCCGCCTTGAGGAAGCCCTGCACGGCCTGCTCCGGCGCACCGACCCGCGGCCCTTTCCGCTCCTCCGAGATCGAGGGTGATTGAGCTGGCACGCCTTCGACCACGAGTGTCAGACGCCGCGGCGTAGAGAACGCCGCTACGGCCCCCGTCGCGAGCCCCGCAGCTTTGAGGCCGTCGGTCACGAGCCGCTTCAGGTCCTCCGCCGCCCGCGTCGGCATACGCGCCGGGATTTCTTCGGAAAATAGCTCGAGGAGGAGTTCGGACATGTCGATCGCTTCGGAGGGCCGCTTGGAGGTCGCGCGGGAGAGGGTTCAAGCTGCCGGTTTACCGGACAGGGCGCCGTTCGCGAAGCGGAAAAAGGTCCCGTGTCGACATGGGACAAGATCGAGCCGGCGATTGTTGGTCGGATTTGATGTATCTGCCATGATCCGCAGGCAGGTCGCCTGCGGCGAGGATCTGAGCCGGAGACGCTGCCGAGGCTCACACCGACAGTGCCGGCAGCATTGGGCGCGGAGGCGGCTCGGCCCACCCCGCGTTCTCGAGCACGATGGCGCCGATGTCGTCGACCACGCCCTCGACGTAGAGATAGCCGACCGACGCCGCCGACAGCACCAGGAAACATAGTACGAGCGGAAGATTGCGCCGCACGAACACCAGCGCGGTGACGAGGAGCGGCGCCGAGATGGCAGCGATGCCGGTGATCGTCGTCAACATGGGTCAGCCTCCGCCGATGAAGCGTCGTGCATGAGACCTGACGCACGAGTTGTCGCACCATAGCGCTCTGCCGGGCAGAGAGGAGAATCCATCGTAGAGCGTGGTAAAGCCGCGCGGGCAAGAGAAGCGTCCGAGCCCGGCCCCCCTGGCGTGCCGCGGAGACGTCTCGGAGTGGCGACGAAGGCGTGCCCGCCCGCCCGTCACGCGACCAGCGCAAACAGGCCTAACAACACCGCGCCAGCGAGGAACAGCCACAGGACGTATCCGGCGGTCGCCACGCCGAAGTAGGCGAGCCCGCCGACGAGTGCGAGCGCCGCCAGCGTGCCGAAGAACGTTGGCCCCTTGTCACGCGGCACGAGCCGCGAGACCGCGACGCCGAAGAACAGCGCACCGACCACGATCAGCGTGGCGAGCCCCATCGCCTTCGGATCCGTCCACAGGTCGCTCAGCGCGAGCGGGATCAAGAGCAGCGGGTTTGCGATCAGCGCGGCAGGCATTGCGGTTCATCTCCCACGAGGTCGCGGCAGGCGGACGACTCGTTGAGGGATTTAGACCAAAATCCGGCCGTACGGAATTGCTGGACGCGCACTCTCCACTCCTACTGCTTGAGATCCATTTCCCACACGCCGAAGGGGTTCGTGTACTCGTGACCGCCCGGGTAGCGCTTGTCGTCGACGAGTTCGAGGGCGTACCGCTGCGCCCCCGGCCTGTTGCGCGAAAAGGTGTGTCCGTCCTCGAGCGCCGGCCGCTCCCGCCACAGGTAGATATTGAACTCGAACAGCACCCAGGCGGCATCCGAGTCGAGCCCGGGATCGGCGATGCAGGCATCGGGAAGCCCGAATTGCACCATGCCGAACGAGCAGAGCCGCCCCTTGTCGCGGAACGGCACCTGCACGACCAGCGTCTGGAACAGTGCCGACGGCATGTCGCCGGACAGCATCTTCTCCCAGCGGTCCCAGCCGTGGCTGAGGCCCGAGTAATGCACGCGCAGCGCATAGCCGCCGGCTTTTTTGACCGCTCCTGCGAAAAGCCTGAGCCGCCCCTCCACGCCCTCGCCGGTCTCGAGCACCATGAGGAGCGCCACCGACTTGTGGGCCTCGATCTTCTCCATGGTCTTGGAATCGAGCGAGCGTCCGGTGCCGACAAAGATCGCGTTGGCGAGCTTGGGATCGTGGCCGATGACGTCGATCACCGCGCCCGCGTGCCCCTGACCGTCGAGAACGAGCTTGTCCTCGATCCGGACCGCGGACCCGTTGGCCTTCGCGAACGCGGCGAGGAACGCCTCGCGGTCCTTCCACGGCCCGGGAATGTCGAGCACGATGCCGGTGTCGTTCATGGCCGCGTCCTTTTGCTTGCCATCCTCGCTCGGGCTGGCACTCTCAGGTGCAGAAAAAACAGCGAGCGCCACCAGTACGAGAGAAAACATTGCTCGGCGAGACGCAAAGCTATGAGCAAGGAACGACTTACTCATTTACAATCCCTTTTGAGTAGCCTCGATCGAAACTTGCACGAGCCAAATTGGCTGCATCCGGAGATGCCATAAATATATCAAAATTCAACGGGTGCCTGACAATTTCATTATCAAAGAAATCAGGGTCTCTCAGGAGAGTTTGACTGATTTCATCCGTAATTTTTTCAATCTGCTCCTCGCTCAAGGCTCGCAACAAGTCTCTAGCAAGCTCAATCTGCCTTCGAGCCCGCGTTGCCAGACTCGTGTCAACAGCCTTGCGGCGCGTGGCGACAGCTGGTTTTGACTCCGCACCCCGAAACTGAAGGATCACGCGTTCAGCTTGCCAAATACCATTGTAGCTGCCGCCTGATCCAAAGTGGGCGATTGCGCAGTCACGCAAATCGCAGAGTTCTTTGTGAACTGCCCTTTGCTCGGGGCTGAATCTAGAGGTTAAGTCAAAGCCACGTCTCTCGTCCGAGCTGGTCTTCGTGGCGCGCGCGTAGAGTATCAAAGCGTTCACCAGCAGGGCGTTTGCAGTAATCATTCTCCCAAAATCTTGGGCTTCCGTCACTGCCTTAAGCAAGGCATCCAGCGCATCGAGACTTTCGACCGCCATCACGAGGTCGGAAGTGAGAGAGTGCAACTCGCGGGCACGTCGAATGGTACCCGCTAGGGGCAGCATTCGCTTCTCCTCGAAGAGGCGCTCCGCCAAGCCTGTCAAATCGAATGTCGGATCGGTGTCATCCATTGCATTTGATGGCTATCCACCACCCCCCGCCGTCGCCAGCCACGCGCCGCAGCAGGCCTTGGCAAGCTCACGCACGCGGAGAATGTAGCTCTGCCGCTCGGTCACCGAGATCACGCCGCGCGCGTCCAGAAGGTTGAACAGGTGCGAGGCCTTGATGCACTGGTCGTAGGCCGGCAGCGCCAGAAGGTGTTTGCTAAACGCGCCTTCCGGCCGGCTCCCCGCAGGGGAGCCGGAAGGCGCACCAGCAGAGAGCAGCGCCTTGCACTCGGCCTCAGCGTCCTTGAAGTGGGCGAGCAGCACGTCTGTGTTGGCGTGCTCGAAGTTATAGCGAGAGTACTCCTGCTCGGCCTGCAGGAACACGTCACCGTAGGAGAGCTTCCGCTCGTCGGTGCGGCCGTTGAAATTGAGGTCGAACACGCGGTCGACGCCCTGCACGTACATGGCGAGCCGCTCGAGCCCGTAGGTGATCTCGCCGGCAACCGGCGAGCAGTCGGTGCCGCCGACCTGCTGGAAGTAGGTGAACTGCGTCACCTCCATGCCGTTGCACCACACCTCCCAGCCGAGCCCCCAGGCACCGAGCGTCGGGCTCTCCCAGTCGTCCTCGACGAAGCGGATATCGTTCTTCGCCGTGTCGATGCCGATGGCGTCGAGGCTCTTGAGATAGAGGTCGAGGATGTTCGCCGGCGATGGCTTCATGATCACCTGGAACTGGTAGTAGTGCTGCAGCCGGTTCGGGTTCTCACCGTAGCGCCCGTCCTTGGGCCGCCGCGAGGGCTGCACGTAGCAGGCGTTCCATGGGCGTGGGCCCAGCGCGCGTAAGGTCGTCGCCGGGTGGAACGTGCCCGCGCCGACCTCCATGTCGTAGGGTTGCAGCACCACGCAGCCCTCAGCGCCCCAGAACTGCTCGAGCGTGAGGATCAGATCCTGGAACGAGCCCTTGGGGTTGAGCGCTGGAAGCCCGCCCGAGGGTGTGGAAGTGGTGGAGGTCTCTTTCCTTGTCGTCTTTGCCATGTGCCGCGCCATTGAACGATCTCGGCGCGCACTATAGCCATTCGTGGAAGGCTGTCACGCTCGGCGAGCTCAGACCGCTGGCGAGCGGCCGCCTCCCGAAGGGAGTCGCCCGCACGAGCTAGAGAGCCTTAGGCCGGTACACCCCGGACGTCGCATCCCATTCGAGGGCGCCGAGATCCTTGGGCGTCAGCCGATCGGCCTCGGCCTTGCGAGCCATTTCTTCAGCCTGTCTCGCCGCCGCCTCAGCCTGCGCGGCGAGCATGTTCGC
>JAGVSR010000057.1 GCA_019137195.1 Alphaproteobacteria bacterium
GCGAAGGACGTCGCTGTCATCCCGGTTCTGGTCGCTGGGGCCGAGCTACCGAGGCCCGAAGATCTGCCGGAGGAGATCCGCGGGCTGGTCTTTCGCCAGGCGGCCCGGGTGCGCCACGAGACCTTCGCCGAGGACATGGATGCCTTGCAGCGCGAGGCCAGAAAGGTCGTTCGGCCTCGCATGGTCGGGAGGATGGGGCTCGCCGCCGGGGTGGCGACGGCGTGCGCCACGCTTGTCTACCTGATGCCAGGATCTGTCGCTCCGCCGGACGCGCCAACCGGACCACAAAAACCTGCCACCGGGACCGGGCCTGCATTATCCCGGCCGACGACGGCAACGATCAGCCGCATCCGGCTTCGGCAAGCAGTCCTCGTCCGCATGAGCGAGGCCGACTGGCAGTGGATCGAGAAGGACCCTCGCGACAATCACGAGGCTGTCTTCAAGTTCCGGCAGCAGGCGATTTCGCCGAGCGAGCTACTGTTGCACGACGCGAGTCGCGACATGTACGCGCGGTTGAATTTCGTCGATCGCCGCGCCTACTGGCGCGTGGGTCAAGAGGGCGACTGGAATTGGAACTACGACATCCTGGAAGCGGAATGACGCCGCCCGCCGGCACCGTACGCGGGACGCAGCACGGCGCTCGTCCGGCGGTCTCACCCCTGCTGCTTGCCGTTGATGTCGTCGGATCCGGCGAGCAGTTGTTTGGGATCGAGGTTGACCGCGGCGGTGCGCTGCGCGGCAGCAGGGGGCGCAGAGGACGAGGCCGCTGACGGTGAGCCGGCGTTCGCGGGAGAGTTGGCGCCAGAGCCTGATGGCGTCGATGCCGAGGCATCAGCCGGCGAGGCAGACGCGGCCGGAGCAGACGATGCAGCGCCCGACGGCGGCGCCGAAGCGGCCCCCGCCGCACGCTCCGCCATCACGCGGGCGATCACGGCCCACAGCTTGTCGAGGTCGCGCAGATGCACGTCCGACTGGGCGTGCGGCATCTCGATGCCGGCGGCGCGGAAGGCCTTCACGATGCGCAATCTCAAGTCGGTCTGCGCGGCGCCCGCCTTCGACACGTCCGAGACGACGCCTGTGAGCGAGTACTCGAAACCGTTCAAGCCAAAGTTGTCGAACGACACGCCGGGTGTAGGGTGCTGCATGATCAGCGGACAGTCCGCGGCAACCTTGCGCAGGACGGCGCACACGTCCTCGGGGTCGGCACTGTAGGAGCTCATGACCTTGATGGCGACGCGGCCCAGAGCGTTCCGGTGCGTCCAGTTGGTGACCGTTCCGGTGATGAGCTCGGAGTTGGGGACGATGACGCTCGCCTTGTCGCCGGTCTCGATCTCAGTCGAGCGCACGGCGATGGAGCGTACGCGCCCCTCGCGGCCGCCTACGGCGACGAGGTCGCCGACCTTGATCGGCCGCTCGACGAGGAGGATGAGTCCGGAGACGAAGTTGTTGATGATCGACTGCAGACCAAAGCCGATGCCGACCGAGAGCGCGCCAGCGACGATGGCGAAGCTCGTAACGTCGAGTCCTCCGTAAGAAATGGCAACCAGCGCGGCGAGCACGAAGCCCGCGTAACCAACGGCGGTATGAATGGAGTTCGCGATGCCGCGGTCGATCTTGGCCGACTGCAGAGGGCCGGCGGAGAGCCAGCGCTGGACGAGGCGCGTCGCGAAGAGCAGCGCCATGAAAAGCAGGATCGCGAGCACGATCCTGGCGAACGATATCTTGAACTGACCGATCTCGAAGCCGAAGACCGCGGCCTTGAGCCAGTCGAAGCTCTCAGGCAGCGAGTAGCCCCAGGTGAGCAGGATGAGTGGAAGGGCCAGTACGGCGAGTGCTGCGTCGAGAAGCAGTGTCAGCCCGCGCTCGACGGCAAGACTTTGCTCCTCGGAAAGCCCGGCGCGCTCGGACAGGATGGTGTGGAACGGCCGGATACCGCTGCCGGGGGCGCCCATGAGGGCACGGATGGCGAGGTGGGCGAGCATCACCACGACTGCGGCGCTGCCGGTCGCGATCACTTGGCCCGCGACGAAGCGGCCGAGGGCGACGTAGCCGAGCGCGACGGCGCCGAGTATGAACAGCGCGATGGCGAGGAGCGGCAGTTTGATGAGCCGCGGCGAGAAGATCGATACGATGCTCCCGGTCGGCTCTGCCGCCGGGTTCGCTGCCGCATCATAGGGCGTCTCGGTGCCATCGGGAGCGACGGTCACGAGCGGCGTGAAGCGGACGCGGACGAGGTGCAGGAGCAGAAGGCCGATGGCGACGCTCGAGAGCGTCACGATCATCACTGTGACGGGGAGCGGCAGGAACAGGCGGCCCGCTAGGTCCGAGAGGACGAGGTCGGTGCCGTAGACGGCAGCCACGGCGGAGACCGTGCGGCGGACAGTGCGCGCGGGCTTATCTGCGAGATTGACGAGGCGCCAGCGCGGGCGGGCCGGTTGCAGGATAGCGGTGGCTAGCGCACGGACGGCGATGAAGATTGCGGCGCCCGTTATGAGCGTCGGGGTGACCTTGCCGATCTCGTGTACGAGGAGGTCGAGTGAATCGAGCCCCCAGACGAGCGCCAGTCCCGCAAGCGCGGCCGGTGCGGCAACGACGGGGGCAACCCATGTCGCGTTCGCAGTGCGGACGAAGAACCTCGGTGTAGCGGCAGGATCGCGATCGAGACGGGCGGCAAGGAGGACGCGGGCGAGACCTTTCAGGATGACGTAGGCGAGTGCCACGGCGACGAGAAGGGCGGCGACGAGGGCCTCCTTGCCGCTGGCAGCCCGAATCCAGCTCTGGCCGAGAAGATGCAATTGCCGGAGGCCGCCCGGCAGCTCGGCCGTGAAGCGTTTCCAGGTCGTCGGAGCGAGAGGGGACTTCGAGCGCGCAAGGACGCGGCTCGCGAACATCGATTGGCGCAGACCCTGCACCTTGTCGGAGAGCTGGCGGGCGCGCTCCTCGACGAGATCGACGGTGCGGATCGCGGCGACGATCTCGGCGGAGATCGCGTTCAAGCGGTCGCGCTCGGCGGTCAGTTGCGGACTTTCGGGCGGCTGGTCCTTGGCCGGGGTGGGGCCGAGCTTGTCGACTTGGCTTCTGACGTCGGCGAGACGCGGGTTGAAATGGCTGCGCAACAAGTCGGCGCCGGATATGAGGCCGTCGATGTCGAAGCGGAGATTGGCGAGCTCGTCGCTGTCGTCGGCGCGCCGCTCGACGGCCTTCTCGAGGCTCTCGATGGTGGCGGAGATGGCCGCCACCGGCTCCTGGATCTCGGGCAGCTTCGGCACCTGCGGGGCGGCCTGCTCTGCGGCGGGAGCGGGCTTGGCTTCAGCGGCCGGCCCTGCTGTCTCGCTCGAACCGGCGGCGGCGGGCTTGGCGTCTCCGGTGTCCTTGGCGGGCGCGGCTTCGCTGCGGGCGGCCGGTTCGGCCATGGCGAAGGGGGCGAGCGGTACTGCAAGCACGACGAGCGCGATCGCAGCGAGCGACGTCATGCGGCGATTGAGGCTCAGCACGGTAACAGGCAATAGAGGCATTCCTTTCACTCGATACGGCTTGTCGCTCGATCCGTTCGGCCGGGCGCTCGGCGCAAGCACGGTGCGAGCCGGCACGCGATCAGAGAACGAGAGGCTCGACCTCGCACCGGAATGTGGCCACTTCTGGTGCCCGGCTAGAGGTCACCGTTGGTATGGCCGAAGCTCCGCGGGCCGCGTGAATAGACGGCGGTTGCCGCCGCGGCGGGCTCGCCGGCCCCATCGTAACGGCCGCCGTAGGGCCGAATCCCGGTCTCGATGACGACGTCGACCGGACCCCCGGTCATGATCAGGTGCTCTACATCGTCGCGGCGGACGAGCACGAGCTTGCGGCGGCCATCGAGGCTCGTGTGCTCGACGACGTCGAGACGGCGCTCGGGACGTGGACCGAACAGCGCCGTGGCCGGAGAGGTGCCGCTCATATAGGCGCGGACGAGCCCGGCAGCAGCCAGGGCGAGGCCGGCTAGAAGGGCCAGAACGAGCACGTAAAAGACGATGTCCCACATGGGCTTGTGCAACACGGCTGAGTCGCCGCGTCCCTCCTGCGTGTTTCAGGCCGCGACTCGCTGCCGGGCGGCGCGGGACGGCCGTTTACGCGAAAAAGACCGGATCCGGCGCTCCGGCGAGCGGGTTCCCAATCCGGGACAGCCAGCAAGAAACCTATAGCGCCAACTTCATGGCATTTTAACCCTGATGATCGAAGTCTTGCCGAGGTCGCCAACAGGAGTTTCGCCGCCTCGCCTCTGCCCTCGGGAAACCAAGTCCCGGGAATCGAGGCCAGGATCCTGCCGGCAGCCGGTCCTCGGACCGGCCTTCGTGTGGACGAGAGTGCTTTGCGTATGCCGGTGTCTCAGGCCCCAAGTGCCACGAATCAGATAGCTTTCGCGTTCATGAGCGAGAGCGACGTCTTCCCACTGAACGAGGCCGGGGGTGCCCATTCCGGCGAGTCGGCGTCCGAAGCTGGCGGGGCGTCCGGGCTATGGCCGGTGGTCTCGGTGGCAGCCGCAGGCGGCACCGTGCTGCTCGCTCTCGTCGCCAGTGCCGGCGGGCAGCCATTGTTGCTGACGATCCTGGCCTCGCTCGCGATGCTCGGGATCTTCTTCCTGTTCGGTGTCGTCGCCGGACACATTCGGCTCGGCGAGCGGGTGCGGAGTGCGGACATCGCGGAAGCGATCACCGGTGATTTCGAGGATGGTCTCGTCGTGACGCGGGCCGACGGCTCGCTCGTCTACGCCAACACCGGCGCGAGCGATCTTCTCGGCCGTACGCCCGCGGGCGATCTCGTTGCACTCGAGCAGGCCTTTGCCGGAGAGCCGCACGCCACCGAGGCGCTGTTCCGTCTGACGCGCGCGGCCGCCAACGGCGAGCCGTGGCGGGAGGAGTTCCCGGTACGCCAATCGGCAGCCGGGCCGGGTCAGCGGCTTCTCCGCGTCGCCGTGCGACCCCTTCGCGTGCGGGGTCACGAGCGCGATACCGGTCCGCTGACACGCTGGTCGATCGCCGACGTCACCGACGAGCGCGCGCGCGAGGCGCACGAGCTCGAGGCCGTGCAGGCAACGCTTGCCCATTACGACGCCGCACCGGCAGGATTTCTTCATGTCGCGCCAAACGGGGTCGTCGATGAGGCCAACGCCACGTTCCTGCGCTGGGCTGGGCTCGAGCCGGGCGCACTCGAGAGCCGGACGCTGAAGCTGGCCGACTTGCTTCACGCGGATGCGATCGCGCTGCTCCATGCCGCCGCGCGGCGCGGAGGCTACGAGCCGGAGGCGGTCGAGCTCGACGTCACCTCGGAGAGCGGCAAGCGGGTTCCCATGCGGCTCGCGGCACGCCGCGACGGCGCCGGCGCTCTCGTCATCGCCGCGTTCAACCGCGAGACCGACGCCGACGACCCGAAGGACCGGGATGCCGCGGGCGCACGCGTCGCGCGCTTCTTCCAGTCGGCTCCATTCGGCATCGCGTCCGTCGGCGCCGACGGACGCATTCTCTCGGCCAACGCTGCGTTTGCGCGCATGGTGCTCGATGAGACGTCGGGCATCGGTGATCCGGCGATCGACGTTCTCTGCCGCACGGCCGAGCCGCAGGCCCGCGCCGAGCTCGAGGCGGCGTTGAAGCAGGCGTTGTCGGGGCGCCCGAATCCTACGCCGCTCGAAATCGCTACGGGACCACAGAAGGAGTTCGTGCGCCGCGTCTATCTCTCCTCGCTCGCCGAGACCAAGGGGGGACGCGAGGCGGCCGTGCTCTATGTGATCGATGCGACCGAGCAGAAGTCTCTCGAGGCCAAGTTTGCGCAGTCGAGCAAGATGGAGGCGGTCGGCAAGCTCGCAGGCGGCATCGCGCACGACTTCAACAACGTGCTGACGGCAATCATCGGGTTCTCGGACCTGTTGCTCCAGACGCATCGCCCGGCCGATCCCGCCTACAAGGACATCATGAACATCAAGAGCAGTGCGAGCCGCGCCGCCGGCCTCGTCGCCAAGCTCCTGGCGTTCTCGCGCCGGCAGACGCTGCAGACCGAGCGCTTGCAGCTCGGAGAGGTGCTGACCGACCTGGCGCCCCTCCTGAAGCGCTCGATCGGCGAGAGGATCGAGCTCAAAGTCTCGACTGCGCGTGACCTCTGGTACGTGAAGACCGACAAGATCCAGTTCGACCAGGTGGTCATCAACCTTGCCGTCAATGCGCGCGACGCGATGCCGGACGGCGGCACGCTTTTCATGCGAACGCGCAACATTACCGAGCGCGACAGCCAGAAGCTCAACCATCCCGGGATGCCGGTCGGCGAGTTCGTGCTCATCGAGGTCGAGGACACGGGGACGGGCATGAGCCCGGAGGTGCTGTCCAAGATCTTCGAGCCGTTCTTCACCACGAAGGGCGTCGGCAAGGGCACGGGTCTCGGACTCGCCACCGTCTACGGCATCGTCAAGCAGTCGGGGGGCTTCATCTACGCCGACAGCAAGGTCGGCAAAGGGACCGTGTTCCGGGTCTACCTGCCGCGCTATCTGCCCGAAAGTGAGGAGGAGGTCGCCGGGCCCAAGGAGAAGAAGAAGGAGCGCCAGGCCGATCTCACGGGAACCGGGCGCGTGCTGCTCGTCGAGGACGAGGACATCGTGCGCTCGTTCGCGGTGCGCGCGCTGAAGCGCCAGGGTTACGAGGTTCTGGAGGCGACGACGGGGGTCGAGGCGCTCGAGGTGATGGCCGCCAATGAGGGACGCATCGACATCGTCGTCTCGGATGTGGTCATGCCCGAGATGGACGGGCCGACGATGCTGAAGGAGCTGCGGAAGAAGAACAAGGACCTCAAGATCATCTTCGTGTCAGGCTATCCGCACGAGGCGTTCGAGACCAGCCTAGACAAGGACGAGACCTTCGCCTTCCTGCCCAAGCCCTTCTCGCTGCCCCAACTCGCCGCCAAGGTGAAGGAGCAGCTGGGGCGGTAGACGTGGGACACTCGGCCGGATCTCAGAAGTCCACCTCGATCGAGAGTTTGGCGGTGCCGTCGGGCGTATCTTCGGTGAGGCCGACGAAGTAGCCGACGCCGATGGTGGCGGTCGTGCCCTCGTCCTCCTCATCCGCCTCATTCGCGCCTGCTTTAGCCGGGCCCGGCGCACCGAACAGCGGCACAGTGTAATAGACGATCGGGCCCAGACGATGCTGGTCGTGGTCGCCGAACGTAGCATTGGCCTCGTCGCGGTGGCCAGTCGAGCCAATGCGGTCGATGGTGCCGTAGGCCTCGACGCCGAAGGTCCAGGCCGGCGACGCGGTATAGAGCGCCTGTGCCGCGTAGGCGAAGTCCCATTTGTTGTCGCGCGGGAGGCCATCCTCCTTCTCCCCGCCGAAGTGCTGCACGACCATCGGCTGGAGTGCGGCGAACCAGGGACCTTGCGCAAGTTCGAAGATGTGCCCGTAAACGACCGAGTTCATTTCGCCGCCGCCCCCGATCGGGCGCTCGGCTTCGACGACCGAGCCCCAGCCGAAACCGTCGCCTTCGCGCGGGATCCAGATGGCGATAACCTCGCCACCGATCTCGGTGAGCTTGAACGTATCGAAGTCATCGGCCGCAGCGAGCGTCGAGGGTTCGTCGGCGCGCTCCTTTTCGAACTCGATGCCGATGCGGAACTTCAAATGGCTGGTGAGGCCTTGCTCCACCTCGAGCGCGGCACGGGCCTTGGTCACCGAATTATCGTCGAGGAGAAGTTCGCCGTCGGCGACGCCGGTCTCGCGCCGGGGCTGGCCCCACATCACGGCATTCTGGCTCTGGAACTGCAGATGATCGGCACCCGCCTCGAGGTCCTTGAGCTCGAACTGGCCGATGGCCGGGCCTTCGGCCTTGACCGGAGCGGCGGTCAGGACCGCAACGGCGACGACGACGCAGGCAACAGGGTGTCGGCTTGGCATGTTCAGGGGCTGATTGGAGAGGCGCACGCGGTTTGGCTGGCGAGAAGAGTTCCCGCCCCACTCAGGGAAAAACTCCACACGACAAAGCACCGAAAACCAAACGGCGGACAAGGGGTGAACCTTGTCCGCCGCCGCAAAACCAGACCGTGTGCCCCGAAGCGCACACTGACGACAATCAGAAATAGAGTATTATCCTGAAAGGAGTGTCTGACGCTCTGCACCTGACCCTCCGTTTCACTCCGGTGTTTGATCTGGAGAGGCCGACGGGCACTTAGAACTTCAGTCTCAATCCACCGTAGGCCGAGATCGGGGAGGCCGGCGTGATCGAGCGCGGGTTTGCGAGGGTGACACCCGCCGCATCGGCTGCGTCCTTGACCTCCTCCGGGTCGAAGAAGGTGCCGTAAAGGCCGTAGCGCTGGTCGAACAGGTTCTTCACGAGACCGTAGATCTGCACATTCTCGTTGACATCGTAGGTGGTGTGCAGGTCGACGCGCGTATAGCCCTGGAGCTGCCGGTTGTTGTTCGCTTCGTCGCCAAAGAAGTACTGGTCGGTCGTGGCGATCAAATCGGCGCCCGCCTGCCACTTGTCGGTCAGCCAGTAGTTGAAGCCGGCCTTGAAACGGTGCTGCGGGATGCCGGTCAGGTGATCGCCTGCGCTGACGACGTTGCACTGGGCCGGATCCGAGCCGGTCGCGCCGGGGCAATCGATGGTGCCTTCCGGTGTGTTCGGAGCCGGAAGGATGAGGTTGCTCTGGTACGTCGCGTCGATGAAGGCGTAGGACGCGTAGCCCGACCACTTCGAGCTCTCGTAGCCGACTGCCGCCTCGACACCCTGGCGCAGCGTGTTACCGGCATTGAGGAAGTAGCCGCGGCCGGTGGAGGTGGCGGCGACGTTCAGGATGTCGTCCTCGTTCAAGGTGTGGAAGTAGCCGAGGCTCCAGGTGAGGCGCTGGCTGTCGTAGGACTTGTGCTCGCCCCTGAGGCCAGCCTCCCACGTTTTACCCACGACCTGGTTCAGCGGAGGGTCGTCGGTCAGGAAGCTCTCGATGAGGCACGGGTTGGCCGGATTGGCGCACGAGAGCTCGGCCGCGGTCGGCGCGCGGTTGCTCTCCGAGTACCCGCCGTAGACCGAGATGCCGGGGAGGAGCCTGTAGGTGGCGCCGGCCATCGGGTTGAAGCGCTCATAGGTGCTGAGCGAGTTGATCTCCGGGAAGTCGCCGGTGAGGTCGGTGAGCTGGATCTCGGCGTAGTTATAGCGGCCGCCGGCGGTGATCGCGAGCGCCTCGGTGACGTTGAAGGTGTCCGAGAAATAGAGGCCGTAGTAGGTATTCTCGGTGGTGAGGTTACGCGGCGTGAAGTCGTCGGGCTCGACGGCGATGTTGCCTGTGCCGGTGACGACGAAACGGGGACCGATGGACCCGATCTCGCTCGACGTCTGGTAGGCGACCTTGCCGTGATCGTAGCTGGCGCCGACCAGGAACTGGTTCTCGTGGCCGAGGAGCTTCGCCTTCTCGACCGCCTGCAGGGTCACGCCCTCGCTTTCGGCGTCCTGAGTGATCCGGTCGAGGGTGCCGACAGCGTCGCCGGGCACCGGGATGGGCTTGCCGTTGGCGTCGAGCAGCGGCTCCTCGCCGTCCTCGAACGAGCAGAGCAGCGTCGGGTCGGTGGTGCAGGGTTCGACAGCTGCGATGTTGCCGTCGAGCACGTTCTGCTTGAAGCTCCGGTAGTAGGCGAGGGCGGAAAGCGTCAGCGTGTCGGTCGCCTTCACCTTGGCGTTGATGGACGGCATCAGCACCTGGTACTCGGTGTCCTGCGGCGAGGTAAAGGTGCGGCCCCAGTCGTTGTTCAGGAGATCCTCGGGAGCGGCGGTCACGACACCAGCGGTGCTGTCGGCACCCGTGAAGTTGAAATGGAGCTCGACGGCGCTGCCCTTGAAGCCGAGGTCGGCATACATGCGGCGAACATCGGCCTCGGAGAAATCGCGAAAGCCGCTGTCGTGGACGGCCTCGGCCGCCACGTAGGCGCCGACCGAGCCGCTGTTGCCGCCGGTTTGTACCGCGATCTGCCGGCGCCCGTACGAGCCGCCCATGATGTCGATCTCGGAGCCCTGGTAAAGGAAGCCGTCCTTCATGGCGATGGAGATGGCGCCGCCGACCGCGTTGAGGCCGAATGCCGGGTTGTTGGAAACGATGGCGATGTCGTCGATGGCGTTGTTCGGGATGGCGTCGAGGTTGACCGTGTCGCCGAACGACTCGTTGATGCGGATACCCTGCTGATAGACGGCGATCGCCTGCGAGCGGCCGCCGATAGGGGAGGCGTCGAAGCCGCGGTACTGTACGTCGGTGCGGAACGCGCTGCCGGCGGTGTCGGTGAGAATGACGCCAGGCACGTTCTGCTGCAGCGCGTTCTGCACCTGCTTCGAGGCGTCACGATTGATCTCGCTCGCCGTGACGACGCTGACACCGGACGGCACCTTGTCGAGCGGGATCTCGCTGCCTCCGATCGGCGACATCTTGATCGCGGTCTCCGCTGGCGGCGTGCCGGACGGCGCGGCGACCGGCTCTGGTTGCGGCGCGGCGGCTGGCGTTGGAGCCGGCGCAGGCTTGGGCCCGGGGGCGGCCGTCACCACCTTTTTCGGCGGTGCCTTGGGCTTAACCTGGGGCTTCGGCTCCTCCTTCTGGATCACCTTGACCTCGGGCAGCTGATCGGTCCCGGGCGTCGCTGCCTCGTCGGTCGCTGCAGCAGGGGCTGCCTCGGCGGCAGCCGGTGCGGCGGCTGGCGGCGTCGCGGTAGCGGCGGGTGGGGTCGCTGCCGGCGGCGCGGCGGCCGATGGCGCCGCAGCGTCTTGCGCCAGTGCGGCGGCAGCGGTAACCGCGGTGAGACCGGCAACTATGGTCAGCTTGGTAAGCGAAGTCATTCCGTCCCCCAACGCACGGCCAATCATTCCCTAGGCCATGCTGAAATCATCCCGATTCGAGCGGGCATTAATTCCTCGGTCGAGAGAAGCGGAGGAGCATGAGGGGGTCAACGGAACAGTATAACAATTGCGTGAGGACGGGCTGCTTTGTGCCGTCATTGTGGCGCGGGAACATCACGGAAAAGTTCCTGGATCGGCCGGGAAAAATTCCCGATCTGATTAACGGCCCTGGCGCCCCGCAGAGAAAGTGGCCGTTGTCGCGAAGCATCTGAAAAGACGAGAGTTGATCGGCGGCTCGCGATCGAGATATTGAGCCATGCGCCGCCCGGGTCTTGGCGCGGGCATGGCATTGTCGTTCGATCCGATGGAGACGACGGCAAAGCGAGATGTTATATAGAAGCAAAACGGGACCGAACTCGGCGGCTCTGCCGGGTTCAAAGATTCCGGTCGAGGCGAGGAGCATAGGTTGGGTTCGGTGACGACTTCAGCGTCTTCCAGAGGCAGTGCCTTCGTGCGTGCTTCATGTCTGGTCGTATCGCTTGCCGTGGTTTGCCCGGTTGGGGCGCTGGCCGAAGACCAGCCGGCGGCACCCGCGGCTCAGGCTTCACAGGGTGCGCCCAAGATCGAGATCGAGCTCAACAAGCTCGAGGCCAGCGAGAAGGGCTGCCAGCTCGCGTTCGTGGTCAACAACAGCGGGGCGGACGAGTTCACGTCCATCAAGCTCGACCTCGTGGTGTTCCAGCCCGACGGCGTCATCGGGAGTCAGCTCCCGCTCGACCTCACCGGCATTCGCGGCTCGGCGCGCACGGTCAAGAAGTTCGTATTCAAGGGTCCGGCCTGTGACCGCTACGGCAGCGTCATGATCAACGGCGTCATGGACTGCAAGACGGCTACGGGCCCCGTCGAGCGGTGTCTCGAGGGTATCACGGTCAAGTCGCTGGTGCCGAACGTGGCGCTCACGAAGTACTGATCTGGAAAGGTTCAAGCGTGCTCATACTCGCAGCCGGCGCTCCGCACGATTTCTCGCTATGGGGCATGATCAGCGCCGCTGATCCCGTCGTCAAAGCCGTCATGGCCGGGCTCGCGCTCGCGTCCGTGGCTTGCTGGGCCATCATTCTCGAGAAGATGGTTCGGCTCATGCGCCTCAAGCGGGATCTGTCCAGGCTCGAGCAAGTTGCGACCGGAACAGTGGCGGTCGGGACCGAAAGCGGCCTCGTGGCTCATCTGCTGCAGGCTGCGGACAGCGAGGCCCAGGACGGCGCGACGCGCGGCGAGGACCGCAGCGACGTACGTGCCCGGCTCGAGAAGGCCATGCGCGTCGCTTTGAAGAGTGACCTGCAACGACAGGAGGCCGGGCTGCCGTTCCTCGCCACCATCGGCTCGGCGGCACCCTTCATCGGTCTCTTCGGCACCGTGTGGGGCATCATGAACAGCTTCACCGCCATCGGCCAGCAGCAGGATACGAGCCTCGCGACCGTCGCGCCCGGTATCGCGGAAGCACTGTTCGCGACCGCGCTCGGCCTCGCCGCCGCCATTCCCGCCGTCATGGCCTACAACGCCATCGCCGTGTCCCTCGGACGCCTCGCCGCCCGGGCCGGCACCGCCATCACGGGCATCGCCAAGCACATGTCGCGCCCGGCCGCCGAGGTCGTGGGGCGCGTCGAGCCACTCAGGGCCGGGATGGGACACTGATGGGCGCCTCCGTCAACATGCAGGCTGCCGCGGACGACGAGGACGGCGGCTACAAGCCGATGGCCGAGATCAACATCACGCCCATGGTCGACGTGATGCTGGTGCTGCTGATCATCTTCATGGTCGCCGCTCCTCTGATGGTCGCAGGTGTACCGGTCGAACTGCCGAAGACGACGGCGGCGCGCGCGGGACAAGCAAAGAAGCCGATGGTGGTGACGCTCACCGCCGACGGCCGGCTGCAGATCCGGAATGAGTTCGTCTCCCGCGACCGGTTGGTGTCACGCCTTGCCGAGATCCGGTCCGCCGAGGGCGACGCGGTCGTCTATGTGCGGGGCGACAAATCGACGACCTACGGCGCCGTCATGGAGATCCTGGGACTCGTTGGCCAGGGCGGCTACGGCCGCGTGTCGCTCCTTTCACAATACAACAGCCAGGCAGCCGCGGGCGCGGCCCAGCCGGCGACGCCGGCGCTTCCGGCACCCTAGGCGAGGCTCGATGTCGCTGCGTGCTCTCACATGGATCGTCTCGCTGGCGCTGCACGCGGCGCTCGGCTGGAGCTTCGTGCGCGACTACGATGTCTCGGCCTACGCTGCCGGCTCCGGCTCGGACGATTTCCTGACCGAGCCGGGCATTTCCATAGAAGGCCTCGCCGTGATGGGCGTGGACACGGAGACGATCGAGGCCGTCGAGGCCGAGCCGATGGAGGCCTCCGAGGCGCAGACCGAGGTCGAGGAGGTGAAGGCCGAGGAGGTGATCGAGGAGACCAAGGTCCTCACGTCCGAGAACGGTCCCGAGCAGGAGGCGCTGCCCGAGGAGGTCAAGGAGGTCCAGCCGCAGGAGCAGCAGGTGGCGATGCTCGAGCAGCAGGTGGTCGTGCCGGTCGAGCAGAAGGTCGCTTCAAGCGAGGCGAAGCAGGGCGGCGACGTGTCGGCCACCAGGGCCTACGACGGCGCGATGTACTCTCACCTCAACAAGAAGATGGTGCGACCGCGCAGCGGCGTGCGCGTGGGGCGCGTCGTCGTTCGCTTCACCATCAATCCGACCGGAGAGGTGATCTCGCGCGAGGTTGCCGAGAGCTCGGGGGTCAAGGGCATCGACGAGGCGGCTCTCGCCTCCATCGACCGCGCCTCGCCGTTCCCGCCGGTGCCGGCGGAGGTGGCGAGCGGTCCCATCGTGCGCACGGTGCCGATCCGCTACACGATCCAGTAGTCTCGGATCCGGCAAACGAGGCCGGCGCTGCGCCAGCGGGTCGCCGCCGGTCAGCGAGGCGTTTCGGAGCCTGTAACGGCCTTTGCGCGCACACTGCCCGTTTCGATCCCGTGCTCATCACGGCGGGCGATCGGAGTCTCGCGGCCGCGGGCGCGGTGCTCGAGCCGGGCGAGCAGCGCGGTGCTCGCGAGACCGGAGATGGGCAGGCCCGCCGCCAGCTCGAACGCCTCGATGGCTCGGCTCGTGTCCGGACCGAAATGCCCGTCGCGCTCGCCGCTGAAGAGCCCCTCACGATGCAGCAGATCCTGCAATGCCGTGATCCCGGCTCGCGTGGCGACGAGGTGGGACCGCTCGAAAAGGGCGAGCTTCTCGGCGAAGGCGCCTGCCCCGACGGCGGTGTTGGCGACGTTTGCAGCGTTCGAGCGATGCACGACCTCGCCGTCCGCAAGCTCGACGGTCGAGTGAACGTAGGTGCCGGCGTTGATGGCCACGACCTCCGGGCCGCCGACACCGTCGACGAGGAGCGGCGACCCGGACGAGGCACCTCCCGTATCGCAGGTATGGAGCACGAGGTGCTCGGTCGCCGAGAAATCCTCGGCAATCTTGCCGGGGCCCGCTTCGGGGAACGAGGCGGCAACCCGGCAGGTGTCGTCGATCGCGAGCTGCCAGTCGCCGTAGTCGCGGTGGAAGGCCACATGGTAGAGGCGGTGTTGTCGCGACAGCTGCTCGAGCTCTCTTGCGGTGCGCGGGGCAAGTCCGAGACCGCCGCTCTTGCACGCCGGGCGATCGAGCCGGACGATGGCCCAGTCGCTGGTGGCGGCAATGGGTGGGGTAAGGCTCAGGAGCGCCGTGCCGGCCGTGACGTTTGCTTCCTCGGCGCCCCGGGTGGCGCCCGCGACAGGAGCCGGCGCTCCCGCCGTGCTGCGGGCCGTACGGAACAGGAGGTTGCGCAGAGGCGGACCGGGCTCGCCTTGCGGCCGCAGCACGCAATGGGCCGACGTCACAATTGTCGCCTCGCCAGCGCACCAGGCGCTGCAGAGCGTTCCGGTGTCGGGATCGGCCACGAGGCCGATCTTGTCGGCGAGCGCATCGAGCCGAGGCGGCAGAGGCTTGCGGCTGTCGTTGCCGAACACAGCGACGGGAACGGCAACTGGGGGTCCTGCCTGCGAGCGTGCGCCCGAGATGGCGTGGCCTGTGTTGCCCGGGAAGACACCGAGGAGCGAGGCGATGAGGAGGCTGCGCCCCGACCGGCCCGGCGCAAAGCGGCGTTTCAGGGACAGCTTTTGGGGGGGGCCCGGGCGCGGTCCCCGTCCGTGCCAAATGCGTACGCTCTCGACTGTCTTGGACCGCCTCACGCCGCGCCTCGCCATATCATTACAAACTCTTAAGGCGGCTGACATGCGGTCGTAATGGCCCCTTCGCTACCAACGGGACCATCTTCAGCTCCACTCCTAGAGGGAGGAATTCGAATGCACAGTCCGCTCGAGGCAACCGGCAGAGCAAGACCCGGGCCAGCCAGGCTGTCGCCGCGCGCTGCCAGCACGACCGTCGCGCTTGTCGCCGGCCTCATGGCCGCCGGCTCGCTCGCGTCGCCGACGCTGTCGTGGGCCGAGGTCAAGCCAGCCGGCGGCGTCGTGAATACCGCCTTCGGTCAGGCGCCGCTCACGTTCGCCGACATCGTCGAGAAGGTTAAGCCTTCGGTCGTCAGCATCTCGGTCACGACCGGCGGCAACGCGCAGGTCGCCTCCAGGGGCAAGGACAAGAAAGGTGACCGGGCCGAGCGCGGCGAGCGCCGGATGCCGGAGGGCCTGCCGGAGGGGCTCGAGGACAATCCGCTTTTCGAGTACTTCTTCAAGAACATGCCGAAGGAGTTCCGCCAGCAGCAGGAACGGCCACAGATGGGCCAGGGCTCGGGTTTCGTGATCTCGAGCGACGGCTACGTGGTAACCAATAACCACGTCATCGACGGCGCCAACAAGATTCAGGTGCAGTTCGACGACAAGGAAAAGTATGAGGCCGAGCTGATCGGCACCGACCCGCGTACCGACGTGGCGTTGATCAAGATCAAGTCCGACAAAGCGTTTCCGGCGGTGAAGTTCGCCGACAAGCCGGTTCGTGTCGGCGACTGGGCGCTCGCCGTTGGCAACCCGTTCGGACTCGGCGGCACGGTTACTGCCGGCATCGTCTCGGCCTTGTCGCGTGACATCAACAACGGTCCGTACGACTTCATCCAGATCGACGCTGCGGTGAACAAGGGCAACTCCGGAGGCCCGACGTTCAACCTCGACGGCGAGGTCATTGGTATGAATACCGCCATCTTCAGCCCGTCGGGCGGCAACGTCGGCATTGCCTTTGCGGTGCCCGCGCATACCGCGCTGCAGGTCGTAGATCAGCTGAAGAAGTCGGGCTCCGTGAGCCGCGGGTGGCTCGGCGTCAAGATCCAGAACGTCGACGAGGACACGGCGGCCGCTCTCGGTCTCGCCGATGCCAAGGGTGCGCTCGTCAGCGAGGTGACGGGTGGCGGTCCGGCTGCAGCGGCCGGTCTCAAGGCCCAGGACGCGATCCTGTCGGTCAACGGCGACAAGATCGCCGACAGCAAGGATCTCGCGCGCAAGATTGCCGACTACGCTCCCGACACGACTGTCGACGTGAAAGTCTGGCGCGGCTCGGGCGAGCAGTCCGTGAAGGTCAAGCTCGGCAAGTTCCCGGGCACGTCCGAGGAGATCGCCAAGCTCGAGCAGGGTGAAGGCTCTGCCGACACCCCGGACGAGGAGACCGGCGAGACGAGCCTCGACAAGCTCGGAATCAAGGTTGCGCCTGCCAAGGCCGAGGGTCCGGGCAAGAGTGCCGACGGCGTGGAGATCACCGAGGTCGAGCCCGACTCGGACGCCGCGGAGAAGGGCCTCAAGTCGGGCGACGTGATCCTCGAGGTCGACCGCCAGACGGTTTCCAGCCCCGAGGACGTGGTGGCAGCCCTCAAGAAGGTCGAGGGCAAGGGTCTCAAGGCCGTCATGCTGCACGTCAAGGCATCCGACCAGAAGCGAATCGTGTCGCTGAAGCTCGGCAACCAGGGCTGAGGTGCTAGCCACGCCTGAAGAACTTCGGGGCGGCCTGAGGACCACAGGCCGCCCTCTTTTGTGCTAAGAGTGGCCGCGGAAGTTCCTGCCCCCTCATCCTAACCCTCTCTGCCACGTGAGAGGGAAACCCATCGGGTCCGTTGTTGACAGCAAGTGCTCCCCAAGGAGCCGGCTGGAAGTCACTCCCTCCTTGGGGGAGAGGGTTCGGGTGAGGGGGTTCACGTCACGAAGGATCGCACGAGACGAAGCATGCGCCTACTGGTGATCGAGGACGACAGGGAGACCGCGCAGTTCCTGCAGAAGGCGCTGCGCGAGAGCGGGCATACGGCGGACCTTGCCGGCGACGGCGAGACGGGGCTCGCGATGGCACAGGGCGCCACGTACGACGCTCTCATCGTCGACCGCATGCTGCCGAAGCTCGACGGGCTAACGGTGGTGAAGACCCTGAGGGCGGAGTCGAACCGCACGCCGGTACTCATCCTTTCGGCGCTGGGCGACGTCGACGACCGGGTCAAAGGGCTTCGCGCCGGCGGCGACGACTACCTCACCAAGCCCTACGCCTTCTCGGAGCTGCTCGCGCGTATCGAGGCGCTCGGACGGCGCGTCGTTCCGGAGGAGCAGGAGACGCGGTACGCGGTCGGCGATCTCGTTCTCGACCGGCTGTCGCACCGGGTGACACGCGGGGGCGAGCACATTCTCCTGCAGCCGCGCGAGTACCGGCTCCTCGAGTACCTCATGAAGAACGCAGGCCAGGTGGTGACGCGCACCATGCTGCTCGAGCACGTATGGGATTACCACTTCGACCCGCAGACGAACGTCATCGACGTGCATGTTTCCCGACTGAGGTCAAAAATAGACAAGACGTTCGACAAGCCTCTTCTACATACGGTGCGCGGGGCAGGGTACATGATCAGTGAACGCGCTCCGTGACCTCCTGATCCGGCAGGCTGGGACGACCGCGTTCCGGCTCGCGATCGCCGGCATGGCCGCGTTCCTCGTCGGCGCTGCCGCGGTCGCCTGGCTTCTCTTCCGCGAGACCAACGCGGTCCTGACCGACCAGACGCTCGCCACCATCTCGGCCGAGGCAGCGACACTCGCGCGTGAGGCCCAGGCGCGCGGCATTCCCTCTCTCACCTACGCCGTGCGGCTGATGAGCCATCAGGAGGGTCCCGGTCTCTACTATCTCGCCGATCCCGGAGGGCGGAAGCTCGCCGGCAACCTCAACCGTGTTCCGCCCGAGATCGCCGGCAATCCAGCGGGGGGCGTGTTCCGGTTCGAGACCGGCGAGGGTGCGGAGAAGCGCGAGCGGCTCGGCGTCGCGGTGCCGGTTTCGGTCGCGCCGGGGATCACGCTTCTCGTCGGTCGTGACGTCGACGAGCAGCGCGCGTTCGCCTCTCGCCTCAAGGGGAGCTTCCTCACTGGTTTCGTCGCGCTCGGGCTGACGGGGCTTCTAGCCGGCCTCGCCATGAGCCGGATCGCGTTGCGGCGCATCGAGGCCATGACGGCGACGAGCCGGAAGATCATGGCTGGACGCTTGTCGGAACGCATTCCACTGTCGGGCTCGGGCGATGAGCTCGACGACCTCGCCAAGAGTCTCAACGAGATGCTGGAGCGTATCGAGCTCCTGATGGCAGGACTGAAGGAGGTCTCCGACAACATCGCGCACGACCTCAAGACGCCGCTTAACCGGATGCGCAACCGGGCAGAGGAGGCGCTGCGCGACGCGGGCGGGCCGGAGGCCTATCGCGCCGGGCTCGAGCGGACCATCGAGGACGCCGACGAGCTGATCAAGACGTTCAATGCCCTTCTTCTGATCGCCAAGCTCGAGGCAGGGGCGGTGCAGGAAAGCTCGGTCACGTTCGATGTCGGCGCCATGGTGCGCGATGTGGCGGAGCTCTACGAGCCGGTCGCCGAGGAGGCCGGGCTCTCGCTCACGATTACGGCCGGTACGGGGCCTGCGATCCGCGCCAACCGACAGCTCGTCGGGCAGGCGGTCGCGAACCTCATCGACAATGCCATCAAGTATGGGCGCCGGACGGACGGGAGGTCCGGGATGCCTGCGCCCGAAATTTCGGTCGAGGTGAGGGAGGTGGCTGCCGGCGCCGAGATCGCCGTCTCCGACCGGGGGCCCGGCATCTGTGCTGCCGACCGCGAGCGGGCCTTGAAGCGGTTCGTTCGCCTCGAGCAAAGCCGCACGCAGCCCGGCACGGGGCTTGGACTGAGTCTGGTCTCGGCGGTCGCGCGGCTGCACAACGGCTCCGTCCGGCTCGAGGACAACGAGCCAGGGCTGCGCGTGGTGCTGGTGTTGCCCCGGTGAACCTTCCTCCGCTCGTGCGCTCGGTTGGCTCGGCCGACTTGCTTTGAGCTTCCGGGCCAGTCTAGGTAGCTGCCACTCGGAAAGGGGCAGGTGATGGGCATGGGCACAAGCGGCGTAGGTGACGAGGCGGGCGCAGATCCCTTCCACGCGCGTATCAGCGAATGGCCCGTTGCTCTACATGGCGGCTCGCAGGAGAGCGACATCGCGGGCCTCAACGACGAAGTGCGGGGCGATCCCGATTCTTCGCGCCTGCTCGCGCTCCTGGAGCATCCGCCGGTGCGTGCGCTCGTCGCGGGCGCGTTCGCGGGCTCGCCTTATTTGCGTGGCCTCGTCCTGCGTGAGCCGGCGCGGCTCCTCAGAGTTCTGGAATCCGATCCCGATAGGCACTTCGACGCCTTGAAGGCCGACATGCAAGCTAGGGTCGGTGTCGCCTCCGATATCACGGAGGTCATGCGCGCCGTGCGCCGTTTCAAGACCGAGGCGGCGCTGCTGATCGGACTGGCGGACATCGCCGGCATATGGCCGGTCATGCGCGTGACCGAGGCGCTGACGGCGATCGCCGACTCTGCGCTCGCGGCCGGCGTGCGCTTCCTGTTCCGCAAGGCGGTCGAGAGGGGCGACTGGACGGCGGCCGATCCGGAGCGGCCGGAGGCAGGCTCGGGCTACATCGTGCTCGGTATGGGAAAGCACGGCGCGTTCGAGCTCAACTATTCGTCCGATATCGACCTCATTGTGTTCTACGAGGCCGGGCAGTCGAGGCTCAGGGACGGGCTCGAGCTGCAGGCCTTTTTCGTTCGCATGACGCGCGATCTCGTCCGCATCATGGACGAGCGCACGGCCGACGGCTACGTGTTCCGCACCGACCTGCGCCTGAGGCCCGATGCGGGCGCGACCCAGATTGCGCTCTCGACCGACACGGCTGCCATCTACTACGAGAGCTTCGGCCAGAACTGGGAGCGTGCGGCGCTCATCAAGGCGCGACCCGTCGCCGGGGACATCGCGGCAGGCGATGCGTTTCTCGCCGAACTCGCTCCCTTCATTTGGAGGAAATACCTCGACTTCGCGGCGATTGCCGACATTCACGCCATGAAGCGGCAGATCCATGCTTTCCGTGGGCTGGGCGGCATTGCGGTCGCCGGCCACAACGTCAAGCTCGGAGCCGGCGGCATCCGCGAGATCGAATTCTTCGCTCAGACGCAGCAGCTGATCGCTGGCGGTCGCCAGCGGGATCTGCGGGTTCGGCGCACGCTCGACGCGCTGGCGAAGCTCGTCGAGCGGGGGTGGATCAAGGAAGCCGTACGCGCCGACCTCGAGAGGAGCTATCTTTATTTGCGGCGCATCGAGCATCGCATCCAAATGGTGGCCGACGAGCAGACGCACGAGCTGCCAGAGGAGCCTGATGCGCTGGAGGGCTTCGCGCGCTTTGCGGGCTACGGCAATCTCGCGGCCTTCTCGGCCGAGCTGATCCCGACCCTGGAGCTTGTTCAGCGCCACTACGGGGTGCTGTTCCAGGACAGCCCGGAGCTGACGAGCGCGGCGGGCGCCAACATGGTGTTCGCCGGCGAGGACGACGATCCCGGCACAGTCGCTGCCCTGAAGCAGATGGGCTATTCGCAGCCCTCCCAGGTCCTGGCCGCCGTGCGCGGCTGGCATCATGGCCGGTATCCGTCCGTGCGCTCGCCGCGCGCAAGGGAGCGGCTCACGGAGGTGCAGCCGATGCTGATCACGGCCCTCGCCGACACGGCCGATCCAGATAGTGCGTTCGCGAGCTTCGACCGCTTCCTGTCCGAGCTGCCGGCCGGTGTGCAGGTGTTCTCGCTCTTGCGTGCCAATCCGAACCTTCTTCGCCTCATTGCCGACATCATGGGCACGGCGCCGAGGCTCGCACGCATTCTCTCGCGCCGGCGGCGCCTTCTCGATGCGGTGCTCGATCCGAGAACCTTCGCCGTGCTTCCCTCGGCGGCCGATCTCGACGCCGTCATCGCCCAGGAGCTCGCCTCTGCGGGCGATATCCAGACGGTGCTCGATCAGGCGCGCATCGTCGGCAGCGAGCAGGCATTCCTGATCGGCGTGCGCGTGCTATCGGGCACCATCAATGCGAGCCAGGCCGGTCAGGTTTATGCGCTCCTCGCGGAGCGGCTGATCGCGGCCATGCAGAGCGCCGTCGAGGATGAGCTCGAGCGCGGGCACGGGCGAGTTCCTGGAGGTGCTGCGTGCGTCATTGCCATGGGCAAGCTCGGCGGGCACGAAATGACGGCCGCATCCGACCTCGATCTCATCGTCATCTACGACTTCGATCCCGAGGCCGTGATGTCGGACGGAAGCAAGGCGCTAGCGCCCTCGCAGTACTATACGCGCCTCACGCAGCGGCTCATCACGGCGCTGTCGGCGCCGACCGCCGAGGGCACTCTGTTCGAGGTCGACATGCGGCTCCGGCCATCGGGGCAGAAGGGGCCGGTAGCGACGCAGATCTCGAGCTTTGTCGAGTATCAGGCAAGAGAAGCGTGGACATGGGAGCACATGGCACTGACGCGGGCTCGCGTGATCACCGGGCCGCCGGACCTCAAGGCCGCGGTCGAGCGGGCGATCCGAGCGACGCTCGTTGGTCCGCGCGACCGGATCAAGATCGCCGGCGACGTGCTCGATATGCGCCAGCGCATCGAGGCGGAAAAGGCCACGAAGAACATCTGGGACCTCAAGCAGGTGCGCGGCGGCCTCGTCGATCTCGAGTTCATCGCCCAGTTCCTGCAACTCGTCAGCGCCCACGAGCGTCCAGAGGTTCTGGATCAGAATACGGCAAGCGCCTTTCAGAAGCTCGCGGCGGCGGGTGTACTCGATCCGGGCGCGGCCGAGGAACTCGTCGGCGCGGCGCGGCTCATCCACGATCTGACGCAGGTCTTGCGTCTTTGTCTCGAGGGCAGCTTCGATCCCAAGACCGCTCCGCACGGTCTCAAGGATCTCCTCGCTCGCGCCGGCGACTCACCGAGCTTCGCTGCGCTGGAGGTCCAGCTTACCGAGACGCTTGCACGCGTGCATGCGCTTTTCGACGAACTCGTTCGGTGAGCGGCCGAAGGCGGCGGAGACGACCCTGGCGTCGTGCCAGCGCACCAGCGCGCGAGACACGCGGGGCGGACCGGGATCCAGAGCGACGTGCCGCATGCCGCGTCTTGGTCTGCCTCTCAGCCATCGCCCGGACGACGATGTGGCGGGGATCACCCGGAGCGCCGGCCCCGGACAGAAAATATTGTCCCGTTGGCGCTGGATTGTGCGACGGATGCCGCTCCATCCGTTCGTTGTTGCCTTCAGAAGGGGTGCCGAGGCGGCACCGGACCTCGAGGCAAGGAGCTGGAAAATGAGTAAAATCGCGAAGGTGCTGGCGGCTGGTCTCGTCCTGGCGTCGGCCGGCGTGGCCGCAGATGCGGCGACCGGCGGCGGGCACGGCAAGTCCGAGGGTGGTGGCTTCTGGGGCTGGGGTGGCAGCCACGGCAAGGGCCACGGCGGCACCCAGCGTCTCAAGCGCCTCGACGCCGACAAGGACGGGTTCGTGAGCAAGGACGAGTTTCTGTCGAGGCGCAAGGAGGTCTTTGCGGACCTCGACAAGGACAAGAACGGCAGCATCGACCCCGCCGAGCTCCGGGCGCCGATGGACGAGCGTGACGACATCCGCTCGAAGCGCATGATCAAGCGGCTTGACGCCAACGGCGACGGCAAAGTGACGAAGGACGAGTTCGTAGCCGGGCCCAAGGCCCGTTTCGGCGAACGGGATCTCAACTCCGACGGCAAGCTCAGCGACGACGAGAGACACGGCCGCCGCGGCGGCATGTGGGGCTGGGGCAAGGGCGGCGAGAGGAGGAAGGAGCAGACGCTCGACAACGTGATCGCAAGTGCGGATGCGAAGTTCAAGGAGCTCGACACCGACGGTAACGGCAGCCTCGACGCGGCCGAGCTCGGGACCGCGGCCGGCCTGCGCGCCGACAATATGGTCAAGCGGATGATGCACCGTGTGGACAAAAACAACGACGGCCGTATCTCGGTCGACGAGTTCGTGGCCAAGGCCGAGAAGCGCTTCTCTTCGCTCGACCTCGACAACGACGGCAAAATCGGACCGCCGGATCTCTCTCCCTCGGAGCAGAAGGCCTGGGGGAGCAAAGAGTAGCATTCGCCGCGGTTCGGAGCGATACTTGCGCCCCACTGCAGTCATGCCGGGGAGAGCCGTGGCCGCGAGCGGAAGCGGGCCGACGAAAGGGAGGCCGGAGCACGACGAGGGGTTCCTGCTGGCGAAGACCGCCGGCGGGGACCTCGACGCGTTTCGGCAGCTGGTCGACAGTCATCTCGATCGGGCCGTGCGGCTCGCGACCCGCATCCTCGGCGACGCGGCTGCTGCCGAGGATGTTGCCCAGGAGGCCATGCTGCGCCTGTGGCGGTCGGCTGGGCAGGTCGACGAGACACGGGGAGGGTTGAGGCCTTGGCTTTCGAGGGTGGTCGTCAATCTCGCCATCGACAGCCGCCGCTCGGGTGCGAAGCTCATCACGGTCGAAGCTCTGCCCGAGGTGGCGGAAGCGCCGCTGCAGGAGGTGTCGATCGCGCGCCAAGACGCGAGCCGGCGGGTCGAGGCGGCGCTCGCGCTACTTCCCGAGCGGCAGCGGCAGGCGCTCGTGCTGTTCCACTACGAGGAGTGGAGCCAGGGCGAGATTGCGGCCGCGATGGGGCTTTCGACGGACGCGGTCGAGTCGCTCATTGCGCGCGGGAGACGTGCGCTGAAGGAGAGTCTCAGGGACGAATGGCGCGGGCTTCTCGAGGACAGTGAAAGATGAGCAACGGATGGCCTGATCGTGCGGCCGAGATCGAGGCGCTGGTCGACCTCGTGGAACTCAAGGGTGGCGACATGGCGCGCTGGAGCGCCGTCGAGAGAACCCGCTTCGCCCGCCTTATCGTGACAGATGCCGAGGCGCGCCGGATCATGGAGGAGGGCCGAGCCCTGGCGAGGCTCATGGCTGTGCCCCCGCCGGATCTTGGCGAACGGCGGCGCGATGCGCTCGCTCAGCGTATCGTCGAGGCTGCCGGACACGAGCGGGCCGGGCTGCGCGGCCCGCCGGTTGCGACGGTGCGCGAGGGCCACGCAGGCGCTGCTGCCGGCACGGTCGTTGATATGACGACTTTCGTAGGCCGCCGACCGCAAAGGAGCTGGCTCGGAGGCGGCTTCAGCCGCTCTGCGGCCGGCGCCGTCGCGGCCGCGCTCGTCATCGGGCTCGTTGGCGGCTGGACCGGCTTTGCCGGTCCGGTCGTCGATCCGATGGTCGCCGCGCTCAGCGACGAGTTGGACGAAGGCGACGACGTGACGGAGCTGGCCATGGCCGCCGACGACGGCGAGCTCAGCGGGGAGGACGTGTGGTGAGCGGTACCGCAGGAGACGGGCGGACGGAAGCGACCTCCGGCTGGAGACGATGGATGGGTGCGCTGCTTGCGGTCTCGCTGGCGCTCAACCTCCTCATCTGTGGGGCGCTCGTCGGCTCGGTTCTGACCGGCAAGCGCCACGGTGGCGGCGGCATGTCTGGCCGGGGTGAGATCGGCATCAGGAGCTTCGTTCGCCAACTGCCGGCCGAACGGCGCAAGGCGCTGGAGAAGGTCTTGAAGCAGGGCAAGGGAGACCTTCGCCCATTGAGGGCGGCTGTCATCGACGCCCGGCTGGCCGCTGCAGCCGCGCTTGCGGCCGACCCGCTCGACCCAGCGGCCGTGCGCCGCGAGTTCGACGTCATCGACGCGGCCGATGCCAAGCTCCGGGCAACCGCTCGCGAGGCGATCATCAAAACGGTCGAGAGCATGACGCCCGACGAGCGCCGAGACTTGAGCGCGTGGTGGAGGCAGCGCAAGGCGCATCTATTCCGCATGCAGCCGGCCCGCGATGCGCGTCGGGAGAAGCCGGTGGAGGCACCCTGAGCCTGTTGCGGAGCCTGAGCACAACCTGCGAGCCGCCTCACAGTAACGTGCAAGACCGATCGCACACGGCCCCCGCTGGCGAGATGCCGTCAAGTATTTCAAGGAACGAGAATTTTTCGAGGTCACCTCATCGTGCGCCGGGCTCCGGCCGCGGCAATTCGCTCGGCTTCGTTCCGATCCAGGTCAAGGACTTTCGGGGTCGCCATTTTAAGCGTGCAGTATGCCTGAATCGCCTCGTGGGGGCCCCTTGCAGTCGAAGTGCGACATCGCCATCGTCGGTGCCGGCCCCGCGGGTCTGGCCGCGGCCGTGCTGGCCGACATGGCTGGCTTTGCCGTCCAAGTCGTCGAGAAAGAGCCAGAGGCCGGCCTGGTGGCGCCGCTACCCGACGGACGCGATATCGCGCTCACCCATAGATCTGTCGCGATCCTGCAGCGGATCGGGGTGTGGGATCTCATTTCCGACGCCGACAAGTCGCCGATCCGGCGCGCCTCGGTCCTCAACTCGGCGTCCGGCGAATTGCTCGACCTGCCGGCGGGACAGGTGGGTCACGAAGCTCTGGGCACGCTGGTGCCGAACAACGTCATCCGCCGCACTCTCTACGAGCGGGTGAAGTCGTGCCCCCGTGTCTCGCTCGACGGCGGCGTTGCCGTGACCGCGCTCGAGCTCGGCGCAGCCGCCGCAACGCTTAGCCTGTCGCGCGGCAATCCGCTCTCTGCCCGGCTCGCGATCGCCGCCGACAGCCGCTTCTCCGAGACCCGGCGCAAGGCGGGCATAGGTGCCGAAATGAAGGATTTCGGCCGCGTCTGCATCGTTTGCCGCATGCGCCATGAGCTTGCTCACGATCAGACGGCCATCGAATGGTTCGATGACGACCGGACGTTGGCAGCGTTGCCGCTCAATGGGTCGCAATCGTCGATCGTGCTCACTGTCGATGCCAGCATGGCGCCGGCGTTGCTGGCACTCGATCCGGCGTTGTTCGCCGCCGATATCGAGCGCCGCTTCGCCCGCCGTTGGGGTGGCATGACGCTCATCGGCGAGCGCTACGCCTATCCGCTCGTCGCGGTCTATGCTGCGAGCTTTCATGGCCGGCGCTTCGCACTCGCGGGTGACGCAGCCGTCGGCATGCACCCCGTCACGGCGCACGGCTTCAACTTCGGCCTCCAGGGTGCGGTGACGCTGATCGACACCGTCGCAGGCGCAGCCCGTACCGGCCTCGACATCGGCTGCGAGGCGGTGCTCGAGCGCTTCGGCCGCGAGCACCGCTACGCCACCTGGCCTCTGTTTACGGCGACCAATGCGATCGTAGGGCTCTACACGGACAACAGGCCCCTTGCGCGCATGGCGCGCGAGGGGCTGCTGCGGCTCGGCAATGTGCTCTCGCCGGTCAAGAGTCTGCTCATACACAAGCTGACGGAGGCGGGCGAGGACCCCGCGCTGGCCGGTTGATTCTCGGAGGGAGACCCTGATGGACGAGGTTGCGGCCAAGATCGTCGACATCCTGAAAAAGCACATGAAGGCGCCGATCGATGACGTGGGCCTCGCGACGCCGCTCAAGGATCTCGAGATCGAGTCGCTCGACCTCGCCATGATCGTGTTCGACATCGAGGACACGTTCGGCATCGAGATCCCCTACAACGCCAACGAGGAGACTACCGACTTCAACACGGTCGGCGCCGTGGTCGAAAAGGTGCGGGCACTAATCGCGGTCAAGGCGGCGTGAGCCGTCGGGCTCCGTCCGGGCTGGACCGCAATCGCCTTTCCCGGGGTGATGCGGACTCCAAAGGGCAAGGCCCCCCGGGCCGGCGCGGGAAGCGGCCGGTGTCGAGGAAAGAACGAGAGCAAGGAGGTCATACGTGATCAACATCGATCTAATTTCCAAGGCGGACGTGGCCCGGGAGCCGTTCCCGTTCTTCGCCACCGAGCGTGTGCTTTCCGATCTGGATCTCGAGGCGATCCAGAACGATTTCCCGAAGATCGAGAAGCCCGGGATTTTCCCGCTCTCGTCGCTCGAGTACGGCCCCGCGTTCAAGAAGCTCATCGACGATATCCAGTCGCCCGCACTTGCCGAGGCGGTGGGGAAGAAGTTCGGCGTCGACCTGAAGGGGCTGCCGCTTATGATCACCGTACGTGGCCAAGCGCAGGCGAAGGACGGGCGTATCCACACCGACACCAAGGACAAGGTCGTCACCTGCCTCCTCTATCTCAACGATAAGTGGGAGGACGGTGGCGGGCGCTTGAGGATGCTGAGAAGCGGCACCGACCTCGAGGACTATGCGGCCGAGATCCCGCCCAACGGCGGCTCGTTCGCGGCCTTCAAGGTCGGCGAGCGATCGTTCCACGGACACAGGCCGTTCGTCGGTGAGCGGCGCTATGTGATGTTCAACTGGGTGAAGGACGAAAGCGCTCTGACGCGCCAGCTCGGCCGCCACAAACTATCGTCCCTCGTCAAGAAGCTCGTTCCCTTCTTCTACAAAGGAAAGTGACCCATGCTCGAGACCGTTCGCTCCGACGCTCCGGCGGCCGACCTGCCGCCGGTGGCCGTACAGTTCCTCGACTGCCTCAGCCGGGCTCGCCACGAGACCAAGCCGTTCGATTTCTGGCTGCTCGAGAGGGCGCTGCCGGCCGAGGACGTGGAGGCAATCTCGGCGCTCCCGATTTCTGCCCCGGTCGATTCGGTGTTCAATGGCCGGCGCGAGACCAACAACTCGCAGCGTGTCTATTTCACGCCCGAGAATCAGGCCCGTTTCCCGGTCGTGAAGCGTGTCGTCGAGGGGTTCAACGACGCCAGAGTCCGGGCCGCCATCGAGAAGGAGACGGGCACCAACCTCGCCGGAACCCACCTCCGGGTCGAGTATTGCCAGGATGCTCCTGGCTTCTGGCTGGAGCCACACACCGACATTTTCGTCAAGAAATTCACGATGCTGGTCTATCTGCTCGACGATCCCGAGCTGGCGACGGCCGGCACCGACATCCACGACGGACCGCCCGACTTCAAGTATGTGGCGACCGCGCCATACGGAAAAAATCTCGGCGTCATCTTCATTCCGGGCAAGAATACGTGGCACGGCGTCGGCCATCATCCACTGAAAAAGCTGCGTAAATCCATCATCATCAACTTTGTCGGTCCCGAGTGGCGCGATAAGTGGGAGTTGGCGGCCTGAGGAGGCGAGTGGCCAACGGCGGCGTTCCGCGCTAAGAAGCGCCGCCGACAACTTTCTGGGGACGGGGGAACTGAATGTCGATCAATATCGAGGCGCTGAGCCGTGATGAGGCGCGCGACCTCGTCAAAGGCTGGGCGCAGCGGCTCAATGCCTGTGCCGAAGCCTTGCCGCGGCGTGCCATCTGGCAGCTCGCGAGCACCATCGCGATGCTGGTTGGGCTGGTGGCGGCGATGGTGATGGTGATGCCGGTCAGCCTGCCGCTCGCACTTCTGCTCGCGCTGCCGGCCGGCGGGCTGGTGGTGAGACTCTTCATCATCCAGCACGACTGCGGCCACCAGTCGTTTCTGCCCACGCGGGCCGGCAACGACAACGTCGGCCGTCTCGTCTCGATCTTCACGCTGACGCCTTACAGCCTCTGGAAGCGCGAGCACGCATTGCATCACGCGACGTCGGGCAATCTCGATCGGCGCTGGGTGGGTGACATCGATACCTGGACGGTCGATGAGTGGAAGAAGAGCTCCGCACCGGCCCGGCTCTACTATCGCATCTACCGCAACCCCCTATTTCTGTTCGGTTTCGGGATTCCATTCTACTTTCTGGCCATCCAGCGCCAGCCCTGGTTCCACGGCCTTGCGTTCCGTGACGGATGGAAGAGCGTGCTTGGGCTCGATCTCGCGATCCTGGCGTTCTACGGACCAATCGCCTATTTCATCGGTCTGTCGAACCTGTTGTGGATCATCATTCCGATCGTGGTCGTGGCTTCGGCAGCGGGAGGCTGGCTGTTCTACATCCAGCACCAGTTCGAGGGCACGTATTGGCGTCACCAGGACGGTTGGGACTATCAGGTGGCTGCGGTGCTCGGGAGCTCTTATTACGATCTGCCCGGGTTCTTGAACTGGTTCACCGGGCACATCGGGCTGCACCACATCCATCATTTGAACAGCCGCATTCCGAACTACCGGCTGGTCGAGAGCATGGCGAAGGTGCCGGAGTTCCGCTCGCTCAACCGCCTGTCCATCCTGGAAAGCCTCAAGTGTGTTCGCTTGAAGGTGTGGGACGAAAAGCAGGGCAAGCTCCTCACGTTCGCCGAGGCCGATGCCATGCCTGCCTGAGGCCCTCTCGAACGCTGCAGCATGATTGCCGGCCAGGGCCTCGCCGTCCTGGCCGTTCTTTTTTGCCGGGCCGGTACACGGAGTTCTCACAAGTATTTGAGCGACTTGTGTTCGGCCATGCCGA
>JAGVSR010000047.1 GCA_019137195.1 Alphaproteobacteria bacterium
CACAACTACGGTCAAGCTGCCAGCATATTCCGCGAGTTGGCCCACAAAGGCTATGGCGAGGCGGCGTATGAGTTAGGCAAGCTTGCCTGCGTCGGGTGGGGCATCGAGAAAAATCCTGAGATGGCGGCGCTATATTTTCGGACAGCCAATCTGACGTTTGCGCAAAAGGAGCGGCTCTCTCAGATTGAAGATTTCAGGGATTGCTATCGTCTCGCCGGAAAGCAGGCTTGAGTTGCGAGTGTTCTTGAGGTGATTGGACAGTCTTCAACGTTATCCGCCTGAGCCGAGCTTCCCAAGTCATCAGAGCCTCGCGCTTCTCCTTGTCATAGGCGTAGCGGTTGTAGACGGCATCGGTGATGCCGCGGCTCATGGGGCTGTGATTGAGCACGAGGGAGCGCACGTGCACCGGCAGGCCGAGACGCGCCATCTCGGTGCCGACCGTGCGCCGCAGGTCATGCGGCGAGACCTTGCTGATCTTCAGCTGGGTCACCAGCCGGTCCATGGCGCGCGTGACGGTGGTCGCCAGTATCGGTTCATCCACGTCCGAGACGGGGGAAGGGAACACATAGCGGCTTCCGGCAGGGCTCGCCGCGACGGCCTTCGCGAACTCGGCCTTGGCCCGAGGACACAAAGGAAGGCGATGCAGGAGACCGTTCTTGGTGCGCTCACCGGGAATGGTCCAGACAGGTTCAGCGATATTCAGTTCGAGCTCCGACTTCTCGGCCTGGACGATTTCGCTGCGGCGCTGCCCGGTGAGGAGCAGGAGACGCAACACAGAGCGCGTGGCAGGACTCATCATGCGTCCGGCTTCGCCGCGCGCCACGTGATCGCCGGTCATGGTTTCCATCTCGGCAAGGGCAGTCCAGAACTTGGCGATGTCGTCCTCGGACAAGACGCGCTCGCGCGGTTTCACTTGTCCGACCTTGCGCATCCTCGATGCCGGATTGAACTCGATGAGCCCTTCATCGACGGCCCAATTGAGCACACGATTGACGAGAATGAGAACATTGTTGGAAGCGATGGGGCTGGAGTTTTTGGCGACCTTGTCGCGCAGCTTGCCAACGTCTGCGCGTGTCAACGTCGTGAGCCTTTGCTTGGCGAATCCGCCCTCGATGTGGGTGCGAAAGATAGACTGGTCGGTCGGCGCTCGCGCGAGCGTGGGTGCGGCGTGGCGGTCGTACCAGTCTTGATAGAGGTCGCCAAAGGTCAGCGTTTCGGAGCGTTTGGCGACGCGCTCGGCATGGGGGTCTTTCTCCTTGGCGTAGGCGTCCGTGAGGACGTCACGGGCTCTCGCGCTGGCGTCGGCAAGTCCGACTGAGCTTGCATCGCCCAACCTGTACCAACGCTCCTTACGCGTCTGCCGGCCACCGGGCTGATAGCGGACATACCAGTAGCGCCGCCCGCTCGCGCTGACGTCGAGCCAGAGGCCTTCGACGCCTTCGATGCGGTAACGCGTGCGCTTGCCGTGCGCGGGTTTGGCCGCGGCAATGACACGATGGTTAGCCTTTAAACTCGGCATGTTTCGAGCTCGCGCCAAAAGAGGTCAGGGGTAGAAGCCCAATAAAACAAGGCCCCCTGAATCCTGTCACGCACCTGTCACGCACGGATACGGTGCGTGGCGATTTCTGGTGTTGTTGCAGATTGCGGGAAAAGTGTCTATTAAATACGTAAAATCAATGGCTTGATCTGCGCCTGCCGGAACATTGCAGAACACGGAGCAACTGGCCCGGGCACAATCGCACTGCAGAGGTCAGGGGTTCGATTCCCCTCGGCTCCACCAGCCGGTCCCGTGACGTATGCCGCTGACCGGCCAGCATCCCGATTTTTCGTGGTGCGTTCGTTGGGGCGCGATGCTCACTTGCGTGCCTGGCGCCGCGGCCTCTTCGGCCTGACACGCACGACGGTACCGCCCGAAGATGCAGGACAGGCCGCTCGCCGACGGTTGTACCCGTCTCTGCCGCGCGCCAACCCGCAACCCGTAACGAGCAAGGCTCTCGACGCACGAGGCCAAGCCGCCGTCCGCCTTGCCCCCAAGGTGCGGCGCAGCTAAACACGTGAGCGAGCGTAACCGCCGACGGATCGAGGCCCCATGAACGTCCTGCTCGACATCCTCATCTATCTCATCGACCTCTACTGGTGGGTGCTTGTCTTCTCCGTCATCCTCTCCTGGCTCATGGTCCTCGGCGTCATTAACGCCAGCCACCCCTACGTGCGCTCCTTGTGGCAGCTTCTGAACATGGCCACCGAGCCGCTTCTCGGGCCCATCCGGCGCATGTTGCCGAACACCGGCGCACTCGACATCTCGCCGCTCATCCTGCTGATCGCCATCAGCATCGTGCGCCACGTGCTGTTCTCGATGCGCTTCGGAGCATGAGCGCGACCGCCGCGCCCTGGCGGCAGGGCGACGCGTGCGTCATTGTGCGCGTCCGTCTCACGCCGAAATCGTCCAAAGATACAATTGACGGCATTGAATCGACTGCAGACGGGCCCGCGTTACGGGCTCGAGTGCGCGCGATTCCGTCCGAGGGACAAGCCAACGCAGCGGTCTCGAAGCTCCTCGCCGAATGGCTGGGAGTTCCGAAATCCTGCGTTGCGCTTATTTCGGGGGCGAAATCTCGGGTCAAGTCGCTCTCGATCGCGGGCAACCCTCGCGAGATCGAGGTGCGCCTCGAGGCCCGGCTTGCCGCGACTGTTGGTCCGCAAAAGACTTGAATGCGAGGAGAACGCCCATGCCCCAGATCATCGACGGCAAAGCCATCGCGGCCGAGGTTCGCGAAGGCGTCGCCAAGGATGTCGCCGCCCTCATTGCCAGCCACGGCCTCAAGCCCGGCCTCGCGGTCGTCCTCGTCGGCGAGGACCCGGCGAGCAAGGTCTACGTCAAGAACAAGGGCGAGCAGACGGTCGCCGCCGGGATGAACTCGTGGGAGCACAAGCTTCCCGCGACCGCCACCGAGGCCGAGATCCTTGCCATCGTCCAGAAGCTCAACAACGACCCCGCCGTGCATGGCATCCTCGTCCAGCTGCCGCTGCCCAAGCACGTCAACGCCGAGCGCGTCTTGAACACCATCGACCCCAACAAGGACGTCGACGGCTTCCATCCCGTCAACGTCGGCCGCCTGTGGATCGGCGAGCGCACTCTCGTCCCCTGCACGCCGACGGGCTCCGTCATCCTCGCCAAGAAGGCGGCCCCCAGCCTCGCCGGCATGAACGCCGTCGTCGTCGGCCGCTCGAACATCGTCGGCAAGCCGGTCGCCGCCCTCCTCCTCAAGGAGAACTGCACCGTCACCATCGCGCATTCGCGCACCCGCAATCTGCACGACGTGGTCAAGGGCGCCGACCTCCTGATCGCCGCCGTCGGCATCCCGGAGATGGTGCGTGGCGACTGGGTGAAGCCCGGCGCCATCGTCATCGATGTCGGCATCAACCGCGTGCCCTCGGCCAACGGCAAGACCAAGCTTGTCGGTGATTGCAACTACGATGAGTGCGCGAAGGTCGCCGGCGCCATCACGCCCGTGCCCGGCGGCGTCGGCCCGATGACGATTGCCTGCCTCCTGCAAAACACGGTCGAGGCCGCCAAGATGCAGAAGGGCATCAAGTGATGCACGCCTCCCCCGCGAAGGGGGAGGACCGCGCGCCCTGGCGGGGATGACCTCCCTCTCGCCCCGCGAGCGGGACGAGGGGCGCGGTCAGGGGCAGATGCTTGCTCCGACCTCTGCGAACAAACAAAAAGCGCGGCCGAGAAGCCCTCGGCCGCGCATCTCGTTTCTCGGATCGCCTGCCGCCTACGCCTGCGGCAGCGACGGCCCCGTCGCGGGCGGCGCGTTGCGCCGCTCGTCCATGAACTGGTCAAACTCGGCCTTGTCCTTTGCCTGGCGCAGGCGGTCGAGGAAGCTGCGGAAGTCGCGCTCCTCCTCCTCGAGGCGCTTCAGCGTCGCCTCGCGGTACTCGTCGAACGCCTTGTTGCCCGAGCCGCCAGCACCCGCGGCGAACGTCCGCACCTCGTCCTCCACCCGCGACCGCGCCCGGTCCCATTTATCCGCGAACCGCCCCTGCCAGCGGCTGCGGCCTTGATGCCAACCACACGTCATGCGTCCACTCCCTAGAAGATAGGCCAGGATCACGAGCCCGACCGGCCAGAACACCACGAAGCCCAGGACCATCACGGCGATCCACGCGGGTTTGCCGAAATCGTCCAGACGGTCGACCATCTCTTGCATCGCACTCCCTCAAGGATCGATGTGAATGTTAATTACATTGACATAGGTAGGGCACCCGAGCCAGGACCGCAAGGGGGTGGCCGCAAATTTTCAGGACCGCTCCGGGCGCGCTGGTCCCGACCGGCCGCGGCCCCAGGCCGGACCCAGGATCTGAAGGGATGTGGTGCTAAAGCCTATCGATCCGAACGCGCAGTATTGGCTTCCCGAGCCTTCAGCCAGCCGATGCCGCGCCACGGGACCGACGGCTGCTATACAGAAACGGAGAACGAGGACGTCACGACAAGGACCAGGGAGCTACCGCTTCAGAGCGTCCGCTCTTGAAGGACCCCCGGACGGATCGCAGCACCAGCGGACCACCGAGACTGGCCCGAAGCTCCCGCCGTGCCCATGCACAGCCGTGATGTTCAATGAAGGCCAATGGCAGTGCATTGCAGGCAGCGGCACGCCGCCGCCAGGAAAAGAACCGTGGCCTCCAATCCGGAATTGCCGCATTCTTTGCTTCGCTGATCGTTGGCGGCAGAGCCTCGCACAATGCGGGCGCTCTTGGTCACCATTTGCAATGAAAAGCGGCGGCACCGTAAGCGCCGCCGCTCATCTTCCGTTAAATCCGACTTTTCTTCGGACTCCCTATATTGGCAAGCACCAAAGCGCTCAGCCTGCCAAATCGAAGCGATCCAGGTTCATCACCTTTGTCCATGCGTCGACGAAGTCTTTGACGAATTTCTCCTTGCCGTCGCCGGAAGCATAGACCTCTGCCACCGCACGAAGCTCGGAATTGGATCCAAAGACAAGATCAACGGGGGTTGCTGTCCACTTGACCTTGCCCGAGGCGCGGTCGACACCTTCGTAGATGCTGTCGTCGGACGACTTCCGCCACTTGGTCTTCATGTCGAGCAGGTTGACGAAGAAATCGTTACTCAGCGTGCCAGGCTGGCTCGTGAAGACACCGTGCTGGGCCTGATCGGTATTGGCATCGAGTGCGCGCATGCCCCCTAAGAGCGCTGTCATCTGCGGAATCGTCAGAGTGAGCAAGTCCGCCTTTTCGACCAGCATCTCGGCCGGAGAGCCGTAGCTGGTGCTCGTGTAGTAGTTGCGGAAGCCGTCCGCGGTGGGCTCCAGGACTGAGAAAGAAGCGACATCGGTTTGCTCCTGAGTTGCATCGGTGCGGCCCGGCCTGAATGCAATCTCTACGGTCTGGCCCGCATCCTTCGCAGCCTTCTCGACAGCGGCGTTGCCGCCGATGACGATTGTATCGGCGAGTGAGACCTGCTTGCCGCTGGACAGCGACTTGTTGAAGTCCTGGCGAACCTTTTCCAGTGTCTCCACTACCTTTGCCAGCTCCTTCGGGTTATTCGCGGCCCAGTCCTTCTGCGGTGCCAGCCGGATGCGAGCACCGTTGGCACCACCACGCATGTCAGACCCACGGTAGCTGGAGGCGGATGCCCATGCAGTCCTGACCAGCTCGGACACTGAAAGCCCGGACTTGAGGATCAATGCCTCGAGCTTCTCTGCGTCGTCGGTGCTGATCAGCTTATGGCTCGCGGCTGGCACTGGGTCTTGCCAGTTGAAGACTTCCTTCGGCACTTCGCTTCCCAGATAGCGTGCGCGCGGCCCAAGATCGCGGTGGGTCAGCTTGAACCAGGCCATAGCGAAGGCACGATCGAACTCCTTGGGACTGTTCAGGAACCGCTCCGAGATCTGGCGGAAGCCGGGATCCATCTTGAGCGCCATGTCCGTTGTGAACATGATCGGCGCGTGGAACTTGTCCTTGATGTGGGCGTCGGGCACCAGGCTTGCTGCTGCCTCATCCGTTGGAATCCACTGCGTTGCGCCCGCTGGGCTTTTCGTCTGCTTCCACTCGAACCTCATGAGGTTGTTGAGGTAGAGAATGGACCAGGCGGTCGGCGTGGAGGTCCAGGCGCCTTCCAGTCCGCTTGTCGTGGCATCCTCGGCGTTGCCTTTGCCGCACTTGTTGGCCCAGCCGAAGCCCTGCTCTTCAACGCCGGCCGCAGCGGGCTCGGCGCCAATGCACTCGTCCGGCTTCCGAGCGCCATGCGCCTTGCCCAGAGTATGGCCACCTGCAACGAGCGCCACGATCTCCTCGTCGTTCATCGCCATGCGGCCGAACGATAGCCGCATGTCGGACGCCGCTGACAATGGGTCGCCATTTCCGTTCGGCCCCTCGGGATTGACGTAGATGAGACCCATCTGCACGGCGGCCAGCGGCTTCTCCAGCTCGCCGCCCGTCTTCAAGCGAACGTCGTTGGCGAGGAACTTGGATTCAGACCCCCAGTACACCATGTCGGGTTCCCAATCATCGGCACGCCCGCCCGCGAAGCCGATCGTTTCGAAACCCATGGACTCGAGCGCCACGTTGCCAGCAAGGACCATCAGGTCCGCCCACGAGACGCTGCGGCCGTACTTCTGCTTGACCGGCCACAACAGGCGGCGGGCCTTGTCCAGACTGACGTTGTCGGGCCAGCTGTTCTGCGGCTCGAAGCGGATCTGGCCGCCGTCGGCACCGCCGCGGCCGTCAATCGTGCGATAGGTGCCCGAGCTGTGCCACGCCGACCGGATCATGAGGCCGCCGTAGTGACCCCAGTCTGCCGGCCACCACTCCTGCGACGTGGTCAAGGTCTTCTCGATATCCTTCTTCAGGGCTTTGATGTCGACCTTGGAGAACTCCTGAGCGTAGTTGAAGCCACTGCCATAAGGATTCGACGAAGGATTGTGCGCGCGCAGCTGCTCCAGCTTGAGGCGCTTCGGCCACCAGAAGTCGTTGGTCTTTGCCATCTGCTCTTCTGCATTCGCCTGTCCGGCCATGAGCATCGAAACGGATGCCGCTAGGGCTGACATGAAAGTCTTCGATTTCTTATGCACTTCCTTCCTCCTTGCTGGTGCAGCCCGTTTCATTTCGCTCGTTAGGCAATTCAATCCCGATCCCGGTCCCGACAAGGACCGAGCTGATGTCTCAGAAGTCGAACGGCGTCTGCCGTAGGGCTCGAGGGGCGGAAACACTGAGGGCATGCGGTTGGAGCATGCTTCCGCCTACCGAAGCTCGTAGCGATCGGTGGCGCTCGTCAGCCAATTTGTTTTTGTTTTGCCTGCAATAAGGACCACTCGATCCGACAACAAATGCTGGGCCAGAGACCGCGTTCTTCGCGATCTCATTTCTTTGTGATTTAGAAGTGAAAAGCCTCAGAATTTGATTGAGGTCACATCTAGTCGCCTGCTGGAGGGAAGCTGGACCAGCAACTGCCGTTCATCACGGGGGACTTGGCATCGCCATGCGCCGCTCTGATCATCGTACAGTCGGCTCCCGGTCCGCATGCCCTGATAAGCACCTTGCTGCGGACCGTCCTTATCCATCGCTCGTCGCTTCTGGCCCTAGAGTCAGGCGCTCGACAGTCAGTGTTTGACACCGGCGACAGCAGGATAGCGGGTGCCCGTCATACCGCCCCGGTCGTCGGCCGGCCGGTTCGGCGTCCGCTTCTGGAGGCGTAGCCGTCGCCGGCCCAGACCCGTTCGGAGGCCTGTCTGATCGAGAGGCCGGCTTGCGAAACTCTGCATCGCAACCCGCGCCCGCTCGTCATGATGCACCGGCTCGCGGCCCTGACGCGAACGCCAGGCGGCGACCGCCCGCCCCGTCTCCACTCCCCGCCGCACGAAGGAGGAGAGCGGACTCACCAAAGACCGCCGGAGCCCCGCTCCCCGCTCTCGGGCCAATGCTCGATCCCGCATCGGGGAGCACCGCTGCCCGAGGGGGCTGAGAGCGGGACCTGATCGGCGCCAATGTCCGGACCGTCACGCTCGTCACAGTCTTCGGCACGCTCGGATCGCGCTTCGCGGTCGAAAAGATGCTGACAAGCCATTGATCTGGTGTGGCCGCGAGTCTGACGTCCGCTTGTCATCACCGCCGCAGAGCTGAAGTGGACTTCCGAACCGCCAGACTAGAATCGAGCATCGGGTCGCGAGGCGGGTGCCTCGCGCATCTCGTGCCGAAAGCTCCCGTGCCGGGAGCCGGAGCCGCACGGCTGAGAGGCCGATCAACTAGGTCAATCCGCACAAACTGATGTAGGCTTGACGGGGCCTCGCGGGAATGGCCACGCCCGGCTTCAATTTCCGGCCCTGGCCCTGGAGAGGTTGCATGTCCTTGATGACGACATTCGTCGGCAGCTTCCTCGTCGCACTGCCGGCGCTGTTTTCGATCGTCAATCCATTGGGCGGCGCGCTGATCTATCATCAAGTGACAGGCGAGCGGCAGCGGGGAGAACGCACCGCATTGGCGTGGCGAGTAGCCACCTATTCGGCCATCGTCATGCTGCTGGCGCTATGGGTCGGCGCGCCCTTCATGAGCTTCTTCGGCATCAGCATCGAGGCGCTGCGCATTGCCGGCGGCCTCGTGGTCAGCGCCGCGGCCTGGGAGATGCTGTCCTATTCGAACGAGACGGAGAACCGCAAGAAGGAGCAGGCAGCACCCGCGACCGGCGCTGCCGACGTGGCCTTTTTTCCGCTGACCATGCCCTTCACGACCGGACCGGGGACCATCTCCGTCGCCATCGCGCTGAGCGCCAGCCGGCCGGCGAGCGCCGTCGAGTCGATCCCGTTTCTGGGCGGCGTCTCGGTTGCCGCTCTCGCCGTCGCGCTCACCGTCGGGGTCTGCTATGCGTCGGCCGATCGCGTCGTGACGCTGCTCGGGCCGGCGCGGGCGCGGGTCCTCAATCGACTGTCGGCGTTCCTGCTGCTGTGCATCGGAGTCCAGATCCTATTGACCGGCCTGCAGAGCGCGCTCGTTACCGCTGTGGCCGCGTCGAAGTAAGACCAGACCGCAGTCAGCGCAGAGCAACGGCACGAGCGGACGCATAGCGACCGCACTCCCGTCCCCTCGCCCCGTTGCACCCGTGGTGCGAACGGGGAGAGGGTCAGGGTGAGGGGCAGCAACGGCGACCGGGCCAGCGGCCCCACCTCACGGCCAGCCAATCTTGTCCCCGCTCTATGCCGCCGCACGTACACTCCCCTCGTCCCGCCCATGGGGA